>NZ_JBLYEG010000018.1:0-94340 GCF_048514875.1 Flavobacterium sp. T12S277 | reverse complement strand
TTTTGGAGAAAACAAACACTATGAAACTCGCCAAAAACAACCACCCAGCAATTAGTCAAAATGACATCTTACTTATGTCAAAATTTGTAGTCACAGAAAACTTCAATCACCATTCCAATGAAATTCTACCAGGTCATTATCAAAACGATATCGATGCGGTTTACAAAGAAGAAATGGGCTACTTAGAAAACTCAAAAATATTCGCTTTCAAAAACGAACAAGGGGACTTCACAGGAACCATCAGAGTTTTGAAATGGGATTTCATCACACCACTACCAATTCAGAAAATGTTTGGTATCAATCCTTTCATCTGCGCAGAAGGAGATGCCATCAATGAAATCTGGCATATTGGACGTTTTGCCATCAAAAAAGGTGTTCGTGACGTTAACCTGCTAAAAAAACTATTGGTTTGTGCCATTGCACCGGTTTGCAAACACAAAGACAACATGGCTTTTGCCGAAATCGACGCTAAACTATTACGTGTACTCACCTTAATGGGCATCAAAGCAAAAATTGTGGGTAAATCAATCGAATACCTGGGATCAGAAACAATACCTGTATCCATGTCTTATAATGGACTGATTAATTTCTACAATGAAAACAAACATTTGGTTACACCGGAAGATTTTCAGCTTTCGTCTGTAAACTATAAACTACCCAATAAGGTAGTATTTAACGCTAACAAGCTGAACTACACTTTGGTGTAGTAGAATTTGAAAACCGCTATTGTAAATTTACTTCAGTAAAAATAAGTAGTTGAAACCTCAACAAACCGATTTTTACAAAGCGCTCCAAACACAATAACAATTGTCCTGAGAGTTGCAACAAAAACATTATTACCAAAATTACTTCAAAGTAAAAAAGGTAAAGCTATTAAACCAAAAAACAGATCTCTAAAAAAAATAACCATGTGACTGGTAATAGCGCAGCTATGCCCGGTGACGAAAAAACCAAATAGTATGGATCAAAAACAAGGATGGCATGTTCTTTACGTAAGGTACAGACATGAGAGTAAAGTCTACAAAGAGTTAATAGAAAAGAAACTAGAAGCTTTTTTACCGATGGCCACCAGCATCAGAAAATGGAGTGACAGAACCAAGAAAATTCAGATCCCATTATTTCCAAGTTATGTCTTTGTAAATATCAAATCCAATAAAGACTTTCATGATGCCTTAAATGTCGAAAGCGGCTGTTCGTACTTGTCATTTGGCAAAGAATACGGAAAAGTTTCTGAAGAAGAAATTGATTACATCAAGCTTTTTACCCAGGTGGAGGACATCACAGATGTTCAGATTGAACCGGTACTGCCTAAAATAGGCGATAAACTGAAAATTGAGCATGGTGACCTTTCAGGTTTGGAATGTGAAGTTTTCAGAGTCGACAATCAACACCGAATCAGTGTCAGACTAAGCTCTTTACGTCAAAACATCTCAGCCATCATTCCTTTGTCGTATCTATCCAATGCAACAGAAAACGTTTTTGCTAAAGCGTAGTTTTTAGACTCTACATTTCCTCGTTCTCTGAGGAAAACACCATATAAATCTTAATACAACATTCATTCCGCCCGTGTTCAATCATGGGTGCGGTTGTTTCCACCTATTCTACAAATCAAAATGGTACGATAACGTTACGTTTTCGGTATTTATTTAAATTATAAAAAGCATACTTATGAAAAATAATGTCACAAATGTGCAGAAATACATCTGGCTTGATCAGATACTTGACAACGAGTCGCCAAAATACAACATTGGCGGTTATGCCTTTATTAACGGAAGTGTTGATGTGGAGCGTTTTAAAGCGGCCTTCCATATTCTGATTAAAGAGAACGATATTTTTTCTTTTGTTTTTGAAGAAAAGAGCGGTTTCCCTGTATATTCCATTCAGGAAGCAGACAGTGATTTGGCTTTGACCTGTATCGAAGATTGGGAAGAATCAAAAGCGATTCAGATGATCGGGAAAGATTTTGTACTTCCTTTTGATATCGAAAAGGACAAACAACTGTACAAAATGTGGCTTATTAAAGTGGCTCCTGAATCGTATATCTGGTATTCTAAACTTCACCACATCATTTCTGACGGTTTTTCATTTCAGTTATTGTTCAATAAAGTAAAACGAATTTACGAGCAATTGGGTACCGCTGTGGTGTATGATGATTTATGTATCGGAAAAAACAAACTGTCTTACGAATCTTTTATCGCATTAGACAATGCGTACAGAGCTTCGGAAGATTTTTCTATTGATAAAAACTTCTGGTTAGGCCGTTACGAAGAACTGCCTTCTTTGATCTATACGGGTACCAATAAATCAGCAGGTCACTGTAATATCGAAATTGCGCTTACAGAGGAAGAAAATGAAGCCTTATGGTCGTTTGTAAAAACAGAAAGACTGAGTATTTTTCACTTACTTCTGGGCTGTTTCTCTATTGTATTGTCTAAATATTACAACAGAGAAGAAGTCAACTTAGGTATGCCTATTTTGAACCGAAAAAATGCTGCCGAAAAAAATACTTTCGGACCGTTTTTGAGCATGTTACCGTTAAAACTGACGTTGGAAACAACAGCATCTGTAAGCGATTTTATAAAAGAAATCAGAACTACGCTTTTTACCTGTTACAGACATCAGCGTTTTCAGCAGGCCGATATATTGCGTAACCTGCCTCAGGAAACTTCAAAGCTGTATGATGTACGATTGTCGTACGAGCGTATGCAGTACGAATCTGAATTTTCAGGAAATAAAGCCACTATTCATCCTTTGTCTAATGATAGTGAAGAAGATCCTATTTCTATCCATGTTTTTGAAGACGTGGAAGGACAGCTTAGTTTTAGATTTGATATCAACGAAAAATACGTTTCAAAATTTGAAGCCAATCAGCTGATTACTTCTTTCAGAAAAGTATTAACAGAATTAAAAGACACCAGAGATACAGCTATAGCCGAAATTCAAATTTCGAGTAAAGAACAGTTAGAAGAAATACAGGCCCTTTCAAAAGGACCAGTTGTAAACAGACCTGAAGAGACATTTTTAAATCTTTGGAATAACGCTGTAGCAAGACATGCTTCAAAAGCAGCAGTTTCTTGTCAAACAAACGTTCTAACATACGAAATGCTTGAGGCACATGCCAATACTGTAGCGTCATATTTACAGTTTAGTGGTGTTAAAAAAGGAGATAAAGTGGGCGTAATGCTTTCGAGATCCGAAAAAAGTATTGTTGGAATTCTGGCGGCCCTAAAAGCAGGAGCAGTTTATGTACCTATTGATAATGCCTATCCGGACGAAAGAAAACACTACATTATAAAAGATGCCAGCTTAGATTTTATCTTAACCGATTCGTTTTCAAATTCTGTTGTAGAAAACATCGAATACAACATCGATTGTATCCTGGAAGAGCATACAGCAGCTGAAAATTATATTCCTGTGGCTTTGAATCCTGAAGACGAAGCTTATATTATTTATACCTCCGGTTCAACGGGAGATGCAAAAGGAGTGGTCATTAATCACCGTTCCCTATACGATTATGTCCTGACATTTGGTGTTTATTTCGGCCTTACCGAAAAAGATATTGTATTGCAGCAGGCTTCTACTGCTTTTGATACTTCGGTAGAAGAAATTTTCCCGATTTTGTCTGTAGGAGGTAATTTAGTAATTGCTCATGAGACTAAGGATTTTAATGAATTGCTTAAAGACTGCGAGCGCTTTGAAGTTACCTTGTTAAGCACCAATCCTTTTGTGTTGCAATATCTGAACGACAGTCACAAAAGCTACAACTTAAAGATTAAAACGCTTATTAGCGGAGGCGATACGCTAAAACCACATCAGGTCGATCAGCTGATTGGCATTTATGATATTTATAATACCTACGGGCCTACAGAAAGTACCGTATGTGCGACCTATTATAAAATTGGTAAAACCGATACTCAATTTCCTATTGGAAAACCGATCACCAACAGAGGCGTTTATTTGTTGGACGGAACAACAATATTACCAAAAGGAGCCATTGGAGAAATCGGACTTTCGGGTGTAGGTCTGGCCGTTTCGTATCTGAATAAAAAAGAACTTACAGACAATGCCTTCATTCATATCAATGGAGAACGTATTTATAAAACCGGAGATTTAGGAAAATGGGGAATCGACAATAACTTAATTTTTTATGGCCGAAAAGACAGCCAGTTAAGTTATAAAGGATACCGTATTGAAGTAGGAGAAATCGAGCAGGCCATTCAAAAAGTGAATGCATACATCGTAGACAGTTATGTGTGTATCAACGAAGTTGCGGGCATGCCTATTTTGATTGCTTACCTGGTAGCCAACGAATCGTTTATTAATATATCTTCCTTAGTGATTGATTTAAAAAATCATTTACCGGAATTTATGATTCCGACTCACTTTGTAATCATCGACGCGATTCCTTTAATTCCTAACGGGAAAATCGATATCAAGAGTTTGCCGGAACCTAAAACCATCAACATTACCGAAGCAGTTCAGTTGCCAACCACCCAGGAAGAAAAAGAGATTGCCTCGATCTGGCAGGAATTATTGCGATTGGATCAGGTAGATGTTAACGTTAGTTTTTTCGAATTGGGAGGACATTCTCTATTGGCTAATCAGTTTATCAGCAGTCTACGTGATCAAAAAGGGATTGAATTGTCGTTAAGAGACTTTTACAAATCGCCTACAATCAAAGAAATAAGCGAGCTGGTTCCAACTTTAAATAAAAAAGAAGTCCAAAATATTAAAGCTCCTGAGCAGGAATTATACCCCTTGTCTTTTTCACAAGACAGATTGTGGTTCTTAAATCAGCTGGATCAAACCGATACTTCTTATCACGTGTCCAGAGCCATGAAACTAAAGGGCTTTGTTGAGGTAGAAGCGTTGGAAGAAACGTTCAATAAACTGATTCAAAAACACGAGATTTTAAGAACCGTTTTTGTCAATCAGGAAGGTAAGCCGTATCAAAAAATACTTCCTCCGTTTTCGTATTCCATTCCTGTTATCGATTATACGGGTATAAAAAGTCAGGAAAACAAAGAAAAAGTAATTGCCGATTGTCTGGAAAAAATAGAGAGCCGTGCTTTTAAAATAGAAGAAGGACCACTTTTTAGAATCGAACTATTGAAGTTTTCCGATCAGGAAAGTGTTGTACTCTTTTCTGAGCATCATTTAATTTTAGACGGATGGACACAGGGCATTTTATTCAGAGATTTTGTTGATATATATAATGAATTAAAAAGAAATCCGGATTTTGAGGTAGAGCAACCCGAAGTTACCTTTAAAGATTATGCGTATTGGGAAAAAAACAGCCTGAACGAAAGCGTAATCAACGAAAAATTAGACTTTTGGGAAAACAAATTTGAAGGTTTCTCCAACCAACAGTTACTGCCTTTAGACTATGAAAGAAACGAAACTACCGTAAAAAAAGGCGGTACCATAGAACACGTTTTTTCATTAGATTTTTCAGAAAAACTACGTCAGTTTTCAGAAAAACAAGATGTGTCGCTGTTCATCACCATGTTAGCGGCTTTTAAAATAGTACTGCATAAATTTAGCAATCAAAGCGACATTTCTGTGGGGACTGCTGTTGCGAACAGACGTTATAAAGAATTTCAGGAAGTTCTGGGTATGATTGTCAATACCATCGCATTGCGAACTACTTTTAACAACGATGATTCTTTAATGGCCGTACTAAACGAAGTGAAAGAAAGCTGTCTGGATGCTTATGCTAATGATGATACTCCTTTTGGTAAAGTAGTAGAAAGAATAAATCCGGAAAGAAGTTTGCACCTGCATCCTTTATTTCAATACATGTTTAGTTTTGTGAATGTTCCAATACAAAGCATGTCTCTGCTGGATGCAGATATAGAGATTTTGAAAGGGCACAATAAAACTTCCCGATTTGACATTAGTGTAGTAGTAAACACGGTATACGAACAAATAGATTCTTTAACCGATAACACACCAGACCGAAGAATTTCAGTAGAATGGGATTATAATGCAGCCATCTTTAAATATGCGACAATGAAACGCGTTTTAAAGGCTTACCTTAAAGTTTTGGTCGCTCTTGTTGAAAACCCAACTCAATCTTTAGCGACTTTAGACTACATTTCTACTGCAGAGAAAGCAACCCTTTTACAGGATTTTAATACCACAAAAACAGAATTACCAGTAGATACAACAGCAGTTGCACTATTTGAGGAGCAGGCAGCCAAAACTCCTGATGCCATAGCAGTGGTATTTGAGGACAGATCCTTGACCTATAAAGAACTGGATGCGGTGTCCAATCAGCTGGCGCATTATTTACTGAACCAGTATGAGATAAACACCGAAGACCTGATCACCGTAAAACTAGACCGCAGTGAGTGGATTTATATTTCCTTATTGGCCGTTTTAAAAACCGGAGGCGCCTATGTGCCAATCGATCCGACCTATCCGGAACAAAGAATTTCTTATATTGAGCAAGACAGTAAATGTAAAGTTGTTATTGACGAGAAGTTATTGGCGAATTTCATATCCCGTCAGGACAATTATTCAACTACATTACCTGTCATTTCTCTAAGTCCGGAGAACCTGATGTATGTTATTTATACATCGGGTTCCACAGGTCAGCCAAAAGGTGTGATGATCGAACACAAAAGTTTAGTCAATTATATCACCAACCAGAGAGAAGAATTTGGATTTGGTTTAGAAGAACGTGTAGTACAATTTTCGAACAATGCCTTTGATGCTTCTATGGAACAGATCTTTTTGGCCCTGCTTAGCGGAGCCACACTGATAGGTGTATCCAAAGACCGCATCATTGATCCGGCAGATTTTGTAAACGTATTACAGGAATATGGGGCAACACACCTGCATGCCACCCCGGGTTATTTGTCTCATCTGGAAAACCTTTCCACTTGTAAAACACTAAGAAGAATTGTTGCCGCGGGAGAAATCTGCCCGAAAAACCTGGCCGAAAAAATGGTGAAAATTGCCGACTTCTATAACAAGTACGGTCCAACAGAAGCCACCATCAGCGCCACCATGTACAGAGTGGATAAAAGCGATCTTCAAAGCAACCATATTTCTATAGGCAAACCCCTAAAAGGAAGCGAATTGTATATCTTATCCGATAACCTGACCCTAAAACCAGTAGGTGTATTCGGAGAACTGTGCATCTCAGGAGACAGTCTCTCCCGAGGATACCTTAATAACGAAGAACTAACAGCAGAGAAATTTGTACCTCATCCTTTTATCGAAGGTGCAAAACTTTATAGAACTGGCGATTTAGGCAGATGGCTAGCCGATGGAAACATTGAATATTCAGGCCGAAAAGACCATCAGGTAAAAGTAAGAGGACACCGTATCGAACTCGGAGAAATCGAACATGCCCTATTGTCTCAGGAAAACATCAATCAGTGCGTAGTAACCGTGCAGGAGATAGAAGCAGAACCCGTAATTGTAGCCTATCTGGTCGGCGAGAAATCAGTAGACAAACAAGAACTGCGTTCGCTTTTAAGTCGCCAGCTACCAGATTATATGGTACCGGGTTACTACGTTCAGGTGGATGCCATCGCCTTAACGGCTCATGGTAAAATCGATCTTAAAGCCTTACCGGCAATAGGTACAAACGATCTTGTACAGCAAAAATATACCGCTCCGGTAACCGCTTTAGAGCAACAATTGGCAGCCATTTGGGAAGAAGTACTGGGCATCAAAACCATTGGTACCACAGACAACTTCTTCGAATTAGGCGGACACAGCTTAAAAGTCATCTTAGTAACCAATAAAATCAACCGTCAGCTAGGGTATCAAATCAGCGTAAAAGACGTCTTTTTAAACCCTACCATCTCGGGGATCATCAGTAAACTCGAGACTGCAGCTTACACGGCAATCCCTAAAGCCGAAGAACAGTCAAGTTATGTTTTGACCTCTTCTCAGCATCGCTTATGGATACTAAGCCAGTTTGAAGGCGGGAATCAGGCGTACAACATCCCGGGGTCGTTTGAACTCGAAGGAACTTTAAATGCAGAATATCTAAACCAGGCCTTTAAAGCTGTTATTAGCCGACATGAAATTTTAAGAACTTCTTTCAAACGAAATGAAGAAGGAGAAGTGCGTCAATTCATCATCGATCCTTCAGACGTGGACTTTAAAATAGAGTATGCCGATTTCACTACAGTGGAAAATCAGCAACAGGCAGTAGAAAAGAGAATAGACCAGTACGCTCAACATCCATTTGATTTAGCACAGGCACCTTTAGTAAATGCACAGCTTATAAAATTATCAGAAAAACGACACCTGTTACTCTTTAACATGCATCATATCATTAGTGATGGCTGGTCGATGGGAATTTTGAGCAACGAATTGATCACCATTTACGATCATTTAGTTCAGAACAAAGCCATCAGTCTGCCCGAACTTAGCCTGCAATATAAAGACTATGCAAGCTGGATCAGAAGCGAGGAACAAACCGTTAAACAAAAAAAATCAGAAGCTTACTGGCTGGATATTTTTAGCGGTAACCTGCCGGTAATAGAACTTCCGCCAGACAAAATGAGGCCAAAAATGAAGACCTATGCCGGCGATTCCATCACCCATAGCTTCACCAAAGAAACAAGTGCCCATTTGCAAACCTATTCCGAAAAGCACAACAGCAGTCTCTTTATGGTCTTAATGGCCGGAATCAACGGATTACTCTCGAGATACACCAACAGCAGAGACTTAATTTTAGGAACACCAATAGCAGGAAGAGAACACAGTGATTTAGAAAATCAAATCGGACTCTACCTCAACACTCTGGCCATTCGAACCACATTTGAAGAAAACGCCAGTTTTGAAGAACTATTAGCCATACAAAAAGATACCTTATTAAATGCCTATTCGCATCAGGAATACCCATTGGACAACCTGGTAGAAGAACTGGGATTGGGAAGAGATACAAGCCGATCAGCACTTTTTGATATACTGGTCGTATTGCAAAACCAACAAGATTTGTTTGCATCAGACCTGCAAATAGAAGGCTTAACCCTAACACCTTATAACGAACATCAAAGAAAAGTCAGTCAGTTTGATCTAAGTTTTCTTTTTTCAGAGAAAGAAGGACAACTGAATTTACACATCGAGTACAACACCGATATTTATGAAGCAGAATTTGTAGCACGCTTAGCCGACCATTTGGATACTTTTTTAACAGAGGCCATCCAAAATCCGGAACAAAAAGTAGCCACAGTCAACTACCTGAGCAAAGCCGAGACCACCCAATTACTGGAGGATTTTAACGACACCGCAATAGCGTATCCTAAGGATCACACTATGGTTGACTTATTTGTGTTTCAGGCAGAGAAAACTCCGGAGCAGATTGCTTTGGTAACCGATGCGAAAAGCTTTACCTATCAGGAACTTGATGAAATCTCAAACGAGCTTTCGCACTATTTGTTAAGTAATTACAACTTAGCCATAGAAGATTTAGTAGGTGTAAAACTGGACCGCAGCGAGTGGTTACCGATAGCCTTATTGGCTGTTTTAAAATCGGGTTGCGCTTATGTTCCGATCGATCCGAACTATCCGGCGCAGCGAATTGCGTACATCGAGCAGGACAGTAAATGTAAAATAACCATAGACGACAACTTTATAACAGCTTTCAAACAAGCAGCACCGATTTCGAAATCGCTTCCAAAGGTATCTTTTGGGGCAGACAATTTGGCTTACATCATCTATACCTCCGGATCTACCGGAAAGCCAAAAGGCGTTATGATCACTCATCAGAATGGGGTAGCGATGTTATGCTGGTCACAAAGAGAATTTAGCGATACCGATTTTGACATTTTATACGCCGTAACCTCACATTGTTTTGATTTGTCTGTTTATGAATTCTTCTACCCTTGGAGCATCGGAAAACAAATCCGCTTACTACCCAACGGACTAGCAATAGGAGAGTACATCAACAGCGATAAAAAAGTATTAATCAATACCGTTCCTTCGGTGATTCATAGCCATATCGAAAAAGGCGTTTCATTTGAAAATGCAGCAGGGATTAACCTTGCCGGAGAAGCATTTCCGGTAAGTATTGCCAATCATTTTGCAGCCTCAGGCATAGCCGTGAGAAACTTATACGGCCCTTCAGAAGATACTACCTACAGCAGTTATTACAGAGTAGAGGGAACTTATGAAAGCTCGGTGCCTATTGGAAAAGCCTTAGACAATACCCAGTTTTACATTCTCTCAGAAGCCCTGGCCTTGCAGCCTGTAGGCGTTATTGGAGAAATCTGTATCTCGGGCGACGGTTTATCCAGAGGATACTTGTACCAACCCGAATTAACGGCAGAGAAATTTATCACCAATCCTTTCAACGAGAGCACAAAGCTCTACAAAACAGGCGATTTGGGTAAATGGTTACCTGATGGTACCATCGCCTATATAGGCCGAAAAGACAGTCAGGTTAAAATCAGAGGCCACAGAGTAGAACTTGGAGAAATCGAACAGGTATTACAATCTCAGCAAGATATCGATCAGTGTGTTGTGGTAACCGCAACCGTTCAGGGCGATCCAGTCATTGTAAGTTACCTCGTGAGCACAACAGTCGTAGACAAACAACAGCTTCGCCTGTCATTGGGACGTGAATTACCGGACTATATGTTACCGAGTTATTATGTGTTTTTAGACAAATTTCCGCTTACACCAAACGGTAAAATCGACAAAAAAGCACTGCCACCGGTAAGTCAGGCCGATGTAATTCAACTGGAATACATCGCACCTATCGACGAAATAGAGGCAAAACTTGTTGACATATGGCAGGATATCCTAAAACTGGATAGAATTGGTACAACCGATAACTTCTTCGAACTGGGTGGAAATAGTTTGAAAGCCACCGTTTTAATCAACAGAATCAACAGAGCTTTTGATACGAGATTCTCTATTCAGGACTTGTACGAGGCTCAGGAAATCAAAGGAGTTTCTAAAAAACTAAAATTTATCCTGTATCAAAATCAGTTAGCAGTAGAAACAGCTGATGATCTGGATGAGATATTGATATAGAATTTAATCGCGAGTTTCGTTTTATATCATAAGCATGGCTGTATTTTATGGCCATGCTTTTTTTTCAGTAGCTGCTGCCTTCTTTTGGAGCATAATGCACAGCAATACTAAGTTTAACATCAGGCAATACCATAAGCCTGCTTGCTTGTTGGTCTTGGGATAATAGTAATATGGTTTTAAAAAATCATATCAACATTCCAACTTACTCTAAAAATCATATCATGAAAGAGAATTTAATAAAAAAGTTACAATCCTTAAATATCAGACTTCGGGTAGAAAACGGGGATTTGAAAATTAATGCTCCGAAAGGTGCTTTGACTCCTGAAATTATTGAAAGTATTAAAGCCGGTAAAAATGAGCTGATCAAACTGCTTTCCTCTTCAGAATCAATTCCTAAAGCAGTGATCAAAGATTTTTATGCACTTACTTCGTCCCAACAGCAACTGTGGACTTTAAGTCAGTTTGAAGGAGGTAATTCGGCTTATAATATTTTTGATGCCTATGAATTTAAAGGCGTGTTAAATTTTGAAAAGCTCAATCAGACTTTTAAGATTTTAATAGAACGACATGAGAGTTTACGCACTGTTTTTAAAGAGGACGAACAAGGAATTTTGGGACAGTATATTGTTCCCTTTGCCCAATACAGCGGGGTTTTACAGTTTACAGATTTAAATAATGCCACTGCTGAAGTTTTGAGTAATCACGCTACTGCGCTTCAAAAACATAGTTTTGACTTAGAAAAAGGACCACTTTTTTTAGCAGAGATTGTAAAGGCCGCCGAAGATCACCACATACTGATGCTCAACATGCACCATATTATCGGCGATGGCTGGTCTATGGGCGTATTGAGTAAAGAGTTTATGAGCATTTACAATGCCCTGGCCATAGGAAATGAGGTGGTATTGCCGGAATTGTCTATTCAGTATAAAGATTATTCAGAATGGCAAAAAAGTCCGTCCAGACAGGCCGCACTCGAAAAGTCCAAAGCCGCATGGTTAGAGACATTCTCGGGCGATTTACCCCTTTTGGAACTGCCAACTGACCGGACAAGGCCTAAGCTTAAAACGTATAACGGTTCAGGCGTATATCATTTTTTCTCAAAAGAAAGTACCACCGCATTTAATACGTATGCACAGCAAAAAGGCGTAACCCTTTTTATGCTTTTAATGACGGGAATAAACGGTTTACTTTCCAGATATGCCAATACCAGAGATATTATTTTGGGAACTCCCGTAGCAGGAAGAAAACACGGCGATTTAGAAAACCAGGTGGGCTTGTATTTAAATACACTGGCCATTCGGACTACTTTTGATGAAAACGCCAGTTTTGAAGAATTACTGACCGTTCAAAAAGAAACCTTATTAAAAGCCTATTCCCATCAGGACTATCCTTTTGACAGCCTTATCGAAGCACTTGATCTTAAAAGAGACCTGAGCCGATCAGTTTTGTTTGATGTTTTAGTGGTATTTCAAAACCAGGAAGAGTTATTAACCTCTGAGGGGTTAGTACTAAACGGTCTTGAAATAACGCCTTATAAAAATCTGGAAAAGTCCTTTAGCAAGTTTGACTTAAACTTTTCTTTTTCAGAGAAACAAGGTCAATTGTCCTTAGTTATAGATTACAATACCGATATTTATGAATTGGATTTTATAACGCGTTTGGCTGCTCATTTGGATTGTTTTTTAACAAAAGGAATCCAAAATCCGGATCAGAAAGTAGCCATTCTTGACTACCTCTCGGCCTCAGAGAGAGCAACCCTTTTGGAAGATTTCAGCACTTCAAAATCAGAAGCAGCATTAGCCACTACAGCAGTCGCAAGGTTCGCACAGCAGGTTGCGCAGACTCCGGATGCCACGGCAGTAATTTTTGAAGACAGTTCGCTGACTTACAAAGCACTGGATGAACTGTCCAGTCAGCTGGCACATTATTTATTGAGCAACTACGAAATAAATACAGAAGACCTCATTGCCGTAAAATTAGAACGCAGCGAGTGGATTTACATCTCACTGTTAGCCGTATTGAAAACGGGAGGCGCCTATGTTCCTATAGATCCGGGCTACCCGGAGCAAAGAATTGCTTACATCGAACAAGACAGCAACTGTAAAGTCATCATCGATGAAAACTTATTATTGAACTTTAAAAACCAGCAAAACCAATACAAAATCACCCCGCCTTCAATCGCGTTGACTCCGGAGAATCTGATGTATGTCATCTACACCTCAGGCTCAACAGGACAGCCCAAAGGTGTGATGATCGAACACAAAAGTTTAGTGAGTTACATCCTAAACCAAAAAGAAGAATTTGGATTTGATGCGTCCGATCGTATCGTACAATTCTCCAACAACGCCTTTGATGCGTCGATGGAGCAAATCTTTTTAGCGCTGCTTAGCGGAGCCACATTAGTAGGTGTGCCAAAAGAGCGTATTATTGATCCGGCCGATTTTACAAACGTATTACAGCAAAATGCGATAACCCATCTGCATGCCACACCGGGTTATTTATCGCATTTAGAAAACCTTTCCAGCTGCAAAACCCTAAGAAGAATTGTTGCGGCAGGAGAAGTATGCCCAAAAAATCTGGCTGAAAAAATGATCAAAATAGCCGACTTCTACAATAAGTACGGCCCGACAGAAGCCACCATCAGCGCCGCCATGGGCAGTGTTGATTCAGGTGATCTGCAAAGAAATGGTATTCCAATCGGAAAGCCTTTAAAAGACAGTCAGATCTATATCTTGTCCGATAACCTGTCGGTACAACCCATAGGTGTTTTGGGCGAACTCTGTATTTCAGGCAACAGCCTGTCCAGAGGATACCTGAACAACCCCGAACTGACAGCAGAAAAATTTGTAACTCATCCCTTTGTTGAAGGAGCCAGACTCTATAAAACAGGCGATTTGGGCAAATGGCTTCCAGACGGCAGTATCGAACTCTCAGGCCGAAAAGATGATCAGGTAAAAGTAAGAGGCCACCGAATAGAACTTGGAGAAATCGAACACGCCCTGTTATCACAAGACAACATCAGTCAGTGTGTTGTAGCCGTACAAAACATAGACGAAGAACCCGCAATAGTAGCTTATCTGGTAGCCGAAAACCCAGTAGACAAACAAGAACTGCGTACCAAACTAAGCCATCATTTACCGGATTATATGATCCCGGGTTACTACCTGCAGGTAGAAAATATCGCCTTGACCCCACACGGTAAAGTCGATATGAAAGCCTTGCCGGCAGTGAGTGCAGATCATATTGTACAGCAAAAATATACCGCTCCGGTGACCACCTTAGAGAAACAACTCGCTGCAATTTGGGAAGAAATACTGGGCATCAAAACCATTGGAACCACAGACAACTTCTTCGAACTCGGCGGACACAGTCTGAAAGTAATTCTGGTAGCCAACAAAATCAACCGTCAGCTAGGGTATCAAATCAGCGTAAAAGACGTCTTTTTGAACCCTACCATCTCAGGAATCATCAGCAAACTTGAGGCAGGAACTTTCAGCGCCATACCCAAAGCAGAGAAACAGGAAAGCTACGTTTTAAGCTCTTCTCAACACCGACTATGGATCGTGAGTCAGTTTGAAGGGGGCAGTCAGGCCTACAACATTCCGGGTGCGTTTGAACTAGAAGGAGATTTAAACAGAGCGCAATTAGAAGCAGCATTTAGCCTCCTTATTGCCCGACATGAAACCCTAAGAACCTCTTTCAAAAGAGATGATCAGGGAGAAGTACGTCAATTCATCACTGATGCCGAAGCCATAGATTTCGAAGTAGATTATGAAGATTTCAGTACAATCGAAGATTCACAGGAAGCCCTCGGGGACAAAATTGCCCAAAGCTATCAACACCAGTTTGATCTGGAGAAAGCCCCTTTGGTAAACCTGAAACTCATCCGATTATCAGAAAAGAAACAGCTGTTGCTTTTCAATATGCATCATATTATTAGTGATGGCTGGTCGATGGGAATTTTAAGCAACGAACTCATCACGATTTACGATCATCTCATACAAAATAAAACGATCCATCTTCCGGAACTAAGCATACAATATAAAGACTATGCGACCTGGATGAGAAGCGAAGAACAAACCGTTAAACTAAAAAAATCAGAAGAATACTGGCTCAATATCTTTAGCGGCAGCCTTCCGGTACTGGAGCTTCCGACAGAGAAAGTGCGACCAAGAATAAAAACTTATGCCGGAGATTCCATCAGCTACAACTTCGCAAAAGAAACAAGTAGTAAGCTGAAAGTTTTTTCAGAGCAGCACAACAGCAGTCTCTTCATGGTCCTGATGGCTGGTATAAACGGATTACTCTCGAGATATGCGAATACCAGAGACCTTATTTTAGGAACACCGATAGCCGGAAGAGAACACAGTGATCTGGAAAACCAAATAGGACTTTATCTGAACACCCTGGCCATTCGAACCATATTTGAAGAAAACGCCAGTTTTGAAGAATTACTGACCATCGAAAAAGAAACCTTGCTAAACGCCTATTCGCATCAGGAATATCCGCTCGATAATCTGGCAGAACAACTGGGTTTAGGCAGAGACACCAGCCGATCAGCCCTCTTTGATGTACTGGTCGTATTGCAAAATCAGCAGGGTTTATTTGCCTCAAATGCGGTACAAATAGAAAGTTTAACCTTAAAACCTTACAAAGCCAACCCAAGAAAAGTAAGTCAGTTCGATTTAAGTCTCGTCTTCTCAGAACAAGCAGGAGAACTAAGTTTGCACATCGAATACAATACCGATATTTATGAAGCAGAATTTGTAGCGCGTTTGGCTTCCCACTTGGAAACCTTTTTAACAGAGGCTATCCAAAATCCGGAGCAAAAAGTAGCCACACTCAACTATCTGAGCGAAGCCGAGACCACCCAATTGCTGGAGGATTTTAACGATACAGTAGTAGCGTATCCTAAGAGCAGTACCATGGTCGACTTATTTGTGTCTCAGGCAAAGAAAAGCCCGGAGCAGATTGCTTTGGTAACCGATGCCAAAAGTTTTACCTACAAAGAACTCGATGAAATCTCCAACGAACTTTCGCACTATTTGTTAAGCAATTACAACTTAGCCGTAGAAGATTTAGTAGGGGTAAAACTGGATCGCAGCGAGTGGCTGCCTATTGCCTTATTGGCGGTTTTAAAATCGGGTTGCGCTTATGTTCCGATTGATCCCAACTATCCGGCACAAAGAATAGAATACATCGAACAGGACAGTAAATGTAAAGTCACTATAGACAATAACTTTATAGCAGCTTTCAGACAGGCAGCACCGATTTCAAAATTATTGCCGCAGATCTCTTTCAGTTCACAGCATCTGGCTTATATCATTTATACCTCCGGATCTACCGGAAAGCCAAAAGGCGTTATGATCACTCATCAGAATGCTGTAGCCATGTTATGCTGGTCACAAAGAGAATTTAGCGATACTAATTTTGACATGCTGTATGCTGTAACTTCTCATTGTTTTGATCTTTCTGTTTACGAATTTTTCTATCCGTTAAGCATTGGAAAACAAATTCGTTTATTGCCAAACGGATTATCAATAGGAGACTATATCCAGAACGATAAAAACGTACTAATCAATACCGTTCCTTCTGTAATCCTTACCCTGATTGAAAAAGGAACCACTTTTGAGAACGCAGCAGGAATTAACCTTGCCGGAGAAGCATTTCCGGTAAGCATTGCCAATCATTTTGCAGCCTCAGGCATAGCCGTGAGAAACCTGTATGGCCCTTCAGAAGACACCACCTACAGTAGTTATTACAGAGTAGAAGGTACTTACGAAAGCTCGGTGCCTATTGGAAAAGCCTTAGACAATACGCAGTTTTACATCCTTTCAGAAGACCTGGCCTTGCAGCCTGTGGGAGTCATTGGCGAAATCTGTATCTCAGGTGATGGCTTGTCCAGAGGATATTTGTACCAGCATGAACTCACAGCAGAAAAGTTTATTGCAAATCCTTTTAACGACACTACCAAACTGTACAAAACAGGTGATTTGGGTAAATGGTTACCCGACGGTACCATCGCCTACATAGGCCGAAAAGACAGTCAGGTTAAAATCAGAGGACATCGTATTGAATTGGGCGAGATCGAGCAGGTATTACAATCTCAGGATGGCATCGATCAGTGTGTCGTAATCTCGGCAACTGTACAGGATGACCCTGTTATTGTAAGTTATCTGGTAAGTGCCACAACCATAAACAAACAACAGCTTCGTCAGTCACTTTTGCGTGAACTGCCGGAATATATGCTGCCAAGTTATTATGTGTTTTTAGAGCAATTTCCGCTTACACCAAACGGTAAAATCGACAAAAAAGCGCTGCCTCCGGTAAGCACAGACGACCTTATTCAACAGGAATATGTTGCTCCGACCAACGAAATAGAGGAGAAACTGGTAGTCATATGGCAGGACATCCTAAAATTAGAGAAAATAGGAATCACCAATAATTTCTTCGAACTGGGAGGAAACAGTTTAAAAGCTACCGTTTTAATCAACAGAATCAACAAGGCTTTTGATACGAGATTCTCTATTCAGGATTTGTATGAAACTCAGGATGTTATTGGAATTTCCAAAAAACTAAAATTCATTCTTTTTCAAAATCAGTTAGCGGTAGAAACAGCGGACGATTTGGATGAGATACTAATCTAAAATTGGACCGTGAGTTTCATTTTATTTTGAACACCGCTATACTTACGGCCATGTGAAATGAATCCGTTTACAGCATAAAATAAACAATTGGATACCACTATTTTATTAACACAATAGTGCCGCTCTTCTAAAAATTACAGACGCACTCAAAGTTTACTTTAAAAAAAATATCATGATAGAGAATTTAATCAATACACTAGAATCTTTAAATATAAGACTTCGGGTAGAAAATGGGGATTTGAAAATTAATGCTCCGAAAGGGACTTTAACACCCGAAATTATTGAAGACATTAAGGCGCATAAAAGTAGATTGCTTAGCCTGTTGTCATCGTCGGAATCAATTCCTAAAGCCGAGGCCAAAGATTTTTATGCGCTTACTTCTTCACAATATCGTTTGTGGACTTTGAGTCAGTTTGAGAGCGGTAATTCGGCCTATAACTTATTTGCTGCATTTGAGTTTAAAGGAGTTTTAGAATTTGAGAAATTGGCGAAAGCCTTTCAAATTTTAGTGGAAAGACATGAGAGCTTGCGTACCGTTTTTAAAGAAGACGAACAGGGTGATTTGGGACAGTATATTGTTCCGGCAGCTCAATATAGCGGGACTTTACAGTTTAAAGATTTAACTAATGCCTCGGTTGAGGTCTTGACCAATTATGCCAGTACACTTCAAAAACATGCTTTTGACTTAGAAAAAGGACCACTTTTTATAGGAGAAATTGTCAAGTCGGCGGCAGATAGTCATATTTTGATGCTTAACATGCACCATATTATTGGCGATGGCTGGTCGATGGGCGTATTGAGTAAAGAATTTATAACGATTTATAATGAATTGGTTCTAGGTAATGAGATCGTATTACCGGATTTGCCTATCCAGTACAAAGATTATTCAGAGTGGCAAAACAGTCCGTCCAGACAGGCAGTATTGGAAAAATCCAAAGCTTTATGGTTAGAGACATTCTCGGGAGATTTGCCGGTTTTAGAACTGCCTTCCAATAAAGTAAGACCTAAACTTAAAACGTATAACGGTTCAGGGATAAAACATTCTTTTTCAAAAGAGAATAACACTGCTCTTAATGTTTATGCACAGCACAATGGAGTAACTCCTTTTATGGTTTTAATGGCCGGAATCAATGGATTACTTTCCAGGTATACCAACAGCAGCGACCTTATTTTAGGTACTCCCGTAGCCGGAAGAGAACACAGTGATCTGGAAAATCAGGTTGGTTTGTATTTAAACACACTGGCGATTCGAACTACATTTGAAAAAACAGTAAGTTTTCAGGACCTGCTTCAAATACAAAAAGAAACCTTATTAAAAGCCTATTCGCATCAGGACTATCCTTTAGACAGTTTGGTAGATGCACTTGATCTTAAAAGAGACACAAGCCGATCCGTTTTGTTTGATGTTTTGGTGGTTTTTCAAAATCAGCAGGAATTATTAGCATCTGAAAGCCTAAAAATAAGCGGGGTTGAAATAACACCTTATAAAAATCTGAAAAAGTCATTTAGTAAATTTGATTTAACCTTTGCTTTTGCAGAATTTCAGGGGGAACTAAGCTTAGACATCGAATACAATACCGATATTTATGAATCAGAATTTGTAGCGCGTTTGGCTTCACACTTAGAAACCTTTTTAACAGAAGCAATTCAAAATCCGGAGCAAAAAGTAGCCACACTCAATTACCTGAGCGAAGCCGAAACCACCCAATTGCTGGAGGATTTTAACGATACCACAACAGCGTATCCTAAGAATCAGACTATGGTCGATTTATTTGTGTCTCAGGCAAAGAAAAGTCCGGAACAGATCGCTTTGGTAACAGATGCCAAAAGTTTTACCTACAAAGAACTCGATGAAATCTCCAACGAGCTTTCGCACTATTTGTTAAGTAATTACAACTTAGCTGTAGAAGATTTAGTAGGGGTAAAACTGGACCGCAGCGAGTGGTTGCCAATTGCTTTACTGGCTGTTTTAAAATCAGGTTGCGCCTATGTTCCAATCGATCCAAACTATCCAGCGCAGCGTATTGAGTACATTGAACAGGACAGTAAATGTAAGGTCACCATAGACAATAACTTTATAGCAGCTTTCAGACAAGCAGCATCCATCTCAAAAGCATTGCCGCAAACCTCTTTCAGTTCCCAGCATCTGGCCTACATCATTTACACCTCAGGTTCTACAGGAAAACCAAAAGGCGTTATGATTACCCATCAAAATGCTGTAGCGATGTTATGTTGGTCACAAAGAGAATTTAGCGATACTAATTTTGACATCCTCTATGCCGTAACCTCACATTGTTTTGATCTGTCGGTTTACGAATTTTTCTATCCGTTAAGCATTGGAAAACAAATTCGTTTATTGCCAAACGGATTATCAATAGGAGACTATATCCAGAACGATAAAAACGTACTAATCAATACCGTTCCTTCTGTAATCCTTACCCTGATTGAAAAAGGAACCACTTTTGAGAACGCAGCAGGAATTAACCTTGCCGGAGAAGCATTTCCGGTAAGCATTGCCAATCATTTTGCAGCCTCAGGCATAGCCGTGAGAAACTTGTACGGTCCTTCAGAAGACACCACCTACAGCAGTTATTATAGAGTAGAAGGATCTTATGAAAATTCAGTGCCTATTGGAAAAGCCTTAGACAATACGCAGTTTTACATCCTCTCAGAAGACCTGGCATTACAGCCTGTGGGAGTAATTGGAGAAATCTGTATCTCGGGTGACGGTTTATCCAGAGGATATTTGTACCAGCCTGAACTCACAGCAGAGAAATTTATTACCAACCCTTTTAACGAGAGCACAAAACTCTACAAAACAGGAGATTTGGGCAAATGGTTACCTGATGGTACCATCGCCTACATAGGCCGAAAAGACAGTCAGGTTAAAATCAGAGGACATCGTATTGAATTGGGTGAGATCGAGCAGGTACTACAATCTCAGGAAGGCATCGATCAGTGTGTTGTGGTAACCGCAACTGTACAGGGCGATCTTGTTATTGTAAGTTATCTGGTAAGCGCCACAACGGTCAACAAACAACAGCTTCGCCAGTCACTTTCACGCGAATTGCCGGAATACATGCTGCCAAGTTACTATGTGTTTTTAGAGCAATTTCCGCTTACACCAAACGGTAAAATCGACAAAAAAGCGCTGCCTCCGGTAAGCACAGACGACGTTATTCAACAGGAATATGTTGCTCCGACCAACGAAATAGAGGAGAAACTGGTAGCCATATGGCAGGACATCTTAAAATTAGAGAAAATAGGAATCACCGATAATTTCTTTGAACTGGGAGGAAACAGTTTAAAAGCTACCGTTTTAATCAACAGAATCAACAAGGCTTTTGATACGAGATTTTCGATTGAGGATTTGTATGAAACTCAGAACGTTATTGGAGTTTCAGAAAAACTGAAATTTATCGTATTTCAGAATGAATTGGCCGGAGAGTCGGTTGATGATTTGGATGAGATTATGATATAAACTTATCTCAGTTCAACCGATAGTATTTTTTGGTGTTAACTAATGAGATGAGAACAGAATGATTCTGAAAAACAGAAATGCTTTTTACTTTACTTAAAAAATTATATCGTGATAAAAAATTTACTACATACGTTGCAATCCTTGAATATCAGACTTAAAATCGATAATGGAAACTTAAAGATTAATGCTCCTAAGGGGGCTTTAACACCCGAAATTATTGAAGATATTAAAAGGTATAAAAAGGAACTGATCACATTATTATCCTCTTCAGAGTCTATCCCTAAAGCTGCGGTCAAAGATTTTTATGCGCTTACTTCGTCTCAGCATCGTTTGTGGACTTTGAGTCAGTTTGAAACCGGTAATTCGGCTTATAACCTCTTTACTGCATTTGAATTTAAAGGAGTCCTGGATTTCGACAAATTAGCCGAGACCTTTACCTTTTTAGTAGAAAGGCATGAGAGCTTGCGTACTATTTTTAAAGAAGACGAACAGGGGAATCTGGGGCAGTATATCGTTCCGGCAGCCCAATACAGCGGGACTTTACAGTTTACAGATTTAACTAATGCCTCGGATGAAGTCTTGCGCAATCATGCTAATGCACTTCAAAGACATGCTTTTGATTTAGAAAAAGGACCGCTTTTTATAGGAGAAATTGTCAGGTCAGCTACAGATTGCCATATTCTGATGCTTAACATGCACCATATTATTGGCGATGGCTGGTCGATGGGGATATTGAGTAAAGAGTTTATAACGATTTATAATGAATTGGTTATAGGAAATGAAATCGTATTGCCGGATTTGCCTATTCAGTACAAAGATTATTCAGAATGGCAAAACAGCCCATCGAGACAGGCAACGTTGGAAAAATCCAAAGCTGCATGGTTAGAGACATTCTCAGGAGATTTGCCTGTTTTGGAATTGCCTTCCGATAAAGTAAGACCTAAACTTAAAACCAATAATGGTTCAGGGGTAAAACATCCTTTTTTAAAAAATACGACCACTGCGCTTAACGCCTATGCACAGCAAAATGGGGTATCGCTTTTTATGGTCTTAATGGCCGGAATCAACGGATTGCTTTCCAGATATGCGAATATCGGAGATATTATTCTTGGGACTCCGGTGGCCGGAAGAGAACACAGTGATTTAGAGAACCAGGCTGGATTGTATTTAAACACCCTGGCGATCCGAACCACATTTGAAGAAACAACCAGTTTTGAAGAACTAGTAAACATACAAAAAGAGACCTTATTAAAAGCTTATTCCCATCAGGACTATCCTTTTGATAGTTTGGTGGAAGAGCTTGATCTTCAAAGAGACATGAGTCGATCAGTTTTATTTGATGTTTTAGTGGTCTTTCAAAACCAGCAGGAATTATTAGCCTCTGAAAATCTGGCCATAAATGGTGTTGAAATAACCTCTTATAAAAACCTGAAAAAGTCATTTAGTAAATTCGATTTAACCTTTGCTTTTGCAGAGTATCAGGGCGAACTAAGTTTGTACATCGAATACAATACTGATATTTATGAAGCAGAATTTGTAGAACGCTTAGCCGACCATTTGGATACTTTTTTAACAGAGGCCATCCAAAATCCGGAACAAAAAGTAGCCACACTCAACTACCTGAGCAAAGTCGAGACCACCCAATTGCTGGAGGATTTTAACGACACCGCAATAGCGTATTCTAAGGATCACACTATGGTCGACTTATTTGTGTCTCAGGCCTGGGAAACTCCGGAGCAGATTGCTTTGGTGACCGATGCAAAGAGCTTTACGTACAAAGAACTCGATGAAATCTCTAACGAGCTTTCGCACTATTTGTTAAGTAATTACAGCTTAGCTGTAGAAGACTTAGTAGGTGTAAAACTAGACCGCAGCGAGTGGCTTCCAATAGCTTTGCTGGCTGTTTTAAAATCAGGATGCGCCTATGTTCCAATTGATCCAAACTATCCAGCGCAGCGAATTGCATACATTGAACAGGACAGTAAATGTAAAGTCACCATAGACGATAACTTTATAACAGCTTTCAAACAAGCAGCACCGATTTCAAAAGCGCTTCCAAAGGTATCTTTTGGGGCAGATCATCTGGCTTACATCATCTACACTTCCGGATCTACCGGCAAGCCAAAAGGTGTTATGATCACCCATCAGAATGCTGTAGCGATGTTATGCTGGTCGCAAAGAGAATTTAGCGATACTAATTTTGACATGCTGTATGCTGTAACCTCACATTGTTTTGATTTGTCTGTTTATGAATTTTTCTACCCTTGGAGCATCGGAAAACAAATTCGCTTATTGGCCAACGGATTATCAATAGGAGACTATATCCAGAGCGATAAAAACGTATTAATCAATACCGTTCCTTCCGTAATCCATACCCTGATTGAAAAAGGAACCACCT
This sequence comes from Flavobacterium sp. T12S277, assembly GCF_048514875.1. Taxonomy (NCBI): domain Bacteria; kingdom Pseudomonadati; phylum Bacteroidota; class Flavobacteriia; order Flavobacteriales; family Flavobacteriaceae; genus Flavobacterium; species Flavobacterium sp. T12S277. The sequence goes on along the minus strand of NZ_JBLYEG010000018.1, from coordinate 70,807 downwards.
TTGAGAATGCTGTTGGGATCAACCTTGCCGGGGAGGCTTTTCCGGTGAGTATTGCCAATCATTTTACCAACTCGGGAATTGCGATCAGAAACCTGTACGGTCCTTCAGAAGATACTACTTACAGCAGTTATTACAGAGTAGAGGGTACTTACGAAAATTCAGTGCCTATTGGAAAAGCTTTAGACAATACGCAGTTTTATGTGCTTTCAGAAGCCCTGGCCTTGCAGCCCGTAGGCGTTATTGGAGAAATCTGTATCTCGGGCGATGGCTTGTCCAGAGGATATTTGTACCAACCCGAACTAACGGCAGAAAAATTTATCACCAACCCTTTTAACGAGAGTACAAAGCTCTACAAAACAGGAGATTTGGGCAAATGGTTACCAGACGGTACTATCGCCTACATAGGCCGAAAAGACAGTCAGGTTAAAATCAGGGGCCACAGAGTAGAACTTGGAGAAATTGAACAGGTACTCCAGTCACAGCAAGACATCGATCAGTGTGTAGTGGTAACCGCAACCGTTCAGGGCGATCCAGTCATTGTAAGTTACCTCGTGAGCGCAACAGTCGTAGACAAACAACAGCTTCGCCTGTCACTGGGCCGCGAATTACCCGACTATATGTTACCGAGTTATTATGTGTTTTTAGACAAATTCCCTCTTACACCAAACGGTAAGATCGACAAAAAAGCACTACCGCCGGTAAACGAGGCTGATGTAATTCAGCAGGAGTACATCGCACCTTCCAATGAAACCGAAGAAAAGTTAGTTGTCATATGGGAGGAAGTTTTGCAGAAAAATAAAATAGGAGTAGGAGATATTTTCTTTGCCCTTGGAGGACACAGCTTAAAAGCAACCCAGGTAATCTCTAAAATTCAGAAAGAATTCAATATTAAAATTGAACTTAAAGAATTGTATAAAGAGCCCACAATTACAAATCTGGCGCAATATATTGAGTCCATACAGCTCTTAAACAATCAGCAGTTTAAATCTTCTGTTATTGGAGAAGAACTCGTTTTTTAAAATTACCACTCTATTCCCGTAAAAGGAAGGGGAGTATCCCATAAAAACCATTAGAACAAACAGCTACGAGAGCCTTCTTGTAGCTGTTTTTTTGTTTTATAGAGGTTTTTTTTATGCCTATGTCTTTTATTTTTTATGTAGTTGATTGATTTACAGTTATTAAGTCTTTTAAGGGTCATGAAATTAGCAATTATGGGGGCTGAGCCTGTAAAAACTACCTTTTAGGTTAAAAGGGTACCGCTTGTTTATGTTTAATTTTGAATAAAAAAATAGATGTTATGGATGACCGTTATTCAAAAAATAAGCTTTATCTGACGGATGAAGAACAAGAGGTTATAAAAAATTTCCCAATTCTGCTTGCAGGAAGTGGTCTTGGAAGTGTAATTGCCGAATGTGCGCTTCGTTTTGGTTTTGAAAAAATCACTATTGTTGATGGTGATCGGGTAGAAAGTTCTAATTTGAGCAGACAAAATTACACTGAAGATGATATCGATTCGAACAAAGTAGATGCTCTGGCAAAGCGATTGAGATCGATTAATAAAAATGCAGAAATCAATTGTATCGATTTTTTCCTGACTGTCGAAAATATAGGGGATCATATTAAAGGCCATAGAGCGGCAATTAACACACTGGATTTTTCTTCTCCGGTGCCCTTGATATTCGATACGGCCTGTCAAAAGTTAGACATTCCGGTACTGCATCCGTACAATATAGGATGGGGGAGTCTGGTAACAGTTATTGCCAGGGATGGTCTTCTTTTAAACGCATTGGCCAACGGAGATGAAGAATTCAATGAAGCAACGATGATGGAATACGCTTCAAGTTATTTGCGATTCTGGGGAAATCCACAAAAATGGATGGACAGTATAATTGAAAAATACAAAATTGAAAAGGGATGTCAATCACCACCGCAAATGGCTATTGCATCCTGGTCGGTAGCAGCCTTATGCACCCATTTGCTTTTTAATATCGCAACTGGTAAAAAGTATAAAAAGTTCCCTGAATTTTATTTGTCCGCCATTATAGATGAGGATTTATAGAATCCCTTTTTGGGCTTTTGACAATGATAATTTACCGTGTAGAGACATAGATTTTATGGAGTGTTAGATGTGAAATGTAAAACGTCTTAATTTTATCCGGAGAATCTATGTTTCTATGTGTTTAAGCCATAGCCACAGAAAGACTCAACAGAAAAAATCTGCACAATCTGCGGGAGAAACATAAGTGTGAGATGTGATATGTTAGATGTTAAAAGAATGTCTAAAAGAAACACATTGCTCTTAGATAACGCTCTGTGTTTTATTACAAATGAAATGCTTAATTTCAGCTGGAAGATCTATGTTTCTATGTGTTTAAAATATAGCCACAGATTAAAAGGATTAAAAAAAAATCTGCTAGATCAGCCAACCCGAGCGATAGCGAACAGGCGAAGCAATCTGCGAGAAAAAAATAATCGCAGAAAAACATCGGTTTCAGGATGTAAAATGTGGGATGTAAGATGTGAAATGTAAAGTGCAAAAACTATGCACAAGAGAAACGTATTTCTCTTGTCTAGTACTCTGTGTTTTATTAAAAGTGAAACGCCTTTTTTCAGTTATAAAATCTATGTTTCTATGTGTTAAAACCATAGCCATAGTAAGGCCTCAACAGAAAAAATCTGCCTGAAAAACACTTATCCCCTAGAAATAAAAGCCTATGTCTTTTAAATCAGTTTGTTACTGGTGGCATAGGCAATTGCCTCGGCAATATTCCCAACCCCAAGTTTGGTAAACAACTTCCTCTTGTGGAACTTAATCGTATCTGCTGATACAAACATACTCTCGGCCATATTGGCAATCGTAAACCCCCTGATAGAATACTGCAAAACCTCCTTCTCCCGACTGGTAAGTTCTATTTTTTTCATCACCTTCCAAAAATCTCCCTCCAGGTCGTAACTGTAGATCTTATTCTCTCCTTTTTTGTAAATCTTAATATTTCCGGACTGCAATTCAGAAGAAAGAGAGATAATACAAATCGACTTCCAAATTTTTCCGTCATTGGTTAAAAAAACAGGAGTCAGCTTCTGATTCACCAAAAAAGTCTTTCCATTGGGATTCTTCAAACGAAAGTCATACGAGATCGTATGATTCAAACGCTCCTCTACGGGGATATTCTGATAAAAATCAAACCCTATAGTGTTGATTTTTAGTAATAAATCCAAATCCTCTTTTACCACGTACTTAAAGTAAAAGGCGTAACCCAATTCCTGAACTTCTGCCGGAGTGTGATCGCATAAGAACAATGGATTTTCGGACACGTACTCAAAACCTTTCTTTTCGTAATCAATAATATAAATACTGCTGTAAGTAGTTCTGGCAAACGCCCGGACCAATTCTAAATAATTTCCAAGTCTGCCTTTTTCATCCTCGGAGATCTTGTGAACGGTGTTGTTTGAGGAAAAAAAGTCGTTTTCAATTACCATATTTTAATATTTTTTTAACAGGATGTGAATATAGGAAAATTGAGTATATAATGTTAAAAATTTTAATATTTAACTGATAAAATTTTAATCTGGAAAGGAAGGAAGATCTTTTTTTTGACGCTTTTTTTTCACATCATGACGCCTATTTAAAAACTACACTTAAGGGTAGTTTTTAAGTAAAATACTGGAAACTAGTATTTTGTGTAATATGAAGCGTAAATTGTGGTGATAGTTTTGGAGAAAACAAACACTATGAAACTCGCCAAAAACAACCACCCAGCAATTAGTCAAAATGACATCTTACTTATGTCAAAATTTGTAGTCACAGAAAACTTCAATCACCATTCCAATGAAATTCTTCCGGGTCATTATCAAAATGATATCGATGCGGTTTACAAAGAAGAAATGGGCTACTTAGAAAACTCAAAAATATTCGCTTTCAAAAACGAACAAGGTGACTTTACAGGAACCATCAGAGTTTTGAAATGGGATTTCATCACACCACTTCCAATTCAGAAAATGTTTGGTATCAATCCTTTCATCTGCGCAGAAGGAGATGCCATCAATGAAATCTGGCACATTGGACGTTTTGCCATCAAAAAAGGCGTTCGTGACGTTAATCTGTTAAAAAAACTATTGGTTTGTGCCATTGCACCGGTTTGCAAACACAAAGACAACATGGCTTTTGCCGAAATCGACGCTAAACTGCTTCGCGTATTAACCCTAATGGGAATCAAAGCCAAAATAGTTGGAAAATCAATCGAATACCTGGGATCAGAAACTATTCCGGTATCCATGTCTTATAATGGACTGATTAATTTCTACAATGAAAACAAACATTTGGTTACACCGGAAGATTTTCAGCTTTCGTCTGTAAACTACAAACTACCCAATAAGGTAGTATTTAACGCTAACAAGCTGAACTACACTTTGGTGTAGTAGAATTTGAAAACCGCTATTGTAAATTTACTTCAGTAAAAATAAGTAGTTGAATCCTCAACAAACCGATTTTTACAAAGCGCTCCAAACACAATAACAATTGTCCTGAGAGTTGCAACAAAAACATTATTACCAAAATTACTTCAAAGTAAAAAAGGTAAAGCTATTAAACCAAAAAACAGATCTCTAAAAAAAATAACCATGTGACTGGTAATAGCGCAGCTATGTCCGGTGACGAAAAAAAACAAATAGTATGGATCAAAAACAAGGATGGCATGTTCTTTACGTAAGGTACAGACATGAGAGTAAAGTCTACAAAGAGTTAATAGAAAAAAAACTAGAAGCTTTTTTACCGATGGCCACCAGCATCAGAAAATGGAGTGACAGAACCAAGAAAATTCAGATTCCATTATTTCCAAGTTATGTCTTTGTAAACATCAAATCCAATAAAGACTTTCATGATGCCTTAAATGTAGAAAGCGGTTGTTCGTACTTGTCATTTGGCAAAGAATACGGAAAAGTTTCTGAAGAAGAAATTGATTACATCAAGCTTTTTACCCAGGTGGAGGACATCACAGATGTTCAGATCGAACCGGTACTGCCTAAAATAGGCGATAAACTTAAAATTGAGCATGGTGACCTTTCTGGTTTGGAATGCGAAGTTTTCAGAGTCGACAATCAGCACCGAATCAGTGTCAGACTAAGCTCTTTACGTCAAAACATCTCAGCCATCATTCCTTTGTCGTATCTATCCAATGCAACAGAAAACGTTTTTGCTAAAGCGTAATTTTTAGAATTCCTTTTAAATAGATTATTGCCGCCTGTGTTCCGGGAGCAGCTAATCATCAAAGCGACTTTTGTACTTGTCCTACTGTATTAAAGATCCTTTATTTCAATCATTCCTTACAAAATCAAAACAAATCAGCACAGCACATTGTCTTTTAGAACAATGTGTTTGGCGTTGTACATAGACCATTTTAATTATTTAAGCTATTAATTCATAATTCCAGTATTTAAGAAAACATTTTAAGATGAAAGATATCAAATCAATAATTACCAGTTTATCGAATAAAGAAGTACAAATTTTCCTTGATGATTCAGAAGAAAATTTAAGAGTAACAGGAAACACAGCAGCTCTTACAGCAGAAGATAAAATCGATATTTCGACCAACAAAGAGCGATTAATTACTTTACTTAAAAGCACTAAAAACAATACCAAATTTAATTTTGAGTCAATTGCGACTGTTGCTGAAGCTGAAAGTTATGAGGTATCTGCGGGACAACGTCGTCTTTGGACATTAAGTCAGTTTGAAGGAGGATCTGAGGTATACAACATGCCTATGCATACCCCTTTAAAAGGCAGTTATGACATTGAGTGTTTTCAAAAAGCAATAACAGCTACTATAGACCGTCATGAAATCCTGCGCACTACTTTTAAAATGGATGAAAACGGTGAAGTACGTCAATATGTAAAGCCAACAGCAGCGGTAGATTTTAAGCTGTCTTATGTTGATTTCAGAACTGTTACCGATAAAGAAGCCAGTGTATCCAACTATATTAAAAAAGATTCATTTGTCCCTTTTGATTTAGAAAACGGACCGCTGTTTCGTCTAAGTTTATTACAGACGGAAGAGGATGCGTATGTTTTCTATTACAACATGCATCATATTATAGGTGACGGATGGTCTATGAATGTACTGTCAAAAGATGTATTTACCTTTTATGAGTCTTTTGTACAGGGAATTACTCCAGATCTTGCACCTTTGGCCATACAATATAAAGATTATGCAAACTGGCAGGCTTTACAAATAAATACAGCCGGTTCAACTACAGACAAAACGTATTGGATGGAAAGTCTTGCAGGAGAACTGCCTGTTTTAGATCTTCCTTCAGAAAAACGCCGCCCTTCGGTAAAAACGCACAAAGGACGTAGCTTAAGAGCTTACATTTCTAAGGAGACTACTGCCATGCTTCAGCGTTTTACAAAAGAGAACAACAGCAGTACTTTTATCAGTTTATTGACCACGATCAACATTCTTTTTCATAAATATACATCAGATTCAGATATTATCATCGGAAGTCCGGTAGCAGGCCGTGATCATGCCGATTTGGCCAATCAGATTGGTTTTTATGTCAATACAATCGCTTTGCGTAATACTATAAACGCTCAGGAGAATTTTGCTTCCATTTATAAAAGAATTAAAGAGCAGACCCTGGAGGCGTTCAATCATCAAATGTATCCTTTTGACAGTTTGGTAGAAAACCTGAACATCAAGAGAGATGCAGGAAGAAGCAGTGTATTTGATGTTTTATTAGTGCTTCAGAATACAGCAAATGAGGAAACGATCGAAATACCCGCATCAAAAACCAATACCATTGTTGATTTAGGAGAAACCGTTTCAAAATTTGATATAGAGCTTAATTTCAGAGAAGCGGGAGGACAGTTAATTTTAGATATTGCTTACAATACAGAAGTGTACGAATATCAAATGATTGAAGGCTTAATAAGACATTACCAACAAATCTTAGAAGAAGTATTATTTCAACCGGAAACTCCAATTGGTCAGTTAATCTACATCAGTAAAGAAGAAGAAAATGAATTACTGGTAGACTTTAATGCTACAAAAAACAATTACCCTACAGATATTACCATTGTTGACTTAATTGAAACACAGGTTGCCGCTAATCCGGAAGGAATTGCTTTGGCCTATGAAGGAGCAACAATGACCTATGCAGCCTTAAATGCAAAAGCCAATCAGGTGGCTCATTACTTACGCAGTATAGGAGTTACAACAGAGTCTATCGTTGGACTGTGTATGGAACGTTCTTTTGAAATGGTTATCGGGATGCTGGGAATTATGAAATCGGGAGGAGCTTATGCCCCTATTGATCCTCATTATCCGGCAGAGCGAATTGAATTTATCCTAAAAGACACAGCGGCAGAGGCGATATTGGTAAATGCCGGAAGCAGCAGTAAAGTTAATTTTCTGGAAGATATTGCCATACTAAACCTGGACGAGCACGATACCATATTTGCAAATCAGTCAGTAGCGAATCCTAATGTAGCAATACCGGTTTCCAATGCAGCTTATGTAATTTATACTTCGGGATCTACAGGAAACCCTAAAGGAGTAGTGAATGAGCAACGCGGTTTAGTGAATCGTTTATTATGGGCAAAGGAATATTATAATGTAACGGCTAACGATGTATTGATACAAAAAACTACTTTTTGTTTTGACGTATCGGTTTGGGAGTTTTTTCTTCCGCTGTTATCCGGTTGTAAACTAGTCATTCCAAAACCGGAAGGACATAAGGACAGTGATTATTTAAGAGAACTGATTGCCACTCATCAGGTAACCATGATTCACTTTGTGCCTTCTATGTTAAGTGCCTTTTTACTGGATATCGATGTTACGAAATGCAGCAGTCTGAAAAATGTAGTGTGTAGTGGAGAAGCTCTAAAAATAAGCCAGGCAGAAGAATTTCAAAAAGCATTACCAAATGTTACTTTGACCAATTTATACGGACCAACAGAGGCTTCGATAGATGTAACAAGCTGTATTATTCCTTTTAATTCGACTGACTTAAAACGTATTACGATAGGTAAACCAGTGGCCAACACTCAGATTTATATTCTGGATAGTGAAATGAACATACAACCCAAAGGTGTTACAGGAGAACTTTATATAGGAGGTGTTCAGGTAGCCAGAGGGTATATCAACCTTCCGGAACTTAATGCGTTCCGATTTGTAAACAACCCTTTTGGAGAAGGTAAATTGTACAGAACCGGTGACAATGCAAAATGGCTTCAGGATGGAACTATAGAATACCTTGGAAGAGAAGACAGCCAGGTAAAAGTTAGAGGTTACCGAATTGAACTGGGAGAATTGGATACCGTGATAAACAGCTGTCCGGCTATACGTCAGGGAGTTGTTATTGCGAGAGAAGACGCTTACGGCGTAAATGAACTGATAGCATATATCGTTCTTACAGCAGGTAAAACAAAAGAAGATGTTATTGCCTATTTAAAAGAGCATATTCCAGGTTATATGATTCCGGGAATTATGGTAGAGTTGGATGCCATTCCATTAACCTCAAATGGTAAAGTAAACAGAAAAGCATTACCGGATCCGGTATTTAGCAGAGAATACGAATATGTAGCCCCAACCACAAAAACAGAAGAGGAATTGGCTGTCATCTGGCAGGATTTACTCAAAGCAGAGCAGGTTGGAATCACGGATAACTTCTTCGAACTGGGAGGACATTCCTTATTGGCAGTGCGATTAATATCGGCTATAAAAAATACAATGAACGTTGCGCTTACGATTACAAACGTATTTAGTAATCCAACGATTTCTGATTTGGCTTATTTTATTGAAAAGCAGGATACTAGTGCAGTACTTCCTTTGGTAACCAAACAAGATTTACCGGAAGCGATTCCATTATCTTATGCGCAGGAGCGTTTGTGGTTTGTCGATAAGTTAAAAGGAAGTGAGCATTATCACATGCCGGTTTTATTAAACTTAAAAGGAGTACTAAATACAGCCTACCTTGCTCAGGCTTTAAAAACAATTGTAGAACGTCATGAAACCTTACGCACCGTATTTGTAGAAAATGAAGGTGTAGCTTATCAGGTGGTACAACCGGCTGATAGCTGGGAACTGAATGTGATTGCTGCGGATGCCGATTATCAGGATCTTATAGCCGATGAGATAAACAAACCGTTTGATTTAGCAAAAGATTATATGCTGCGTGCGACTGTTATTAAAGTAGCGGAGGCCGAACATATTTTAGTGATTGTACGCCATCACATTGCAACAGATGGCTGGTCGGAATCGATCATTGTTAAAGAATTTAAAGAATTATATGCTTCTTATGCATCAGGAAGAGAAGCCGATTTACCGGTTCTTGATTTTCAATATGCCGATTATTCGGTTTGGCAGCGTTCAGAATTATCTGGTGCTGTTTTAGAAGAGAAACTAGGATATTGGGAGTCCAAATTAAGCGGAGTAGCCCCGTCTGCACTTCCTGTTGATTATGCAAGACCAGCGGTTCAAAGCAATCGTGGAGATCATATCAGTTTTAAGTTAGACAGTGATCGCAGCGAGGCTTTAATAACTTATGCAAAAGAACAGGGCGTAACTTTATTCATGTTATTGTCAAGTGTTTATAAAGTATTGTTATACCGTCACAGCGGACAGTCTGATATTTGTATCGGAACTACCGTTGCCAATCGTCCGCAACAGGAATTAGAGTCTATGATTGGATTCTTTGTGAATGCTTTGGCGCTTCGCAGTGATTTGTCCGGTAATCCATCCTTCAATGAGGTGCTTAAATCGGTAAAACAAACCACTTTAGAAGCTTACAATCATATTGCCGTTCCGTTTGAAAAAGTAGTAGATCGCGTAGAGAAAACCAGAGACAAAAGCAGAAGTTCTTTATTCCAGGTCTTGTTTGTTTTAAACAACAACCCGGAGTCTAAAGTGTCTGAATTTAGCGATATTACCATCGAAGCAATGGCTATGAATTATAATGTAGCTAAGTATGATTTAACCATTTTTGCTGAAGACAGCGCTGAAGGAATTTCGTTCTCTTTCAACTATTGCACCGATCTTTTCAGTGCCGCTACAATAGCAGGATTGAGATCACATTACGAGAACTTATTGGGTACTATTTTAGTAAACGATACTTTATCTATAGGAAATCTGGCGATGCTTAGCCCTGAAGAAGAGCAAGCATTGACAGTAGGTTACAATACCGCTGATTATACCTTATCAGGAGAAGGAACCGTATTGTCGCTTTTTGAGGCGCAGGTTGCTAAAACTCCAGATGCAGTTGCTTTTGTGTACAACGATAACCGTATGACGTACAAAGAACTGGACGAAGCAGCTACCAAATTGGCGTACCATTACCAACAAACGTATGAGTTACAGCAAAATGACCTGATGGGTATTATGATGGATACTTCGAACTGGTCTTTATTAGGAATCTTATCGATTCTAAAATCAGGAGCAGGTTATGTTCCAATTGATCCTACTTTACCAAAAGAGCGTCAGTTGTACATGGTACAGGAAGCCAATATAAAAGCGTTGTTGATCGAATCAAGCAGTTTGTTTGATGTAATCGACTTTTCGGTTCCGGTATTTTCACTTGATATTCAGTATGGCGATGTAGCAGCATTGCCACAGGAGGTTACTTTTTCAACATTAGCAACCGAAGAAACTACCGCTTATGTCGTGTATACTTCGGGAACAACAGGTCAGCCAAAAGGTGTTCAGGTAAGTCATAAGAACCTGGTAGATTATTACGAAGGATTAGAGGCTAAAATTTCAATCAGCACCAACAAAAGCTTTGGATTGATGTCTTCTCTTTCTGCCGATTTAGGAAATACCGTATTGTATGGTTCTTTATTAAGCGGAGGCTGTTTGCATTTGTTCAACAAAGAAACTTTAATGGACGGGGTGAAATTACAAGCGTATTTTAATACCCACACAATTGATTGTATCAAAATAGTACCAAGCCACTGGCAAGCCTTACGTCTGGATACCGATTTGTTATTGCCAGCGCGTACCATCATATTTGGAGGAGACGTATTGCCGGTATCACATGTAAAAGAAATCGCAGCACAAGATCCAAACGTAACCATCGTGAACCATTACGGTCCAACCGAAAGTACCATTGGAAAATTACTGCACAAAGTAGATCCTGATTTTGATTATGTGACCATCCCGGTTGGAAAATTATTCTCCAACAGTGAGGCTTATATTGTAAGCAGCGACATGTCGTTATGCCCAATTGGAGTTTCGGGAGAATTACTATTAGGAGGAGCAGGAATCTCAAAAGGATATTTGAATCGCGAAGATTTAACCCAGGAGAAATTCATCGCCAACCCATTTGCGGGAGCTAAGAGTACGGTTTTATACCGAACCGGAGATTTGGTACGCAGAAATGTTTTGGGAGAAATTGAATTTTTAGGACGTGTAGATGATCAGGTTAAAATTCGCGGCTATCGTGTCGAATTAAAAGAAATCAGCCGAGTGATTCAGGGATATTCCGGAATTGTACAAAGCGAGGTTTTGTTTAAAGAAGACAGCACAGGCGTTAAACGTTTGGTGAGTTATTTGGTGGCCGAAGAAGGTTATTCAGAGACTGATTTGAAATCTTATCTTTCAGGAATAGTTCCTGATTATATGGTTCCTCAGGTATTTGTGGTCTTAGATCAGATGCCGTTAACTTCAAACGGAAAGATCGACAGAAAAGCATTACCGGACCCTACAGTGACGCAGGACCGTGTGTATGTTGCCGCCGAAACTGAAGTAGAAAAAGACCTGGTGACCATCTGGCAGGATTTACTAAATGTAGAACAAGTAGGAGTTACCGATGATTTCTTCGAATTAGGAGGACATTCTTTACTGGCCGTTCGTTTGCTATCAGCGATCAAAACGACATTGAATGTTGCCATCAATATCACCGATATTTTCGATCATACTAATATTGCAGCTTTAGCAGCTTTTATAGAAAGTCAGGACAACACGGCTGTATTGCCTTTGGTAACCAAACAAGATTTACCGGCAGACATTCCATTGTCTTATGCGCAGGAGCGTTTGTGGTTTATCGACAGGTTAAAAGGAAGTGAGCATTATCATGTACCGGTATTATTAAACCTGAAAGGAGATTTGAATATAGAATTTCTTTCACGAGCGTTAAATACTATTGTAGAACGTCATGAGGCGCTGCGTACCATTTTTGTAGAAAAAGAAGGTATTGCCTATCAAAAAGTACAATCTTCAGATGCCTGGGATCTTACTATTTTCACTGCTGTGGCAGATCAGGCTGCATTTATCAAAGAAGAAGTAAACCGTCCTTTCGATCTGTCTAAAGACTATATGCTACGTGCAACTGTCATCAAACAATCAGATAATGAGCATATTTTATTGCTGGTTCGTCATCATATTGCAACCGATGGCTGGTCGACGTCACTGATCGTAAATGAGTTTAAAACCTTGTATGCGTCCTATAAAGAAGGAAAAGAAGCCGATTTACCGGTTCTTGATTTTCAATATGCCGATTATTCGGTTTGGCAGCGTTCAGAGATTTCAGGAGATTATTTAGCAGAGAAATTAGCGTATTGGGATTCTAAACTGACGGGAGTTGCTCCTTCGGCACTTCCTACAGATTATCCAAGACCAGCGGTTCAAAGCGGTTCAGGAGATTATATCAATTTTAAATTAGACAGCGAACGCAGCGAGGCTTTACGTGCCTATGCAAAGGAAGAGGGCGTAACCTTATTCATGTTATTGCTGAGTGTTTATAAAGTATTGTTATACCGTCACAGCGGACAGTCAGATATTTGTATCGGAACTACCGTTGCCAATCGTCCACAACAGGAATTAGAATCTATGATCGGATTCTTTGTGAATACTTTGGCGCTTCGCAGTGATTTATCCGGTAATCCATCGTTTAATGAGGTATTGAAATCGGTAAAACAAACCACTTTAGAAGCGTACAGTCATATCGCCGTTCCGTTTGAAAAAGTAGTAGATCGCGTAGAGAAAGCGAGAGATAAAAGCAGGAATTCTTTATTCCAGGTCTTGTTTGTTTTAAACAACAATCCGGAGGCTAAGGTGTCTGAATTCAGCGACATTACCATTGAACCAATGGGAATGGAATACAACATTTCAAAATTTGATCTGACCATTTTTGCTGAAGATAGCCCGGAAGGAATTTCGTTCTCCTTCAACTATTGCACCGATCTTTTCAGTTCGGCTACAGTAGCAGGATTACTATCACATTACGAAAACCTGCTGACTACTATTTTGGCAGATGGAGGTACATCCATAGGAAATCTGGCAATGCTTAGCCCGGAAGAAGAGCAGGCATTAACAGTAGGTTACAATACTGCTGACTATACTTTATCAGGAGAAGGAACTGTATTGTCGCTTTTTGAGGCGCAGGTTGCTAAAACTCCAGATGCAGTTGCTTTTGTGTACAACGATAGTCGCATGACGTACAAAGAGCTGGACGAAGCAGCTACCAAATTGGCGTATCATTACCAACAGACGTATGAGTTACAGCAGAATGATCTGATGGGGATCATGATGGATACTTCGAACTGGTCTTTATTGGGAATCTTGTCGATCCTAAAATCAGGAGCAGGTTATGTGCCAATCGATGCTGCTTTACCAAAAGAGCGTCAGTTGTACATGGTACAGGAAGCCAATATAAAAGCGTTGTTGATCGAATCAAGCAGTTTGTTTGATGTAATCGACTTTTCGGTTCCGGTATTTTCACTTGATATTCAGTATGCCGATGTAGCAGCACTGCCACAGGAGGTTACTTTTTCAACATTAGCTACCGAAGAAACTACCGCTTATGTCGTGTACACTTCAGGAACAACAGGTCAGCCAAAAGGCGTTCAGGTAAGTCACAAGAATCTGGTAGATTATTACGAAGGATTAGAGGCTAAAATTTCAATTAGCACCAACAAAAGCTTTGGATTAATGTCTTCGCTTTCTGCCGATTTAGGAAATACCGTATTGTATGGTTCTTTACTAAGCGGAGGCTGTCTGCATTTGTTCAACAAAGAATCTTTAATGGATGGGGTAAAATTACAAGCGTATTTTAATGCCAACACAATTGATTGTATCAAAATAGTACCAAGCCACTGGCAAGCCTTACGTATCGATACCGATTTGTTATTGCCAGCACGCACCATCATATTTGGAGGAGACGTATTGCCGGTATCACATGTAAAAGAAATCGCAGCACAAGATCCAAACGTAACCATCGTGAACCATTACGGTCCAACCGAAAGTACCATTGGAAAATTATTGCACAAAGTAGATCCTGATTTTGATTATGTGACCATCCCGGTTGGAAAATTATTCTCCAACAGTGAGGCTTATATTGTAAGCAGCGACATGTCGTTATGCCCAATTGGTGTTTCTGGAGAACTACTATTAGGAGGAGCAGGAATCTCAAAAGGATATTTGAATCGTGAAGATTTAACCCAGGAGAAATTCATCGCCAATCCATTTGCGGGAGCTAAGAGTGCGGTTTTATACCGAACCGGAGATTTGGTACGCAGAAATGCTTTGGGAGAAATTGAATTTTTAGGACGTGTAGACGATCAGGTTAAAATTCGTGGCTATCGTGTCGAATTAAAAGAAATCAGCCGAGTGATTCAGGGGTATTCCGGAATTATACAAAGCGAGGTTTTATTTAAAGAAGACAGCACAGGCGTTAAACGTTTGGTGAGTTATCTGGTGGCCGAAGAAGGTTATTCAGAGACTGATTTGAAATCTTATCTTTTAGGAATAGTTCCGGATTATATGGTTCCTCAGGTATTTGTAGCCTTAGATCAGATGCCGTTAACTTCAAACGGAAAGATCGACCGAAAAGCATTACCGGACCCTACCATTACAGCAGGACGCGACTATGTTGCACCAACTACAAAAGTAGAAGAGGATTTGGTTACCATCTGGCAAAATCTGCTTAATGTAGAAGAAGTAGGGGTAACGGATAACTTCTTTGAATTGGGAGGCGATTCTATCATTGTCATTCAGGTAGTGAGCAGAGCGAAGAAAAAAGGATATCAAATTCAGGTACAAGATTTGTTCGACTATCAAACGATAGCTGAGCTGGCGGTTGCTGCTGAACAAAATAGTAAAGAGCTAAGCACGGCCGAACAGGGAATCTTAGAAGGAGAGGTGCCTTTATCTCCAATTCAGCAATGGTTTTTTGAAAGAAACGAAGACGTGTTTTCACATTTTAATCAGGGCGTTTTATTAAGTATCGATAAAAAGATTGTCAAAGAAAAATTAGAAGAAACAGTAGCCTTAATTACCAAACGTCACGACTCGCTGAGATGCAGCTATCAAAAAGAGAGCACGGACGGGCAGACCGAATGGAAACAGTTTTATGGACAACCTGCCAATTTGTATCGTACCGAAACGATCGAAGCAGGAACGAACATAGCCGAAGCTGTTACAGCCGTTTGTGTAAAATACCAGGAATCACTGGATATCGAAAAAGGAGATTTAGCACGTTTTGTTCTGATTGAAACACCGGATGCTGAGCAGTACAACCGACTTTTTATGGTCTCTCATCACCTGGCAGTAGACGGAGTTTCGTGGCGATTTATCATTGATGATCTCGAAACTCTTTTAGCAGAAGAAACACTGGATGAAGCCTTGTACTTAGCCAATAAAAACAACTCTTTCAGAGATTGGATCAACAAGCTGAAAAACTTTGCAGAAACCGAAGAAATAGAATCTCAGTTAGAGTACTGGCAGCAAATTAATACCGATTATAACCCGCTTCCAACTGATTTTTCGGCCAACAAACCAACCCGACAAACCAAGAAAACTCAGGTAGGAGTCTTGAGCGAGGAATACACCAAACAGCTATTAAAAGAGGCCAATACAGCCTACAATACTGAAATCAATGATTTGATGTTAAGCGCACTTCAAATGACTTTTGAAGATGTTTTCGGAACAAAACGATTGGCATTAGGTTTTGAAGGTCACGGAAGAGAAAATGTACTGAAAGACATAGATGTAAGCGGTACTATAGGATGGTTTACCAATAAATATCCTGTGATCCTGTCTAAAGGCGATGCAAAAACCGAAGGCGATACGGTAAAATCGGTAAAAGAAGCGTTGCGCAAAATTCCGACCAAAGGAATGGGGTATGGATGTCTGCGTTACTTGCACTCTTCTGATGAAATACGCAGTTCGTTAAAAGATTGCGGATGGGATGTAGTGTTCAATTATTTGGGACAGATCGATAATGTGCTGAATCAAAGCGCCATTTTTTCAGGAGCCTCAGAATTTTCGGGAGACCATATTAGCCCAACTTCCATATTAGAAGAGAAATTTATCATCAAAGCAATTATTGTTGCCAACGAACTTAGAATTTCCTGGGACTATTCGGAAGAACAATATCGTTCAGAGACCGTTCAGAATTTGGCTCGTACTTATGTCGAAAATTTAACGCAGCTGATCAAACACTGTATCAATAAAAAAGTGAGCGAAGTGACTCCTTCAGATTTTGGATTGAGTGACACCTTAGATTTTAAAGAATTCGACGCTTTATTTGAATCAGAAGCTGAGGTAGATTCAGAAAGCGAAAGTATCCTGAGATTCTAAGCGCTGTTTTGTACGAACCTTATTTACTATTAATTACCTAACACCAAAACATATGAAATTACCTGTTTCTTATCACCAGCAAAGGATGTGGTTTATCGATCATTTTGAGAGAGATTATCTGTATGAAGGAGGACCTGTTTATCACAATATCCCTTTGAGTTTAACCCTTAAAAAAGAGGTGACCACCAACGAAATTTATCAGGCTTTTGCACAATTAATCAACCGCCATGATATTTTAAGAACGACCATAATAAAAGAGGGTGATCAGATTTTTCAATCCATTAAAACGCCGGGAGAAATTAACATAGAAAATTTGCTTACAGAGCAGCCTGATCTCAAAGAAAATCAGGAAACATTACGCAAAGGATTTTTCAATTTTGAAAATGAATTACTGGTAAAAGCCTTCTTTGAACGATTGGAAAATCATACCCGAATACTGTTTGTCTTTCATCACGCTATTGTTGACCGCTACAGTCTTGGTATTCTTAAGGAAGATTTTTTAAGTTTTATAGCGCATCCGGAAGATTCATTAGGATTCACCATGCAGTACAAAGATTTTTCAGAATGGGAACAGGCCGTTGATCCTTACGAAACCGAAACATTGGTTGCGCATTGGAGAAAACGATTATCCAATTTGCAGGTATTGTACATTCCGACAGATACAGAACGAGTACCGGTACATATTTATAAGGCCGCCACAACTGCTTTTTCGTTTAGCAAAGACCGTTTGCAATCTTTTGCCGCCATCAATGGAACGACATCACAAATAGTAACGCTGGCGGTTTACAAAATGGCCTTAGCCAAATTTTCAGGACTTTCTGAAATCGTGATCGGAACCCTTATGGACATGCGCAATCATCTTACCGCATCGACCGTAGGCGCTATCGAAAATCTGGTAGTCTTACAATCTGTTTTGGAAGAAAACACAACATTAGCTGAGGCTTGTACCGTTGTGGCCAATACCTGGAATACGGCAGATCTTAACAAGGGAATTCCTTTTGATAAGCTGGTGGTAGAGATCAATCCTAAAAAAGATATGAGCAGAACTGCACTATTTGATGTTTTATACCTCTACGATCAGCATAACGCTGTTACCGAAGATCAGGACGAACCATTTGAGTATAAAAATCAAGGATTAGGAAAATATGATCTTAACCTTTTGGTACAGGAAAAAGAGACCACTTTTGATTTTATACTCACCTATAACGACCTCTATTTTCAACCGGGAACCATTGCGGCATTTTTAGAAAGTATGGAAAATATTCTCGAAACCGCTGCAGTACACCAAGAAGAGTTACGAGGTATCGCATTGTTCTAATTACAACTTACACAAAAGATTGATTACGCTACTACTAGAAAATACATTTTAAAATCATGGAAAAATTCATAAAACAATTAAAAAGCCTTGGATTCGAACTTAAAATTGATGGCCAGGATTTAATCTTATTAGGAAAAGAAGGAAAACTGACTCCTTCTGATATTAAAATCATTACAGAACGCCCTGATGTTACTTCTTTTATTAAAGAAAATAAAGCAGATATCATTACATATTTAAAGAAAGAAGATTTTAAGCTGGACAGAAAAAACATCTCTTCGATGTATGGACTGAGCCCTGTACAAGAAGGTATCCTGTTTCACAGTACCTATTTGTACAATACAGAATCTAAGGAAAACACAACTTACCACACGCAGTTTGATGTTAGTTTTTCTTCAAAATTAAATGTAGACCTCTTTAAAAAGGCCTGGCAAAATGTAATCAATAACCACACCATCCTTAGAACCGGATTTATTTATGATAAAGTAAATATTCCAATCCAGTTTGTCAATAAAGAAGTAGAAGTTCCGTTGCGTTTCATCGATTTAACAAACGATACCGATCAGGAAAAAGAAGCAAAGTTCCTCGCCCTTAAAAATGAAGACCGATTTGAGGATTTCAGCTTTACCAATCCGCCGTTAATGCGTATCACTATTGCTAAGTTTGGAGAGGACGCTTATAAAATGATCTGGACAAAACACCACGTATTATGGGATGGATGGTCCGGACAGGTAATTATTCAGGAAGTAATACGAGCGTACACCAACCTAATGTATGGTACCCCGATCGAGGCGCAGGTAGAAGATAAATACGAAGATTTTATCAACTACATCAAATCGATAGATGCTTTTGAAGAAAAAGCATTCTGGCAGTCTTATATGAAAGACTTTAGTGAGCCTTCTTTACTGCCATTTTGTAAAGCAGCGCACGAACGTAATAAAGGAAAAGGAAAATACGAACGTATCAGTATTGATTTTGATGAAGCATTGACACAAAAAATCAACGACTTTTCAAAATCAAATCACGTTACACCAAATACACTGACACAAGCGGTATGGGCTATTTTATTGTCAAAATACACAGGCCTAAAAGACATCGTGTACGGAGTGACGGTTTCCGGACGTCCGGCAGATTTAAACTATGACAACAAAGTGGGATTGTACATCAACACCATCCCTTTAAGAGCCAAAATAGACAACAGTCAGACTATTGCAGCTTTTTTAGACATGCTTCAAAAAACGTCTGTAGGAGCAAGAAATTTTCAGCACACCTCCCTTAGTAAAATCCAGCAATGGAATGAAATTAAAGGAGATTGCTTTGACTCTTTACTATCGTTTACCAACTATCCGTCTAAAAGCGGCGATAATTCCCGTAAAGCTGTTTTAGAAATAGACAATGTGAATGTAAAAGAAAACAACAACTATCTGCTTTCTATTCAGCCGATGCTGAAAGACAAACTTGCGATTGATTTTACGTTCAACAGTTCGATTATGGACAGGGCTTTTGTTCAAATGATTACCGAACATTTCAGAACTGCAATATGCAATATGGCAGAAGAGAAATTTACGACCATTGGCGATTTTGATATGCTGGGCGAAGACGAAATAATAGCACTTACCAAAACCTACAACGCTTCTGAAACCGGATATCCGGCAGATCAGAATATGGTAGAGATTTTTGAAGAAAAAGTAGCCGCAACGCCCGATGCTATTGCTCTGACACTTGATGGGGAAGGAATGACCTATAAAGTATTAAATGAAAAAGCCAACCAGCTGGCAGGATATTTAAAAGAACAGGGAGTAGGTCCGGAAAGCATGGTAGGAATGTGCATCAACCGCTCTTTTGAAATGATTGTCGGAATTTTCGGAATCTTAAAAGCAGGCGGAGCCTATGTACCTATTGATCCGCAATATCCTACGGAGCGTATTAACTTTATTCTGAATGATATCGATTCAAAAATTGTATTGGTAAGCACAAAGAGCAGTGAAGTACTAAAACTGGAAGATCATATTCAGCTGGTCAATTTAGATCAGGCCGATACGCTCTTTTCAGGCTATGCCACAAGCAATCTTGAGTTAGATTTACCCTTATCCAATCTTGCTTACGTAATCTATACCTCAGGAACAACAGGAGTTCCAAAAGGAGTAATGATCGAGCATGGCAATGTGGTGCGACTTTTCTTTACCGATCAGCCTTTGTTTGATTTTGATGAAAAAGATGTATGGTGTGTATTCCATTCCTATTCTTTTGATTTCTCGGTTTGGGAAATATTCGGAGCCTTATTGTATGGAGGCCGATTGGTAATTGTTCCGGAGCTTGTCGCAAAAGATACTAAAGCTTTTGCACAGCTGTTAGAGGAGGAAAAAGTAACCGTTTTGAACCAGACACCTTCAGCATTTAATGCTTTACAAGAGGAGGTAATCGATAAAAAGCAATCCCTGAATGTGCGTTATGTTATATTTGGAGGTGAGGCACTTACTCCCGGAGTTCTTAAACCCTGGGCAGCTCAATATCCGGATTGTTCCCTTATCAACATGTACGGGATCACAGAAACCACAGTACACGTAACCTTCAAGGAAATTGGAGCCCGCGAAATCGATCTTAACATTAGCGATATAGGAAGACCGATTCCAACAATGGGTTGTTACATACTCGATGAAAATTTTGATTTAGTACCTATGGGCGTTACCGGTGAGTTATATGTTTCCGGTGCAGGAGTTTCAAGAGGTTATTTAAACCGTCCGGAACTTTCAAAAGAACGTTTTATGACCAATCCGTTTAATCCCGGAGAGCGTTTGTACAAAACAGGAGATGTCGCAAAAAGACTAACCAGCGGAGATATCGAGTATTTGGGAAGAAACGATAAGCAAATTAAAATTAGAGGATTCAGAATCGAACTTGGAGAAGTAGAGGCAGCCTTAAATGTGTGTCCGTATGCAAATCATGCCGCCGTTATTGTACACGAAGATCAATACTATTCTAAAGAATTAGTAGCGTATGTAGTGGTTAAAGAAGGATATACCTTAGATAATTTTAAAGAATATCTTTCCGAAAGTTTACCTGCCTACATGGTGCCTACGATATGCATTGAACTGGATGAAATGCCGCTTACTTCTAATGGAAAAGTAAACAAAAAAGCGTTGCCAAAAGTAGCCACACAAGGAACAACGGCTAACGGTTATGTTGCACCTCGTAATAACAACGAAGAGCAGCTGGTAACCATCTGGAAAGAAATTCTGGACAGGGAACGCATAGGAGTTTTAGACAACTTTTTTGAGTTTGGCGGACACAGTCTTAAACTTACAAGACTGATTACAAGATACCATAAAGAGTATGGCGTAAAATTAGAATTGAGAGATTTATTCATCAATAAAACTATTGAAGAGCATTGTACCCTGTTATTTGGTGCCGCTGTCGAAACTAAAGTAGAAAAAATAGAGCCAGTAGCGCAACAGTCTAATTACCCACTTTCCAGCGGTCAGTATTGCATGTGGGTTTTGAGCCAGTCTTCTGAAGAAAGTAATATTTCATACAATATGCCGGCACATCTTACTTTAGAAGGATATAATATTCCTTTTTTAAAGAAAGCCATTGATGCGGTTATAGAACGTCACGAAACCTTGCGTACGGTATTTAAGGAAGACGAAAATTCGGAAGTAAGACAATGGATCTGCGCTCCTTCGGCAATTGACTTTGCCATTACGGAACTTGATTTCAGAGCAGAAGAAAATATCGAGAAAGCGGTAGCAGCTTATATGAAGGAGGATGCCTTACAGCCTTTCCGTCTTGATCAGGGACCTTTGTTACGAATTGCACTCTTACAAATTTCAGATACCGATCATATTTTCTATTACAATATGCATCATATTATTGGAGACGGTGTTTCAAAATATATCTTAAAACGAGATGTTTTAGCCTTCTATAATGGCTTTAAAAATGATACGGTGGTGTCACTTCCTGTTTTAGACATTCAGTACAAAGATTTTGCGGTTTGGCAAAAACAACAATTGGAAAATGGTGCTTTTGAGCCTCACAAACAATATTGGCTGCAAACCTTGTCCGGAGACAGAGCTTTATTAGACTTGCCGACTCAGAAAGCAAGACCAAAAGTAAAGACCAACAACGGTCAGACCTTACGAACCTTAATTTCGGATACCGACACTGCTAAATTTGCCGCCTATTGTAAAGCCAATAACGGAACCTTATTTACAGGAGTATTGGCCGTTTGGAATATATTATTTTACCGATATACCAATCAAAAGGACATCCTGATAGGAGCACCAATTGCCGGAAGAGATCATGTAGATCTGGAAAATCAAATTGGACTTTATTTCAACAATATGGTCGTTCGCAACCAGGTGAATCCCGAAGAGAATTTCGATGAGACTTTCAGCAAAGTAAGAGACGTTATGTTTGAAAACACAAAACATCAGATGTATCCGTTTGACAATTTGCAGGATGACTTAAAGATAAAAGGCGATACGAGCCGTAATCCGCTTTACGATGTCATGCTTTCTTACCATAACACGATAGACAACAACACCAACTATCAGTTTACAAAGGAGGAAATCGATCAGATTGTGGTTCAGGACGAAAGAGGTGCAAAACTGGATATGCTGATTAATTTTAAAGAGATTGGCAGCTATTTGTATTTTGATATTAACTACAATACAGACGTTTACAATCAAAGCTGTATTAAAGGTTTGATGCAAAATTTCAAAAACTTATTGTCACAGTTACTGGTGAATAGTCAGGAAAAAATTAGTGATGTCGATTTCCAGAAAGAGACAAAGGAAAACCTGAGAAATCTAAACGTCAATAAATTTAAGCTGGTTAAAAAATAAACCGGTTCCCGACACATCTTTCATTTAAAAAAAGTGCTAACCCAGACAGTTTTAAAGCTGTATTTTAAAAAATAAGATCATGATCAATAGCATACAAAAATTAAAAAATATTAAGGCTGAGAAAGTAACAGCCGAAGTAAAAGTAGAATATTCAGTATGGCCTGGCGGTGCAGGTTTTCCTTTAGTGGTAAAGCCTTCAACAGTAGGAATGCAGCTAAACGACTGGGTTGCTCAAAACAGACCCGAATTTCAGGAAAAAGTAAACACCTACGGGGCGTTGCTTTTTAGAGGATTTCATATCAACACCGTGGAGAAATTTGAAGACTTCAGCAGGTTGTATGCCGATACACCTCTTGAATACAACTTAAGATCATCACCGCGATATGCTGTTGGAAAAAACGTTTATCATACCACAACTTACCCTAAAGAATATTCGATCGAAATGCATAGCGAAAGCTCTTATGCTCCTGCGCATCCCAGCAATATTGTTTTTTGCTGCATCGATCCGGCAGACAAACAAGGGGAAACTCCTATTGCCGATAACAAAAAAGTATTAGAGTACTTAAGTGAACAAACAAGAACCAAGTTTTTTGAAAAAGGAGTGAAATACGTTAGAAACCTCAACGAAGCTTATGGTTTGTCCTGGAAAGAAGTTTTTCAGACCGAAGATAAAAAAGAGGTAGAAAAAACCTGTGACAAACAGGGCATTTCTTATGAGTGGAAAAGCGACACCAACTTAGTCTTAACCTGGGTCAAAAAAGCAATCTGGGAGCATCCTGCTACCGGAGTTCAGGTATGGTTTAATCATGCTTACTTCTTTAACAAATATGCATTGGAGGCCTCGTTCTTTGATCTGGTAAATTCAGAAGATCAGCTGCCTAATAACACCTTCTATGGTGATGGAAGCGAAATTTCTAAAGAAGAAATAGAAGAAATAAGAGCAGCTTATCTAAAAGCAACTGTATTATTTCCATGGGAAAAAGGAGATGTACTGTTCTTAGACAATATGCTCATGTCTCACGGCAGAAGCCCTTATGAAGGCAGTAGACAAATCATAGCATCATTATTTTAAAAGGAAACACCTATCCACCAAAAACCAGAGCACTGTTCATGCTATGTTCGAACAGTTAAATACCTAATTAATCAGATACTAACATAATGGAAAAAGAAGCAATAAACAATGTTGAAGCCTATCAACTTTCTATAAATCAAATGAACTTATGGAGTGTAGCCCAAAAAAACATCCAGGATTATTACAATCAGGTGGTTATTGATTTGGGTAGAGAAGTAACTACAGAGAAGTTACAACGCGGATTAGCGCATGTAATACGTAAAAATGAAACTTTATTGTTTAAAATAAGTGTAGTTTCAGGTGCTGTTTTTCCAGTTCAGATAGTAGCTGAGGTAAAAGAAACTGAAATAGCAGAACGAACCGTTCAAACGCTGGAAGAAACCAGTGTTTTGGCAGTAGCTCAGGAATGTTTGGGGTACGGTTACAATCCTTTAGAAGATAACGCGATACGTATTTGTTTACTGAAAGATCCGAACGGAAATCAGGTACTGGTTGTACGTTTGTATGCGTTATGGGCAGACAGTTATACCACTGCTTTTTTGTGCAGCGAATTGTCAAAAGCTTTGCTGGATGAGACTTCGTATGAAAAAGAAGAAAGAGAAGTGGTAGAATATCAGGACTTTTCGGCCTGGCAGCAGCAATTGTTTAGCGAGCCTGAAGAAGAAGGCAGCAATTTCTGGAAAAACTATACCATCGATTTAACCAAAGATATTGTACCGTTTAAAACCAAAACAAACGCTGTATTTGCGCCACAAAGAAAATCGCTTTGCGTGATCGAAAGTGATGCTTACAACCAATTAAAAGCAAAATCGGTACAGGAAGACTGCTCCGTAGAACATTTGCTTTTAGCGCGTTATGCGGCTTATTTATCAAAATTCGATGAAGATTCTTTTACACTTGGTTATTTGCCTTACAACAGGTATTACAATGAATTGGAAAACACCTTTGGTTTAGTAGCCAAAACACTTCCGGTTCAGTTAGAAGGACTGTCCTCATTGCCAGAAAATGAAGCTGTTTCATTTCTTAAAAAATCAGTAGATGAAATCGGAACATGGTCAGACTATTTTTATGTAAACAGAATTCACGACAAAGAAGCGAGTGAGGCTACCATCTTTAAATATGTATTTGAATATGTAGCGCTAAATAAAAAGGAGACAGCGGATGTTTTAAAAATAAGAGATATCTACAGCGTTACCGATGCTTTTGAACTTAAAATAAGTGCAATCGATCACGGAGACAGGCTGGTACTCGATTTATATTATGATACTGCGCGTTATACCGATCAGGCAATAACTTTAATCGCTGCCCAGCTTCAGGCTGCCTTTACCGATCAAAAAAAGGCATTAGCTGGTCAGGCCATTATAGAAGCTTCCAACAACACTGCACAACAATTTGAATCCTTTAATACCGTTACAGCAATTTTTGAGCAACAGGTACAATTACACGCCAATAAAACAGCATTGTGTTATGAGGATGTCACTATTTCGTATGCCGAATTAAATGAAAAAGCCAATCAATTTGCGCACCATTTAATTCACCAGTGCGGTATTCAAAAAGGAGAGCCGGTGGCGGTTTTGTTAGACCGTTCTCCGTACTTTATGATTAGCGTTTTGGGAATCCTTAAAACAGGAGCCTATTACATTCCGATGGATACCGCGTATCCAAAAGACAGGGTACAATTTATTCTGGAAGACGCTGCCTGTACCGTTTTAGTAAGTACGCCGGCCATTACAGCCGAAGGAGATTTTTCTACCGTAACCGTTCTTGATCCGTCTAAAGAAGAGATATACCAATCTGATGCAAACCCATCCAATTTCAATGAAATAAACAAGGAAGATATCGCGTATTGCATCTACACCTCAGGATCTACCGGAAATCCTAAAGGCTGTCTGATCACGCATGCCAACCTTTTAAACTACATACAATGGTCGAATGAGTACTATTTTACCGATGCCGAAACAGGTAACTGGGGCTTAATTACTTCAGTTTCGTTTGATTTGACGATTACGGCACTTTTTACAAGTTTAACCAGAGGAAAAAAATTATGGATCGGATCTGACGCAAAAGCGATTAACGAATTGCTTACAGAGGCCTTCACCAATCCGGAAATCGATACCTTAAAACTAACACCATCACACCTGGCCTTATTGAAAGAGCTGGCGATTGCAAAAACAAACGTAAAAATAATCATTTGCGGAGGCGAGCAGCTTACGCAAAATCAATTGCAAAATGTATGGGAGATTAATCCTGACATCCGCATAATTAATGAATACGGACCTACCGAAACCACCGTAGGCTGTATTGTACAGGAAATGACGGCAGCACAGTATCAGGTACGTATCGGAAAACCTATTGCCAATACCATGATCACCATTGCAGACCCTCAGGGCAACCCTTGCGATGTTGGAGTATACGGAGAAATCATCATAGCGGGAGCCGGAGTTGCCAAAGGATATCTAAACCGTCCTGAACTGAACAAAGAACGATTTGTAACGGCAGAAAATGGAATGCCGGCTTATAGAACCGGAGATATCGCAAGATGGATGGACAACGGAGAAATAATTTACAAAGAACGAAAAGACGATCAGGTAAAAGTAAGAGGCTACAGAATTGAACTAAGCGAAATCGAACAACAGCTTATCCTTCATCCCAACATCAGTCAGGCTGTTGTTTTGGTAGATATCAGAAATCAGGACGAAAAAGAAATTGTTGCTTTTATAGTTTCTTCTCAAAAAACAGATTCAAAAGAAATAAAAAGATACCTCGAGCGCCAATTACCGGAATACATGATTCCTGCTGTTGTTGTCGAAGTAGATACCATCCCTTTAACCGTAAATGGTAAAGTCGATAAAAAATATTTGCTTACGCTAAACAAAGGAAGAGCATCAAGCGCAGTTTATGTGGCACCTTCCAATGCGCTTGAAGAGCAAATTGCAGCCATTTGGCAGGAAGTACTTCATTTGGATACCATCGGAACGGAAGATGACTTTTTTGAATTGGGAGGTCACAGTTTGAAAGCCACACAGCTTATCAATCACTATCACAAAGCTTTTGAAGTAAAATTGGGATTGAAAGAAATATTTGCCAGTACGACCATAAAAGCACATGCTGCTTTGATTGAAAACTCAGAAGTTAAAAAACATACTTCCATACAAAAAATTCAGGATGCCGAAGATTACCCGGTTTCAGCCGGACAACGCCGATTATGGATTTTAAGCCAATTTGCAGGAAGTACCGGAGTTTACAACATGCCTTTTCGCCAGACTTTAAAAGGAACCTACGATCTAGGCTGTTTTTCAAAAGCAATCGAACTGGCTGTAGACCGACACGAAGCTTTACGAACGGTCTTTAAAGTCAATGATGAAGGAGAAGTGAGACAGCTGGTAAAAACAACAGCAGAGTTGGGTTTTACCGTAAATCATATCGATTATACCACCGATTTACATCAGGATACCAACGTAGCTTTATACATCAAAGAAGATGCCTATGCAGCCTTTGATCTCACCGATGGCCCCTTAGTAAGAGCCAGTATACTACAGCTTTCAGATGACGAATATATATTTTGCTACAATCTGCATCATATTATTAGCGATGGCTGGTCGATGGATGTTCTTGCAAAAGATGTATTTGCGTTGTACGAACAGCTTTTGGAAGGAAAAGAACCGGTATTACCACTACTAAAAATCCAATATAGAGATTATGCGGTTTGGCAAGAGGAACAATTGAAGCAGGAACAAAATAACATCCATAAAGAGTATTGGTTAAAAACACTGGCAGGAGAACTTCCGGCTTTAGATTTGCCTTACCAAAAAGTAAGACCAACGGTTAAAACCTATGCCGGTAACAGCCTTAAAACATACATTACGCCGGAGATTACGAACCGACTTAAAAAATACGGACAACAGCAGGGTGGAAGTTTATTTATAGGATTGTTAGCCGCCTGGAATATCTTGTTTCACAAATATACTTCTGAAAAGGACATCATTATCGGGACACCGGTGGCGGGTAGAGATCATGCCGATTTAAGCGATCAGATTGGTTTTTATATCAATACACTGGCCTTACGAAATACAATAGGTCCCGAGGAGAGTTTTGAATCTTTTTACCATACGGCAAAAGAAAACACACTTCGCTCTTACGAACACCAAATGTATCCTTTTGATCACCTGGTAGACGATCTTGATATTCGAAACGATACCGGAAGAAGTGCCATATTTGATGTTATGCTGATGTTGCAGAACATGAGAGAGGTTGCCGAAAACAAAAAATTGAAGCAGTCGGCCTTTAGTACGATAGAAGACCAAGGTTACAAAGTATCTAAGTTTGATATGGATATTGCTTTTCAGGAGCAGGGAGATTATCTCTCCTTTAATGTTACCTACAATACCGACCTGTATTCGAAAGAAGCGGCAAGCCGTATCATGGAGCATTACAAACAATTATTGGAAGTACTTTTAGAAAATCCGACGCAACAAATCAAAAACATAGACTACATTTCTAAAGAAGAAAAACAGCAACTTATTGTTGATTTTAATGCCAATTCGATAGCCTATCCTACTGGTACATTAATGGATTTGTTTGCGCTTCAGGTAGCTAAAACTCCTGACAACAAAGCGTTATCCTTTAAGAATCAAAATTATACGTATCAGGAACTGGACAGCCTTTCCAGCCGATTGGCCCGCGCTTTAAGAGATGATCATTCGATTGTAAAAGGAGATTTTATAGGAGTAGAGTTAGAAAGAGACGCAACGGTCATTATTGCTATTTTAGGAATTATGAAAGCGGGGGCGGTTTACATTCCGATCGATACAGCCTATCCCGATGCGCGAAAAGCATACATCTATGACGATACCAAAATCAAATTATTAATTACAGACCGATCTCATATAACGGCCGGTACTGATTTTAAAGGCACTCTGTTTGACATTGTAACCGATTTTAAACCTTTTAATTATAGTGAAGAATTAAATGATGTTAGTCTAACACCGGACGATTTGGCTTACATCATTTACACCTCGGGTTCAACCGGAAATCCTAAAGGAGTAATGATTGAACATAAGGGAATTGTAAACACCATTTTTGCACAAATTGATCTTTTTGACATCACGGCAGACAATAATGGATTACAGTTTGCTTCCTTCTCATTTGATGCTTCGATCTCCGAAATATTTACCGCTCTTTTTTCAGGAGCCTGTTTGTGTGTTATAGACAGAGAACACCGCGAAGATCCTAAAATGCTGGAAAAATATATTGTGGAGAAAAAAATAGATATAGCCACGATACCGCCTTCTTATATGAGTTTGATGGACATCAAAACCTTAAGCAGACTTAAAACTTTAATTACTGCCGGAGAGCCTCCTGTATATAGTAAAGTAAAAGAATATCTGAAGCTGGGTAATTATTACAATGCCTATGGTCCTACAGAAACCAGTATTTGTTCAGCCATGTACGGCCTGCTTAAAGGAGCAGATTTGCCGGCAGGAAATATACCGGTAGGAAAACCGATTGCCAATACACAAACCTTTATTCTCGACAAAGATCAGAAGATTGTACCTGTTGGAGTAATTGGAGAAATATGTGTAGGAGGAGCAGGATTGGCCAAAGGCTATTTAAACCGACCGGAGCTTACAGCAGAAAAGTTCATCGAACATCCGTATAAAACAAACGAACGTCTTTACAAAACGGGCGATTTAGGAAAATGGCTTCCTGACGGTAATATCGAATTTCTGGGAAGAAAAGACGACCAGGTTAAAATTTCAGGATACCGAATTGAACCCGGAGAAGTAGAACAAGCCTTGCTGAGCCATGCGCTAATTAACGAAGCGGTTGTGGTTGTCGAGATCAATCAGTTTAACATTAAAAGTCTGATTGCCTATATAGTTGTATCCGATACCACATTGTCGTTGGAACAGTTAAGAGCATTTCTTAAAAACTTAATTCCGAACTATAGTATTCCTTCCGAGTTTATAGCCTTAGAACAATTGCCGATTACCATAAACGGAAAGATTGACAAAAAAGAATTGGCCAATACACCGGGAACCAGAATAGCCAGTGAAAGACAATATGTAGCACCCGAAACGGAAAAGGAGAGAGTGATCATACAAATCATAGCCGAAGTATTAGGAAAAGAAGCCAGCGTGGTGAGTATTCAGGATAACTTCTTTGATCTGGGAGCAAATTCCATAAAAATGGTCAAAATGCTCAATGAAATTAACAGGCAGTTAGGAACTGATATTAAAGTGGTAGCACTGTTTGAAAACCCGAATATAGAAGAGTTTGTTCAGTATTTAGATACTATCGATTCTCAGGAAAAAAACAATCTGGAAGAGCCGGAAGATATATCAGAGGCTTTTGATGAATTTATAAGCTTAATGTAATACAATACAATTTAATTACTATGGAAAATAAAATTAGAAAAAAGGATATTGCTATTGTTGGAGTTTCAGGTAAATATCCTAAATCAGATACTATTAATGCGTTTTGGGAAAATTTAAAAAACGGCGAAGAACTAGTCCATTTTTATACCGATGATGAATTAAGAGCTGTTGGGGTAAGCGAAAAAGACCTGGCAAACCCAAGTTTAATAAAAGCACAAGCTTCTCTGGATGATCCTAATAGTTTTGATTATTCTTTTTTTGGATACACCAAACAAGAAGCGATCTCAATGGATCCTCAAATACGTTTGATGCACGAACAGGTTTGGCTGGGATTGGAAGATGCAGGTTACAATCCGAGAACTTACAAAGACAAAATAGGCTTGTACTTATCGGCATCCGATAATATGAACTGGAGAGCCTACACCATGATTGCCAACAATGACAATGTCAACTCATTTTTCCTGAATCAGATCTCTAACAAAAACTTTATCAGTACACTGATTTCTTATAATCTAAACCTGAGAGGGCCAAGTTATTATGTAGATACAGCCTGTTCAAGTTCGTTAGTAGCAGTACATCAGGCTTGTCGTTCTTTATTAATGAGAGAATGTTCTATAGCAATAGCAGGAGGTATACGAATCTATTCAAAACCCTACCGAGGACATTCTTATCAGGAAGGCATGACCAACTCTAAAGACGGTCATTGTAAAGCTTTTGATGAAGACTCATCGGGAATTGTATCCGGAGAAGGCGCAGGAGTAGTCATTTTAAAAAGATTAGAAGATGCTATAGCCGATAACGATCAAATCTACGCCGTAATTCGTTCTTCAGTGGTAAATAACGATGGAAACAGAAAAGTAGGTTACACCGCTCCAAGTATAAACGGACAATACGAGTGTATCAAACAAGCCCATCAAATTGCAGAAGTTACCCCGGAGTCGATCACCTATATCGAAGCACATGGTACAGGAACAAAATTAGGAGATCCTATTGAAGTAGAGGCACTAAACAAATCGTTTGGATACAACGCCAATCATCACTGTGCTTTAGGATCGGTTAAAACCAATATTGGACATCTTGACGCTGCGGCGGGAATTACAGGATTTTTGAAGGCCACATTAGCATTAAAAAATAAAATGATTCCGCCGTCCTTGCATTTTAAAAATCCAAATCCTGAAATTAATTTTAAATCAGGGCCTTTTAAAGTACAAACCGAGTTAGCAGCCTGGAATTCGGTTAACAATCAACCTTTAAGAGCAGGAGTAAGCAGTTTCGGTATCGGAGGAAATAATGCCCATGTCATTTTAGAAGAAGCTCCTGAAAAAGCAGAAACGATAGCGGATAATTCGTATCAACTATTGCGTTTTTCGGCACAGTCAGTAGGATCTTTAAATGCTTATCAGGAAAAATTAATCTCGGCTCTGGAAAATGAGAAGAGCGGTAATCTTAGAGATATGGCCTATACCCTTCAAACGGGCAGAAGCCAATTTAAGTATAACCGATTTTTAGTGAGCAATTCTAAAGAAAGTGCTTTGGAAATTTTAAAAGATCCTTTAAGCACGGCACTTTATTCGGCAAAACTAGATCAAAAGCGTAAAATAGTTTTTATGTGTACCGGTTCAGGAGCGCAGTACCTTAACATGGGAAAAGACCTTTATGAAAACGAGCCTTATTTTAAACAGCTTATGGATGAAGGTTTTTCAATTATTAACGAACTGACTGGGGTAGATGTTAAAAAGGTTTTGTACAAAGAAGCTACAGCCACAGGAGGTTTTGATGTGAATAAAAATGAATTTACACAACCTATTGTATTTGTTTTTGAATACGCTTTAGCCAAACAATTAATGCGTTGGGGCATACAGCCAGACAAACTGATTGGACATAGTACGGGCGAATTTGTTGCGGCCTGTTTAAGTGGTGTTTTTTCTTTTGAAACAGGATTGAGGCTGGTTGCAAAACGTGCTTTATTGATGAATAAATCTTCTGAGGGAAGCATGTTGAGCGTATCGCTTTCGGAAGAAAAAGTAAAAAAA
This sequence comes from Flavobacterium sp. T12S277, assembly GCF_048514875.1. Classification (NCBI taxonomy): domain Bacteria; kingdom Pseudomonadati; phylum Bacteroidota; class Flavobacteriia; order Flavobacteriales; family Flavobacteriaceae; genus Flavobacterium; species Flavobacterium sp. T12S277. The sequence continues at coordinate 38,598 of NZ_JBLYEG010000018.1, read as the reverse complement.
TATTTAAACAGCAATATTGCTTTGGCAGTGGTTAACTCTCCGGAATCTTGTGTTTTATCAGGTACCGTAGATGCAATAGAGACCCTTATCGAAATATTTGAAGCCGAAGAAATTTTATGTTCTAAATTAAAAATTTCCTTAGGAGGGCATTCGTTTTTAATGGATCCGGTACTGGAGGAATTTAGAGAGGAACTGAAAAAGGTAGAATTCTCGACGCTTAAAATTCCTTTTGTATCCAACTTAACAGGAGCCTTAATAACGCCCGAAGAAGCCATGTCTTCTCAATATTGGATCGATCATTTGCGAAGCACAGTACGATTTTCAGATGGTTTAAGCACCTTGTTAAAAGAGCCGAACACTGTTTTTATCGAAGTAGGTCCGGGAAATACATTAACAACCCTTTTCCAGCAGCAAAAACACGATCCGACTTCTAACAATACAGCAGTAAACCTGATCAGACATCCAAAACAGGAAATCAACGACCAGGAACATCTGCTGAAAAAAATAGGAGAACTATGGACCAATGGTATCGATATCGATTGGGAAGCATACTACGGAGAACAAAAACCGTATAAAGTTTCAATGCCGGGTTATGCCTTCAATAAAACAAAGCTTCCTGTAAAAGTAAACCCGTTTGAGTTCCTTAATTTCTCAGGAGCTGAAACGTCGGCAGCAGCAGCAATTCCTTTTGCACTGGAACATTTTGACGATAGTGAAGCATTTCAGGAAGATCCGGAGGAGAATGCAATCTCTTTTATCAATTATGTGGCACCAACCAATGAAACAGAAAAAAAATTGATCGAAATGTGGCAAACCTTTTTCAGCAAAGAGGAGATCGGAATTCTGCATGACTTTTTTGCTTTAGGAGGCAACTCTTTAAAAGGAGTGACCATGCTTAAACTGATTCAGAAAGTATTTGATATCGACATAAAAATTAAAGATTTCTATCAAAAATCTACCATCAAGGAACTGGCTTCAGAGATCGATATGAGATTAAAATTTGTTACAAAACTTGAAGAAGAAAGCAGCTATAAATCAGTAATGACGATCTAGACAGTATGGTCTTTATTTCTTTATCTGCTCAAAGCGACAGAAAATAACAACACAATTTATTACTTATAGACAAACTGTTACACAAACCAAAAACGAAATACAATGGTCAATTTATTAAATGAAATATACGAGAGTAATATTACGATATCATTAGATGGTACGGATCTTAAACTTGGTTTTAAAGACGATATTATCGATGAGGCACTTATCTCAAAAATAAAAGAAAACAAGCAGGAAATTGTGTCGTACCTTACCAAGTATAGCGCTGCAAACAACTACAATAACATACCCAAAGTAGAACCTCAGGAAAGTTATGAGGTATCCTCAAGTCAGTTGAGAATGTTGTCTTCCATATTTGTAGATTCAGAGGAGAAAGGGTTCAACTACGCCGTGCCTAATTCGATTCGTATCAAACAGGATATTAATGTTGCAAATTTTAAACGTGCGGTAAATAGTACCGTAGAGCGACATGAGTCTTTGCGTACTGTTTTTAGACTTAATGAAGAAGGGCAAATAAGACAGCATATTATAGCAAAAGAAGATTTAAATTTCACAATAGACTTTTTTGACCTTAGAACTTTAGATAAAAGAGAAGAAGAGGTAAAGACTATTACGAGAGAAGATGTAGAAAAACCATTTGATATAGGACAAGGGCCTTTGTTTAGAGTGAATTTGTTTCAGTTAAACGATCGCGAATTTATTTTTTACTGCAACATACATCACGTAGTAAGCGATTCTTGGTCTCTTGATATTTTATTCAAAGACATTTTTGCGTTTTATACTTCTTTTGAATCGGGTGCTCCGGTTGAACTTCCGGAATTAAACATCCAGTACAAAGATTATGCAGCCTGGCAAAATGACCAGCTTGCGAAGGGACTTTTTAAAAACGAAGAAGCCTATTTTAAAGAAACATTTGCCGGAGAATTACCCGTACTTAATTTCACAAATAACAAGAAAAGACCAGCTGTCAGAACCGTTAATGGATTTGCACTTAAAGCCTATTTTTCTAAAGAAACTACTGCTCTTTTCAGAAAGTTTTGTTCTGATAAAAAAGGAAGTGTTTTTATGGGATTGGTTGCGGTGTGGAATGTACTTCTTTACAAGTATACCAACAGTACCGACATCATTATTGGTACTCCGGTTGGAGGACGTGATCATGCTGATTTGAAAGAGCAAATTGGATGTTACATCAACTCATTGCCCTTGCGTAATCAACTTGATCCGGAGCAATCCTTCAACTCCTTTTTTGATACTGTAAAAGAAAATACCTTATCGGCCTTAGATTGTCAGTTTTATCCTTTTGATCATTTATTAAAACTGATTGATTATACCAAGGACATGTCAAGATCTCCGCTGTTTGATGTGATGCTTTTGCTGCAAAATGCAATAGACAATCACCAGCAATACACGCTGGATGAAACTCAGATAAAAGAGATAAAACCATTAGGAGAAACCTCAGCACTAGCCGATTTTGATATCAATTTTATCGAAGAAGGAGATTACTTAGCCTGTCATTTTGTATACAACACAGACGTTTTTGAAGCGGAGTATATTACAGGATTATTGACTCATTTTAAACAATTACTGGAGCAGATTGTTTTGCAGCCTGATACCCTTATCAAAGATATCGACTACTTATCGGCAAAGGAAAAGAAAGAGTTGTTATTGGATTTTAATAGTAAAACATTACAATATGATCCTAAAGAAACCTTGTTATCCCTGTTTGAAAAACAAGTAAAACAAGGCCCTGATAATCTTGCTCTTTTTGCCGGTAATAAAGAATTTACCTATGCAGAGTTAGACAAGGTCTCAAGCGACCTGGCGCGTTATATCAACAAACACTATCAAATACAAAAAGGAAAACTTATTGGACTGCAATTGGAACGTGATGAGTGGAATATCATATCCATACTTGCCGTTTTAAAATCGGGTTGCGCTTATGTTCCTATTGCTCCTGAAATGCCAACACAGGTAAAAGAGCATATTTTTAACGATACCCAGTTAGAACTGCTGATTACCACAACGTCTTATATGTTTGATGTCGAGTTTTATACCGGAGCATTAATAGCTGTTGATATTGTTTTTGATGCCAGCGACTGCGATCCGATCACTGTTGAGGTAACGCCTACTGATTTAGCTTATGTTATTTATACTTCCGGATCAACAGGACTTCCGAAAGGAGGCTTGATCGAACACGGTCAGATTATAAACACCATATATTCTCAAATTGATTACTTCCAATTGGATAAAAACAGCAGAGGTTTGCAATTTGCTCCTTTTTCTTTTGATGCTTCTGTTTGGGAAACCTTTTTGATGTTGTTATCAGGTGGAAGTCTTTTCATAGCAAGCGAAGAACAGCGTAAGGACGTAAACATACTGACCACTTTTATTAAGGACAGCAACATCAACATTGCCGCATTGCCTCCTTCTTATTTGGCCTTGGTTAATATTGATGACCTAAAAGGATTAGATATATTAGTTACCGGAGGTGAAGTGCCGGACTATGAAATTATAAAGCCATTTTTTAAGTATGGTACCTATTACAATGCCTACGGACCAACTGAGGCCAGTGTTTGCGGTACTATTTTTAAGATGCCAAAAGAAAATTCAGAGGCGTATCGCAATATTCCGATTGGAAAACCTTTATCCAATGCCAAAATTTATATTCTCGATAAATACGACAACCTTGTTCCAACAGGCGTCGTAGGAGAAATATGTATCGGAGGTACAGGAGTCGGCAGAGGATATCTGAACAGAGAAGAATTAACCAATCAAAAGTTTATTAAAAATCCGTTTGAAGCAGCTGGAAAATTATACCGAACAGGAGATTTAGGAAAATGGACTTCAGAAGGCAACATCATTTATGAAGGACGTAATGACGAACAGGTAAAGATAAGAGGATACCGTATCGAACTTTCGGCAATAGAGCAGCAATTACTGACTAACGAGGACGTTTTGGAAGCTGTGGTTTGTGTAGATAAAGCACACGACGAAGTAAAAGAGCTTGTTGCCTACATCGTAGCAGCTGAACCTATTAACGCCGGAAATTTAAGATCCTTCTTGTCCAAGATTCTTCCGGAATATATGCTTCCGCAAAAGTATGTGCAATTAGAGGAAATGCCTCATACCGTTAATGGAAAGGTTGATAAAAAAGCATTAGCTGCATTGAATAGCGGTACCGTAGTAGAAGACGACAATGTATTTGTGGAGGCAACGAGTTTTGAAGAAAAATTGTTAGTAAGCGTTTGGCAAGAAGTTTTAAAGAAAGAACGAATTGGGATCAAAGATAACTTCTTCAGTATAGGAGGTGACTCTATCAAATCCATTCAGATTGTTTCACTTTTAAAACAACACGGATACGTACTTAAAGCAGGTGATATCATATCAAAACCGAAATTAGAAGATCTAGTACCCTTGCTGCAAAAGAACGATCAGATTGTCGATCAGTCTGAAGTAGAAGGAGCAGTAGTTTTTACTCCTATTCAGGAATTTTTCTTCAGTAAGGTCAAAAAGAAAATTTTTAATGCGCCTCATTATTATAACCATACCGTATTGCTTCAAACCGAAGAAAAAGTAGATGCTGAGGTTTTAAAAAGATGTGTTGAAGAACTGGTTAAACATCATGATGTACTTCGAATGGTATTTCCTGTTGAAGAAGGTAAGAGAAAACAGTACAACAAAAGCAGCAAGGAAGAGAACTTCACCATACATTTTCATGATTTAAGAGAAGACGATGATCCTGTGAAAACCATCAAAAAGATCGGTATTGAACTGCAGTCATCCTTTGATCTGGATAAGGGACCTTTGGTACGAGTAGGCCATTTTAGACTAAAAGAGGGTGACCGTATCGCTTTAATTATTCATCACTTAGTGATAGACGGTGTTTCATGGAGAATTTTATTGCAGGATTTTGACGATTTATATGTGCAGATTAAAGCCGGAAATAAAATCAAACTTCCTTATAAAACAAGTTCTTACCAAACCTGGGCAAGCGAGTTAAAAACATATGGGCAGGATCTGAAAAACACAGAAGAACTCTCTTATTGGAAACAAGTATGTGCACAACAGGCTAACCCTTTACGTCCATTGGAAGAAAATGAATTGTACAAACTAAACTGTGATTCAACAACAATCATGGCTTTAGATAAGGAAAGCACAAATCTTTTGCAAACCTCAGCACATATCTTGCACAACACCAAGATAGACGATGTAATTCTGACTTGTTTGGGACTTGCGATTAAAGACACCTTGCACAGAGATCAGGTAACCATTCAAATGGAAGGTCACGGAAGAGAAGAGGTGATCGATACTGTAGATATAAGCCGTACGGTAGGATACTTTACCTCATTTTACCCATTTGTATTAAATGTGTCAAAAAAGGAAGGAGTAGAAAATTTACTAACCGTAAAAGAAGATCTATTGAAAATTCCTAACAGAGGGATTGGCTTCAGTGCACTGAAATTTTTAAACGATGATGTACACTTAGAGACAGGCTTTGATTTGGAATACAATTATCTGGGAGATTTTGGATATGATGTTTCTTCAAAAAAAGACTCCATCTTTAGTTATGCCGCCGAGAGCATAGGAGGAAATTCAAGCGCAGAAAACTATAATAACTTAGGGTTTAGTGTGGTAGGAATGATTTCATCAGGCCAACTTAAAATGAGTCTGGGGTACTCTTCTTTACTATTTGAAAAGGAAACCATGACTGAATTAGCAAATGCTTTTAAAAATCATTTGATTACACTGGTCAACCACCTTACTCAGCTAAGCCAAAGTCAGGCACAGCAAAGTGATGCTCCTGAAAGTAATACGGCAGCTGATTTTCAGGTAACTCCTAATCAGAATTTTATAGTGAGTAAGACGATGTCTCAGGGAATTATAGGACCAATAGTCGCTCCTAAGTTTGCTTCAAAAGAGGATTTCCTAACCAAATTCAGAACCTTTACAGAGGCGTTCCCAATTTTAAGAGCGCAGTTTTATAAAGAAAATGAATTGGTGAAACAACGTACACTGCCTGCTTCAGAAGTTCAAATTGAAGTACATCAGGAAGCACAAATAAACCAGGAGAAACTAGCGTCATTACTATCAGAACCTTTTAATGTAATTGAAGGAGCATTGGTGAAAGTACTGCTTATTCAGGATGTAAACAACCAGGCAGATCAAAATGCGTATGTCTACATAAGTATCCATCATGCACTTACAGATGCGTTTACAAATACAATCCTGCTCAAAAATTTAAGAGCCTATTTTAATGGACAAGCGATCGAAACGAACTATGTACCTTATTTTGACTTTGCAGCATGGCAGCGTTCATTCCTACAGTCGGCAGAAGGAAACAAACATAGAAAGCACTGGTTGGAGACCTTAAAGGATGTTGTGAAAAAAGACAAAAAAGAGGGGATTCCGGTTGAATTGCAAGCTTGTGTACAGCAAACCGCTGTGATTGCTGGTGCCACTTTTAAAGATTTTTCAAAACTAATCAGCACTACCGGTTTGACTCCTTCAGCATTTTTCACAGCCTTGCATCAGTTAATCCTTTTCAAACAAGGAGACAAGTCATTGCAGCTGGTTTTAGTTCAGGGACGAGAGTTAGGCGCTAAAGAGATTGAGAGTCACAAAGTATTGGGCGTTGTCAACAATCTGTTGCCTTTGCCGGTTTTAAATCCTTCTAATAGTGCAAAAAGCGAGTATGTAAAAGAAGTGTATGGCGTTTATATGGAAGCACTGATGCATCAGCAAATTCCTTACGAAGTGATATGCGACGATATGGAGCAAGCCTACAAGGTTTCGGTAAAAAGTGAAATAGGAGGACTTCTGAATTTTATTAGCAATGAAGGCGAAAAATCGTTTGAGAATTCGGCAAAAGAAAATCAGAAAACCCATTCTAAAAACGACTTTACAGAAGGTTTAGATATCGTTTGTAACAGCTACTCCAATGCAATTGAGGTAAGTATGTCCTGCTCTTTGGAAAAATACAATGCCTTATTTCCGGAAGATTTTGACTTGAAAAAGTACTTATTTGAACTTGCTCAGGAACTAATCTAAGGCGATTTAGAAAACCCGAACCGTATTTTTTGCCAACAGGAATATATAAAGAACGCCTAAAAATCAGGGCTGTCTTTATACTATTCCCGGGACCCCTTATGCCAATTTTTAACCCAATTTTTGAATCCGATAATAAAAATATTAATTAAATAAAACCAAAGAAAAAATGGAAATCCAAAATGATGATTTAGTATACATTAAAAAGAATTTAGCAATTGAACCTCTGGTAGACAATTGGTATGCTTGGCCACACTTAATATCACCAGCTACAGCAGCAATGAATATTAAAGACCGACATTTGAAAATTATGACATCATATGTTCAAAACCCTATGATTCACGCTGCGGCAGTAAAAACGCCAAAAATGTTAGGAGGCCCTTTTATTGATTATGATGGAAAAAGAGTAGATGAAATAAAAGGACTTATCGAAAATACAAAAGAGCAATGTGCTGATCTTTTACAATTGAGAGAAGATGTATTTGCGCTTAACGATATACTTAAAAAAGAAGCCAAAGGATACTCACTTATTGACTTATACAACAAAATACCGGAGAGTTTACAAGGTCTTGTAGAATTGGTATACGACATCAACAACAATCCTTCGTTCCGTATTTTTGAGTCATTACTATACGAAACAGAGTTTTACAAAGAGTCGCTTCAAAGTTTCAATTTGTTTTTAGTACACGACGACGATTCAAGATCATTTGTATTGAGTACGCCAAAACTGCCGGGAGAGGATATTTTGAGAGTAAACTTACCTTTAAAAAGCGAAAAAATTGATCAGCTTTTTGAAATGGAAGACCATCCGAAAACCTTCAGAGAAATTGCAGAAATATTTGAGATCGAGGCAGAAGACATTCCTTTGTTTAAATCCTTTTTCACAACAGAAAAATCGAAGAAATACGAGCGTTATACCGGAGACGGCGTTCTGACAAGATATTTCGGACATGCCTGTATTCTTACGGAGACCAAAAACACAACCATATTGGCAGATCCTTTAGTTAGTTATGGCTATGAGTCGGATATATCCCGATATTCTTATGACGACTTACCGGAATCTATCGATTACGTTTTGGTAACACACAACCACCAGGACCATATTCTTTTCGAGACTTTATTACGTTTGAGACGTAAGATCAAAAACATTATTGTTCCTAAAAGTAATGGAGGTTTCCTTCAGGATCCAAACCTGAAACTAATGTTTGAGCGAATTGGATTTAAAAACATTATCGAACTGGGAGAGATGGAGACCATTCATTTTGAAGATTGTTCGATTACAGGATTGCCATTTGTTGGAGAACATTGTGATTTGGACGTAAGAAGTAAATTATGCCACCATGTATCTTACAAAGACGGATTAAAAGTATTGTTTGCAGCAGATTCTTGTAACGTATCTCCAAAATTATACGAGCGCATTCATAAAGTAATGGGAGACATCAACATCATCTTCCTGGGAATGGAATGTGAAGGAGCACCATTATCGTGGTTGTACGGACCCTTAATGCCAGAAACTTTAGCCAGAGACAAAGACGAATCCAGAAGATTAGCCGGATGTAATTTTGAACAGGCCAAAGCACTTGTAGATGTTTTCAGACCAAGTGAAGTTTTTGTATACGCTATGGGTATGGAGCCTTGGTTGAAATACATTAGCTCGATAAAATATACAGACGAGTCCATTCCAATCGTAGAGTCAAACAAATTGTTAGCGTATTGTTTAGCAAATGGTATTGAACCGGAAAGGCTTTTCGGAGAAAAAATCGTCGAATACAAAAATAGTCTTGTCCTTAGTTAAAGACTTTAAAAAGCAGTAGCGTAAAAGCTCTTATGTCCGCAAATAAATAAATGTTAATAATTAATATCATGATAAAATCAATATTCATACATGCACTAGTCTTTTTATGTATCTCTAGCCTATCCGCCCAATCACTGACTCAGGTTTCAGGAACACTAACCGGAGAAGATCCAAATGAAAAGCTGGCTTATGCTTCGGTTATTGTCAGGCAGGATGCGTTGGTGGTAGAAACGGTGATTACGAATGATAAAGGAGAGTTCAAAATTGAAGGGATCAAAACAGGAAAGTACACGGTCGAATTTCAATTTTTAAGCTTCGAAAACGCAACTGTTGCGTTAGATGTAGACGGTTCTAAATCCAATATTAATCTTGGAACCACTAAGTTAAAATCGAATGTAACCTCACTGAATGAAGTCGTTGTTACAGCCGAAACCTCTCAACTGGCCTTAAAACTGGATAAAAAGGTATTTGATGTTGGAAAAGATCTGATCTCAAAAGGAGGATCTGCAACACAAGTACTGGACAATGTACCTTCGGTTAGAGTAGACCCTTCCGGTAGCGTAAGTTTAAGAGGCAATAGTAATGTACTTATTCTGATTAACGGGAGAAAATCGGGATTAACGTCGATTCAGGGATTAGAACAAATTCCGGCAGAAACAATAAAATCGATCGAGTTAATTACCAATCCTTCATCACGTTACGATGCATCGGGTTCAGCCGGAATCATAAACATTGTTCTGAAAAAGAATACTAAACAAGACCTGAGCGGTAGTATGACCTTGTCAACCGGAATACCTGCTGATCACCGAATATTGGGAAGCATCAACTATAAAAAAGGAAAATTTAATTTGTTTTCCAATTTTGGAGTTCGCTATTCTGATTACGTAGGACTTAATACAAGAGATCAGGTTACTACAACCAATGGAAATCCTCTTTTCCTGACGCAGAGAGAAGATCAGGACCGACATGATGATGGAGGGCTAGTGTATTTGGGACTTGATTATGCTATCGATGATAATAATTCAATTACAACGGCATTTTATAGAAATCAGACAAAAGATAAAGATACAAATACCTTTAATTACGAATTTTCGGGAGCAGATAACAGGCATATTCGAACCATAGCCGATTCAGAAGAAAAAAGAAGTTACAATCAATTGGAATTTAACTATACCAGAACTTTCAAAAAGCCGGGTCAAAAATTCACCATAGACGGTCAGTATGATTTTTGGGACAGTACAAAATATTTTAACATTCAACGAAGAACAATTACACCCAATAACGGAGACCAGTCGATCATAAATACAAAATCGAACAGAGGAAATGACGACGTTGTGATTCAGGCTGATTTTGTAACCCCGTTAAGCAAGACTTCAAATTTTGAGACAGGAGTAAAAGTGGAACACAGAATAGTTTCTACCGACTTTGCTGCAAATGAAGATGTGAATGGAGTTTTGCAGCCAATACCTGGTTTTAACAATGGGTTAGATTACAGAGAGCAGATTTTTGGTGGTTATGTACAATATGGAGATAAGATAAACAAATTCAGTTATCAATTGGGATTAAGAACAGAGTACACCACTATTCAGATTAAAGATCAAAACACCAGAAATGTTTTGAGAGACAGTACCTATACAAGATTGTTTCCATCTGTAAATTTGAATTATGCTTTGACCGAAAAAACAACGGCTCAGTTAAATTACAGCCAGCGTATCAACAGACCTAATTTATTTCAGTTGAACCCATTTCCGGAGCTTCAGGATTTTAACTCCCGTATTTTTGGTAACATCAATTTGCTGCCTTCTTTAACAGACGGTATAGAGTTAGGCATTTTGAGCAAAGTAAAAGGATTGGTACTGAACCCTTCGCTGTACTATTCAAGAACAAAAAACAATTTTCAATACTTCACGTCACAAAATGACCAGGATGTTTTTGAAGCGGTTTTAGTAAATCTTGACGAAGAAACACGCTTTGGACTGGAAATCTCGGCTCAGTATGCTCCGACAAAATGGCTGTCTTTAAATGCAGTAATTAATGCGTATAGTTTTGATCAAAAAGGAAATGTTGGTACAACAAATCTGGACTATTCTAATGAAACCTGGACGGCAACTTTATTAGGTCAGGCTAAGTTTCCTAAAAACTTTACACTTCAAACTAAATTTGAATACCAGGCAGCGGAGAGTGATGCTCAGACTCATACAAAATCATTCTATTATTTGAATATGGCTTTAGGAAAATCATTGTTCAAAAATAATGGCTCTTTAACACTTGGGGTAAGTAACATTTTTAATACCCGAAAAACAAGAGAAACCACTACTGGTAACGATTTTGTTGTAAACCAGATGACTAATTTTAATGCAGCCCGATGGAATCTTAATTTTAACTACAGATTCAATAAAGGTAAAAATAGAAAAGAGCATCAAAGCAACCGTGAATAATTAGTGCTACAGCTAAAAAAAATAACTATGTATTCAAATCAAAAAACACAAATATTTTTACTGCATTTTGCAGGAGGAAGTTGTTACTCTTTTGATTTTCTAAAAAATGATATTCACAATGATTTCGAATGTCATGCCTTAGAACTTCCGGGGAGAGGCAAAAGAAATCAGGAATCACATCTTTATAAAAAAACAGATGCTGTACTTGATTATGTGACTCAAATTAAAAAATTGAGAAGTTACAATCAACCCTATATTATCTACGGTCATAGTATGGGGGCAACCTTAGGGTTATCGGTAACAAAAAAAATGGAAGAGCAGCTTGACCCGCCCAACATATTAATTGTTTCGGGTAATCCGGGACCCGGTGCTTCCTACAATGATAAAATAAGACACGCCTTAAGCGATTCTGAATTTAAAGAAGAATTGAAATCCCTGGGAGGTGTGCCCCAAGAAGTCCTCGAAGATGAGGATTTGTACAACTATTTCAGTCCCATTTTAAGAGCAGATTTTGAAATTTTAGAAAAACATAAACTTTCAGAAGTAGGTCTTGTCATAGAAACCCCCATTTTTGCTGTCATGGGAGATCAGGAAGAAACGGTTAAAGACATTGAAAACTGGCAACTGTATACCAGTGGAAAATTTGATTATAAGGTACTGCCCGGAAATCATTTCTTTATTCACCGTCAGGTAAAAAAACTGGCAAAAATTATCAACGACTGTGCGGCCTATTCATTAGTAAGCCTATAGCATCAGGTAGAAGTGATAAAAAGAGGGATGTACTTATAGTTTTTTGTTAGAAAATACAAGCGTCTTGTCAGGCTTTCGCAAAAGCGATTACCCCCACCGGAAACTAAATCAGGTAAATAGCTACCCCTGCGTCGTGGGGCTGGGGTACTATTTGCAATTTTATTTAAAAAGATATGGAAAATAATATATCAGGAATTAGCGACTCTAAACTTATACCAATAAGACCCTTAATCGGATACTCTTTATTGGCTATAGTTTCAGGATTGTCGGGATTTGCATTTATAACAATAATCAATAAAATTATAAGCAATTCCATCACTTCTACCGAAACCGTACCGATGCAAAACTATCTGTACCTGTTTGTAGGCACTATTATTGTCTTTTTTGTTTCACGTAGATGGCTGGCAGAAGGAATCATCCGATTGTCTCAAAAAATCTATTGGGACATTAGAAAAGATGTTATAAAATTGATACTGAAGGCACCTTACCGAAAACTTCAGGAGTACAAAGAGGAAGTATATACGACATTAGTTACCGACGTAAACCATATTTCAAATGCCTCCTTAATGATTATTACTTTTTTTTCTTCGATTATTCTGATACTGGCCTGTTTAGGATATATGGCTTTTTTATCCTTAAAATTATTCGCGGTTAGTATTTCGGTTATTGCGGTGGGCGTAATCATATATGCGGTCAGATCAAAGACCAGTAACAAACAAATAAAAGAAGTAAGAGAATTAGAAAAAGTATTTGTCGGAATCTTTAACAGTATCCTTAACGGAGCCAAAGAAATTAATATCAACGCCGACAAAGGAACTCAGATTTACGATCAGAAGATCATGAAAATTGCGACAACCGGAGAAACTAAATACGTAACGTCGCTTTTAAAATATCTGAATAGCGAGCTTATAAGCCAGTTGTTGTTTTATGGTCTGATTACATTTATCTTAGTGTTTGCAGGATCAGTATTTCAGACTCCTCCGGCAGTTAAAGTAAATTTCATCTTTGTTTTATTGTATCTGATGGGACCTATTGTAAGCGTAATGTCGATTATTCCGGTAATGACCAGAGCATTAATATCGCTTAAGAAAATGGAAAAACTTAAAAAAGAACTTACCGAACTTGAAAAGATAAAAGAGGTAGTTAATAAAGAACAGTACAAAGATTTTTCAGATTTAAAAATACGCAACTATGCGTTCTCTTTTGGAGAAAATCAATTTTCAGTAGGCCCGATTAATTTTGACATTAAAAGAAATGAGATCGTTTATGTTTATGGCGGTAACGGAGAAGGGAAAACCACATTTATTAATACCGTTTTAAACCTTTACAATCTGGATAACGGAGAAGCTTATATCGACGGGGAATTAGTTCCGTTAAAAGAACTGGAAAAAATAAAAAACCTTTTCTCACCTGTTTTTAGTGACTTTTATTTGTTTGATGAATTCTACGGAATAACCAATGTTGATTATGATAAAATAAATAAATATTTGAAATTGTTTGAGTTGGAGGGGAAAGTGCACATCAAAGACGGCTATTTTTCAACCACCCACCTGTCTACAGGACAGCGCAAACGAATCGCTTTGATCAATACCCTTTTAGAAGACCGACCAATTATTGTATTGGATGAGTGGGCTGCCGATCAGGATCCGCATTTCAGACATAAGTTTTACACCGAAATTATCGCAACCTTAGTTCGCGATGAGGATAAAACAATCATTGCGATCACGCACGATGACAAATATTACAATACCGCAGATACCTTACTCAAAATGGAGTATGGTAAATTAGAAAAAACAAACATTTCTGAGCTCGCCGAAATCTTTTAAAACCGCTCAGAAAACACCTTAATGCTTTATTTTATTGGTCCTGCGCAAATTTCTTTTTACTCCCGGGTAAAAAGAGTGGGGCCCTATATGCCTTATAAAATGAAGAAATTAGGCAACAGACCTGCTTAAACCTATAAATGCTATTATTTAAAGATATAATCTCAACAAAATGAAAAGAAATAAAACAATTCGAATAGTACTCTTCGTCCTGTTATCTCTGGGCTGGATATTTATCATCACTTTTAACCTGGGGCCATTTGGTTCTTTAGGTAAATTAACGACCTATAAAACAGGATTGTTATCAGTGCCTTTGCAGAGTGATGGAATTCAAAAGATCCATAGTGATCAAAAATTAGACATTTATGTAGATAATGTTGGAATTCCGCATATCTACAGTGGTACAAAAAGTGCAGCAGCTTACGGGCTGGGATACATGCACGCAAAAGACAGGTATTTCCAAATGGAAATGATTTCCAGAATTGTACAGGGAAGACTGTCAGAGTTTTTATGGGCCGGAACCTTAAAATCGGATAAATTCTGGAAACCGTATGAGTTTGAACAAAAATCAGAAGAAATACTGGCGAGCTATAAAAAAGAAAACCCGGAATTTTACGCTTACTTACAAGCTTATTCTGATGGAGTAAATGCTTACTTAGATAATAATGAGAATACAGACCCTTTGTACAAAGCTTTAGGAGCAACACCAAGAAAATGGAAAACAGAGTATTCATTGTTGTTCACTTGGTACATGAGTTATACGCTGACTTATTTTGATCACCATATCGAACAACAGGAAATTCTTGAAAAGCTACCGGGACAGGAGATAACTTATTTTTATCCGCTACAGCCAAAAGGAATAAACACCATCTTACCTTCCGGTTTAATACCTTCAAGTACTAACCTTCCTAACATAGGCGCTCATACTTTGGGAACAGCTTCAGTAGATAACAGTCCGGAAGAATCATCATTATTTGATTTAGGAGCTAAATTAATGACAAAACATAAATTCAATCAGGGTGTAGGAAGTAACAACTGGGTGGTAAACAATACCAGAACAAAGAGTAAAAACAACATTTTGGCAAACGATCCACACTTGTATTTAACCCTTCCGGAAGCTTTTTATGAAGCACACATTGTAACAGGAAGTTTTAAAGCATATGGTTTTACAATACCAGGAGTTCCGGTAGTAGTAAGCGGTCATAATGATAAAATTTCTTGGGGAATCACAAATGGAGAATGGGATTTGGTTGACCGATACAAACTTCAGGTTAAGAATGACAGCCTGTATCTTTATGAAGGAAAATGGATTCCTTTTCAGATTAAAAACTATACCATTAAAGTTAAAGGAAAAGCAGACTACATAGAGAAATACAGAAGCACCGTACAAGGTAAAGTGATCAAGGAAGAAAATGGACAATACTATGCACAACACTGGTATGCTGCTGAAAAAAGCAACTCTGTAAAAGCAATGTACGAAGTCATGAAAAGTCAAAATTGGGATGGTTTTTCAACCGCTTTAAAAGACTATAGCTATCCTCCGCAAAACTTTGCTTACAGTGATGTAAACAATAATATCGGAATTGTATGCGCGGGTGAACTGCCGGCAAGAAACAGCGATTATATAGGTCAGGTATTAGATGGTAGTAAAAAATACACTCCGGTAAAAGCTTTAGATGCCTTTTGGTCAGCCTATAATCCGGATAAAGGATTTTTGTTTTCAGCAAATCAGCAGCCAATTCAAAACAATGTTTACTTCGGAGCACACGGTTCCAAAGACGATTACAGAGCCAAACGCATCTATTCTGTATTAGAAGGAAAGAAAGACTGGTCAGTTCCTGAAATTCAGAAAATGCAAAGTGATGTCGTTGACATTTCCTTAAACGATTTTAAAACATTACTAAATAACTATCCGGTAAAACAGAAATACAGCGGTATTGTAAAAGAACTGAAAAACTGGGATGGAAATATGAGTGGTGAAGGAAACCAGGGATTGGTTTTTGAAATGCTGCGAAAAGCCTCATTAGAAGAAGCCAAAGAATTTGCAAAGACCCGACTACAGGTAAAACAAGAACCTTCCTTACAGAATTTCTTAAAATACTTAAATGATAAAAAATACACCCTTCCGGGCGGTGATAACAAGCAAAAAATAGTAGACGCCATTTTTGAAAGAACACAGGAAACCTTAACCCAAACTTATGGAGAACAATGGAAAAAAGTGGCTTATAAAAAGATGTCTAAATTTAACATCAACAACATGCTCTTCATTCCCGGACTAGGAGAAAAAGTGGATAATATTGGAGGTAACGTGAATACGATTAACATCAATTCAGATAAGTTTCATCCGGTTTTCCGTGCAGTATATGAAGTAAAAGACGGTAACATACAGGCACATACCATTTTGGCCGGAGGTCAGAGTGGTTTAATAAACTCGGTACACTACAAAGATCAGATTGAATCCTGGAGTAAAGGCCAGTACAAAAAGAGCCAGTTTGTTTCAAACCCTGCTAAACTGGAAAGAATTATAAACACTATAAAATTTAACTAATGAAAAATATACTGAATTACCTGCCTTATATAGTTGTATTGCTAGCGCAATTTTTTATAAACAACTACAACATTATCGTGATCCTTACCATTTTAACAGGCTTTGTTGCCGCTTTTAAAATTGAAAACAAAAGAGTCTTTTTAAAGAGCTTTTTAGTAGGATTGGTAGCCTTTACCATCGTATTTCTTATCTACGAATCGCGAGTAGAATATGTAAAAGACCTTCTTGTTAATATCGGGTTACCGGGTCTTTTTATATACGTACTTTTTCCATTGTTTAGTGCTTTAAATACGGCAATTCTCTTCTTTATCGGTTATAAAACGGGTAGGTTGGTTTTAGAAAGAAAACTGGCAAGAGCTAGTCAGGCATAGGTTTTCAAAGAAACTTGCTCAATCTGGACAGCCCGGACAATGGTTTGAAGAGAACCACAACTCCAGACCGTTTTTATTTATGATTGCCATCCTATAGATACTGGTCGTTTCTTTCTAAAAGCAACGACCAGATACAGGAGGGTGAGTCTTCAGATCTCGCAGATTTAGTCTGTTCGTACAAAGCCATCCTCTTATTCTTTAAAAAAACTATTGATAACGTAAAACGCTAAAAAGATGAAAGATAATAAGCCGAAATGCAATTGCGCTAAAAATGGCGTAGTGTGCGCGCTTAAACTAAGTTTAAACAAACAAGGAGCGTCTGTAGCTGACACTGCTGCGAAAAACAAGATCGCTTGTCCTTTAAAAGCAGCCCTGTTTAGTAATGTTTCCTAAACTGTAATAGGAACCTCTAAAAAAGGTCTTTCAAGGTAAATAAATCAGCCACAACTAGCCTTTTATAGTTTTAGGAAGCTGGATTTAGATCAGATCCGTAGATATTCTGTGAGAATATGAAACAGTTAAAAAAATAACGTCATCGTTACAAAACGTAACCAGAAGATGACAAGGAATACTGAGAACATTATTCAATCATACCTACCGTATCATTGAAATCAAAAAATATAAAATATTGGTAAAGTCTAATGCAAAATATATAGTGAAAAAACTCATTGTACATTTTTTATACATCTTAATAGTATTATGCAAAATTCGACACATTACTTAGCCTTTAGTGATTTTGAATCTATTCCGAAAATAGATTTGAAAGAAGATGAATACTATTTATTTCAGTATTCAAGTGATTGTAATTTCGATCAGGGTATTCTGGAATATTACCTGCAATTTTTGCCGCAAAAATTTAGGCAGGAAGTACTTAAATACAGAAGATGGGATGACAGATTCAATTGCTTGTTTGGAAAACTAATGGTGTGTATGGGATCTCATATACTGGGAAACCCTTCGTTTGAATTTGAGAAAATTGTGAAAGACCATTATGGGAAACCATACCTGTTAGGCAGCAACTTCAATTTTAATATTTCCCATAGCGGGAATACAGTTGTATGTGTTTTCAGCAAGCAGGAAATAGGCGTTGACATCGAAGAAATCCATGAGATAGATTACTCCTTGTTTGAAAATGTTTTTTCCTCCGGGGAATTTGCAGAAATCAATCGTGACGGACTGGATAAATTTTACGAATTCTGGACCAGAAAAGAATCTGTCATCAAGGCCATTGGAAAGGGAATGTCTATTCCGCTTACAGAAATCGAAATCAACAGAGGCTATACAACCTATGGTGGTGACACCTGGTACACAAAAAGCTTTAAAATTGACAACAAGTACTGCTCGATTACGACAAAGCGTGATCAGATAAGAGCACAGGAAACACAGGTCATTTTTTAAAAATTGGCATACAGCATTCACCTTCTGCGAACTATGATAGCGGACAATTGTAGGTATCGCAGAAGGCAGAACTGGCCAAAACAACTTCCACAGCAAGAAAATAATTAAAAATAAAAAACGAAAAATTAAATTATGGAAAAATTATTACTTGAACTTGAGAGTGATACAATTCTCAAAGACCTATATGAAATGGATGAATGTCCACCAATAGGGCACACTCCGGCTCTAATGCATGCCTATGTCATACGACCGGAAAACCACGGAGCTCCGGATCAGGCGTTCCAGCAGGAAATTATTGCAACCCCTAAGTTAGGATTTAATGAAGTGTTGGTCAAAGTTATGGCCGCAGGAGTAAATTACAATGGGCTTTGGGCCGGATTAGGAGAACCGGCTTCCCCAACTGCCTTTCATGGTAAAGATTTTCACATAGCAGGAAGCGATGCATCCGGCATAATCTGGGAGGTTGGTGAAGGCTTAAAAAACAATCCTGAATTTAAATTTAAAATTGGTGATGAAGTCATTGTTCATTGTGGTCAAACCTGCGGGATATGTCAGGAATGCAACGGAGGTAACCCTATGATGTGTGAATCACAAAAAATATGGGGCTACGAAACGCCTTATGGTTCCTTTGCACAGTACACCAAAGTTCGTGCACAACAGTTACTACAAAAACCAAAACACTTAACATGGGCAGAAGCAGGAGGATATATGCTGACTTATGCAACGGTATGGAGAATGCTTTACGGATTTGCGCCAAACGATTTGAAACCCGGAACCAACGTATTGGTATGGGGAGGAAGTGGTGGTTTGGGAGCGACAGCGATTCAATTGATTAAACTGGCAGGAGCAAATGCAGTTGCTGTTACTTCAAGCGATGAGCGTGGAGAAAAATGTCTGGAACTTGGAGCTGTTGGTTATATTAATCGAAAAAAATTCAATTGCTGGGGAACTTTGCCCAACATTAACAACAAAGAAGAATACAAAGAATATCTAAAAGAAGTTAGGAAATTTGGAAGTGCCATTTGGGACATACTGGGTAAAAGAGTCAATCCGGATATTATAATCGACCATATTGGTTCACAAACACTTCCGGTAAGTACCTACGTGGTGAAATCAGGAGGAATGGTCGTTTTTTGTGGCGCTACCTCAGGATTTAATATGTCATTTGACGCCTCATTTGTCTGGATGCGACAAAAAAGAATTCAGGGATCTCACTTTTCATCACTCTTTGAATTGCATCAGGCCAATCAGCTTATTTTACAGAAAAAGTTCCACCCTGTTATATCCGGCGAGTTTAGCTGGGACGAATTGCCATTGGCACACCAAAAAATGCTGGACAACAGTATTGAATATGGAAATGTGGTCATCAACCTCGCTTCCTAATAAAACACCATAAGATTATTTTACACCTACCAAAAACAGTAAAAAATCAGATTCACTAAAATAAAAAAATACTAAAACGTAACCTCCAAAATCTTTGTGATTCTGGAGGTTTTTTTATGCCCAATAATCACTATTGGGCATGATTTGTTTACTCAAATTATTGGGTTTTACAACAATTGTATTTTTTCTTCCTGAAAAAAAATTACCTTGGTAGTGAAAATAGAACCTGTTGCTGCAGACCTGTTCGTTACATGGTCTAGGGAGAATCAGCGGGTAAAAAGGATATACCAAAAAAAGAGAGATAAAGATGCGATCACCAAATGAACTATTATTTTTTTTTAGTGCCTTAGGGGCATTTAATGGTTTTTTACTTTCATTATATTTTGCAATCAATGCCAAAAAGAAAATTTTTACCAACTATTTTTTATCCTTGTTGTTACTGGTTTTAAGTATCCGAATCATTAAATCGGTATTCTTCTATTTTAATCCTCACTTATCCAATACCTTTATTCAAATCGGACTTTCGGCCTGCATACTGATTGGTCCGTTTCTTTTTTTATACCTCAAATCCTACGCCCAAAATGATAAACCCAATTGGGTCAAACATGTAGTACCTTATTTGGGTATAATGACTGTTTTAGGAACCTTTTACCCTTATGTCGAACATCAGGCAATTTGGAGCAGAGGCATTGTAAGAGTCATCTATTTTCAATGGTTCCTCTACATCGTTTTATCTTTCAAATACATTCAGCCAATCCTTCAAAAAATCAGAGAGAAAGAAAGTTTAAAAAAGCTGGAAGTTTGGTTTTTAAGCATCTATTTTGGAGTCGCCTTTGTATGGTTTGCCTACACCTTTGCTGCTTATACCTCTTATATCGTCGGGGCTTTGTCTTTCACCTTTATTTTGTACCTGATCATTTTACTTTTAGTGTTCAGAAACAGTCAGGAAACTGTTTTTTTTCAGGAAAAAGAGCGATATAAAAATAAAACCATTGATCAGGAAACACTAGATCTGATCCGTCAAAAAATGACGATTATAGTCGAAAAAGAGCTGTTTTTAAATCCTAATTTCACTCTTGAAGAAGCGGCAAAAGAACTGAAAGTAACCAAGCATACCTTATCGCAATATGTAAACGAAGTATTGGGTAAATCCTTTTCAAACCTGATTAAAGAATACCGAATTGAAAAAGCTAAAAGTTTGTTAGAAACCGAAAAAAACTATACCATTGAAAGTTTAGGGTATGATAGCGGTTTTAATTCGAAATCAACTTTTTTTACTGCATTTAAAAAACAAACCGGTTTAACCCCCACCGAATACCAAAAACAGCACTCCAAATGAGTTCTAATTTATAGAATCATACTTCAGTTTTATAATCTAAACCCTGTAAAGTAAGACTATCCCGGACATTTGCATTCATTATTAATAACCTAACAATTTTAAAAATGAAAAAAGTGCTTTTGTTTATCGGATTAAGTTTATTGTTTTTTAAATCAAATGCTCAGAGTCAGAACACTGATGACGATTGGAGTCTGATTCATAAAACGCTAAATCTCTACATCGATGGTCAGGCCACCGGCGATTCAGTTATGGTAGGTCGGGCATTCCACAGTTCGTGGCAGCTGAAAGGTTTCAGAGAAAAAGAATTTATAGTAGTACCCAAATCGAAATATCTGGTAGGGTATAAAAAACGCGATACTAAACCAGCTAATTGGTCGGGGAGAGTCGTTTCTGTTGACTTTACAAATAACGCGGCCAGTGCAAAAGTAGAGATTAGTACTGCAAAACTATTATTTGTAGATTATTTCAATCTGCTGAAGACCGATCAGGGTTGGTTTATTGTAGACAAAATTTCAACCCGTACCCCTCACAAAACGGTTGAAACAGAGGTAAAACCAAAGGAGAAATCATAAACTAAGACCCTATAATTTCCAGAAAAATGAACAAATTAATAGTTTTAATACTGGTTTTTACAGGCCTGTATTCACAAAGTTTTTATGCACAGAAAAATATCCTATTTGTTACCTCCAATCAGGATTATTATGGACCTACAAAAATTAGCACCGCCAATCACTTTGAAGAAATAGTAGTTCCTTATGATGTCTTCACAAAAGCAGGTTACAAAGTTGATTTTATAAGTCCAAAGGGAGGAGCAATCCCTATCGGATATATCAATGCGTCGGATAGTATTCAAAAAAAGTATTTGTACGACAGCTGGTTTATGAGCAAATTAGCACACACCAGAAAACCGGATGAGGTTACGGCCAACGATTATGCTGCAATATTTTATAGTGGTGGAGGAGCAGCAATGTTTGGTGTCGCCGAAGACCAAACGATTCAAAAAATAGCAAGAGAAATCTATGGCAAAAATGGAGTTATCTCGACAATTTGCCACGGTACAGCAGGCATCGCCTACTTAAGGGATGAAAATGGAGTATCACTTTATGCGGGAAAAAAGATCACAGGTTATCCGGATAGATTTGAACGTAAAGAGGCGGAATACTACAAAACATTCCCCTTTGCAATTGATAAAGCCATTACAGCCAACAAAGGCAGTTTTGTTTATTCAGACAAAGGCGGAGATGGCTTTTATAGTGTCGACGGAAGATTTGTAACAGGGCAGGACCCAAGTTCTGCCACAAAAGTGGCTAATGAGGTAGTAACATTACTCAGTAAAAACTTTAAAGAACCCAATGGTACCGCTACAAAAAGCGATTCAGATCAAATCAGGGAGACGCTTCTGGATTATATTGAGGGTACTGCAAACGGTCAGCCGGAGCGTTTGCGAAAAGTCTTTCATCCCAATTTTAATTTGTACAGCGTTGCCAATGATACTTTGTGGATCCGTTCGGGCCAAAAATATATCGCTGATATAAAAGTCGGCCAAAAATCAAATCGAATCGGACGCATTATTGCCGTCGATATCGAAAAAGATGCGGCAATCGCAAAAGCAGAAATAAAAGTACCAAACTGGCGCACTTTTACAGATTATTTTATACTGCTAAAATATGAAGGAACCTGGAAAATAATACATAAAAGTTACAGCTGGCTGGCCACACCAAAAAAAGAATAACCTTAAAAACATCCGCTAACAGCAGTCTGATCAGGTGGCCAATACAATGAAAAAGATTAGTTTTTTTCGATTAAATACTTGGGGTAAATTTAAAAGTTAAAGATGTTGAAAGGGCATATTTGGCCAGGCTGTTAACTGTTGGTGCTAATAGAAATAGCAGATCCGAAATTTCTATTTAAAAAAACAAATCAAAACAACCATCGCATTCCATGAGAAAACAATTCATATTTGCTATCGTTCTATGCGCGTTAGCGGCAATAAATACAAAAGCGCAAAACCATCACAAAAAAAGAATTGATGATTATATCGTAGAAATTAAGAAGCAGTATCATATTCCCGGTCTGGCCGTAGTAGTAATCAAGGAGGGAAAAATCATTCACAGAAAAAATTACGGACTGGCTAATATTGAAATGGGAGTTCCGGTAACAGACAAAACGTTATTCCCTTTATTTTCAACCACAAAAGTAATGTCGGTTGTGGCGGTCTATCAGTTAATCGAGCAAAACAAACTTTCATTAGAGAATAACATTTCAGATTTTTTGGATGATTTACCGGATCGTTGGAAGAAGGTGAAAATTAAAAATCTCCTAATACATTCATCAGGATTGCCGGATATCGTCGAGTACACGGACAGTAAAGAAGAGGATGCAAAACAAAAAGTATATTGCGATACCATAAAGTTCAGCCCGGGAAAACAATTTGATTACAACCAAACCAATTATTGGCTTTTAAACCGAATATTTCAGAAAGTAATTGGAAAAAAATTAAGCGAATATATTATGGAAATACAGTTTCCATTCGCACAAAAGGACGTTGTTTTTGAAGGCAATAATTTAAAAGTAGTCGAAAACTTAACCTATGGTTATGTAAATACAACAAATGGGAATCCCGTTTTGAAAAGAAATTGGAATTTTCCTGAGTACGAATATGGCGCTGCGGCACTCAATTTAACATTGGATTCGTTTATAGAATGGAACAGGAAATTCGATGATAACGAGCTTATCTCGGAGCAAACAAAAAGGCAATTATTGACACCATTTCAGTATGAAGTAAAGCGAGACTTTACCTATGGGCTGGATTTGATCAAGTTTAACGGGGAAGTATCGTATGGTTTTTCAGGCGGTGTATCAACAGCTTTTAGAAAATTCACCAACAAAAAACTGACCATAATTCTTCTGGCAAATGGAATGTTTATCCCCACAAATCAATTAAACGGAATAAACGAAGTTGTAAATAATATTGCCCGTATTGCAGCTGAATAAGTAAATCATTACAATACACACAGCATGAAGTGCTACAATCTCAAACTTACTTAGTTTAACCTTAACATTAAACCAAACTGCAGACTTACACCTCCGTAAAAAACAATTAGAGTAAATAAAAGGCCTTAAAGTGTTAGAATAGAAATGGATACAGGATACTTTTTTTAATCAATTATAAAAATTAAAACGACATCTCAATATTAATAAATTATTAAATGACCCGCTGATAAAAATATCGATATAAGGTTTATTATACTTTTGTAAGGGTCTTCTTTAACAGTTTAAAATTACGTTATGAGTTCTAATTTGCTAATTTGTTTACGTGCTGGTGATGATTCCAGCTTTAAAGAAATCTATGATCTGTATCACTATAAAGTATTTTGTTTTGTAAAAAAATATACGTCACAACTCGCCGATGCCGAAGATGTGACGCAAAATGTATTTATCCATCTTTGGAAATACAGAAACAAAGTAGATCCTGCTGTAGATTTAGAAGCCATTTTGTTTAAAAGTTCTAAGCAGGAGATTTCGAAATGGTACAAAAAGCAAAACAGAATTTTTTCGGTAGAAAACGATCAGTTAATCAAAGAGCTTGATATTGTATCTGAAACAGAGGATGATATTACTTCAAAATTGGAGGAAATAGAACATCTTTTAAACCAAATACCGGCAAAAAGAAGAAAAATTTTTAGCCTTCACAAATTTGAAGACCGCAGCTATAAGGAAATTGCTGTAGAAATGGACATGTCCCAAAGTGCCGTTGCCAACCAAATTTCAAAGACATTACAGTTTCTTAGAAAAAATACTGTGAAAAACCATGAACTCTATTGGTTTGCATTATTTTTTATAAGCCAGTCAGAATTGGTTTCTTAATGCTGTCTTTTCCCCTTTTAGATCTTAATTTCCCTCAAAACTAAAGCAACGATAATCTTCTGTTGGATTAAGAAAAGGTTAACAGTAATGTTGTCCCGTGATATTTAATAGATTGAAAATCTAATGTAGTTGAATCGATAAAATTCATACCTGATTTTTAAACATTAAATGTTAATTGTAAAATGAAATCCAGAAAATTAAGAGAAGAGTGGAATGCAATACCTAACAGAGGAATTCTTCCAAACGAAACTAAATCGCGTATGTGGGATAACATACGTATTGCAACAATTGATCGATATAAAAGCTTTTATAATTGGACAGCAGTTGCCTGTATTGTATTTATTTTTTCTATTACAAGTTATCAGATATTCACGCAAGTCAATAAAAATAAGATTGAAGTTGCCGTTACCAAAACATTCAATGACGATATCCGCCTTTTATGCTTGTCAGACGGAACGAGAGTATGGCTTAATGAAAATTCAGAAATTGGATATCCCGTTCAATTTGCAAAAAATGAAAGGTTAGTAACTTTAAAAGGAGAGGCTTTTTTTGAAGTCAAACGCGATCCTTCCCGACCATTTATTATCACATCAGGAACAATAAAAACCACTGTTTTAGGAACATCATTTAATGTAAAAGCATACGATGAGAACAAACCGGAAGTAAATGTGAGAACCGGTAAAGTACAGGTTGAAAGTCTGAAAAATACAGTTTTACTCGAAAGAGGCGATAAGGCAGTTTACAGACCCGATAATTTGTTACTTCAGAAACAAAAAACGAACGTATTAGAACCGGAATGGAAAAAGGTCTTGATATATGTGGATGGATTGACCTTGGAAGAAGTTTTAACCAAACTAAAGACAGATCACCAATTTGAGGTAAACTATCTCACAGCGGATTTAAAAAACCTGACAATTAAAGGAACTCTTGATACCCGACAAGGTTTGTATGAGATGCTTCAAACCATTGCTTTTGCCCTCGAAATTAAAATCAGATCGACGGGCAATAATACTTACTTAGTCAGCAAATAAGCCAACACAAATTTATTGAAAAACGATTGTCGCTCAAACAAGTATTCCAAACTTACATTTTAGCGACAGGATGCCTGCTGAATTTCTACAGCAACATTACCCTAAAATACAAATTAAATTAATTACACAAACTAACAATCATCAATTATGAACAATTGCATTTCCAGGCAATTTGCCTTTTGGATTTTATTTTTTGGTTTTTTTCTCGGAATAAACACAATTTACGCACAAACCGGAACAGTATCGGTTGATTTTAAAAATTCATCACCTCAAAAAGTTATCGATAACTTAAAATCCCGCACGCCTTATCAATTTGTCTATCAAAAGGATCTCGATTTAAGTTTACCTCTTATTACCCTTAAAAAAGAAAATGTTTCAATAGATGAAATTTTAAGTGATTTACAAACGCTGACAAACTTAAATTTCAGAAGAAATGAAAATAATATAGCCGTAAACAGTAAAGAATCGGCTAAAAAAAAAAAGAAAGGAAAAATCACAGGTAAAGTAGTAGATGTCAACGGACTTTCATTACCCGGTGCCAATATTAATGTTACCGGAATGGGTTTAGGAACACAATCGGACATAGATGGTAATTATACTTTAGAATTGGAACCTGGTGAATATACGATTGAGATTAGTATTATATCGTTTCAAACGCAAAGAATTACAGGAGTTAAAGTAAACGAAGGGGCGGAAACACCTTTAGTAGTTTCTCTAAAAGAAGATGCGCAATCGCTTAACGAAGTAATTATCATCCAAGACTATAAAAAGGCAACAGCATCGGTTCAGGGAATGCTGTTACAGCAAAAAAAAGCAGCTCAATTCTCTGACGGAATCTCCTCAGAACAAATTGCAAGAACTCCGGATAAAGATGTGGGAAGTGCGCTAAAACGTATAACAGGGGTAACAACAGTGGGAGATAAATACGTGGTGGTGCGTTCTATGGCAGAACGATGGAATCAGGCTGTTATGGACGGAATCACGCTGCCAAGTACAGACGCTTATCAGCAAAACTTTTCTTTTGATATAATTCCGACTGCTATTGTTGAAAGCATTGTCGTGAGTAAATCTGCAACGCCTGATATGTATGCCAATTTTGCCGGAGGATATGTGGAGGTAAAAACCATGGATATTCCGAAGGAAAACTTTACCAATTTCTCTATTGGGACTTCTTATAATAGTGAAAGTACTTTTAAAGAAAGACTAACCAAAAAAGAAGGGGATCATGATTACCTGGGTTTTGATGATGGAAGACGCGATTATCCCCGAAATCTGACGGCATTGGAAATACCAAAGACAGCAGCTGAATCAGGTCCTTTTATGGCGCAGTCCAAACAATTTACGCAGGATAATTTTAGTACTTATAAAACCTATGGTGCTCCAGGAACAACGCTTCAATTTGGTATTGGACGAACGTATAAATTGAAAGACGATAACAAGTGGGGATTTGTAGGTTCCTTAATCTTTAAGAATACACAGGAAAAATTAGATATTGAACATACAGAAAGAGGGAATTACAAAAGTAATTCAGAGTTTTTGGCAGAAACGAAAAAGACTCCTTATTCCACTTTTACCAAATATGGGTTCAAGAATTCAGGAGCAAATTACAATTACAATTCCACTTTAGGCGGAATGTTCAATGCGGCAATACAATTGGGAGACCATAAAATTACAAGCCGTAATACCGTAATGCACATTTACAACAATCAATTGAATCAAATTGCAGGCTGGGACATTGGTGAAAGCACTTCGGATATTGTAAGCGGTAACGATCTGGGATCTGTAACCGAATCTAATTATCCGGTTTACACCACTTTTATTCAGAATAAAATTGAAGGAAATCACAAATTCGACAAACTGGAAATCAATTGGTATGGCGCTTACGGAAACGTAACAAAAGATACCAAAGACGCGACATTTTTAGAAATCATGAAACAAAAAGTAGGAGACGATGAGTTACTTTATTATGATGTTTACAATGCCGGAGCAAGATTTCCTTTCAGCAGAAGTAATTTTACGAATGACGAGATCGATTACAATGCTGCTATAAATTTCAAATACTCTTTTGACTTTAGCGATTCTTTTACAAACGATATAAAGGCAGGCTATTTCGGAACTTATAAAAAAGCAACCAACCAACAGGAATCGGCAAAATTAGTTACCGTAGGTCAAACTTCCGACAGAGCAAAAATTTACGATCCTTTGACAAAATTTTTAGACGGATCTAATTATTACTACGGTGGTTTTGGCTGGCAGGATTTTGGAATTTATGGCAACAAATATGTTGGAGATGTAAAAATACATTCCCCATTTTTAATGCTTGATGATAAAATAAGCCGCTTTGCAAGATTGGTTTGGGGAGTAAGAGCCGAAAGTTATATTTATACACAAATCGAGAGTCAGTCTGAAACGCCGGATGGATTTTCAGAGATTCAGGGAGACGATAAAGTTTGGCAATTTCTCCCATCAGCGAGTTTAATTATAAGCCCTACGAATAAAACGAATGTAAGATTCGGTTACAATAAATCGGTTTTGCGTCCTCAATTTGCAGAGCGTTTGACAATTCCGTATTACGACCCAATCCGTTCTGCTAAAATTTATAACTACACAGGAGGATTAGTTTCCAGTATTGCCAATAATTATGATTTAAAATTCGAATGGTTTCCTTCAGGCGGCGAGATTTTATCTTTTGGAGTATACCACAAAAAGATCGATGATCCGATTGAAGCTGTTGGTTATTTGAATCCGTCAGGAGTTAGGGATATCTATAATATCAATTCAAATAATGCCAAACTATGGGGGGTAGAATTAGAGTTTTACAAAAGCCTTTCTTTTTTGGGTGATGGCGAAATTTTAAAAGATTTATTTGTTTACGGGAACGCTTCGGTAAACGATACAAAAGTGACATCCTATGTTAATTTAGATGGAACAGGCGGACTTTATGAAGCCAACAGACCACTTTACGGGCAATCGCCTTACACCTACAATTTAGGTTTAGATTATGTAGGGGAACGTTTAGGATTTAGCCTTAGACACAATGCAATTGGCGATCAATATATACTGGTAGGTTTTGAGTATTTCGCTGAGGAAATCCGCAAACCTTATGCGGTAACAGATGCTCAGGTGAGTTACAAATTTTTCAAAGAAAGAAATCTGGAACTAAAATGCAGTATGAAAAACATGTTTGATGCCGGTATCGAAACCTATAACAACGCCAACAGTTACAGTAAAATTGAGAATGTTCCCGACGGAACAAATCCAAGAGCGAGATTCAGTCTGGGAGCCGGTGCTACTACAAAATTTGATCAGGATATCGACAGAGAAGTATTTAAAGCTAAAAACGGAAGAACCATAAGTGTATCAATTAATTATTCGTTCTAAAATGGGTTTTTAGCGGCTCTTTTACTTCAAGTTTAACTGATATAGCGGGATGTATTAAGAAACCGTTAACAATAAAAAAAGACATGATATTTTGGTTTTTCAAAAGCTAATGTATGTAGTTGTAAGTATCAGATTTCTTTTTTGTTTAGTGCATTAAACAAAGATGTAAAAATGAACTTTAAGATGTTCTTTTAAAAATACAAAGTTCTTCATTATAAGATAAGGTTTTAAAAGAATGGAAAGTAAACCTTTTACTGCGTTAAAAAAAACCTATGAGTAAAAAGACGGAATAATAGGTATAAACCCCGATGGTAAAGCGGGATCGTTTATTGAAAAAATTCTTTACCAAAAAAAAGAGAAAGACCTAAGGAGAGATATTTTGCTGCTCTCTCCAAAGGCCTAATTTGTAATAGCAGCAAATATAGCATTAATAAAATTATTATGAAAAAAATTTTTCTATGTGCAATGATAGCTCTGGCTCTGGGCTCTTGCCAAAATGATGATTCATCTGCTGATTCTTCTTTTTCAATGAAAGCTTCTGGTGCTGATTACACAGGATATCCGGCAACAGTACAAACTGTAAGTGGTGATATTACAACAAACACTACTTGGACTAGTGATAAAGTTTGGGAAATTGAAGGAGTAGTACGTGTAAAATCAGGGGCTACATTAACCATACAGCCAGGTACATTTATTAAAGCTAAACCATTAGCAGCTGGAGTTGCCTCAGGAGTTCTTGTAATTACTAAAACAGGTAAGATCGATGCTCAGGGAACTGAAACAGCGCCAATTATTTTTACAAGTTACAATTTATTAGATGGCAACGCAGCTACAGGAGCTACTCCGGGAGATTTTGCAGGAGTAGTTATTTTGGGTGATGCTCAGGTAAATAACGGTTCAGTTACTAACATAATCGAAGGATTAGGAGATCAGCCAACGGTTTCTGATTTTTATTATGGAGGTTCAAACAATGCTCATAACGGTGGAATCTTAAACTATGTTCGTATCGAATTTGCCGGACGTATTTTAGATGCTGCAACAGGAGTTGAAATCAACGGATTAACTTTAGGAGGTGTAGGTTCTGGTACTGTGATCGATCACGTTCAGGTATCTTACGGAAGAGACGATTCATTTGAATTTTTTGGAGGAACTGTAAATGCAGGACATTTAGTTTCTTTTGCACCAGACGATGATAACTTTGATTTTGATCTTGGTTATACAGGAACAATCACAAAAGCTATTGCAATTGCTGACAGTAATTCTACACATAGTTTAAGCGGAGGAAATCCGGATTCTAATGGTATTGAGTTAGACAACAATGCTACAGGAACAGTTACAGCATTGATCACACGTCCGGTAATCAACCAATTATCAATTATTGGTGTAAGCTCAACTGTAGTAGCTGATTTATACGAAAATGCTATTCACGTGCGCAGAGCAGGTAACATAAGCCTTACTGATGTTACTGTTACAGGATACAACAGAGGAGTTAATTTTGAGTCTCCTTCATTGCCAGGTGGTTCAACTTACTCTAAAGTTTCTATTCACGGTTTTGACAATGTAGCATTGCCTGTAGGAACAACTTTTACAGGAATTGGTACTGCAACTTCTACGGTGAACCCAGCTACAAAATGGGCTTTAACACAACCATTCTTTAATGATGGTGCGTTAAACCTTAGTGGAGCTACAGGAGCATTTAAAACAGAAGCTGCGTGGACTAACACATGGACTAAGTTTACAAATTTTTAATAAGAGGTTAATTAAAATTTTACATGGGCAGAATATTTCTGCCCATGTTTTTAATACATAAAAAAATGAAAAAAACTATACTTTTATTTGTGCTTGCTTTTGTTTCTGTAGTTTCATCAGCTCAGGTTACGGTTTGGGAAGATAATTTTGATGATGCAGATTTAGCTGGCTGGACATTACTGGACAGGGATGAAGATGGAATAAACTGGATTGCCAGAAAAAATATAAACCTTGATGAAAGCGGAAGCGCGATAGTAGATGGAGAACACAGTATTTTAGGAAATTACCTAATGAATCTGGATGATTTAAGCACCGTAGTTCGTTTAGTGGAGAACTGGGCTATTACACCAGCAATAAGTTTAGCACAACATTCCGGCAAAAAAATACAGGTGGTTCTAAATGCACAAACCAGTATTTATGATACTAATCAGGATCTATTAGTATACGGATCTACTTCAAAAGACCCTGATACATTTACACTTTTGAGTACCCTTAAATTACAAAGACAAACAGAACTTGAAGCAGAATTTAAGGACTACAGTGTGGATATTTCTCAATACGCCGGCGAATCGGTGGTATACTTAGCCGTATCCAATGTAGCAGACGAAAATCTGAATTTCATAGGTTTTGAAATCGATAAAGTTTCAATTGTAGCAGGAGGAAATTTAGGAATAGGGGACCATATATTGGATAAAAACCGTTCATTTCTTGCAGAAAACCCTGTTAGAGAAAATTTAGAATTGCAATTGGCAGATCAATTTAAAGACCATAAAACCGCATTGAAAATTTATAATGCAGCAGGTAATCTGGTTAAGGAAGTAAATTACAATAACCAAAATATTTCTGTAGCCGATTTACCTCAGGGCTTCTATTTTTTGTTAGTAACCAACGATACAAATTCACAAACAATAAAATTTATTAAAAAGTAAAAAAGGGCAGTAGGTTTTATTCCTGTATTAAAATTGCTGCCTTACTAAAAATTAGCATATGAAAAATAAGATTGCAAAAGCATTTTTCCTTTCTGTTGTACTCGCACTTTTGGGTGCCTGTGCTAATGATGAGCTAACGCCTTATTACGATCAGAGAAAAAGAGAAATTGGTAAAATCGTTATACACGGTTATAACGCTTTAAGCGATTCCATTCAAATGACCGTAAATGGCAAATTGATTGAAATAGGAAACGAAAAAAACAATACAGCTTTCGTAAAAAAAATAGAAAAAGAGCATGATTTTGTTTTTTTTAATGATGAGGTAAAAACGTTGGTAATCACCAATAAAAAAACGAGTCAGATCTTGGGAACTTACCTTTTTACAAACCGGACTCCTGTTAGTTCTCTATATTTCTACGCTAAAGAAAATTTATGGATAGATGATGTTTCCTTTTTAAAACCAGGTACATTAAGTCAAACCGGTTATGCGGGTTTTAAGTTTATATTTCCATCACTCAATAAATATTCAGGCAGTACCTATAAAGGCGCCTTGGATGGTATTATTACCAAAAGCAATGGTCAGGTTTTAGGGATTGTAAAAAATATCAGCAAAGATACTCCAAGTGATTTTATCGAATTTCCATTCAGTACGCCGGCGGCCATAAAAATGGAACTTGTAAAACACGACACAAAGGAATCTTATATTACAGGTCAAAAAGTTATTGTGGCGATGACCATGACAAACAATAAATCAAAACTAATTATTCTTGAAGAAGAACAAGATGTAAATGGTAAATTCTCCGGTGTGGGAGGCGTCATCAATTTAGCCGATTACTTTACTTTTTAAGGAGCGAACGGGCCGGATGGAAGAGTCAATATTTTTTGGAATTAAAAATTAAAAAATGAAATACTCATATTACAGTCGAATATTTATTTTTCTTTTGCTTTCTTTTTTAATCCTTTCCTGTGAAAGTGATGATGCACCAATAATTTACAATAAAGATTCTAACGAATATGTAAATGAATGGATGTACGATCAAATGAAAAAGTATTACCGTTGGAATGCATCAATGCCGGCTCAGGGCAATTTATCCTTAAATCCTAAGGAGTATTTTAAAAATCTATTGCAAAAAGAAGATGTCTATTCATATGCGATTCATCCTGCATTGCCTGAAACTGCGCCACAAAGTCTCAGACGGAGCTTTGGGTTTGATGTGTCTTTTGTCGAATTTGAAGGAAAATATTATGGTGTAATACTATATACATTGGCAGGTTCTCCGGCCAAAAACAGTGGTTTGCAAAGAGGTCAGTTGATCACTAAAATCGATGGAACAGTTGTGAACTCAGGAAACTATGAGCAATTGTATAAAAATATGGTAGGTGCAGCAAAATTAAATTTAGAGACCACTTCATTTTCTGCGAAATCCGGTTTTTCGAATCCAAAAGAAATTTCAGTATTGCAGGGATTTAGTTTTTCTCAGCCCATTCCATATCAAGTTATTTCGGATAAAAATACCAAGATTGGTTATGTTGAAATTCCACATTTTGATGTCGGTCAGGCGCAGCAATTTTTACAAATCTTTCAGGAACTAAAAAACAAATCGATTACTGAACTTGTCTTGGATTTAAGATACAATGGAGGAGGAGATATTGCCTCTGCGACTGCGCTGAGCATTATTCTGGCTCCAAATATTAAAGCAACGGACCTTTTTATAAAATTTGAAGGAAATGCTAACGGGGGCAATGTCGATCAATCATTTGAGCAAGCCTTAAAAAGTAATGAAGCAAAAATAACTTTTGATGCTTTGCGCAGTGCTCATCCGTCAATAAACAGAGTATACATATTGTGTGGAAGCCGCACCGCATCTGCATCAGAGCTTATAATTAATAATCTGAAACCGTACATGAATGTAATTGCTTTAGGCGGGAAAACCTTTGGAAAAGATGTGGCTGGATTTCCAATAGAAGATGATCGGATTCCCGGAAGTAAAGGCTGGGTATTGTATCCGTCTATTTATAAATTATTTAATTCCAGACATGAAGGAGGCTATTCTAAAGGAATAGATCCCAATATTTATACAGATGAACTCCAGGGATTAGAAGTTTTTCCTTTAGGCAATCGTTCAGAAATTCTGTTAAGTGCAGCATTGACAAACATCTCAGGAA
The DNA here is from genome assembly GCF_048514875.1 of Flavobacterium sp. T12S277. Classification (NCBI taxonomy): domain Bacteria; kingdom Pseudomonadati; phylum Bacteroidota; class Flavobacteriia; order Flavobacteriales; family Flavobacteriaceae; genus Flavobacterium; species Flavobacterium sp. T12S277. The sequence goes on along the minus strand of NZ_JBLYEG010000018.1, from coordinate 4,532 downwards.
ACACCGGTAAAATGAAAGCCACAGAATTACGATTACTGACGCTGCCTAAAATCTATACCGATTCGGACCCATTATTACGTTTTAACCCTTAATATTTTTTTTAAATTTTAGTCAAATAGTAATGTTATTATGCAAGGAATAAATTCTAAAGAGCATCGGATCTTGCTGACCGCTTTTCATAAATTCGAACATCTTTCTACTGTTTATAAAAATAAGATTGAAGAGGCCGAAGATGCCAGAACGCGAAAAGCTATGGAAGAACTGGATGCTCTATATGATAAATTTCGATTATTATATACTGAGCTTGAAAAATGCACCAAAGCTTATGAGATCAAGAAAAAATCGACAAGAAGCCTCCTAAACAGAAGCGTTCGGAAATTAATTCCAATCGCACAAAACAATAAGGATTTGCCCCGTTAAATCATAATTGTATTGAAGATAGAAATGGGACGCAAGTAAAAGGATATAAAAAAAGTCTTTAAACTCTGATGTTTAAAGGCTTTTGATTTTTTTTAAACTTCTATTGGCTTTGATCTAAAAGCAATTATCCCTTTCATTTTGCATGGCTGATCTTATCATTTTGATAGGGATTAGCAAGTTGAAAATTAAATGTAAATTTTAACTTATTGGTTTTTAGTGTTTTGTTTTGTGTTGAGTTGTTTTGGCACACCAATTGCATCTAAAGGGGAAATCGAGACTATAATTTTAAGGTATAAATCATCACCATAAGATTAAGTTGGAAAACGAAAAGAGTTTTCCGGATTTGCTCAGAATAGTATAGACAAATGTAAAACACTGTAAAATAAAAGAGATGAAAGCAGATAAAATAAGAAAGAAGAACATCGAAAAACTGGGGATATCAAACAAAGGCATCAAACAAAAAGACAGAGTCATCAACGTAATGGTGTTTTCTATAGTATTCTTTATTGCACTTTTGATGATTTCGCAAATCGTATAAAACATATTTAAATTAAGATATTAAAAGAAGTAAAACTCTCGGCAACGATGAGTTTTACTTCTTTTGTTTTTACATAAAAATGGCGAGGATCATACTCTTCGAAAGGCAGTCTCAAAATGATAAAATCATATCATTTTGAGACGTTTTTTTTACAGTTAAGATTGCTGTTTTAAGTGTAATGCATTGATTGTTATTGGTATTGTTGCGGTTTAGATATAGTAAAAATCTATTGGTATGTAATTTGAATAAACTAGATCGTATTTCCATTGCTTAGACGATAAACACATTAATAAAATTGGATCTACCCTGAATCATATGAGAACCATAGCATGTAAAATAGGCCCAACGGAGAGAAACTTTATGCTTTCGAACCCCTTACCAACCCAAACAGTATTTTTACCGCTAAAAGAGGCTGAGGGATCTGGTGATTTTATTATTGAAAAAGCCCGACCTATTCATACCTTTTGGATAAAACAAATTTGTGAAGTAACACTTGCATCAGCCATAGCTCGCGGAACTGGAATTTCCGGACGCTCTCCTGAGCTGCTGGAAACAAAAATGAAAAAAGGAGAAGCTGTCATCGCTTTTGCATCAGATGGGAGATGGGCAGGTTTTTCTTTTATCTCTTCCTGGGAAAATGGTAGCTATGTCTCTAATTCCGGATTAATTGTAGCTCCAGAATTCCGACATACCGGACTTGCCAAAAGAATTAAAAGAAAAATTTTTGAGCTCAGCCGACAGAAATATCCCGATGCTCGTATATTCAGCCTAACCACTGGTCTTGCTGTAATGAAAATGAACCATGAACTCGGTTTTAAACCCGTCACTTACTCCGAACTGACTTCAGACGAGACATTCTGGGAAAATTGTAAATCATGTGTAAACTGCCCGATTTTGATAAATAAGGACAGGAAAAACTGTTTGTGCACGGCTATGTTATATGATCCAAAGAAAAATGGAGGGGTTATTTGATTAGAAAAGAATAATGTTATTTGCATTTTTTTTATTGTTGAAATATGTTGTTTAATTATTTTTAAATCAATCAGTTGATTTTGTTTTTAATTAGATTAATTATGAATAGTTTAAAAATGGTTGTTTAATTTTTTGGTAACAACAATAAAATAGATTAATATTGAATCTTAAAAACCTCGTTAAAATAGCAGATATAAGTGCTTTTTAATCAAGAAAAAAGATTTCAATCATAATTATTTATTTTGTTTTTATTATAAAGATTGATAAAGTAGGATTTAAATAATAGTATAAAATCTTCTTTATTTTCTGATAAATCAAAACAACAACAACAACCTTTTACCTCAAACTAGATATGAAGTATAGTTACTTTTTATTATTGCTTAATGTATCACTAATTTTTTCTCAACAAAGTGCGGTACTACCACAAGTAATGTCTCCAAGTCCAAGTCCATCAGCGTTAGCAAAATTTGTAGACCAACCTGTTAGCCCTTATACGGGCATTCCGAGTATTCAGATTCCTATATGGGAAATAAAACTAAATGATTTTACATTACCTGTCGAATTGAAATACCATTCTGGAGGGATAAAAGTACAAGAAACAGTATCTAATGTAGGGTTAGGTTGGGCTCTAAATGCAGGAGGTGTGATAACAAGAGCGGTAAAAGGAAAATGCCCTGATGATTATGGGAAAAGTGGGAAATTTCATGACGAAAATAGTGAGTATCCAAAAATAGGAAGATTTTGGACTGGAAAATATGATGTTCTAAAAAATATTAACTTAGAAAGCCCGGATGATACTTATGTTGAAAATCAATTTGGTCAAATTATAAGAAACCATCCTGCTATGTCATATTCGTTTGCGGGGGATAATGATTCAGAGCCAGATGTTTTTTATTACAGTTTTGGAAACAAGTCAGGAAAATTTGTCTTTGATATAAATGGAAATAATCAAAGTGTCGAATTAATTCCTTATGAAGATATACGAGTTTCACATACATTAGATATTAATGGTGAAATAATTGCTTTTACTATTACTGATGAGGATGGAACTCAGTATTTTTTTGAAGATGTTGAAAGAATTAAGGAAGGGCAGTATAGTGAAGATGAAATGTATGGATTGCAGATGACATCTTCAGAATATAATTCTAGTTGGTATCTATCTAAAATAAAGACTAGAAATAAACAGGAAGTAAATTTTGAGTATGTGAATGAGCAGTTCTATCTCTGGCAACAAACTGGTCAGGCAAATACAAAAATTAGGTCATCTCCTCCACGAGATTTCGATTCCCCAAAGGAATTTGTTATGAACCCTTCCTGGAGTTATTCTGTAACGGAATCTAGTTCCGTTAAACGAATAAGTAAAATAACAACAAACAATGAAATAATAGAATTTAACGCAGTCACAAGGTCAGATGTATCAACGCTAACCGGTTTGACCAATCCACAAAAAGCGATATCTTCTATAGTTGTTAATAATAAATTTTCTCAATTAATAAAAAAATATGAGCTAGGATTTGGTTATTTTGTAAGTCCTCAGGCAGGGGTAATAACACCTGATCCATCAGATTTTTATCGATTAAAGTTAAATTATGTAAAAGAATATTATACAACTTCAAAAAATAAAACATATTCTTTTGGATATAATAATATAGCATTACCAAATAAGAGGTCACCACGACAAGATTTTTTGGGGTATTTTAATAACAATCAAGAACCAGAGTATAGTAACGTTGGAGCAGGCTCTCCGACAAGAATGATACCACAAATTTATGTTTATCCTTCATTAATTGGGAATTATAAATATCAATTAAACCCTCTATGCTATACATATGCTTTTACTGATCATTATATAGAGCCGGGAGCAAATAGAAATGCAAACCCTGTTTTTGCCCAGGCAGCTATACTAACAAGTGTAATATACCCCACAGGTGGGCGAGCAGAATATACGTATGAATCTAATGAGTTTTTATACGGTGGGTGCTTACAAACGGGTGGTGGATTACGAGTAAATAATATTAAAACGTTTGAAAAGGGAAATTCTACAACTCCTCTCACATCTAAGAATTACAGTTATTTAGGTTCAGATGGAAAGTCAAGCGGAGTGGTAACTGCGATGCCAGTTTTTAATAATATTTTAGCGCAAGGTGTATTTAAACATTTATCCAGTATTAGCCAATCTAAGCTAGGGACAACTAATGGGAGTCATGTAGGATACAAAAGAGTGACAGAATATGTAAGTGGTCTTGGAAAAACTGTTTATGAATATAGTGCACCAGGAATGATTGAAGATAATGAGGATGTTGAATATGGTCTTTACAAACCAACTGCTATAAGATGGTTGGGTCTTCCTTTTAAAGCTGGTGATGGCAATATTCCTTTCTATGAAAAATTAAAATCCTATTATGTTCAGAATCATTTATTTCCAAATAATTTTCCTTTTCCACAAAATCCAGATTACGATTGGAATAGGGGTAAACTGGAAAAACCGGTCAATTTGACCACCTAATTCCGGAGTAAATTGACCACCCGTTCCGGAGCAAACTGACCACCTGATTCCGGAGCAAATTGACCACCAGGTTTTGTGGTTAATTAACGATTAAAA
>NZ_JBLYEG010000017.1:0-110727 GCF_048514875.1 Flavobacterium sp. T12S277 | reverse complement strand
GCGCCTCCAGGATTTATCCTGAACCCTGATGGTACGGTTACCGTTCCGCCAAACACACCGGGAGGAATTTATACGGTAGACTATCAGATCTGTCAGGTGGGCAATCCTAAAAATTGTACTACCGGATCCGTTAAAATAGAAGTTGGAGGACCAACAGACGCCTGCGCGATTAAGGTATCCAATGCCTTTTCTCCAAATGGAGATTTAGAGAACGATCGTTTCTATATCCATGGTCTCGAATGTTATCCGGATAATACCGTAGAAATCTACAATCGCTGGGGCAGGCTGATATACGAATGTAAGCACTACAATAATGTAGATCGTGTTTTCAGAGGAGGAAATGACGAATTGGTTGGGACTTATTATTATGTCATAAGATACACTGATGACAAGTCTCGAACGCATGAAAAAGTAGGATACTTATATATCGGTAAATAATAATTAAACCAAAAAGGGCTCAGTCAAACAAAGCTGAGCCCTTCTTAAAAGAAAGAACATGAGAAAATTATTTTTATTTTGTATAATTTATTCCACAATTGGATTTGCACAGCAAGATTCACAGTTTACCCAATACATGTACAATACGCTTACTATAAACCCGGCTTATGCTGGTTCAAGAGGGACAACGAGTATCTTCGGATTGTACCGTACCCAATGGATTGGACTCGAAGGAGCACCCAAAACAGGCAGTTTTTCGGTACATACACCGCTGAACAATAGTAAGTTGGGAATGGGGGTTTCGTTGGTAAACGATAAAATAGGGCCAACGGATGAGAACACATTATCGGCCGATATATCGTATACAGTACCCACATCGGCCACCTTTAATCTTTCTTTTGGGATTAGGGGAACAGGCAATTTGTTCAGTCTGGACCCCAATAAATTAAGCCCCGAACGACAGGGAGACCCACAGTTTCAAAATTTAAAAAGCGTGTTTTCACCCAATATAGGAGCCGGTGTATATTGGTATTCCGATAAGGCTTACATTGGTTTGTCGATCCCTGCTTTTATCGAAACCAATCGATACAACGATAACAATGTATCCATTTACAAGGATAAAATATGTTACTATTTTATAGGCGGTTACGTATTTGATTTGTCTCCTTCAATTAAATTTAAACCCGCAGTATTGACCAAAATGAGCGCAGGGGCTTCCTTGCAGATAGATCTTTCGGCAAACTTCATGTACAACGAGAAGTTTGTACTTGGAGCGGCTTATCGATCCAATGCTGCCGTAAGTGCTCTGGCCGGGTTTCAAATTACAGAAGGCCTGTTCGTAGGATATGCATACGATTTTGACACCACCGCTTTGCGCAATTACAATTCAGGTTCACACGAGATATTCCTGCGATTCGAATTGTTCAAAAATCAAAAATCAATAATGTCGCCCAGATTTTTCTAGACGGATAATAATAAAAAACGGAGGTAGAAACACCTCCGTTTTTTTTATAGCATACCGACTAAGAATTATTTTAAAACGGTGTGGATAAAGTCCATGGCACCAATTCCTTTGTACGAGGCATAGAGGGCTTTGTCAAAAGCTTCCCGCTTTGCTTTTTTATCTTTCGATTCCGTTTCAACAATCATTTCGTTGAAAATTCGCTCCTGTTCTTCACTATATTTTAAAGAAGCTTCCAGAAGATACGTTTTAGAAACAAACCCGAATGACTCCCAGATCTTATTCCTGATTTTTTCATTTATATTTTTTAACGGATTGTGACTCATATCTCCTGCATTAGTGTTCTACGTTTCCTGTTGGATTAAAAAGGGTAAACAGGGTGTTGGTTTACAGTATGTTTGTGGTTTTTTGTTCAAAAACGAACAAAACACGTTTCAAATGTGTTATTATGACGCAATGTAATTATTTTTTTTAACTCCATTTTTATTTTAAGCAAAAATTGTGATAATTACACGCTTTGTCTTTTACGGAAATCCGTAATATAACAAAAACTCAGTTGTCTAAAAAGGCTTCGGATTTATAAAAATGCATTAAATTGCAAGGACTATTAAAGAACTTGCTGATTTAAGAAATACCGGATGCCGAAAAAAATAATAGAAAATAGCGAAAATTATCAACCCGGACTTTCGATTGACTGTGTCATTTTTGGATTTCATGACAATCAGCTTAAAGTTTTACTCATCAAAACTTCTTTTGATGACAAATGGTCTTTGCCCGGAGGATTTATACCCCTTGAGGAGGATATTGACACCGCAGCAGTTACCGTTTTAAAAGAACGCACCGGAATGCAGGGGATTTTTTTAAGGCAGTTTGCGACTTTTGGCCGTGTAAATCGATACGATCAGGATTTTGGGAATGCAGTATTGGATCATTATGATATTCCGAGAGAAGAGGGGAAATGGCTCCTCCAGCGTTTTATAACCATTGGATATTATGCTTTGATTGATTTTTTGAAAGCGGTGCCACAAAAAGAAAACAGTCAGGAAATTATAGAATGGATCGATCACAAAGAAGTTCCCGAACTCATTTTAGATCACAGAGAAATTCTCGATAAAGCCTTGACTACCCTTAGGATTGAGCTGAATTTAATGCCCGTTGGTTATAATCTGTTACCTGAAAAATTCACCATTCCGCAGCTTCAAAAGCTGTATGAAACCATTTTGGATCGAAAATTAGACAGACGAAACTTTTTGCGTAAAATCACCAACATCGGGATTCTGAAAAAACTGGACGAAAAGAAAAGCAACGTTGCGCACAAAGCGCCGAACTTGTATACTTTTGATACCGATAAATACAAGGAAGTTCTTAAAAACGGATTGAATCAGGGGTGGTAAGAGAGGGGACTTCATCAATTTTAAGCAATAGAATCTTAAAAAAAAGAGTTACATATGGTTACAATTGAAACATTCAGAGCCCTTGCATTATCCTTTCCGGATGCAACAGAAGAACCTCATTTTGAGAAAACATCTTTTCGTATCAGCAAAAAAATATTCGCCACTTTTGATGAAAAGAACAACACCGCCGTTTTAAAATTAACCGAAATCGACCAGTCTGTTTTTTGTGCTTCGAGTGAGATGATTTTTTATCCGGTTCCCAATAAATGGGGCAAACAGGGCTGGACGATTGTAGCGCTTTCAAAAGTAAGACCCGAAATGTTTGAGGACGCTTTGATTCTTTCGTATCAAACTGTGGCATTCAAAAAAAAGTAGTGTTGTACTAAGGTGTTACAATAGTTCTGAACGTCAAATTAACTCTGGGTTTTGAAACCGTTTTTGTGGGAGGCAACCGATGCAACCAATGCGTTTGGGTAGTGCCTTTCATAACCAGTAAACTTCCGTGTTCTAAAAGTAAAGACACCGTTTCTTTGGTTTCTTTGTGTTTGAAGGCAAATTTCCGTTCAGCGCCGAAGCTCACCGAGGCAATGGCACCGTTCTTTTTTAAATCTTTTTCGGCATCACTGTGCCACGCCATTCCTTCCTCACCGGAATGATATAAATTGAGCAGACAAGAATTAAAGGTTTCTCCTGTTTTTTCTTCCATGATTGCTTTTAGTTCGAGTAATTCTGTCGTCCATGAAAGTGCTTTTTTGGTCGTATTGGAATACGTATATTCAAAACCCGAATCGCCGTACCAGGCTACTTTTCGTTTGGTTAAAATTAATTTACCAAAGATAACTGCTTCATCATTTTTCCATTCAATCGTATCGAGAAGCACCTCTAAATAACGATTTGAATCTGTTCTCGAAAAAAGCTTTCCGTAATAATTAACCGTCCCGTCTTTAGGAAGCAGATTCGTTGTTTCGTCGGTATGCGGATTAAATAAGTCCATTTTTCCAGTTTTGACATTCGGTTTTCATGCAATGTCCGCAAGGTCGGAAACCATTTTTTTCGGCTTCTTCCCGAGTAGAAAAGAAAACCCGGTTTTCTCGTTTCATTCTTTTCCCGGAATTGCATTTTAGCGTTCCGTAGATCTTTAGTTTTCGGTTTCCACCGAAGCAAATTTCTACATTTTTAATTTTACTTCGTAAATCCGAATCGGAAATTTTAGAGTGTAGGAGCATTTTTTTTGAGGTGCTGAGGTTCTGAGATTTTTAGGTGCAAAGGGACAGAGGTGCAAAGGGACAAAGGTTTCTTTAAATCTCAATTAGAGATTTAACAGTGTCAAGACATTTATTTTTAAGTTTCAAAGGCTAAGAATCTCAGAATCTTAGTACCTCAGAACCTCAAGACAAAGCATCATGAAAAATAATTCCTAAAGTATGTCGTTCACCCGAATGAATCTCGCTAACGCCATGTTTCATAGCAGCTCGATAATATCCTTTTGTTCCTTTTACGGGTCTGAAATTGGTGGTAAAAACTAAAATGTCTCCTTTTTTAGGTTTCAGTACGATGGCCTTAGATTGTGCCCGCGGTGTTTGCTGTGTCAATACAAACTCACCGCCTGTAAAATCTTCGTCGGGTTCATTGAGAAAAAGTACAATTTGAATTGGAAAATAAACGTCTCCGTACAAATCCTGATGCAAAGTATTGAAACCGCTTTTGCCGTATTTTAAAATTAAAACAGTCGCCTTAAATTGGTGATTGGCATGGCATTGCTCCAGTAATTTTTCGTGTGTATCGGGGAAAACAGTCGGGATATTAAGGGCTTTCATCCAAGTGTTTGCAATGGGAGCCAATTTGGGATAAATGGAAGTACGCAGGCTCTGAATTAAATCAGGCAGCGGATAATTGAAATATTTGTATTCGCCTAAGCCAAAACGGTAGCGTTCCATAACGACCGTCTTTCGGTATAAATCCGGATTGGAATAATTGGCTTTTAAAGCTTCGCATTGATCGTTATGAAGCACATTCGGAATGATTGCAAATCCATTTTCGTGCATAGATTCGGTGATGCTGTCCCAGTGAAGAGAAGCAATTTTTGAGGATATATTTTGCATAATAATTTTAGATTGAGTTTTTTTTCCTGCGATCCAGGCGATAGCGAACGGACGAAGTAATTCACGAATTTCTTTTTTACATCCTGAAAAAAAATAGACAGTAGCATTAGTTTAATTCGTGCATTCGCGGCAGAAGAATTAAGGATTTATTTGTGCACCTTCCCAGCCAATAATAGCCGTTTTACGGGTGTTCCCCCACATATATCCGCCAAAGGTTCCGGTGGATTGAATGACGCGATGACAGGGAATCAGAAAAGCGACAGGGTTGCTTCCAATAGCAGTTCCCACAGCGCGCGAAGCATTTGGTTTCTCAATTTGCTGCGCTATAGAACCGTAAGTAGAAAGCTGTCCCATTGGAATTTTTAAGAGCGTTTCCCAAACTTTCAATTGAAAATCGGTGCCTTTTAAATGCAGTTTAATTTCGGATAGTTTACTCCAGTCATTTTGAAAAATAAACAATGCATTTTGTTGTATTAAATCCAGTTTTCGGGAAAAAACAGCGTTGGGGAATTTATGTTTTAAATCCTCAAAGCCTATTGCTTCACTTGCTGCAAAAGCCATAAAACAAACTCCCTTGAGGGTTGAAGCCACAATGATATTTCCAAACGGACTTTCGGCAAAACTGAAATTGATTGCTAAGTTCTTTCCCCCGTTTTTATACTCGGCAGGGGTCATGCCTTCAATATTGACAAACAGATCGTGCAAGCGGCTGGTGCCCGAAAGACCAGTGTCAAAAGCGGCATCGAATAAAGTCGCCTGACGGTCTTCCTGAAGTATTTTTTTGGCATGTTCAACACTAATGTACTGCAAAAATTTCTTCGGACTTGTGCCGGCCCATTCCGTAAACAAACGCTGAAAGTGAAAAGGACTTAGATGCACTTTTTCGGCAACTTCATCAAGATTGGGCTGCGCTTTAAAATTGGCTTTGATATAATCAATTGCATCAGCAATCCGATTATAATTAATGTTTTCCTGTGTGTTCATTTTCGTTCCATTTTATAAGGCAAATATCGACAGGTTTTTACAGGTATAAAATCCGAAACTTGCGGAAGTAGTTTTTTGTTTCAAGTTTCACGTTCTGCTCAAACCTGAAACCTGAAACTTGAAACAATCACAGCTACAGTTCTTTTTCCATCTTATAATTAATCAGTTCAACCCCCAATCTTAGATTTCGCTGTTCGACTATTGAGGTGAAACCGTTCTTTTCGAAAAAGGGTTTAGCAGTGATACTGATATCAGAGGTTATGATTTTTGAATGTTGTTTCTTCGCTTCACGTTCTAATTCGGTTAAGAGTGTATTGGCGATGCCTTGTCTTTGATAATCTTTGTGGATGTAGAAAAAATCAATATAATTTCCATCCTTCAAAGTGCCAAAACCAACAATCTTGGACTCGATAATAACCAATAAAACAATTTGTGTATGGATAACTTCTAACCAGCGCCCGGTATTATGAACACCTGAAGTCCAGGCCTCAATTTGTGCAGGATTGTAATCGTTTTTACAAACAGCTTGTATGGTTTCGGTATACAATTGCTGCATTTCCGGTAAATCTGAAATTGTTGCTTTTCTGAAAGTTGTCAAAGTATTGATTTTTAGTGTGATGTGTGTCTTGATAGTATCAAATGATACTATCAATTATTGATTTAAAATGCCCTAATGTGCCGTTGTCTTCGAAAAAACATTAATTACAACAACACCAATTAAGATTAGGGCTAATCCAATTATCGCAGGTAAATCAGGTATTTGTTTGAAGAAAATAGCACCAATAATGGTGATTAATACAATCCCGACTCCCGACCAAATGGCGTAAGCAATTCCAACCGGAATGGTTCTGATCGCAAAACTTAAAAAGTAAAATGCACCGCAGTATCCAATAATGGTTATAATGCTTGGAATCAGTTTTGTAAATTCTTCCGATTTTTTTAAAGCCGAAGTAGCAATGATTTCAAACAGTATGGCAATTCCTAAAAAAAAGAAATTTTTCATGCTTTTGTTATTTTTATAAAGTTAGGTTTAATTATTTAAGATTATTTTTTCCCGCAGCAACAAGTATTAATTTATAACCGTTTTCGGTTCTTAAAAATTCAAGATGATCTTGTTTAAAGTCGGCTTTGTTTTTTGAGGTAATAACTATGTTTTTAACGGGATACATCCATTCTTTAGCTTCATTACAATTGTTGAAGTAAGCCGTATATTCATCTGTTTCAAAAATAAATGGATTAAGTCCGTCATTTGATACAAAATAATCCGTTTTAGCGTTTTTTAATTCTTCAAGTTTTAATTTTAGATAAGTATAATTCTGATGGATAAAGGCAGCTTTGGATTCATTTTTCCAGCCAATTGGTTCTTTCCAGTAGGTGATTTTATCAAAGGAATGTCGTTCTAAATTCTTTTTTGATAAATCAGAAAGCAAACTGTTTTTTAACCACAATTTAAATTCTTTCTCATAATTGATGAACGAATAATACTGACCGTCGAAGCCAGGGAAATTTTCTCTTGTTTTGTCTTTACTTGGGACTTTTGATTTTTCTAAAGAATAAAAATTAAGTTCGTCATGATAGGCGAAATTCTCAATTAGGATTTTATTGTTAGTGTCAATCAGATATTCTTTTCCCCCGGACCAGCTAAAGTGTTCGTCGCCAAATTTCTTTTTAACAGCACCTTTTAAGGCGATAATCATTCCGTTTCGGGCTTTGGTCAGGGCGCTATATTCCGCAGGGATTGCAATTTTTCCGTCACCGTTAAACATTCCTGTTAAGTCTGTTTTAGGGTCTGTAAAACGAATAAAACCTTCGTTTTCACAATCAGGACCATTGTCAAAAATGTACAAACTGTCGCGTCCGACTATTTTACCGGATTTGCTGAGATAATAACTCTTCCAGCTTTGGCCGGTTTCTTCGGTTACAGCAATAATTTTGTCAAATTTACGGGCAGTAGTAAATCCCATAAACTTTGGTGGTATCTTAATAGTTCCGTTCAGGTCTTTAAATCCGATATGGGTAGTGTCTTTGTCCCAAAACGCAATCCAGCTGTCTTTGTTTTGAGCCAGTACGGCATAATTGGTAAAGAGGAGCACATATAGAAGGAGCAGACGTTTCATGAAAAGAAATTTACAGTAAAGATAAGGATAACGTTTTTGAAAAAAAGATATTGGTTTTTTGGAACAAAAAAATGTACTTTTCAAGAAAAATAAATAAATGAATAGAATTGTATTGATTTTGATGAGCTTTAGTCTTTCTGTGTTTTCCCAAAAAAAGCAACCAAGTAAAGAGGAGAAAGACATGATTTATGAAGTTACGTATAATGTAAATAAAGAAATTTTTAAAGCTCCTAATTTCCCATTTAAAAAAGTAAAGGGAAAAATGGATGAAATTCAAAAGAAAGCAATTCAATCTGCTGAAGTGATAAATTCTTCAATAGATACGATTATCGCAAGAGGAATTTTGAAATTGGAAAAATCTAAGTATGGATACGACCTGTTGTTTAATTCGCGCTTTCCTTCCTATTTTAAAGAAAATGATGAACCTTCTATTGTAGATTTTCACCCTGTAACCAGCAAGCTGTTTAATCTGAAAAAAGAGTTGATTGAAATTCAGCATGTTGGAGGAACTTCTTTTGGAAGCGAGTTTTTGTATAAATACAAGAACGGAAAAGAGGTTAATTTGAATTTTACGACGCTGCGCAAACAGGATCAGATCAACAATGCTGTAAATTTTAAAAACAACAACGAGCTTGATGAAATTAAAGGAAGTGTGGTTTACAATATTAAATTCATTACAGATTATGCTCAGGTAAAGCTTTCTCAAAAGGATATAGGAAGTAGGTTTAAATTAAATAACATTGAGTACAATTTAGTAGATGTTATAAACAATGTAGTTTTGATAGAGGCCGTTGATCTGAATAGCGATCGGAAAAATAAGATGCGCTTGATAAATTATGATGAATTAGGCAATGTATTGGTCAATTACAGCCACAATGAACTAGCAGAATTAAAGAAGAAAAATAAAAAAATCAATGATGAAAGGGCTGGTTTTGGTGATGTAAGAGGTAATATCAGTAAACGTGTTTTTGAGGCTTTTAAAGCTAATCCTACGATGAGTTTTGAAGAGTTTAAAAAATTATTTACGATAGACGATATAATAAATGAAAAAAAGAACTACATCTTTATTCAGACTATTGCTCCAATTAAAAATGATTTTGTTCTTTTTGAACCTATTTATGGTATAGACAGGTCTTTTGAGATGATCCCGAATCTGAAAGAGCCAGAACCAAAAAAAATGATGGCAGAAGATTATAATGCGCCACAATTATCTGCAGATTGGAATGAGAAACTATTCGGAAATATTAAAGAATACACAGAGAACTTTTACTATGCAACAAAAAAGAACGGCAAGTATGTAAAAGGTAAAATGCAAAATTACACCACGTATAAAAAGAATTCGAATGGGGAGTTTGTCGAAGATAAAATGTTTCCTAAAAAGTCTGATTTTCCGGAGAACAAGTACAATAGTTTAAAGCAAAAGATCGAATCAATAGGTTACGATGATGATGAAAAGATTACCGGAAGAACGATTTATAGTTATGATGCCGGAAATAAATTATTGGAAGAGAAAAGTTATTTTTCGGATAATGATACTTTAAGAAGTTTAGTGAAGTATGTATATAATAAAAATCAAGTTGTAAAAACAAGCTTTTCTTATGATTATCAGGGAGGAGAAACGAAAATTTCAGAGTCTGAGGATGTATTAGTGTATGATGAAAGAGGAAATCTTATAGAAGAACATTCGAAGAATAATAAAGAGGATTCCGTGTATTTGGATGAAATGGTAATTTATAGAAAATACAACTCCGATAATAGAAGAATAGAAGAATCAAGTTCGGATACTTTTTTCGGGGATGGGAAAGTTAAGTTGAGTACAAAATTGGAATATCTTAAGATTGACAATCAAAAAAACTGGACCGAAATGTTTATTGAGGGAGGCTTAAGTTCAGAAAAACCAGAAGTTAATTTTGTTGAGCGAGTTTTTGTCTATGAATAAGAAGTGATACTAAAAACAAAACCCGACAGGTTTTTTAAAACTTGTCGGGTTTGAAAGATAGTAATATTTTAATTTTCCTAAGGATTAAGCGACAATCCGACACTGAAAAACAATCTGACTTTATCGATATTATTGATCCATGAAGTGTCGAAATGAATTGGGCCTAAAATGGACTGATAGGAGATAGCAGCTCCTCCGGATATCAGAAGGCTGGTATTGAAATTATCATCCCACTTTCCTTTTGGCTTAAACACATTGTCGCGGAAATCGCGAAAAGTATCAAAACCTACAGAGGCAATATTAACATGAGGGGTCAGATAGATTTTTCCGGTAATATTTATTTGTGATCCGAGTTTAAGCCCCATATATTGCGTTACATTGAGTTCGTCTTCATGCAAACCAGGGAATGAAAAGCGATTGCTGCCAGAACTCGGGATAATACCACCCAGAAAATATTTTGCTGCATATCCAAAATCGGTAAAGGGCAGTTGATGGTCTTTAAGTTTATCCTGAAAAACAAAATAAGCATCAAATCCTATGATTCCCGTAATTTTCTTTTTTAGGGATATTCTCTTTTCATAGCTAAAACCAAATTTTGTGTAGTCGTTTGTTGCCCCCGAAACACGCGTAAAACCCTCATCGGAAAAGGAGGCATTGATATCGGTAAGAAAGGATCGCGCAATATTTGACTTTATAATGGTTCCGTTTGTAGCAAAGAAAACTTTATCCATATCATTATAGGAATAATGCATGTTGAATTCGATGTTGTTAAAGTTGTAGCTTTTTAGCGAAATGGTGTTCGGACCGTATTCCCGATCATATTTTGGTTTTAAATTGGTGTAATTATAGTTTAAGCCAAAGCCAAAATAGCTTTTCAGCGAATTTAAATTTCGGTTGATCTCACTGCTAAATTCAAATGCGTTATAAAGGATATTGTCTGAGGCCCTGCCATTGATGTAAATTTCTTGTTTTAGGAGAGCTCCGTAAAGTTCAGTTCCCCACCACCATTCTCTGCGTCCTCCAAAATTTTTCTGAAAATTGATTCTGGCTTTTGGCTGTTCAGCAATATCAGCAGTGATCAAAAGGCGAGAGGCATCTGCAAGAATATTTCTGGCGGTGTAATTAAAAATAATACCAACCCCTCTATAGGTGTCATAGTGTACGGAGGTGTTCAGCTGGTTTTTGGCACGTTCAAATCCAAATAAGGTGATGCCCGTTTTGTTACCGTCTTTAACGAAATAGCTATAGCCAATTTCATCAAAAAGATTGGTCCCCATAGCTCTGTTTATACCTGAGATTAAATCTCTGGAGGTATATTTTACATGAGGTCTAAGATTGGCTCTTCCAACGACCAGAGGCAGGTTTTCCGGACTTATTTTTTTATAAACGATGGAGTCAAGAACAAATTCTTTGGGCATATACGGCAATTTGTGCGTTCGTTGCTGAAATCCCTTTAACTTTTCCGACAAAGCAATTAAAGCCGGAAGATTGTGATTTGCCGCTATTTTACCGTCTTTGTAGATTTCGTTACTGGCTGCAAAGTCAGCTGTCGAGAAGCGTAGGTTGGGCATATGATCGACCAGTATGGTACACAGATCACGGTTTGCCGGGTTTTTAACATTACTCGGAAACATACTGGTCTGCATTAATATCATCATAATATTGTTTAGCTTGCCCATTGGCTGCATTCCACCACCTACATCACTACCAATAATAATGTCGGCACCCATTTGTTTGGCAACATCAGTCGGGAAATTATTTAAGACACCTCCATCTACTAATACCGTTTTTTCGTAAGGTACCGGCTTGAAAATAGCAGGTAATGACATACTGGCCCGCATGGCATAAGCTAAATTACCTTTGCTTAAAATAACTTCTTTGCCTTCAACCAGGTCGGTAGCCATAGCTCTAAAGGGTATCGGGAGACTGTCAAAATCTTTAACATTATAGACAGGAAAGGTTAATTCGGAAAGAGATTCTCTAAGATTTTGATCGTTTAAAAGCGAACCGACACTATTGAGTTTTCCGTCTTTAATACCTATTCCGACCAAATATCTTTGGAATTCTCTTTTTTCTTCGGCACTTACCGATTGCAACGATTGGCCTCCGCCAAGGAGTTTGTCCCAATAAATATTCTTGGTGATTTTTTCGATACTATCGCCCGAATATCCCATGGCATATAAACCGCCAATGATACTGCCCATACTGTTTCCCACAATAAGATCCGGAACGATATGCAGAGAATCCAGTTTTTGCAAAAGCGGAATATGTGCAATTCCTTTTGCTCCACCACCGCTTAGTACTAAAACGACTTTAGGTTTTTTTTCCTGCGAAAAAAGAATGCCCGGAAGACATACTAGAAACAAGAAGATCAATAAAAGATATTTTTTTTTCAAGAGCAGGGTGTTTATGTAGTTGAGAAGTAGTGACTTATTTGAATTCTTAAAATTAAAAAGTTATTCTGAAAAAAAAACTTTTTTTGACAGAAATCTTTTGTCTCCTAAG
Organism: Flavobacterium sp. T12S277; assembly: GCF_048514875.1. Lineage (NCBI taxonomy): Bacteria > Pseudomonadati > Bacteroidota > Flavobacteriia > Flavobacteriales > Flavobacteriaceae > Flavobacterium > Flavobacterium sp. T12S277. The sequence continues at coordinate 98,287 of NZ_JBLYEG010000017.1, read as the reverse complement.
AAATAGGCCTCGTTTATTCATGAAAAGCTATTAAAAACAAAATCCGACCCGTTTTTAAAAACCGGTCGGATTTGAAAGATATAATCGAAGAAATCTAAAATCAGAAATCTTTGATCTAAAATTATTTAGTATCTGTAGTATTCTGGTTTGAATGGACCCTGAACTTCAACACCAATATAAGCAGCCTGATCTTCGCGAAGAACTTCAAGCTCAACGCCTAATTTAGCTAAGTGTAAAGCAGCCACTTTTTCATCTAAATGTTTTGGCAACATATAAACGTCATTGTTGTAAGCAGCACTGTTGTTCCATAATTCGATTTGAGCCAAAGTCTGGTTTGTAAATGAGTTACTCATTACAAAACTTGGGTGACCTGTAGCACAACCAAGGTTTACTAAACGACCTTCAGCCAAAATGATGATATCTTTTCCGGCGATAGTGTATTTGTCAACTTGTGGTTTGATTTCGATTTTAGAAGCACCGTGGTTTTTGTTCAACCAAGCCATGTCAATTTCGTTATCAAAGTGTCCGATGTTACAAACAACAGTTTTGTCTTTCATTTGCTCAAAGTGCTCTCCAAGAACGATATCTTTATTTCCTGTAGTAGTAATGATGATATCAGCATTAGCAATTACAGTGTTTAATTTTTTAACTTCATAACCGTCCATTGCAGCTTGTAAAGCACAAATCGGGTCAATTTCAGTAACCGTTACGATAGATCCTGCACCTCTGAAAGAAGCAGCAGTTCCTTTTCCAACATCACCGTATCCGCAAACTACTACTCTTTTTCCAGCTAACATTAAGTCAGTTGCACGACGAACAGCATCAACAGCAGATTCTTTACAACCGTATTTGTTATCAAATTTAGATTTAGTAACAGAGTCATTAATGTTAATTGCAGGCATTGGTAAAGTTCCGGCTTTTACTCTTTCGTAAAGTCTGTGAACACCAGTTGTAGTTTCTTCAGATAATCCTTTAATTCCAGGAACCAATTCAGGGAAACGGTCAATAACCATATTCGTTAAATCTCCACCATCATCCAAAATCATGTTCAATGGTCTTCTGTCTTCACCAAAGAATAAAGTTTGCTCAATACACCAGTCAAATGATTGCTCATCAAGACCTTTCCATGCATAAACCTGAATTCCGGCAGCAGCAATAGCAGCAGCAGCCTGATCCTGAGTAGAGAAAATGTTACAAGATGACCAGGTAACTTCAGCACCAAGAGCAATTAAAGTTTCGATCAAAACAGCAGTTTGAATCGTCATGTGCAAACATCCAGCAATACGAGCACCTTTTAAAGGTTGTTCGTCTTTATATTCAGCACGAAGCGCCATTAAACCTGGCATTTCTGCTTCAGCTAATTCAATTTCTTTTCTTCCCCAAGCCGCTAGAGAGATGTCTTTTACTTTGAAAGCCACAAAAGGCGTAGTTGTAGTACTCATTTATAGTATATTTGTAATTGTAAAATTTTTGCAAATTTACGGAATAGCTTTTTAATTTTGACTACTTTCTGTCAGATTTGTGAAATGTTTAATTTCTTAATCTTTAGAATATTAGTGGATTACTGTTGCTGTCCTATTGAGCATAGTCGAAATAAGAAGCTAATCCTGCTGTCCACTATATCTTTTGTGTCGAACCCCGCCACAAAAGGATGCCGTTTCCATCAGGGCTAAAAAAGAGACGTTAAATAATAAATTTCGTTTTCAAATCAGGAAAACAACTCATAACTAAAAACTCATAATTCATAACTCATAATTAAAAAAAGAATGCCTCTATTTCAAACCATACAATTCAACGAAACGACTAAAATCTTAGTTTGGCACATAACCGAATCATTTGAGGAGTTAGTGAGCCAAGTAGTTTTGAAAGAAAAAACACAGTTAAGGTTGGACGGAATGAAATCTCAAATGCACCAGCGTGCCTTTTTGAGCGTTCGCATGCTCATTCAGGAAATGGGGTTTACAGATCATGATTTGCATTATGACGAATTTGGGAAACCGTATTTTAATTGTCACACTTACATTTCGATCACGCATTCGCATGATTTTGCAGCCATTATCATCAGCGATGAAACAGTAGGAATCGACATGGAATTGCAACGCGAAAAAATTCTCCGAATCGCCGATAAATTTGTAGAGACCGAAAACAGCTATTTAAACACCCAAAATACCCCCGACTACATCCGCGAACTGACGATAATATGGGGAGCCAAAGAAGCTATTTTTAAAATCAGAAACGAAAAAGGAATCAGTTTTAAAGATCATATCAGCGTAAATGCCTTTTCGTTAGCTAAGAACCAAACGGAGGCGAGTCTCCATTTTAATGATCTGGTACTGGATTTTGATGTGCATTATAAAGAAATTAAATCAGACAGCACAGGGCAAAACTTTACGTTGGTTTATGCTTTTGAAAAATAAAATTTTAATAAAATTCCAATAAAAAAAATCCAAATTCCAAGGTTTAGTCTTGTCATTTCGACTGAAAGGAGACTCGAGCGATAGCGAACAGGCGAAGCAAATCACACCAGAAGCTCGGCAAAGATTGGCAATTTTGTTAGCGGAATTGCTTATGTCATTTCGACCGAAGGGAGACTCGAGCGATAGCGAACAGGCGAAGCAAATCACGCTAGAAGCTCGACAAAGATTGGAATTTTTGTTGGCGGAATTCCCTGTGTGATTTGCTTCGCCTGTTCGCTATCGCTCGAGTCTCCTTTTAGTCGAAATGACAAACGATATGTTTTAATATTTAGAATCACAAGGTTTCACTCATATTCTTACGGTGCTCAAACATACTCATAAACAAGAAAGTGCCCATTTTTCTGGCTCGTCGTTTTAAGGTTTCGGCATTTTCGCCTTCAAAATGTTCCTCTAAAGTCTGAAACCAATAGTTCAGCCAGATTCCAAATTCATTCGAAGTGATTCTTCCTTCAAAATGCGAATCAACCTCATTGTGCACCGCATGCGGATTGCCTTTGTATTTTTTGACGGCAAATAAATTGGTTTCCCAAAAATCGGTTAACTTCTCTAAATGAGCGTCCCAGTCCTGGATCATGGTATTAAAATAAAAGCCGATCTCTTCATCGGCTCTTATTTTAGCGTAAAACTGATGTACTAAAAATTCGACATCTGCCCGGTTCTCTATTTGTTTTCTCATAGTATAAAACTATTTAACAGAATAAAAAATACACTTAAAAGGGCACTTGCAATAATAAAGTTAAAAACCGTTTTGTGTTTCATTTGCGCCAGTATAGAAGTATTGGCAAAAACACAAGCCAGAACAATAATAGCAAGTTGTATCATTTGTGGTATTGAGGTTCCGTTAGCCAGAACGTACATTGCCGCAGCACCCCCTAAACAGCTTTGACCAATTACCGCCATTGCAGCAGAACCCATATAATTTTTATTGAAATTTTCGAATGTTGTTTGATATAGTGTCATGATATTGAGATTTTTATACTACAAAGATACAGTCACTATAGGGGTGCATTTTATGACTTAAATCATAAAAACTAAATTATTTTATCGGTATACTTTCCTGTTTATAATTTTTAAAAGACCTTTTTTCTCAAGCGCTTTTATGGTTCTGATGACCGTTTCGACACGCAAACCGGTTAGGTCTCCAATTTGTTGTCTGGTAAAATTGATGAGGTAGCCATTTTCGTTTTTTTCAAAATTGAAATAGGCAATTCCGTGATCGATTAATTTTAAAACACGATGTTCCGGTTCCTGCGTCGACATTTCAGCCGCCATAACCGATTTATAGTACAGACGCTGCGCCAGGTTTTCGATGATTTTAAGACTGATACCGGGGTTTTCTTCCAGCAATTTCAGGAAGTTGCTTTTGGAAAGCAGCAGTACTTCTGAGGCTTCAACCGCAATGGCATTCGCAGGATAATTTTGATTTAAAAACAAAGGAGGTTCTCCAAAAGACTGTTCTTTGTAAAAAATACCCTGAATAAACTCACGTCCGTCATCGTTATAATTGCTCATTTTTACTTCGCCTGAAACAATTTGGTAATAATGTGTGGGCAGGTTATTTTCTTCAAAAATAATTTCATTTTTGTCGAATGACTTTTTCAACGCGCCATATTTTTCCAACAGATCAATTGCAATCATACTTTTGTTTAGCTATAACACAAATATAATTCATTCAAAATAGTTCTTCTGCATCAAAAAACTTTTACTTTTACGCCCATTATGAGACAAAAATTACTCACCATACGGCAAGAAATTTTGGAAGCTAAAAGGAATGGGCAAAAATTACTGGCTATACTGTTAGATCCGGATAAGATTGTTTGGGAAAATTTAGATCATTTATTGCTCAAAATAAATCAATCGCCCGCAACACATATATTTGTGGGAGGAAGTATTGTACAGGCAACAATTTTAGAAGATTTAATTTCAAAATTAAAACAAGATACCAATTTACCCGTTGTTATATTTCCGGGTGACCCCTCACAGATTTCGCCTCAGGCAGACGCGATTTTGTTCTTATCTTTATTATCAGGCCGGAATCCGGATTATTTAATAGAGTATCAGGTTCAGGCAGCTCCAATTTTAAAAAGAACCAATTTGGAAGTAATTTCGACAGGTTATATTTTGATTGAAAGCGGAAACGAAACGGCCGTAGCACGCGTAAGTAAAACAAAACCACTGGATCGGGATAATTTTGATCTGGTTTTGGCAACAGCACAGGCAGGAGAAATGTTAGGGAACCAATTGATTTATTTGGAAGCGGGAAGCGGTGCAAAAAAAGCAGTTCCGTTAGAAATGATCCGGTTAATTGCCCAAAATGTGGAGATTCCTATAATTGTTGGCGGAGGAATTGTAGATTTGCACGGAATTCAAAACGCTTATAATGCCGGTGCTGATTTAGTGGTTATTGGAACCGCTTTTGAAAACGACAGTCATTTTTTTGAATCATAAAAATAAAACCAACCCAAAATAACCAATTCGATTATGATTGATTTTTTTCTGGACAGTTATAAAAACACTCCGTTATGGCATATTGGCCTGGAGTTTTTAGTTTTTATCTGCGGTATTTTGAGTGTCTGGTTTGCAAAAAAAGAAAATATATGGGTATATCCGACAGGTTTGATCGCCACCGTTATTTCGGTTTATCTGTTATATGTTGCAGGTTATATTGGTGATATGATTATCAACGGATATTTTTCCATTATGAGTATTTACGGTTGGTATGTGTGGGCCAAAGGAGGAACGGTAGAAGATAATTTGCCCATAACACGTACAAATGCAAACGAAAAAATAATTGGAATTGTATTGTTTTTTATAACTGTTTTTGTAGTTTTCGGCATTTACAAATACTTTGATTATGAAATTAGAAATGACAATTATGTCGATATGATTTCATCTGGAATATTTTTTGCGGGAATGTGGTACATGGCGAAGAAAAAGATCGAGAACTGGACGCTTTGGATCATTGGTGATATTATTGTGGTGCCCCTTTATGCTTATCGCGGTTTAGGGATGTTGTCACTTCAGTATTTAATTTTTACAATTTTGGCTATTTCAGCTTATTTAGAATGGAGAAAAATCTTAGACAGCAAAAAACAGCTATCATAAAAATTGCTTTATTTGGTCCTGAAAGTACAGGAAAAACTACCTTGGCAAAACAGCTTTCGGAATATTATGAAACCGAATGGGTTCCTGAATTTGCACGCGATTATTTGCAGGAGAAATGGGAAGAGAACCAGCACATTTGCGTAGCTGAAGACATGCTGCCTATTGCCTATGGACAAGTAGCTTTAGAAAATCAAAAGCTCAGTTTATCTAAAAAATACCTTTTTTGCGATACCAACTTAATGGTGACAAAGGTTTTCTCTGAAATGTACTATGGTTTTTGTGATCCGCTTTTAAATGAGGCGGCATTAGAGCACGAATACGATTTGTTTTTCCTGACAGACATTGATGTCCCATGGGAAAAAGACGATATCAGGGATACTCCGGAAGGTCGTGAGACAGTGTTTTCTGTCTTCAAACAGACCCTTATTGATACAAAGAAACCTTTTATAACCCTTTCCGGAAATAAAGAAAGCCGTTTGGCTAAAGCGGTAGCTATTGTAGAACAATTGGCTATTGCAAAACAACATGGTTTTTCGTCAGAAGATTTCGTTCAGATATACGAGCACGGAATTTCTTTTGAAAAGATTTTACAGCAACTGCAAATTTTTAAGAACGGAATAACCAAATCTAATTTAATTAGTCCGGCTACCATAACCAATGGTATTCTAAGCTTATCAGAAGCGGAATTTGAAGAAAAAGCAGCTTTTTTTGACGCTCAAAAATCAAAAATCAAACTTAAAAAGTTTGTTCCGGCTTCAGGAGCGGCGAGTAGGATGTTTAAATTTTTAAGTGCTTTTTTGAATGATTTTGACATTCAGAAAGAAACTATAAATGCCTATATCAACAGAAGAAAAGATAGTGAATTATCTATTTTTATTGTGGCGATGGATAAGTTTCCGTTTTTTGAAACTCTGGATAAAAAGCTGAGAGAGATTTATCCTGATTTTGAAACGTTAGACAGAGATTATAAAAATTATTATTTTATAAAAACATTATTGTCTTTTGATTATTATGATTTTGCCAATAAGCCAAAAGCAGTTTTGCCTTTTCATCAATACAAAACGCATATAGCGAATCCAATCGAAGAACATTTGAGTGAGTGTGTGCATTATGCAACGTCAAATCAGGTTTCTAATTTGCATTTTACAGTTTCAGAAGCACATCAAAATTTATTTGAAAATGAAGTTGAGGTTCTTAAAGAAAAAGTAGAAGTAGATTCAGGAATTAAAATTGATATTTCTTATTCTTACCAAAATAAAAGCACAGATTCTATTTGTGTAGATGTTAAAAATAGTCCGATTCGGGATAAAAATAATAAATTAGTTTTTAGACCTGGCGGGCATGGAGCATTAATCGAGAATTTGAATGGGCTTGATTCTGATGTCATTTTTATTAAGAATATCGACAATGTAATTCAGAATCATATTGATCAAATTGCGTTGTATAAAAAGGCATTGGCGGGAGTTTTACTTGAAATTCAGCAAAAGGTTTTTGGTTATTTAACAGCAATTGAAAAACAAGAGGTTAAAGAAGAAGACCTTGAAGATATTGTTGCTTTTTTATTGAAGAAGCTTAACATTGAACTGAATAGTGATTTTAGTAAATTTACTTTTGAAAATAAAATCAGTAAGATAAAAGATTTGCTAGACAGGCCAATTCGTGTTTGCGGAATGGTGAAAAATGAGGGAGAGCCCGGTGGTGGACCATTTTGGGTAATGAATGACAAAGGGTCGGTTTCGTTGCAGATTGTTGAAGCCTCACAAATAGATCTGACCAATAAAAAACAACAGGAAATCCTGGCTTCGGCAACTCATTTTAACCCTGTTGATTTAGTTTGTGGAATTAAAAATTACAGGAATGAAAAGTTTGATCTATTGCAATTTGTAGATCAAAAAACAGGTTTTATTGTTGAAAAAAGCGTTGAAGGAAGGGTAGTAAAAAGCTACGAACTGCCAGGATTGTGGAACGGAGCAATGGCCAATTGGCTGACTATCTTTGTGGCAGTACCCTTAATTACTTTTAATCCGGTGAAAACAGTAAACGATTTATTAAAAGCAGCACATCAGCCACAATAATGGATGTCGAAAAAATTATATCAGAGTTAAGTTTTAAAGCAGTACGCAGCAGCGGTGCGGGAGGACAAAATGTAAACAAAGTCTCGTCAAAAGTTGTACTGACTTTTGATTTGAATACTTCGCAGGCGCTGTCTGAAGACGGAAAACTGCTTTTACAACAGAATATTGCAGCCCGTTTAACGACAGAAAATGTTTTGATTTTAAATTGTGATGAAGACAGAAGTCAGCTTAAAAACAAGGATATTGTTGTAAAGCGTTTTTTAGAACTGATTAAAAAAGGTTTATATGTTCCTAAAGTTCGTAAAGCAACTAAAATTCCAAAATCGGTGATTAAAAAACGAATCAAGGATAAAAAGAACGTATCTGAAATAAAACAATCTCGTAGGAAGCCGAATTTAGATTAAATTCCAATTACAGAGTTTAGATTTCGTTGTCAAAAATTGGAATTTGGAATTTGAAAATTGGATTTTTTAATACTACCTTTACCCCGTCTCAAAGGGGTGCTCTAAATAACGAGCTGAGATCATACCCAAAGAACCTGAGCGAGTAATGTCGCTAAGGGAAAGACGACAATTTTAGCGTATACACTATACTTTGTCGTGAAACATTTATTAATTTAACAAAAAGAATAATTCCCCCTTTTATTTGTAATTCTTTACAGATGAAAACTTTTTTTAAAGGTGCTGAGGTGCTAAGTTACAAAGGTTCTAAGATGAACCAAAAATCAATTTTCTTTCTTCTATTTTCTATTTTCTTTTCTCAATTATCTTCCGCACAAGAGCAGGATTCTACTAAAGTCAATAAACTGGATGATGTTTTAGTTTCGGCAGTTCGTGTTACGACCAAAACCCCGGTAAGTTTTAGTAATCTCGATAAAAAAGACATTAAATTTAGAAATCTGGGTCAGGACATTCCAATCCTGATGAACTATCTGCCGTCGGTGGTTACTACTTCTGATGCAGGAGGCGGAATAGGGTATACCGGAATCAGGGTGCGTGGTAGTGATGCTACCAGAGTAAACGTGACCATTAACGGAATTCCCTACAATGATGCCGAAAGTCAGGGAACATTTTGGGTAAATATGCCCGATTTTGCTTCTTCTGTTGAAAGTTTACAGTTGCAACGAGGTGTTGGAACTTCTACCAATGGTTCTTCTGCTTTTGGAGCCAGTTTGAACATGCTGACCGATAATTATGCGACCAAAGCAAGCGGGGAAATTTCAAGTTCTTACGGAAGTTTCAATTCAAATAAAAATACGGTAAAATTCAGTACAGGTTTATTAAACGATCATTTTGAACTGGCAGGACGTTTGTCTACCATTAAATCGGATGGTTATGTAGATCGTGCAAGTTCTGACTTAAAATCGTATTTTCTTCAGGGAACTTATATAGGTAAAACAACTTTGATTAAAGCACTCGTTTTTGGAGGTACTGAAAAAACATACCAGTCCTGGAACGGAATTGATGCCGAAACTTTAAATTCAAATCGAACTTACAATTCAGCCGGAAAATATAAAGATGAAGCAGGAAATGTTCATTTCTATGATAATGAAACAGACAATTACAAACAAAATCATTATCAATTGCATTGGAGTGAATCCATTTCCGATCAATGGAGCAGTAATTTAGCGGTTCATTATACAAAAGGGCAGGGGTATTATGAAAACTTTAAATACAATGAGCCAGTTGCAGGTTATGGACCAATTCAGCCCACTAAAATGGTGGAAAATGATCTTGGAGAACTTGTTCCTGGCACTGACTTAATTCGTCAGAAATGGTTGGACAATGATTTTTACGGGACAACTTTTTCAGTAAAATACAAAGAAGAAAAACTGGATGTGATCGTAGGTGGTGGCTGGAATAAATATGAGGGATCTCATTTTGGTAAAGTAATTTGGGCAAGAAATTCTTCTCAGGCCCTGCCTGGAAATCACTATTACGACGATTTCTCAACTAAAACGGACGGGAATATTTTTGCAAAAGCAAATTATCAGTTTACCGAAAAGCTAAGCTTTTATGGCGATTTGCAATACAGAAATGTACAGTACAAAGCCAATGGTAAAGATACAGGATTAGTAGATGACAGCTTTAATTTCTTTAATCCGAAAGCCGGTTTGAATTACGAAATTAACTCCAAAAACACCCTTTACTTTTCATACGCCAGAGCCAATCGCGAGCCTAACAGAACCGATTACGAAGGCGGAAATGTAAAGCCTGAAAAACTAAATGATTTTGAATTAGGATGGAGATTCAATTCGGATAAATTTCAATTGAATTCAAATGTTTATTACATGGCCTATAAAGATCAGTTAATTTTAACCGGAAGACTGGACGATGTTGGAGCCCCAATTCGTGCAAATACCGAAAAAAGTTACCGTTTAGGTTTGGAAGTAGATGCGACAATACAACTTTCGGAGAAGTTTATTCTTAGACCAAACTTCACTTTAAGCAACAATAAAAATATTGATCTGGCTGTTGAAGGGGAGCATTACGGAACAACTGATATTGCTTATTCACCATCGGTTATTGCTGGAAATATTATTGTGTACAGTCCGATTCAAAGTTTACACATTTCGTTATTGCAAAAATATGTAGGCGAGCAATACATGAACAATATTGAATTGCCGGCTGCTAAACTGGCAGATTATTTTGTGAACGATTTGAATGTTTCTTATGAAATCAAGCCAAAATCTGTTTTCAAATCGATTTTAATTACAGGTTTGGTAAACAATATTCTGGATAAAAAATATGTTTCAAATGGAGCAATGTGGGACGTTTATCCCTACTATTATCCTCAGGCCGGGATTAATTTCTTAGCGGGATTGACATTGAAATTCTAAAAAAGTAAAAAAGCCTGAAAATTTGATTTTTCAGGCTTTTTTTTATTTTAATTGTAAACGTGAATCACCGTTCCGGTTACTTCTACGCGATATTGTTTTAAGGGATATTCTTTACCTCCCAATCCGGTAAATAAACTATAAGCAGTCTTATCGCAGGAGCAAACTGCATTTATACCATCGATGGTCATGGCGGTGCATGATGTTATGGGCTGATTAGGACAGGCAGCATCAAATGCATTGTAACCGCTTCCGGTATTAAAAATAATAATTCCTTTTGCACCATAATTTGGAACAATGACAGCATTACTTACAAATTTAAGGTTTGAATAGGCCGGCAAATTCATATCAACAGAAAGGTTAACCGTATAGCTTGGAATGTAAGGGTTTTTATTACTTCGGTTATTGTCACTACAGGATAAAAGCACAGAAACAAAGACAATTAAGTACCAGAATTTTTTCATTATTTTAATAAGAATTAGTGAAACAAAAATAATTTATTTAGATTTGAATTCTATATGATTAACATATAATTATGTACTATTAAAAATAATAGTATATTTGTAATAAGAAATCCCGTCCCGATGGGATTTTTTGTATTTATATAAACGACGAAGTTATGAGTAAAGTATCTTATTATACAGCAGAAGGATTAAAAAAATTAAAAGATGAGTTGGAGCATTTAAAAAGTGTAATGCGTCCAAAGGCATCTCAAGATATAGCGGAAGCAAGAGATAAAGGTGATTTATCTGAAAACGCCGAATATGATGCTGCAAAAGAAGCGCAGGGTCTGTTAGAAATGAGAATTGCTAAGCTGGAAGAAGTGTATTCTAATGCGAGATTAATTGACGAATCTCAATTGGACGTTTCGAAAGCGTTGGTTCTTTCTAATGTGAAAATTAAGAATCAAAGCAACGGAATGGAAATGAAATATACGCTTGTTGCCGAAAGTGAAGCCGATTTAAAAACAGGAAAAATCTCTGTAACCTCTCCGATTGGAAAAGGTTTACTAGGAAAGTCTGTTGGAGAAGTAGCTGAAATTACGGTTCCAAACGGAGTTTTGAAATTCGAAATTCTTGAAATTACCAGAGACTAATTTTTTAAGTGTAACTGTTTAATCGTTAAATCGGTTGAACAATGAACCAATTAAACGAAAATAGAATGTCAATATTTACCAAAATAGTAAACGGAGAAATTCCGGCTTATAAAATTGCTGAAGACGATAATTATTTGGCTTTTTTAGATGTAAACCCAAATGCAAAAGGACATACACTTTGTATTCCGAAAAAAGAAATCGACAAAATTTTCGAGATTGAAGACGAGTTGTATTTAGGGCTAATGAAGTTTTCTAAAAAAATTGCAATTGCTTTAGAAAAAACCGTTCCCTGTAAAAGAGTCGGAATGGCGGTTGTTGGTTTAGAGGTGCCTCACGCACACGTACATTTGATTCCGTTAAATGAAATGGATGAAATGCGTTTCCATAATAAAGTTTCACTATCTAAAGAAGAGTTTGAAGCTTTGGCTAAAGACATTCAGTCAAATTTATAAAACACCATGTTAGACTGAGCAAGGTCAAAGTCTTTCATTTCAAACATAAGAATCTCGACTTCGCTCGATTTGACAGTCGAAATAAAAAAGATAAAGTGCAGTAAGTAATTTTACTGCACTTTTTTATTTAACGAAATTTGGAATGTAGTTCCTTTTCCAATTTCAGAATGTAAAACTTTTATTTTTCCGCCATGATACTCCTCAACGATTCTCTTGGTCAATGAAAGTCCCAGACCCCAGCCACGTTTTTTCGTGGTAAAACCGGGCTCGAAAATAGTTTTGAACTGTTTTTTATAAATTCCTGTTCCGGAATCTTTTACATTAATTTTTACATGTTGCGAATCTTCTTCGATTTGAAGGTCAAGAGTCCCTTTTCCTTTCATGGCGTCGATTGCATTTTTAATCAAATTTTCGATCGTCCAGCTGTGCAACGTGGGGTTTATCATAGCCAAAATGCTTTGCTGAGGGGCATGATAAGAGAACGAAACCTGTTTTGAAAAACGGGATTGCAGGTATTTGTAGGTGTTCAGTGTTTCAGCAACAATATCTTTCTCTTCTAACACAGGAACCGATCCAATTTTAGAAAAACGGTCTGTAATGGTTTGTAAACGCTCAATGTCCTTTTCGATCTCAAGGGTTATAGACGGATCGATCTCTTCTGTTTTTAAAATCTCAACCCAGCCAATCAAGGAAGATAAAGGTGTTCCGATCTGATGTGCTGTCTCCTTAGCCATTCCTGCCCAAAGCTTGTTTTGAGTGGCCATTTTGGTACTCCGGTAAAAGTTATAAATCAAAGCTCCAAATAAAAAGATAATCAGCAATAAGGCAATTGGATAGTATTTTAGTTTGTTGATCAATGCCGAATTTCCATAATACAATGCCTGATGTTTCCCGGGAGCATACTCAATAACGATAGGCTCATTTTCATTTTTTAGATTCTTGAGATAGGACAATGTGTTTTTTTCATTTTGAAGAACTTCTTCGGGGACATTGACAGAACTAATTACCTTGTCATACATGGTAAGCATAACAGGAACCGAGGTATTGTTGTTGATAATTTCAAGCGGTAAATCCAAATCTGTATTTTCATCTGCATTGACCAGTGTCTTTTGTGCATTGGCCCAAAGATTCATTTTCAGGCGTTCTTCGTTTTTAAAGATTTGAAAAAAAGTATAAGTGTTCCAGAGAATCAAAGAAATGATTAAAAAGGAAATAAAAATAATGATCCAACGTGTTGTATTTCTTCGCTCGGAAAAAGACATAACTATTTTTTTGTGGTATAAATATAACGAAATATACACATTTAATATTTTGTGGAGCGTTAAAGATTTTTTTGTTTTTAAGTCTGAAACTATTTCTTTGGATTAAACGATTTTTCTATTTTTGTAGCTACGGAAATGAGGTTCCATTAAAAAGAAAAATATGATTAGCATTGATCCAAAAGAAATACCAACGGCAAAATTACAAGGTTATTTACAAAGTGCTGTAGGGCCGAGGCCAATTGCATTTGCAAGTACAATTAGTGCTAAAGGAATACCCAATTTGTCGCCTTTTAGTTTCTTTAATGTGTTCAGTGCCAATCCGCCAATTTTGGTTTTTTCACCGGCCCGACGTGTACGCGATAATACGGTCAAACACACTTTGATTAATGCGGAGGAAACCCGCGAAGTCGTAATTAATGTTGTGAATTATGATCTGGTACAGCAAACATCGTTAGCGAGTACAGAATATGGTGAAGGTGTAAACGAATTTATAAAAGCCGGATTGACACAAATTCCGTCTGATTTTGTAAAACCTTATCGCGTAAAAGAGTCTCCGGTACAGTTTGAATGCAAAGTGACTCAGATTATTCCGTTAGGAGATCAGGGTGGTGCGGGGAATTTAATTCTTTGTGAAGTGGTTAAGATTCATATTCACGAAGCAATTTTAGATGAAAACGGAGCCATTGATCAGCATAAAATCGATTTGGTTTCGAGATTGGGAAGTAATTGGTACTCCAGATCGAATCAGGGACTTTTTGAAGTGCCTAAACCATTGACAACTTTAGGAGTTGGAGTAGATGTGATTCCGGATTTTATCAAAGATAGTCCCGTTTTTGACGGAAATGATCTTGGAAAATTAGGCAACATCGAAGCCTTGCCTACCACAGAAGAAGTTAGTATATTTGTGAAAGAAAATTTTTCGGTAAAAGGAGTTTTAAGCTCAGACGATCTCGAAAAAGTACACTTAGAAGCCAAAAAATATCTTAATAAAGACGATATTTCATCGGCCTGGAAAGTACTTTTAGCAAAACAATAAGAATAGAAACAATAATTAATATAGAAAGAAGATGGAAGTTACAGGAAAAGTAAAAGTGGTGAACCCAGAGCAACAAGTTAGTGCTGCATTCAAAAAAAGAGAGTTGGTTGTTACCACAGATGAGCAGTATCCACAGCATATTTTGATCGAATTTACGCAAGATAAATGCGATTTGTTAAGTAGCTACAAACAAGGTGAGGCAGTAAAAGTTTCTATCAATTTAAGAGGAAGAGAATGGGTTAATCCACAAGGTGAAACCAGATATTTCAATAGTATTCAAGGTTGGAGAATCGAGAGACTGGCACCGGAAGGTCCTGGGCAAACGGCTCCAATGCCAGCTGCAGAAGCTTTTGCACCGGCAACTAATTTGAACGAAGACGAACCGGACGATTTACCGTTCTAAAAAAGTTAAAATTTCAAATAGTAAATTCCAAATTCCAATTCATGAAATGTGCAATTGGAGTTTGGAATTTGCTTTTATATTTAAACTTAGTGTAGTCGTTTATCCTTTCTGAAAAAGGAAAAAATGAAACACCATCCCGGAATTTGGAATTTTAATATTGGATTTTTTTAAAATGTATTACGTATTTAACGATTTGTTTTTTCCTCCCGTTTCAGAAGCCGATGAAGAAGGAATTCTGGCTATTGGCGGAGACTTAGACCCGGAAAGGCTGAAACTGGCTTATAAAAGCGGAATTTTTCCGTGGTTCAATGAAGGAGAACCGATTTTATGGTGGTCACCAGATCCCAGAATGGTTTTGTTTCTTGATGAGTTGATCGTGTCAAAAAGTATGCGCAATATTTTGAATAGAAAACAGTTTAAAGTTACCTTCAATCAAAGTTTTGAGGCTGTGATTTCGAATTGCCAGAACATCAAACGTGATGGTCAGAACGGAACCTGGATTTCAAACGAAATGATTGATGCCTACTGTAAATTAAACGAACAGGGAATTGCAAAATCTGTTGAAGTCTGGCAGGATGAAGTTTTGGTAGGAGGTTTGTACGGTATTGATTTGGGTCATGTTTTTTGCGGAGAAAGCATGTTTTCGAAAGTATCAAATGCTTCAAAAGTAGCTTTCATCGCTTTGGTGCAGTACTTAAAAGAAGCGAACTACAAACTTCTGGATTGTCAGGTTCATAATTCGCATTTAGAGAGTTTAGGTTGTCGCGAGATTGATCGCGAAGCGTTTATATCCATTTTAAAAAAGGAATAAAATGAGTGCAGTTCATATTGTAAAAGAACTTTATATCTATCCTGTAAAAAGTCTGGCAGGAATAAGCTGTCAAAGCGCCTATGCCGAAGAAATGGGGTTTGAAAACGACCGCAGATGGATGCTTGTTGATGCTGAAAACAAGATGCTGACACAAAGAGAATATCCTCTCATGAGTCAGTTTTATCCTCAGATTTCGGAAGGTAAAATTAGCATTACTTTTAAAGACCAAAAGCATGATTTTTTAATCGAAGAACATTTAGATCAGTCCATCGCCGTTAAAGTGTGGGAGGATGACAGTGATGTCGTTGAGGTCAATAAAAATACTTCGATCTGGTTTAGCGAACATTTAGGTTTCGAATGTAAACTAGTTAAAATTATTAGAAACGGAGATCGTAAACACGAAAGTTCAAAGCTAAAAGAAACCTTTAATGTAAGTTTGGCCGACGGTTATCCGTATTTAATGATCGGAACCGAAAGTCTGGATTTTCTAAATGAAAAACTGGAAGACAAAATTACCGTTTTGCGCTTCCGTCCGAACATTGTAATCAGCAGTCAGAAGGCTCATGAGGAAGATGATTTTGTTGCTTTTAAAATCGGAGAAGTGTACTTTAGAAACATAAAACCCTGCGGAAGATGTATTATGGTAAATAATGATCCGCAAAAAAGTATTGTAAAAAAAGAACCTCTGAAGACTTTAAGTAAATATCGAAATGTAAACAATTCCGTTTTATTCGGAACCAATATTGTAAGTCTGAATTCTGGACTTATCAGTGTTGGAGACGCGATTGTTTTTTAAAAATTAATTTTCATAAAGTTCCAGTTTAACGTATTGAAGAGCACTAACTCATTGTTTAAGGTGGGTAATTCCAAAATTAATTTGAGTGTTTCATGCGCCATCATTGTACCGATAATTCCGGGTAATGTTCCTAAAACGCCATTTAAATTGCAATTCGGGACATCTTTTGGATCCGGCATTTCGGGGAATAAATCACGCAGGTTTTTACTGCCCTTATGATTGAAAACGGCAACTTGCCCCTCAAAGTTTAAAATGCTGCCATAGACTAAAGGTTTTTGCAACGCCACACAAGTATCGTTAACCAGATAACGGGTGGTGAAATTATCCGAACCATCGACTACAATATCGTATTGCTCAATAATCTGTGCTGCATTTTCGGGAGTTAATTTTTCAACAATAGCTTCAGCTTTTATTAATGGATTTAGTTCTGAGACCACTTCTTTTGCAACAATAGCTTTGAGTTTGCCAATTTCATTTTCGGTATATAAAATTTGCCTGTGCAGGTTGTGAATTTCGATAGTGTCAAAATCCATAATACCAATGTAACCGACTCCGGCTGTTGCAATATATTGTAGAATTGGACAGCCTAAACCACCAGCGCCAATCACTAAAACTCTGGCTTTTTTGAGTTTTTCCTGACCTTCGTCCCCGATTTCGGGAAGAATGGTTTGTCTGTTGTAGCGGAGAAATTCTTGTATAATGCTCATTTTGGAATTTTAGATTTTAGATTGTTGGAATTTGGAATTTGGGATTTGGAATTTGAATATTGAAATTTCCCTAACAGTAACTTTTGTCCCAGTCCTTCCAAACAGGTTCATAGCCTGAATTGGTTATAATTTGTGCAATTTCTTTGGCAGAACGTTCATCGCTAATCTCAAATTGTTCCAGTGATTGAGGGTCAACAACGTAACCACCGGGATTGGTTTTCGATCCTGCACTCATGCTTGTAACGCCAATTGGTATAATATTATTTCTGAACTTTTCATTTTCACGTGTAGAAATCGAAATTTCCAGATCTTCATTCCACAAACGATAGGCGCAAATCAACTGAGTGAGATCTTTATCATCCATAATAAAATTAGGCTCGATAATGCCTTCTGCCGGTCGGAGTCTTGGAAAGGAAACGGAATATTTGGTTTGCCAGTATTTCTTTTGCAGATAATCCAGATGCAAGGCATTAAAAAAACTATCCGTTCGCCAATCTTCCAGACCTAGCAAAACACCCAGCCCCATCTTATGGATTCCTGCTGTGCCAATTCGGTCGGGAGTCTCCAGTCTGTAATCAAAATTAGACTTTTTTCCTTTTGTATGGTATTTTTTATAGACATCCTGATGATAGGTTTCCTGATAAACCAGAACAGAATAAACACCAGCCTGATGTAAACGCTCATAATCTTCGGTGGAAAGCGGCTGGACTTCGACAGAAATAATGGAAAACTCTTTTCTTATTAAGGCAATGGCATTCAGAAAATAATTGATGTTTACCGTATAGTTTGCTTCACCGGTAACCAGTAAAACGTGGTCGAAACCGATCTCTTTTAAAGCTTCTACTTCAATTTTGATCTCAGCATCAGTAAGGGTTTTTCGTTTGATTTTATTGTCTAAACTAAATCCGCAATAGGTGCAAATGTTTTGGCATTCGTTGCTTAGGTACAGCGGCGCATACATTTGAATGGTTTTGCCAAAGCGCTTTTTGGTAATTTCATGACATTGCTGTGCCATTTGCTCCAGATATTGTTGTGCAACAGGAGAAATTAATACCAAAAAATCATCGAGACTTCGTTTGGTTTTAAACAAAGCGCGTTCTACATCTTTTGATGTGGTTTGATATATTTTAGATTGAATAGTATCCCAATCATAATTCTCAAAAACCGATTTGAATGTTTTCATAGTTTTTAACCGCAAAGTGCGCGGAGATTTACGCAAGGTTTGCAAAGCTTTGCGTTCTTAGCGCTTTTCTTTGCGAACTTTGCGGTTAAATTGTTTAATCTACTCATATAAAAAAGAGGTCAAAGGACTGGAAGCCAAAGCATGATTTTGCTGAGGAGCAATTTTAGCTTCATAGGCTTTTCGGCCGGCAATAACAGCTTCTTTAAAGGCCTCTGCCATTAATCTCGGATTTCCGGCAACCGCAATTGCAGTATTCACTAAAACCGCATCAGCACCAATTTCCATCGCTTTTGCAGCGTCAGACGGTGATCCGATTCCGGCGTCGACTATTACCGGAACATTACTCTGTTCGATAATAATTTCCAGAAAATCGATCGTTTTTAAACCTTTATTGCTTCCAATGGGAGAACCCAAAGGCATAACGGCTGTTGTTCCTGCACTCTCCAAATGTTTGCATAAAACGGGATCGGCATGAATGTAGGGCAGAACAAAAAAACCAAGTTTAGCCAGTTCCTCTGTTGCTTTTAAAGTCTCTATCGGATCGGGCATCAGGTATTTTGGATCCGGATGAATCTCGAGTTTCAACCAATTTGTTTCCAGTGCTTCTCTCGCTAATTGTGCAGCAAAAACGGCTTCTTTAGCATTTCGTGCTCCTGATGTGTTGGGTAATAAATGAATGTTCGGATGATTCAAATGCGTTAAAATAGCATCTGTTTCGGTTTCGAGATCGATACGTTTTAGAGCGACAGTTACCAACTCGCTTCCCGATGCCAAAATAGCCTCTTCCATTTCCAGGTTGGAACCAAATTTACCCGTTCCTAAAAACAGGCGGGAGGTTAGAGTTTTATCTCCTATGTTAAACAATGACGTTTGCATATAACTTTTCGTTTAGTTGTTGAATAAGTTTTCCTTTTTGATCGCTTTCTGTAAGCATTCCTGAGACTGCAATTCCATGGATTCCGGTTTCCATTAAAGGAGCTACGTCGTTCAGCGTGATTCCTCCAATAGCATAAACAGGAATCTCAAGTTTATTCCTTTTTAGCTCTTGTATAATTTTAAAATAGCCTGACAGACCCAGAATCGGACTTAGCTTTTCTTTGGTTGTTGTAAAACGAAAGGGCCCCAAACCAATATAATCACAGCCATTTTTAATATGGATTTCAATATCCTCAAAAGTGTTGGCGGTTGCTCCTATGATTTTGGTATTGCCCAATATGGCTCTTGCTTCGTCAATTTTCATGTCCGAAAGTCCTAAGTGAACTCCGTCTGCTGCGATTTGCTGAGCGAGGTAGAGGTTGTCGTTCACAATAAAATTCGCCAGATACTCTTCGCATAAAAATTTTACGGCTTCAGCCAAAGCAAAAGTGTCTTTTTCAGTTTGATTTTTAAAACGCAGCTGTACCCAATCGCATCCGGCATCTAAAGCCTCATGGATATTATACAGTTGCTCTTCTATGGTTTCTCCTTGTGAGATGTATTGCAATTTATGATACATAATGATGTCCGATTAAAGTTGAAGTGGAATTCAGATATTTTTCTATGTAGATCTTAGCATTCCTACAGGCTTCTTTTAAAGGTTGATTCCATGCAAGATTTGAGGCAATTGCGGCTGATAATACGCAGCCTGAACCGTGTTTCTCAAAGCATTTTTTATCAGAAGGCAGCAGATCAGTAATTTCGTCTTTCAGAAACAAACGATCGGTTCCGGTTGTCGAAGGATGATGTCCGCCTTTTAATAAAATGTTCGTGGGAATTTCATTTTGAAGCCCAGGTTGATTAGTGATAAAACCCGGAAATAATAATTCGATTTCGTTGTAATTAGGCGTAATCAAATCAATTTTGGATAAAATTTCATTTAAATCGAAACGATCGTCAAGGCTTGTGAATTCAAATTGAGTAGTTGATTTTAAAACCGGATCCCAAACGATTAAAGTGTCAGGCGATAGTTGTTTTATCACCGAAAGAATCTGATTCAGATAATTCAAGGACGGAACAATTCCAATTTTAACAGCGCTGATTTCGTACCGTTCGAAAAAGGTTTCGACAGTACGAATGACAAAGTTCAAAGGGGTCCATTGAATTTCAATAAACTCATTTTCAGTTTGAATGGTATTTGCGGTTAAAATCGCAAAACCGGTTACCTGATGCTGCTCAAATGTTTTGATGTCTGCCAAAACACCGGCACCACCCGAGGGATCAAAGCCGGCTATTGAAAGTGCAATTGGACGATTTGCTGACATAATTTAAATTGTTTTACGGGGTTTTCATTTTTCCAGATCGTTCCTAAAAGAGCGACATCATCAAAACCATTTTCGAGTGTTTTTTGAATGTTTTCGGCATCCATTCCGCCTAAAGCGATCACTTTTGTTTTGTGGTTTGTTCTTGATTTTAAAGCTTCAAACAGGTTAGTTTTTGGATGATATTCTTCTTTGGAAATACTTTTAAAAACGGGACTTAAAAATGCGTAATCAAAATCATTTTCCAGTGAATTAAAATCTTCAATAGTGTGTGTTGATGTCGATTTTGTTCCGTTTTTATTCCTGTCAGGGTTTAAAAATTTTGCTGAAATCTCATGACGATGGTTTCTTTCTTTTTCAGAAAAATGTAAGCTGCCAATTCCTAAATCTTCTGCCAGGTCATGATGATTATGCAAGACAAGTTTATTTCGATACTCCGGTTTTATTTGGTGAATAAACTGCACGGTTTCTGCTTCAGAAAAATCGGGTTTCCGAATATGAAGCAAAGCCAATCCTTCTTCAAATAAGGAATGAACGATGTCTGTTTCATTTTTAATTGGCGAAGGATTGGTAATTACGATCATATCTTTTCTGTAAAATGTTTTATGTGAGATGTTTTATGTGAGATGTAAAATGTAAAATGTTTTCTGTGAGATAGGTAATCCTCATCTCACATTTCACAAAAAACATTTTACATACTAGATGTAAATCTCTTTCCCCTGTTCGATAAACTCTTCTGATTTTTCCTGCATGCCTTTTTCAGCAGCAGCGACATCACGAATTTCCTGAGAAATCTTCATAGAGCAGAATTTAGGACCACACATCGAACAGAAATGAGCCACTTTTGCACCATCGGCAGGCAGTGTTTCATCGTGGAATTCTCTCGCCGTATCGGGATCTAGAGCTAAGTTGAACTGATCTTCCCAGCGGAATTCAAAACGCGCCTTGCTTAGTGCATTGTCACGGTATTGCGCACCTGGATGGCCTTTGGCCAGATCGGCAGCATGAGCAGAGATTTTATAGGTGATTACACCGTCTTTTACATCTTTTTTATTGGGTAAACCAAGGTGTTCCTTCGGGGTAACATAACACAGCATCGCACAGCCGTACCAGCCAATCATTGCCGCTCCAATGGCAGAGGTAATATGATCGTAACCCGGTGCAATGTCCGTTGTTAGAGGGCCTAATGTATAAAAAGGAGCTTCATGACAATGTTCCAGCTGTTTGTCCATATTCTCCTTGATCATGTGCATAGGAACGTGACCCGGTCCTTCAATGAAAACCTGAACATCGTGTTTCCAGGCAATTTTAGTTAATTCTCCCAAAGTTTCTAACTCGGCAAATTGAGCTGCATCATTGGCATCTGCAATAGAACCCGGACGTAAACCATCCCCCAGAGAAAAAGCAACATCATATTGTTTCATGATTTCGCAGATCTCTTCAAAATGAGTGTACAAAAAGTTTTCTTTGTGGTGAAATAAGCACCATTTTGCCATGATAGATCCGCCACGCGAAACAATTCCCGTAACCCTGTCGGCAGTTAAATGAATGTAACGTAACAGTACTCCGGCGTGAATAGTAAAATAAGAAACACCTTGTTCTGCCTGTTCGATTAAAGTATCGCGGAAAACTTCCCAGGTTAGGTCTTCGGCAATTCCTTTTACTTTTTCAAGAGCCTGATAAATGGGCACGGTACCAATCGGCACGGGAGAGTTACGAATAATCCACTCTCTGGTTTCATGTATGTTTTTACCCGTTGATAAATCCATAATGGTATCGGCACCCCAACGGCAAGCCCAGACGGCTTTTTCTACTTCTTCTTCAATGCTTGAAGTCACAGCGCTATTACCAATGTTGGCGTTTATTTTTACCAAAAAGTTACGCCCAACAATCATGGGTTCGCTTTCAGGGTGGTTGATGTTGTTTGGGATAATAGCTCTTCCGCAAGCTACTTCGCTGCGAACAAATTCGGGAGTGATTTTGCTTTTTGGCGTATTGGCTCCAAAACTATGACCGCCGTGCTGGCATTGCATGGCTTTGGTTTGTTCGTTTAAAAGTTCTATTCGCTGGTTTTCACGAATAGCAATATATTCCATTTCAGGAGTGATAATGCCTTGTTTGGCGTAATACAATTGCGTGACATTTGCTCCGTTTTTGGCTCTTTTAGGCTGATGCAGATATTCAAATCGAAGATGATTTAAACTTTCGTCTTTCAATCGGCTCTGTCCGTAATCAGAAGTGATTTCACTTAGAATTTCGACATCATTACGATCTAAAATCCATTGTTCTCTTAGTCTTGGAAGCCCTTTTCGGATGTCAATTTCAATATTTGGATCGGTGTATGGACCTGAAGTGTCGTAAACCGTCACGGGAGGATTTTTTTCAACTCCGCCGTTTGAAAGTTTAGTGTCGCTTAGCAGCACTTCGCGCATGGCCACTTTGATAGGGTGAATTTCACCATTTACGTATACTTTTTTGGAGTTGGGAAATGGTGTTCTGGAAATTTGCTCTTCTGTAGTCATAGCTTGTAGTTGTATTTTGTGAGATGTGAAATGTAAGATGTGAAAATATAATTGTCGATTGTAGAGGGGCACGGCAGTACGCCTACTTCTTACTTGACAATTGGAATTTGGAATTTGAAAATTTAGAGTTTTATCCCCCCTGAGTAGCAGAAATAATCAGAATTTCGTCAGTTTCGGATACGAGTTGTTGGTTCCAGTTGGCTTTTGGAACAACATTATTGTTGAGGGCAACGGCAATTCCGTTTTGTTTATTGGGAATTTCGAGATCGAGCAATGACTGAATGCTTAACGATTCAGCACTGAATTGTTTGATTTGTTGGTTGATTTTTAGTTCCATTCCTTTTGAGTTTAGTATGTAGTTATACTTTAGGAATGGCTACAATTGCGCATAAAAATGCGCTCAGAAGTCATCTTACTTTTCCCTACGCTAGTGTGAGCTAGATCAGGTTCAGAGGGTAAAATCTCAGCCTACAAGTTGTAGACACCCCTAAAGTGTGAAGCAAATATAATGTTTTTTTTAAAGTTTTCGGTTTTCAGTCAAAGTTTTCAGTCTTTCACTAAAAAACTGCGACTGTGACTGCGACTAAAAACTGCGACTAAAACTATTTCCCCTTTCGGATAAAGCAGTCTTCGACATGATCGTTAACCATTCCGGTGGCCTGCATATGAGCGTAAATCACCGTTGAGCCAACGAACTTGAAGCCGCGTTTTTTCAAATCTTTGCTAATTTCGTCGGAAAGTGGAGTAGTGGCGGGAACGTCTTTTAAGGTTTTCGGGTTGTTGTCGATCGGTTTTCCGTTGGTGAATTTCCAAATATAGTTGGAGAAGGTACCAAATTCTTCTTGTACTTTCAGGAATGCCTGAGCGTTTGAAACGGTAGCGCGAATTTTAAGTTTGTTGCGAATAATTCCGGTATCCTGTAATAGAGATTCTATTTTTTCTTCGGGATACTGAGCAATTTTTTTATAGTCGAAAGCATCAAAAGCAGCTCTGAAGTTTTCTCTTTTGTTCAAAATGGTGATCCAGCTTAAGCCTGCCTGAAAGGTTTCCAGTATTAAAAATTCGAATATAGAAGGATCGTCGTAAACAGGAACTCCCCATTCTTCGTCGTGGTATTTTTTATATAAAGCACTGGCAGAGCACCAGCCGCATCGTATTAGATTTTCACTCTCCATTATTTTTTGTGTTTGTGGTCTTCGTGTGCCGGATCTTTGTCTAAGTATTTCTTAATCAAATGATGTCCTGCATAAATCGCCGGTGTCAGTAAAACAGCAACAGACAGTTTAAAAATATAACCGGTTAACCCTGATGAAATGAAAGTATCAAAATCAATTTTTCCGGGCAACCAGAAGGCAATTCCAAGTACAATAAAAGAATCAAACAATTGTGAGATTACAGTTGATCCTGTTGTTCTGAGCCATATTTTTCGTTCTCCGGTACGTCTTTTAAAAAACCAAAAGATCCAGACATCGATCAGCTGAGAAGCGATGAAAGCGATTAAACTTCCGACGATGATCCACATACTTTGACCGAAAACGGCACTAAATTGCTCGTCGTTAACAGGACTGATTCCTTTGGCAGCCGGAATTACAATGGCCATGAATAAGATCAGAAAGGCATAAGCAATCAAACAGGCGGTTATAAAGGACAGTTTTTTTACTCCTTTTTCACCAAAATACTCGTTGATCAAATCGGTTGTTAAAAAGACAATAGGCCAGGGCAAAATACCAATGCTCATGACAAATGGTCCAATCTGAATTAATTTTCCTCCAATAAGTTCGGCTACAACAGCATTCGTGATAAAGATGCCGGCCAGAATTACAAAAACAATTTCTCTGCGGTTTTTAAACATGTGGTTTGGTTAATGATGTTTCAAATTTAAACTATTTCTCTATAACTTTTTAGCGGAATATTTAAATTAAAGGGTAGTTTTTTAGAGGGTCTCAAAGTTAAAATTTTCAAATGAATACTGATTTTTAGTTACATTTGGGATAATAAACTATTTAAAACAAATCGACGATAATGAAAAAATTAATGACAATTTTTCTCATGGGAACAACCTTATTTGCGGCTAACGCACAGACCAATCCGTTGGTTCAAAAATGGACGGGCCCCTATGGCGGAGTTCCTGCTTTTAATGAGTATAAAGTTTCGCAGTTTAAACCGGCAATTGAATTTGCGATTCAGGAAAAACTAAGCGAAATAGATGCGATTGCTAACAATCCGAAAGCACCAACTTTTGAGAATACGATTGCTGCTATGGAGCGCTCAGGTGCTACAATGGACCGAATTTCTGCCGTTTACGGAATTTACAGATCTAATTTAAGCAGCCCGGAATTTAGTGCTATTGACAGAGAAATGTCTCCTAAGTTTTCGGAGTTTAGTGATAAAATCAATCAGAATAAAAAACTCTTTACAAGGATTGAAACGCTTTACAATGCTAAAGAGAGTAAAAAATTAACCAGCGAACAACAACGTCTGATCTGGTTGTATTATACAAATTTTGTTCGCCAGGGAGCAAAGTTAAATGAAGCGGATAAAGAGAAAGTGGCTGCGATAAATAAAGAGCTGGCGACACTTTTTACCCGTTTTAGTCAAAACTTATTGGCGGAAGAGCAAAATCAATATGTGGAATTAAAAACAGAAAGTGATTTTGACGGACTGCCTGAAGAGGTTAAGAAAGCTGCTATTGCTGAGGCCAAAGACAGAAAACTAAATGTTTTGGGCTGTATTGCTAATACGCGTTCTTCAATTGAGCCTTTCCTGACTTTTTCTACACGCAGAGATTTAAGAGAAAAAGCATTTGATATTTTTGTAAAACGTGGTGATAATGGAAATGCGAACGATAACAATTCGACATTAGTTTCTATTTTAGAATTACGAACTAAAAAAGCTAAATTATTAGGTTTCCCAACTTTTGCTCATTGGAGTTTGTCCAACAAAATGGCAAAGGATCCTCAGAAAACTTTAGACTTAATGCTTTCTGTATGGGAACCTGCAGTTGAAAAAGTGCGTGAAGATGTAGCAGAAATGCAAAAAATCGTAGATGCAGAAGGAGGTAAATTCAAAATCCAGCCATGGGATTACCGTTATTATGCTGAAAAAGTTAGAAAAGCGAAGTACGATTTGGATCAAAATGAAGTTAAACCGTATTTACAGTTAGAAAAATTAAGAGAAGGAATGTTTTGGGTAGCGGGCGAATTGTTTAATTTGAGTTTTAAACAAATTTCAAATGTGCCGGTGTATCACCCTGACGTTCGTGTTTGGGAAGTAAGTAATAAATTGACAGGTAAAGCAGTTGGTTTGTGGTATTTTGACCCTTATGCACGTGCAGGAAAACGTTCAGGAGCCTGGATGAATGCGTATCGCAATCAGGAGAGAATGGATGGAGAGGTGTTGACGATTGTGTCTAACAACTGTAACTTTATAAAAGGAGCTCCAAACGAGCCTATTTTAATCTCCTGGGAAGATGCTTCAACTTTGTTTCATGAGTTTGGACACGCGCTTCACGGATTGTGTTCAAATGTAACTTATCCAAGTTTAGCAGGGACTTCTGTAGCTCGTGATTATGTTGAGTTCCCATCTCAATTATTAGAGCATTGGTTAGCGACTCCTGAAGTGTTAAACAAGTTTGCACTACACTACAAAACGGGTGAGCCGTTGCCGAAAGCTTTGGTGGGCAGAATTGAAAGAGCCGCTAATTTTGGTGAAGGTTTTTCAACTGTAGAAACTATTTCGAGTTCTTTAATCGATATGAAGCTTCATTTGGCGACTACGACTATTGATCCTCATAAATTTGAAAAAGAGACTTTAGATGCGCTTCATATGCCGTCAGAAATTGTAATGCGTCATAGAATTCCTCAATTCGGACACATTTTCTCAGGTGACGGATATTCGGCAGGATACTACAGTTATTTATGGGCTGATGTGATCAATGCAGATGCTTACGAAGCTTTTACGGAAGGAAAAGGACCTTATGATAAAGCGGTGGCAAAACGTTTGTACGAAACTATTTTCAGTGTTGGAAATACGATTGATCAGGAGAAAGCCTATGAAAACTTTAGAGGAAGAGCTCCTAAATCGGATGCTTTAATGCGTGCCAGAAATTTTCCGATTAAGAGTAAGAAGTAATAATGTAAAATGTTAGATGTGAACTGTGAGATGTGGATTGTAAAATGTACATCTCACGGTTTGCATTTTACTTTTCACAATTTACATTTCACAAATCTACAATAACATAAAAAAAGCCCGAATAAATTAATATTCGGGCTTTTTAAATATTGAAATAATATATTAACCTAAAGTAACTCTTTTGAAACCTGTAATTTCAACATTGAATCCTTTAACATAATCACCAACTTTTTTACTGTCATCTTTGATAAAGTTTTGATCTAACAAAGCTTTTTCTTGATCTAAAGTAGTGTTGTCAGAGATGAAACGTTGAACTTTTCCAGGAATAATTTTATCCCAAATTTGCTCTGGTTTACCTTCAGCTTTTAATTCAGCTTTAGCATCTTCTTCAGCTTGTTTTAAAACTTCTTCAGTTAATTGAGAGAAAGAGATGTATTTAGGAACATTTTTTAAAGTTTTTCCTAAACGTTTTGCCTCTTCATTATCTTTTTCGATTACAGCAATACGAGCAGCAAGTTCAGATTCAACGAAAGCAGGATCAAAATCTTTGTAAGATAATGTATCAGCTCCCATAGAAGCAACTTGCATAGAAACATCTTTAGTTAAAACGTCAGCGTTAGGAATTGCAGCAGAAATTGCAGTTAATGCAGCAATTTTGTTAACGTGAACATAAGATCCAACGAAAGCACCTTCTAAAATTTCAAAACCACCGATTTCGATTTTTTCACCGATAACACCAGTTTGTTCGATTAATTTTTCAGCAACAGTAATTCCGTTGAAATCTGAAGCTAAAAATTCTTCTTTAGAAGAAAAGTTAATAGCTTTTTCAACTAAATCTTTAGCTAAAGTTACGAAAGCTTCATTTTTACCTACGAAATCTGTTTCGCAGTTTAAAGTGATGATAGCTCCTTTAGTGTTGTCTGCATTGATAAAAGAAACAGCAGCTCCTTCAGAAGACTCACGGTCAGAACGGTTAGCAGCAACTTTTTGTCCTTTTTCTCTAAGGATTTGGATTGCTTTATCGAAATCTCCTTCAGCTTCAACTAAAGCTTTTTTACAGTCCATCATTCCGGCACCTGTAGATTGTCTTAATTTATTTACGTCTGCAGCAGTAATTGTTGCCATAATATTTTGAATTTTAATGTTAAAAGTAAAAATTCCATCTTCTAAATTCTAAACTCCAATTTTATTAAATTATCAACATAACGTTTTTAATTTGTGTTTGGAATTTAGAATTTAAAATTTGGAATTTAAAATTTGATTTATTCTTCAGTTGCAGGAGCAGCATCAACAGCTGGTGCAGCTTCAACAGCAGCAGCAGTTTCTTCTGTAGCTTCAGTTTCTTTTTCAGAACCTCTGTCAGAAAGACCTTCGATTACAGCAGCAGTTACTAAAGATAAAATTTTGTCAATTGATTTAGAAGCATCATCATTTGCAGGAATAACGTAATCAACCTCTCTTGGGTCAGAATTCGTATCAACCATTGCGAAAACTGGAATGTTTAATTTTTGTGCTTCTTTTATTGCGATGTGTTCAGCTTTGATATCTACTACGAACAATGCTGCAGGTAGTCTAGACATATCAGCGATTGAACCTAAGTTTTTCTCTAATTTAGCACGTAGACGATCAACTTGCAAACGCTCTTTTTTAGATAACGTCATGAAAGTACCATCTTTCTTCATTTTATCAATAGAAGACATTTTTTTAACTGCCTTTCTGATAGTAACAAAGTTAGTTAGCATTCCACCTGGCCATCTTTCAGTGATGTAAGGCATGTTTGCAGCTTTTGCTTTATCAGCAACGATGTCTTTTGCTTGTTTTTTGGTAGCTACGAATAAGATTTTTCTACCTGATGCAGCGATTTTTTTCAAAGCTTCGTTAGCTTCTTCGATTTTTGCTGCAGTTTTATATAGATTGATAATGTGAATACCATTACGCTCCATATAAATGTAAGGGGCCATATTTGGGTCCCATTTTCTAGTCATGTGTCCAAAGTGAACACCTGCTTCTAGTAAGTCTTTAACTTCTATTTTGTTTGCCATTTTTGTACTAGTTTACGTTCTGTTGATTAGCAATGTGTTTTTTTGGCTTTAGGCGCTAAGCATTACGCTTTCGGCTTCAAGACTTTTAACCCATTTAGATGCTAAACTATTTCCTACCTCGATAGGAGAGCAACAACAACTGTGTTTTTTAATTTCAATAAATAATTGATGGTGTCCTGTACCAAATGCACAAGACAGGTAAATATTAACGTTTAGAGAATTGGAATCTCTTACGAGCTTTCTTCTGACCGAATTTCTTACGTTCAACCATTCTTGGATCTCTTGTTAATAAACCTTCTGGTTTTAAGATAGCTCTGTTTTCGATGTTCACTTCACACATTACACGTGCTAATGCCATTCTTACAGCTTCTGCCTGACCAGTTGAACCACCTCCGTAAACGTTTACTTTTACATCAAAGTTACTTGCATTTTCTGTCATAGATAATGGTTGTAAAACTTTGTATTGTAAAGTTGCAGTTGGAAAGTAAGTTGCGAATTCTTTTTTGTTTACAGTGATTTTTCCTGTTCCTTCAGAAACATATACACGTGCAACAGCGGTTTTTCTTCTACCGATTTTGTGAATAACTCCCATTACTTAAGATCGTTTAGGTTAACAGTTCTAGGTTTTTGAGCTCCGTGAGTATGCTCAGCACCTACAACAACATTTAGATTTCTAAAAAGTTCAGCTCCTAATTTGTTTTTAGGTAACATTCCTTTTACAGCTTTTTCTACTAATAATGCAGGATTCTTAGATTGCAATACTTTAGCAGTTAAAGTTCTTTGTCCTCCTGGGTAACCTGTATGACGCATGTAAATTTTGTCATTCATTTTTGTACCTGTAAGGTTAATTTTTTCTGAGTTGATAACAATTACGTTATCTCCACAGTCAACGTGCGGTGTGTAACTTGGTTTGTACTTACCTCTTAAGATCATTGCAACCTTTGAAGCAAGACGACCTAAGTTATGACCCTCAGCATCAACAACAATCCACTCTTTAGTTACAGTGGCTTTGCTCGCTGAAATTGTCTTGTAGCTTAATGCGTCCATAATATTATTTTAATTAAACATTCCATCCCCAATAAAGGGGATGCAAAAGTACAATTAATTATTTTAAAACCAAATACCTGAAAAGAATATTTTATCTGCTGAAAATCAGGGCATCAGTTTTTGATTTAAAACAATTAAAAAAAACCGCCTTCACAATAACGCGAAGGCGGTTCAATATTTAGAATTGTTTTGAGCTAAACAATAAATAAATTGGCAATATCAACGACTTGTTGTGTCGTAAGTGGCTCATCATAAGCTTCTGACCCTGCGGAAGCTCCAAATGCGGCGGCGGTATTAAATCCTGCCTGCACCGTAACACCTTCGCCATTGTAAACCGCTTGTGTTGCTTCGGGCATTCCTGCTCCTCGCTCGCTATTCGAAATCCATCCTTTTAATCCTCTTAAGCGTCGTACTTCAGAAGCATGACGGGCTTCTACGGAGTGAATTTGTAAGGCGGCAGTCAATAAGTCGGGTGTCGTGATTAAATTGGCTGCCTGACCTTTGTAGGCTCTAACGCCCGTATCTTCAAAGGCTTGTGCCAAAGCTAAAAAGGTTGGGTAATCATGAAATGGATCAAAAGCGCCTCCAACGGTAAAGTCAAAAGTAGGTTTGGGAACAAAGTTGGCGCTCATCGTACCTCCTAATCCTTTGATTAAAAAAGCAACGTGATCAGACTCGTGTGCTGCTATTTGCTGGAAAACTTTCAAATCACGTCCGCCATTTTCTGATGCCGGGATTACTCCGAAATCTAATGCCATGGCATAAAATTCGTTTTCCAGGTATTCTAAAGTTAAGGCAAATTGCAAAGCTCCAATGGGAGTTGCAGGTGTCGCTGTAATGTCTTTTGCCAATGCTTTATTGGCCATTGCAGATAATCCGAAAGGGATGGATGCATAAGCCAGTGTTTTTCCAATACTTCCAAACTGATTAAAACTGTCTCTTCTTGAACCAGTGCTTCTCATCAAGCTATCATCAGTAAACGTTTCTATAAATTTTAAAATATTCATAATTTCTAAGTTTTAGCTTGTTAAGATTAAGGTAAGTATTTGGCTGTGAATTTTGTGGTGATGAAACCTCCTGCAATAGGTAGAATTTTTGAAGGATCTTGTGCCACATCCAAACCTGTAGTTGCGTTTACAACATCATCGCCGGCAAAATCCTTAGAGTTCGGATTAATTAAGCTTCTGATGGCCGAGGCATGTCTGGCTTCTACCGATACAATTTTTCCGGCTAAAAGCAGATAATCGGCACTTTTAATTAATTTTCCGGCTCCGTTATAAGCAGCTACTCCGGTATCTTCGAGCGCTTTTGCGGTAGCAAGAACTTCGGTACGGCTGTTAAAATTTAAGGAACCATAATTAAAAGCTAAGGAGGGAAGCAGTTGAGAGCTTGGGTCAGGAAGCGCTCCGGTTAAAGCGGCCTTGAAAAAATCTCTGTGAATAACTTCGTGATGATACAAGTCTGTTAATACCTGCCGTTCGATAGGATTAAAAGTGGCATTAAAGTTTGCTGCGTTTACAACCTTAGTATAAAAGTCGGCTTCCAGCTGTTCTAAAGCATACGCATAGGTTAATACTCCGAAATCACCGGATCCTAAATCAAAGACGCCGTTTCTGATTCCGGGTAACGTAGTGTCTTCCATATCGTTATCATTGTCATTATCACTGCAACCGGCCATAATCAAACCGGCACCAACTAATGTAAGACCGCTAAGCTTAAGAAAGCTCCTTCTGTTATTCAATGAAGGATCAACTTCATGAATTTTAACTTCGTTTTTCATAATCAAGGACTTTTAAAAGGTTAATAACATGTATTAAGGTATTAACGAAATTTTAGGACTTGCGGTTTTAGAAACGAAGCTTATTTTAGTTTTATTTAAAAAACACGCTGAAATTTTAAATAGGACCACGTGTTTTTTGTTTTATTTTAGGTAATTCTACTATATTTGTATTAATTACATAAAATTTATTTTTAAATGAAAGCTAAAGCAACTCTAAAACAAATTGCGAAGGAACTGGGTGTTTCTGTATCGACTGTTTCTAAGGCACTGAATGATAGCCCGGAGATTAGTGAGCAAACAAAGGTGAAGATTAAGGAGTATGCCAAACTCAAAAATTATAAGCCTAATGTTATTGGTTTGAATCTGAAGAATCGTAAAACCAAAACAATAGGAGTAATTATACCTAATATATTAAATTCCTTTTTTGCAAAGGTTTTTAGTGGTATCGAAAAAGTAGCAGATAAAAAAGGATATAATGTAATCACTTGTATTTCGAATGAATCTTTGGAGAAAGAAGTGCATACGCTTGAAATGTTAAGCAACGGAACGATTGACGGGTTTATCTTATCAGTATCAGAAGAAGCGCAAAAATTAGAAGACTATGCTCACTTTTCGGCGATCATTGCTGATGGAACTCCTATCGTGATGTTTGACAGAATAGCTGATGGGGTAGAATGTGATAAAGTGGTCGTAGACGATTTCGATTCGGCCTTAAACTCAACACAGCATTTAATTGATTTAGGCTGTAAAAACATTGCACTGATTTCTTCGGTAGACAATTTGAGTGTTGGAAAATTAAGAGCCGATGGTTACTTAAAAGCGTTGAAAGACAATAATATTCCAGTAAACGAGAATATCATTCTTCGTACCGACTCGGAAGAGGATATGAAAGCTAAAATTGACGCCATTTTTGAACATAAAGTAGATGCTATTTTTGCTTTGGATGAAAATGATTCGGTGGCTGCTTTACGTGTAAGCTTGAAAAAAGGATATAAGGTTCCGGAAGATATTTCGATAATCGGTTTTGCTGATGGAATTCTGGCATCGAGACGTTTGTCGCCAAGTTTAACGACAGTAAGTCAGCACGGAATTGAAATTGGTGAGGTTGCTGCCCGACAGTTAATCAAACGTTTAGAGGAGTCGGAAGAAGAGACCTCCGATTATGAAACGATCGTCATCAAAACAAAGTTGAAAGAACGAGAATCAACCAGAAAATCTAAATAATAAAGAAAAACCATCAGCTAAAACTGATGGTTTTTTTATGTTTAAAATAAAAGTAAAAGAATAAATACCGTTAGAAAAAATAATACTATTCTGAATTTCTTTTGTTGTTCTGCTTTACGCAAATACCCCTCTTTTTCTAAATCCCAGGCGAATATAATTTCTACAAGCGTTTCTCCTAAATTAAATATAAAGTCAAAGATGCTATAGCTTTCTTTGGAAATTTTTAATGCCTCAAGATTTTCCTTTTTCTTTTCTATATATTTAGCCTGATCTATTAATTTAAAATTGATTTTTCGGTTGTAGAGTTCGTCAATTGCCAATTTGTATGCCTGAGGATTCCATTTTTTTGGAGCTCCTGCTATCGCCAGTAATTCTTTTGTTGTTCGGGTTTTAATAGGCGGCTTAAAATTGTCTTTCATATGGATCTGACATAAAATCTAAAATCAACACTCTGAAATCTAAAATTATTAGTGTGCAGCCAGCCAGTCTTTACCCATTCCAAGTTCAACTTCTAAAGGAACTGCCATAGTAAAGGCGTTTTCCATTTCGTGTTTGATCATAGGCTGAATCTTCTCGAGTTCGTCGTTGTGAACATCGAACACAAGCTCATCATGTACCTGAAGCAGCATTTTAGATTTCCAGTTTTCTTCTTTTAGTTTTTTATGAATGTTGATCATCGCGATTTTAATCACATCGGCAGCGCTTCCCTGAATAGGTGCATTTACGGCATTTCGTTCGGCAGCACTTCTGACCACAGCATTTGCCGAGTTGATGTCTTTTAAATAACGACGACGCCCCAAAATGGTTTGTACATATCCTTTTTCACGCGCAAATTCAATTTGTTCAGAAATATAAGATTTCAGTCTCGGGTAGGTTTTGTAATATGCCTCGATCAAAGCGGCACTCTCGCTGCGTGATAACGAAGTCTGATTGCTCAGTCCGAAAGCAGAAACTCCATAGATAATCCCGAAGTTAACGGTTTTGGCGTTGCTTCTTTGTTCGCGGGAAACTTCATCCAGAGGCACATCAAAAACTTTAGCAGCGGTTGCTTTGTGAATGTCTTCTCCGTTTTTAAAAGCCGCAATCATATTTTCTTCACCACTTAAAGCGGCAATAATTCTTAATTCTATTTGCGAGTAATCGGCAGAGATTAAAGTATGGTTTTCATCGCGGGCGACAAAAGCTTTACGAATCTGACGTCCTCTTTCGGTACGAATCGGGATGTTTTGTAAGTTCGGATTGTTAGAACTCAAACGTCCTGTTGCTGCAACGGTTTGCATATAATCGGTATGAACGCGTAATGTTTTTTTGTCTACTTGTTCCGGTAAAGCCAGTATGTAAGTACTTTGTAATTTCACCATCTGACGCCAGTCCAGAATTTGTTTTACAATAGGGTTGTCGTTGGCCAAATAAGTCAAAACTTCCTCGCCGGTTGCGTATTGTCCGGTTTTGGTTTTCTTTTGCTTCGCTCCGCCAATTTTAAGTTTATCAAATAAAATATCACCCAACTGTTTCGGAGAAGCTAAGTTGAATTTTTCTCCGGCAGTTTCGTATATCTGCTGTTCTAAAGACTTGATCTCTACATCCATTTCTTTAGACATTGCGTTTAAAAACTCAACATCCAGACGAATTCCTTCGGTTTCCATAGCTGCTAAAACGCTTACTAACGGAATCTCGATTTCGTCAAACAGTTTTTTAGTCTCGGTTTTGTCTAATTCTGTCGTAAAAATTTCTTTTAACTGCAACGTAATATCAGCATCTTCGGCAGCATATTCCTTGATGTCTTCAAGTGCTACATCGCGCATTGTGATTTGATTTTTTCCTTTTTTACCAATCAGTTCTTCAATTGGTTTAGGGGCATATTTCAAATAGGTTTCTGATAAAACATCCATATTGTGACGCATGTCCGGATTGATCAGATAGTGCGCAATCATGGTATCAAAAAGTTTTCCTTTTACAGTAATGTCGTAATTGGAAAGGATTTTTAAATCGTATTTTAAGTTCTGACCTATTTTTTCGATGTTTTCATTCTCAAAGAAAGGTCTGAATTTTTCAATTAAAGTCTGAGCTTCTTCCTGGTTTTCCGGAAACGGAACGTAAAATGCTTTTCCTTTTTCGTAAGAGAAAGCAATACCTACCAACTCGGCATGCAAAGCATCTAAACCTGTAGTTTCGGTGTCAAAACAAACAGAAGTCTGGTTTTGCAGGTTTTGTAAAAGCAGTTTTATACCAAGATCTCCCTGAATCGCCTGATAGGAGTGAGGCGTATTTTCGAGTGTATTGTAAAAAGAAGTTCGGGCTGTTTCTGTATTTTCTTCAGTAGAACCGCCTCCAAAAAGATCAAACTGATCTTCGTTTTTAGGCTGTGGTTTTTTGTATAATTTGGCATCAGAAATCGGAGCTGAAGCTGCTGATTCATTCCCGTTGCCTGTTTTAAACAAATTGTCAAATTGCTCTGCCATTCGTCTGAATTCAAGTTCCTGAAAAATAGCATCGGTTTTTTCAATATCAGGACGAACTAATTCGTAATCGTCTTCGTTAAATGTTACCGGACAGTCCAATAAAATGGTTGCCAGTTTTTTAGACAACAATCCTTTTTCTTTATTTGCCTCGATATTCTCTTTCATTTTTCCTTTTAGCTTATCAGTATTGGCTAATAGGTTTTCCATCGTTCCAAATTCTTTCAGAAGTTTTTTGGCGGTTACTTCACCCACTCCCGGAAGTCCTGGAATATTATCGGCAGCATCACCCATCATTCCAAGAAAGTCGATGACCTGTTCCGGGCGCTCGATTTCAAATTTTGCCAAAACTTCA
Organism: Flavobacterium sp. T12S277; assembly: GCF_048514875.1. Taxonomy (NCBI): domain Bacteria; kingdom Pseudomonadati; phylum Bacteroidota; class Flavobacteriia; order Flavobacteriales; family Flavobacteriaceae; genus Flavobacterium; species Flavobacterium sp. T12S277. Next base: position 62,251 of record NZ_JBLYEG010000017.1, on the reverse strand, counting down.
GGAACTCCCCAAATTTCAATTCCATTTCCCATACGGGCCGGTTTGTACATGAAGATATTTTCTGAAACCAATTGGGCAAAATCCTTATCCGGAGTTACCATAAAAACTTTATAATTTTCTTTCTCGGCTTGTTTGGCGATCGTTCCAATTAAATCGTCGGCTTCAAAACCCGACACTTCAATAATTGGAATGTGCATGGCTTTCAACAATTCGCATATATAAGGAACGGCAATTTTGATGGCTTCAGGCGTCACATCGCGATTGGCCTTGTATTCAGGGAATAATTCGTTTCGTAAATCACTTCCGCCTTTATCAAAAGCTACAGCCAGATGATCCGGTTTTTCACGTTTGATCACATCCAAAAGCGAATTCATGAATCCCATGATTGCAGAGGTATCCATTCCTTTGGAGTTGATCCTTGGGTTTTTTATGAAGGCGTAGTAGCCGCGAAATATTAAAGCGTAAGCATCAAGTAAAAAAAGGCGTTTTTGTGACGACATATGTTCAGTTTATCAATTCAATTTTCAAAGTTACAAATATCGATATAATATTAGGACACAAATTAATTTGTTATTTGTTTTTCCTGATTATAGTAGGAAGGATTTAATTTTTTTTCTGTGAAGTTTAAAATAGAACTAAACCAGAAGGAAGGTTTTGTCGTAAGTAAGTAAAAAACAATGTGTTATGAGAGAAAATTTATTTACACCGCGATCACTTTTTTTGATGGGATTAATGTCATTTTTAGGTGCATGTTCTAATGATGACGACAGAACTCCAATTCCACAGCCCGAACCAGAACCAATGCCTAGTACTGCCCCTCCGGTAGACTTCACCGCATTAAGTAATGATAATAAAGTTTTTTATTTTAATGCCAAAGATTTAAAAACTCCTGTTCGTTCTTATTCTATAACAGGGTTACAATCAGGCGAGAGTATTATTAGTATTGACTACAGACCAGCTACAGGCCAATTGTATGGATTGGGCTCTACCAGCAGATTATATACCATAAATGAAAGTTCGGGATTAGCAACAGCTTTAGGAACGGCATCTTTCTCTCCGGCAATTGAAGGAACATCGTCTTCTATAGATTTTAACCCCACGGTTGACAGGGTACGTCTGGTGTCTAATAACGGAAAAAATCTGAGATTGCATCCCGAACTCGGAACTGTAGCTGCAACCGACGGAAATATTAACGGGGTAGCGAATGCTCAAGTAGGAGCGATTGCTTATACCAATAGTCTTTCAGGAAGTACGACCACACAGCTTTTTGATATAGATTATGCTACGGATAAATTGTACCTGCAAAATCCCCCAAATGATGGAACTCTTCAGGAAGTAGGGAGCTTAAAAGTTGATTTTTCAGGAGTTGGAGGTTTTGATATACAGCCGGATTCGAATTTAGGAATAGCAGTAAACAATAAAAATAGCGAATCAAGATTATATACGATTAATTTAACGAATGGAGAAGCAACCTGGGTCGGGGTTTTTACACAGCAGATTGTTGAAGTAGCTTTTAAAACAAAACCTATCGCTTTCGCAACATCCGAAACAAACATTTTGTACCGATTTAATCCGGTTACAGGAACTTCAAATTCAGTTGCTCTGATAGGGATGAATTCGAGTGAGCAGGTGGTGGGTTTGGACTTCAGGCCTGCAAACGGAGCACTTTATGCCCTAACCAATCAAAGCAGACTGTTAACGATTAATTCTTCAAACGGACAGGTGACCGCTGTTGGTACTGGATTGTCTCCAACATTGTCCGGACAGAATTTTGGTTTTGATTTTAATCCAACGGTTGACAGAATACGTGTGGTAAGCAATACAGGACAAAACCTCCGACTGCATCCGGATACAGGGGTTGTTGCTGCTACAGATCTCAGTCTTAATCCGGGGACACCATCCGTTACGGCTGCTGCTTATACCAATAATTTTGCACAGGCATCAGCGACACAGTTGTTTGTTATTGATTCAGGGACGAATAGTCTCTACCTTCAAAATCCGCCAAATAACGGAACTTTAGTATTAGTAGGCAATCTTGGAGTGACAGCCACAGGAATGAACGGATTTGATATAGGAGGTGCCAGTAATGAGGCCTTTGCAGTATTAACAGTTAGTGGTGTACAGTCGGTTTATAAGATTAATTTAACCACCGGTACAGCAACAAAAACAGTTGATTTTTCTCCGGCAGTTACTTCGATGACTTTAGGATTGGGCTTTTAAAAGATAGAATAAAATATACATGCGATAAAGCGACAGGATATTCCGGTCGCTTTTTTTATAAATTAAAGTTAAAATTTTAATAGGGCATGATTTCTTCATTTTGTCTTCATATTGCAGGGGTAAATTTGATCTGTAAAATAAACGGTATTAATATAAAATTTTAGAAATCATGAGAAATTTATTGATGTTACTAGTGGCAGTTTTAGGAACAAGTGTTATGGTAAGTGCATTTCCAGCTAAAGGTATTAAACCGGCTCCGGCTAAAGAAGTAAAAGCGACCAAACACCCTAAACATAAAACAGATAAAAAAGCGAAAGCAGTAAAAACTGCAGCGCCAAAAGCAGAAGCTCCAAAAGACAAAAAATAAGACAATAAAAGTGTAAAACAAAAGAACAATTTAAAACAAAAAGTTATGAAAAATCTAATGATGTTACTCGTGGCAGTTTTGGGAACAAGTGTAATGGTTAGCGCGCAAACAGCTCCGGCAAAGCCAACTCCTGTGAAAGAAGTAAAAGCAACTAAGCACCACAAAAACAGAGCCGATAAAAAAATGAAAGCGGAAAAAAGCGAAGCTCCAAAAGCAGAAACAACTAAAATGAAGTAGTAGAAATTGTTTTCGTTTTGCTTACGGAAAATTGTAAACGAGGCAAAACAGAAGTAATGATTATGGAGAATGAGGTTGAAGAGAGCTGGTAAAGAAATTTACTGGCTTTTTTTATTCGTTAAATTTTTTAATAATGCGCAGCGATGCTTTTTATAATTGCTTAAATTTAGTTGCGCTTAAAAGCTGTATTATGAATATTTTAATTGTTGAAGATACTAAAGAACTTGCAGTAGAAGTTTATGATTTTCTGTGTAATGCAGGTTACGTTTGTAAAATTGTTCACAATTGCGGTGACGCTTTAGAAGAAGTAAACAGCAACGATTACGATGCTATGCTGCTGGATCTTGGTTTGCCTGACGGAGACGGATTTGAAGTGCTGAAAACCGTTCGGAAAACCAAATCGAAAATGGCTGTTATTGTACTTACGGCCCGTGGTGAACTCGATGACAGAATAAACGGTTTACATTTGGGTGCCGATGATTATCTGACAAAACCGTTTGCGCTCACAGAACTTAGTGCGCGATTGTTTGCCGTCATTCGCAGGATGCATGGTTTTACTTTGAATAATTTAAGCATCCATGGTTTTTTATTACAGCTTCAGGATTACAAAGTAAGTTATAATGAAACGCCTATCAATCTCACCAAAAAGGAGTTTGATATTTTTCAATATTTGGTTCTCAATAAAAACAGGGTCATTACCCGATTGCAATTGACAGAACATATTTGGGGAGACATTCTCGAGGTCAATTCCGATTCGAATTTTATTGATGTCCATGTTCGGAACCTTCGAAAAAAACTGGACAAACATACCGAAATTGACTGGTTTGAAACGGTCAGAAACGTGGGGTATCGTATAAACGAATAAAGAGTAACGACTGTGAAAATAAAACATCAACTGGCTATTTTTAATGCGCTGACAAGACTGTTGGTTATTTTAATTTTATGGCTGATGCTGCCTATATTGGTCGAAAATGTGGTGTACAGACATATTAATAACGGCCTGCTCGAAAAGAAGCAGAAGTTTATCGAACATTTGAATCAGAATGAGATTGATGATTTTATGGAGAATTCAGGTGATTCGACCGAAACCTACTCGCAGTTTTCAACCCTTCACAGTGAGTTTCTGGTACTCTCAAAGTCTTCGGTAAAACCCGATCAGAAAAAGCCTGTTTTTAGTAATGACTACAGGATTATCGAAGGAGAAGAGAATGAATACCGGATTTTGCAGTACCATTTTACTTATGGGAACCAGGATTATCAGCTCGAAATTGGAAGCAGTCTGGGGGAAGTAAAAGACCTTACTTTTATTATCCGCTTTTTTATCATAATTGTTTTTGTCGTTATATTGCTGATTACTTTTTTGGCGGATACTTTTTACATCGAATATTTACTCAAGCCTTTTTATAAAATTATTGATACTAAAATAAGGCGGGTCAATGAGCCTGAAGCCTTTGATCATACGCCAATAAAAGCCAGATCGCGGGATTTTAGAGAGCTTGATTTTGTTTTGAATCAGATGATGGATCGTATTGCGGAACTTTTTAAAAAAGAGAAACAGTTCATTTCAAATGTTTCGCACGAGCTTCTAACGCCCATTGCACTGCTTAAAAGCAAGTTTGAGAACCTATTGCAAAACGAATCTCTGGATGATAATGCATTTGATAAAATTGCAGGGGCTCTGAAAACATTGGACATGCTCAAAAAAATCATCAACAATTTATTACTCATTTCCAGAATAGAGAACAATCAGTATGAAGCCATCGAGCATATCAATTTTCATGAGATTGTGGATGATCTGCATGAGGACCTGCAGGACCGAATTGAGGACAGAGAAATTCAGTTTCTGAATAAGATGCAGCATCATTATGTCTTTACAGGAAATAAAACGCTAATTCATATTCTCATTTACAACTTGGTTACCAATGCTATAAAATACAATAAACCACAGGGCAGTATTACGATAACGGACGGTTTCAACCAGCCTAACTATTTTATTTCGATAACAGATTCCGGTGTTGGAATGAATGATTCTCAAATTGAACAGATCTTCAACAGGTTTGCCAGAATCAGTTCAGATCAGGACGGTCAGGGCTTGGGGCTCGCTATTGCCGAGAGTATCGCGTCTTTTCATCATATCGAAATTAAGGTGACTTCTGTAGTAAATGAAGGAACCACTTTTACCTTGTTGTTTCCGGAAACGGGAAAACACAATTAAAAGTTAATTTTTTCAGAAGCCCTCAATCTTCATTTAATCTTCATTTTCCGATTCTATCTTTGAGGTATAATAAATGAAGATATTAATAATCATAAAAACTAAAATCATGAGAAAATTAGTAATGTTAGCAGTAGCTGTTTTAGGAACAACTGCAATGGTAAGCGCGCAAACAACCCCAGCAAAATCAGCCCCTGTAAAAGAAGCAAAAGCGCCTAAAAAAGACAAAAAAGCGGATAAAAAAGCGAAAAAAGAAGCAGCAGCTAAACCCGAAGCAGCAAAAGCTCAAAAATAAAACAACATAGTTTACTGTGGTAGACCTGTTGTGGATTATAAAAGGTTTTAAAAAATTTGGTAGAAAAAAAAAGCTGATAGAGAAATCTGTCAGCTTTTTGTTATTAGCAGCGTTAAATTTTTGATAATAAAAAGCCATACAATTTTCATTCTTTGTTACTTTGCTTAAAACTATAAATAATGATCCTTAAGTTTCTAATTCTTTGCGCTCTTCTTCTATTTATTGAGTTCTATGCGTATCAGGCCTTTCGCACTTTGATCAAATTAAGATGGGTGTTGGTAGGGTATCAAATTATAAGTTTACTGCTTTTAATTTTTATCATGTATTCTTTTTCACAGGTTGACCGCTCCGTTGGACAAACGAGACAGTTTATGTTTACGACCGGTTTGATGCTGTTGGTTTATGTGCCAAAAATTGTACTGACACTAATCATGTTTGGCGAAGACATTTTTAGATTGGGAGCAGGAATTGTAAATTATTTTGTCTACAATTCAAGCGGTTCAGAGGCTATTCCGTCAAGACGAAAATTCATCAGTCAGATTGGTTTGGGATTGGCAACAGTTCCTTTTCTGTCTTTGATTTATGGAATTTTTGAAGGAAAATATAACTTTAAAGTAATCAAACAAACCATCTTTTTTCCGGATCTTCCGGATGCTTTTGACGGGTTTAAAATTACTCAGATCTCCGACGTTCATAGCGGAAGTTTTGACAATCCGGATAAAATCAATTATGCCATTGACCTGATCAATGCTCAGGAATCCGATTTAATTTTGTTTACCGGAGACATTGTCAATACACACGCTAAAGAAATGCATCCCTGGCTGGAAACTTTTAAAAGAATAAAGAATTATAAATATGGGAAATTCTCTGTTTTAGGAAACCATGATTATGGCGAATATGTAACCTGGCCTTCTGAAAAAGAAAAAGACGAGAACTTCAAAGAAATTAAGAATCTTTACGGTCAGATTGGATTCGACCTTTTGTTAAACGAACACCGATACATTCAAAAAGGCGATGACAAAATTGCGCTGATTGGGGTGGAAAATTGGGGAGAGAATTTTAAAAAGGCAGGAGATTTAAACAAAGCCTCTGAGAATGTCACTCAGGACGATTTTAAAGTGGTGATGAGCCATGATCCAACGCACTGGGAATACGAAATTAAAAATCATCCGAAAAAGTTTCATTTAACACTGTCAGGACATACACATGGCATGCAATTTGGGATAGAAATTCCGGGTTATTTTAAATGGAGCCTTGCGCAGTATATCTATAAGCAGTGGGCAGGGCTGTATGAAAATGCAGGCCGATACGTTTATGTGAATCGTGGATTTGGTTTTCACGCTTATCCGGGGCGTGTAGGGATTATGCCCGAAATAACCGTGATTGAACTAAAAAAAGGGAACAATGTGGCTTAATTCGTTAAAAATGCTACATTTGTATATAATTATCTCTTTTTAAAAGATTAAAAAAGAATTAAATTTTTGGTTTTATGTCAAAATTTGGAGAACTTATAAATGCTCAAGTTCCAGTGTTGATTGATTTTTACACCGATTGGAACGAATCATCTGTATCAATGCATCCTGTAATTAAGGATGTTGCGGCTGCACTTGGCGATAAAGCCAAGGTGATCAAAATTGATGTGGATAAAAATCAGGAATTAGCAGAAGCACTACGTATTAAGGGACTTCCTACTTTAATGATTTATAAAGAAGGGCAAATGATCTGGAGACAATCCGGAGAACTTGATGCAAATACGATTATAGGAATTGTCCAGGAACAATTTAGTTTATAGAATAACGAACTTCTTAAGGATATTATTTAGTGAATAATATCAAATGTATACCCATTCTCTTTTAAAAAATGTAACGTTTTTGGCAGGGCAAATTTTAAATTTGGCGATGCTTTAATACTGTCATGGAACACAATCACACTTCCTGATTTTACATTCTTAGTTACGTTTTCAAGACATTTCTCAGGAGTAATACTCTGATCGAAATCGGCGCTTAAAACGTCCCACATGATGATTTTGTACCCTAATTTTCTCAGGATTTTAGATTGTGCTTTTTTGATTTTCCCGTAAGGCGGGCGAAAGATAAGATTACACGTTTTTTCCTCTTTCAGAACGGCAGCGCAATGTTGCACATTTTGAATATAGTCATCGGTGTGGCTTTTCCAGCCGTTAACGTGGTTCATGGTATGGTTGCCAATGGAATGTCCTTCTGTGATTAATTTTTCAAACAAAGACAGGTTGGCCTTTATGTTTTTTCCAATACAGAAAAAAGTAGCTTTTGCGTCAAACTTCTTTAATTCAGATAAAACCCAGTCTGTAATCTCCGGAGTTGGGCCATCGTCAAAGGTGAGGTATATTTTCTTTTCGTTGTTCGGAATGTCCCAACAGTACTTAGAAAATACCCTTTTGATGAATGAATTTGTTTTTACCCAGTAAAAGCTCATGATGTAGTGATTTACAGATATGTAAAATTAAAAAATGCAGCGCTACTAATCAAGCTGCGCTGCATTTTTTTAATTACTATGTTTTTCGTATCTTATTCTTTTTCTCTTCCAAAGCGTTCGAAAACATTTACATAAGTATTAAAAGTTACTTTATGTTTTTCGTAGAAAGCAAGATCCTTGTTCTCTTTCATCACTTGTAATAAGCTTCTGTAGCGCTCGATGTCTGTAATGATATCAATTGCTAAGTCGGTTTGATCACCAGGAGTCAGAGTGGCATAATAGTTTAGTTCTTCTTTGTATTTCTGAACCAACTGGTTAAGCAAATCATGTGCTTTGGCAGTGTCTCCTACTTTGTAATATCCTCCTGCGAAAGGCTCTACTAAAGAGTAATAGCCAAATTTGTCTACAGGCATTTTTGTCATGGCCAGTTCGATCACTTTTTTCGCTTTATCGGTTTTGCCTTCAACAATAAGCTGATTCATTAAACGGGATAAATTAGTACGGTAGGTGATGCTGTTTCTTCTGGTTTCAGGGTCATGATAAATGTTACCATTGCTGTTACCCCAGTCCCATTTCATTACAATATCGTAAGTTTTGTCAGCATCCATTTGTCCCATATCCATTGGTCCTCCGTCTTTTGAAGGTACATTTTTAATAGGAACTAATTTGTAAACCATTCCATCCAGCTGCAAATAGTCTTTTAACCATAAATAATCTTCATCGTCAAAAGCACCTCCACTAAAATAAATAGGTCTTTTCCAATTGTTATTAGCCAGGATGTCCAACATCATCAAGCGATTTTTGTATAATGCGCTTCCTTTGATGTCAATATCCATATAAGAAACGATAGAATCGTTGTATTTTGGATTAACGACTTTATTTTTGATAATGACATTTTTGTCAATAGGAACTCTGATTTTGTTCGTAGGGTAAAAATGGATTGTTTGTCCGTTTTGTAAACCTACAGTTGATTTCGGATTTTTAATAAAATCAATAAAGTCCTTGATGTTCCAACGGGTATCAATTTTTGGGATATGGGCTACATAATCCAATTTGTCACCCACATACTGATCGTGTGTAAAAGAGATTGGCAACGGATCAGACTCGTATGCTTTTGCTTTCATTTGATCTATATACCAGTCGGTCATAAACAGGCTGGTGTTTACGATTTTAACATCCGTTCTGATGTGCTCAATTTCCTGGGCATACCAAAGCGGGAAGGTATCGTTGTCTCCAATGGTAAATAAAATTGCATTTTTGTCGCAGGAGTTCAAATAAGCTTTTGCCATTGCAACAGCCGTGTATCTTCCTGAACGGTCGTGATCGTCCCAGTTTTGAGAAGCCATTAAAATAGGTGCGGCCAGTAAACTTGCGGCAATAATAACCGGGCCGGCAATTTTAGGGGCAACATATTTCTGGATGCTTTCGTAGAGCGAATAAACGCCAAATCCAATCCAGATGGCAAACACATAAAAAGAGCCTACTAAGGCATAATCTCTTTCGCGAGGCTCAAAAGGTCTTTCGTTTAAGTATATTTTTAAAGCAATTCCGGTAAATAAGAATAAAGCTAAAAGAACATAGAAGCTTTTTAAGTCTTTATTGGCATGGTACATTAATCCGATAAGTCCCAAAATAAACGGCAGGAAGTAATAAACGTTTCTTCCTTTGTTGTTGGTTACATCAGCAGGTAAGTTGTCCTGAGAGCCAAGGTGTAAAGAATCAAGAGCTTTGATTCCGCTAATCCAGTTTCCGTCAATATTGTCGTATTTCCCTTGATTGTCACTCTGACGTCCAACGAAATTCCACATCAGATATCTCCAGTACATATACCCGAATTGGTATTCGAACATGAAGCTGAAATTGTCTACAGCAGTTGGCTTCTCGATGATTAAGTAGTCACCATAGCTTCTTAAGAATTTCACATAACCTTCGTTGTCAATTTGTTTTTGAGCATAGGCTTTTCTGAATTCTGAAACTGTTTTTTCGACTTCATTACGCAATTGTGCAGTAGCTTTGTTGTATTCGTCTTCGCTTAACTGACTGGCATCGATTCCGTATTTCCCTAAATCCTGCTCATAGTCATAATTTGGGTTAATTTTGAATTGAGGAGGGTTAGTGAAATTGATATAGTTTTGAATGTGTCCTGTTTCGGTACTCCACATTCTAGGCAGAATCGTTTTTTGATTGTCGTCCGAATTTTGTTGAGCGTTTTTATAATTATTGGTAATGATGTATTTACCGGTTTTATAATCTCTTTCGTAGTTAGGAGCTTTATCTGAATACGGATTTTTAGCATCAAGACCTGCAAAAACTTCGGTGTACTGAGGGCCATAAAACAACGGATTTACACCGTACTGCTCACGATTGTAATAAGCAAGTACTTCGGCAGCATCAGAAGGTTTATTTTCGTTAATTACAGTGTTGGCATTCGCACGAACAGGAAGCATGATCCAGGTAGAGAATCCGATTAAAATAAATAGAACACAAAGAATAACGGTATTGTAAAAAATCAATCCTTTTTGTTTGGTGAATTTTAATCCAAAATAGAAGAAAGCGATTAGGATCAGTGTTACAAAAATAGTTCCTGAGTTAAAAGGCAGTCCAAAGCTATTTACCATGAAAACCTCAGTATCTGCAAAGGCTGCCATAGTTAATGGTAAAAGCAATTTGAAGATAAAAAGCAAAACACCGATTACCACAACGTTGGCAATAAGGAAGTTTTTGATCGTAACTTTTTCGTAATGTTTAAAGTAATAAAGGAATCCGATGGAAGGAATGGTTAATAAAGCCATAAAGTGAACTCCAAACGAAAGACCGATAACAAGAGAAATGATTAACAGCCATTTGTTTCCTTTTGGCTCGTCCATATCCTGCTCCCAACGTAAACCAAGCCAGAAAAGCAAGGCAATTAATAAGGAGGCCATGGCATAAACTTCGGCTTCAACGGCATTAAACCAGAAGCTGTCAGAGAAAGTATAGGCAAGGGCTCCAACAAATGAACTTCCTAAAATAACAATTGAATTGTTTTGGTCGATTTCGGCAAAACGTCCCACAATTTTTTTCAAAATCATAGAAGAAGACCAGAACATAAACAGGATGGTAAAGGCACTTGAGAAAACCGACATCATATTAACCATTAAGGCTACATGTTGTGCATCTGTCGCAAACATAGCGAAAAAAGCACCCATCATTTGAAATAAAGGAGCTCCGGGTGGGTGGCCTACTTCCAGTTTAGCTGCGGTGGCGATATACTCTCCGCAATCCCAAAAACTCATAGTAGGTTCAACGGTTAAGGTATAGGTAATTAAAGCGATTGCAAATGCAAACCAACCAACAATAGTATTCCATTTATTGAAATTGAATTGTGCCATATTTAGGTGTTAAAATTTTGTAATTTTTCTATCGTACAAAGAAAATGTTTTTTTGTTTAAAGAAACGAGCATTAACAAAAAAATCTGTAAAAGTATTTGGCTGAAGTAAGGTGTTGTTTGTGAAATACTTGTGCAAACGTTACGGATTTTGAAGAAAAAAAAACAGCAAAAAATGATTTTTTTTCTTCAAAAAGCTTGTGCGAACTAAAAAAAGCTTTAAATTTGCACTCGCTTAACCGCTTTTACTGGTCTATGGTGTAATGGTAACACAACTGTTTTTGGTGCAGTCTTTCTAGGTTCGAGTCCTAGTAGACCAACGTAAAGCCTCTCATTCGAGAGGCTTTTTTTATGCCCTAATGTTTCGGATCGTTTTAAGATGTGGGCAAAAGTTGGGGTTTAGGAAAAAAAATAAGCAAGAGAGGTAAGAATAAAACAGGGTTTCTTACTGCTTTGGTCAAGAGGTTGAATTTGTGAGGTTTGTGTGAGTTTTTGAGGTGAAAAGAAAAGCTAGGGAGCGGGAAAAGGAGTACTGGTACGATTCGCTAATTCTTAAATATTGATTTTTTGTTAAAAAAAGTTTGCGTAAACTAAAAAAAGTTTTAATTTTGCACTCGCTTAATCGCACTGCTGGTCTATGGTGTAATGGTAACACAACTGTTTTTGGTGCAGTCTTTCTAGGTTCGAGTCCTAGTAGACCAACATAAAAGCCTCTCATTCGAGAGGCTTTTTTTTATGCTTTAGTTTTTCTGAAGGTGTCAGGTTGGAAAAATTGACAGCTGGACTCTTTTAGATTTTGAAAGTAAGAACTGGTCTGATCGCGTGATTGACTAATCCTTCGCTAATGCTTCCGTTGAAAAAGTGTGCAAAACCTGTTCTTCCGTGTGTGCACATTCCGATGATGTCGGCATTAATGCTGTTGGCGAAATTGATGATTCCTTTTTCGATGTTGGTGTCGTTGTAGATTTGAGCCGTGTAATTGTTGAGATCAAATTTGGAGACAAAAGCATCTATGGTTTGCTGAACTTCGTGAGTGGGTTTGAAGCTGTTGGGGGTGCAGATGGTGACTAAGTGTATTTTTGAATCGAAAATTTTGGTTAATTTCAGGAATTTTTCAAAAGGTTTTTTGGCTTCCTCTGAGAAATCTGAAGCAAAAACAATATCGGAAGCGCTAAAATTGGTGATGTTTTTTTTGATTACGAGGACTGGGATTTCGGAATTTCGAACTACTTTTTCGGTATTGGAGCCAAGTAAGAGTTCTTCGATGCCGGATGATCCGTGTGATCCCATTATAATTAAATCAATATCGTATTCTTTGCTTACCTGAGTGATGCCGTGAATCGGTTTGTCTATTTTTACAATTTCGGTAACCGGAATCCCGTCCAGATAAGGTTTTGAGGAAATCTGATCGAGCATTTCGTTGGCTTTTTTCATAAAAAGCATGGTTTCTGGGATGCTTGTGCCACCCAGAACTGCGTCGTTCATTTGGCTTGGTAATTCGAGCATGTGTAAAATGATAATCTCAGAATTGTTTTTCTTTGCAATCTGAGAAGCGACTTTTAAAGCGTCTTCCGCATGTTCGGAGAAGTCGGTAGGAACTAGGATTCGTTTCATGGTGTTTTAGGGCTTGAATAGTTAAAAATCGATTATTTTTATGTATTTATAAAGATAAGAAATATTTTTAGGGCAATCTATTTATTTTGATTTATAAAAAAAACACTATATTTGCACCGTTATTTATTAAAATCTAAATAATGAGGGGACTAAGTGTCCCCTCTTTTTATAAAATTATGACATTTAAAGAAAAAGTAAACGGATTAATTACAGAAGCACTTCTGGAAAAGCCATCGATCTTTTTGATTGATCTGGCTGTGTCAGACTCTTTTAAGGTTAGTGTTGGTTTAGATGGTGATAATGGAGTGGCGCTGCAGGATTGTATTGATGTAAGTCGTGCAATCGAGAATAATCTGGATCGTGAAGAGCAGGATTTTTCGCTTGAAGTAGCCTCTGTTGGAGTAGGGTCACCTTTGAAAATGACAAGACAATACATCAAAAATATTGGTAGAACGTTGATTGTTACTACAAATACTGAAAAAATTGAAGCAGAATTGGTGGAAGCTAACGATGTTTTTATAATTTTGTCTTGGAAAGCAAGAGAACCGAAAAAAGTAGGAAAAGGAAAAGAAACAGTTCAAAAAGAGCAACAAATACCTTATACAGAAATTAAAGAGGCAATTGTTACAGTAACATTTTAATTAAAGAATTCGCATGGAAAATTTAGCATTAATCGATTCATTCTCAGAGTTTAAAGATAATAAACTTATTGATCGTGTAACGCTTATGGCAATTTTAGAGGACGTGTTTAGAAATGCATTGAAGAAAAAATACGGTTCTGATGATAACTTCGACATCATTATAAATCCTGATAAAGGAGATATGGAGATCTGGAGAAGAAGAGTAATTGTTGCTGATGAGGATCTGGATTTTGAAAACGAAGAGATTACTTTAACTGAAGCAAGAATGATTGAAGCTGATTTTGAAATCGGTGAAGAGGTTTCTGAAGAGGTAAAATTGATTGATTTAGGAAGAAGAGCTATTTTGGCTTTGCGTCAAAACTTAATATCTAAAATTCACGAACACGATAATACAAATCTTTATAAGCAATTTAAAGATATTATCGGTGATATTTATACTGCCGAAGTACACCACGTACGTCCAAGAGTTGTAATTTTGGTCGATGATGAAGGAAATGAGATTGTGCTTCCAAAAGAAAAACAAATTCCATCTGACTTTTTCCGTAAAGGAGATAACGTTCGTGGAATTATTGAAAGCGTTGAATTGAAAGGAAACAAACCTCAAATTATCATGTCAAGAACTTCTGAGAAGTTTTTGGAGAAATTGTTTGAGCAGGAAATTCCTGAAGTATTCGACGGTTTAATTACAGTGAAAAATGTAGTGCGTATCCCGGGTGAAAAAGCAAAAGTAGCGGTAGATTCTTACGATGACAGAATTGATCCGGTTGGAGCTTGTGTGGGTATGAAAGGATCTCGTATTCACGGAATCGTTCGTGAGTTAGGAAACGAAAACATTGATGTAATTAACTATACAAACAATATTCAATTGTTTATTACAAGAGCCTTGAGTCCTGCTAAAGTTTCGTCTATCAAAATTGACGAAGAAAATAAAAGAGCTGAAGTTTTCTTGAAGTTAGAAGAAGTTTCTAAAGCAATTGGTAGAGGAGGTCATAATATAAAATTAGCAGGTCAGTTAACGGGTTACGAGTTAGATGTTATCAGAGAAGGTGATGTTGCTAGTGGCGAAGACGATGACGTTGAATTAACTGAGTTTTCAGATGAAATTGAAGGCTGGGTTATCGAAGAATTTGCAAAAATTGGTTTAGATACAGCTAGAAGTATCTTAAAGCAAGAAGTAGAAGATTTAGTAAGAAGAACAGATTTAGAAGAGGAAACGATTCTTGATGTTATGAAAATACTAAAAGAAGAGTTTGATAGCTAGTTATCTGCTCTAACAACACAACGAAAAAGGTAATAATAAAAAGGTTATATGTCTGAAGAGAGAGTAATAAGAATAAACAAGGTTTTAAGGGAATTAAATATTTCGTTAGAAAGAGCTGTTGATTATCTAAAAGATAAGGGAATTGCTATTGATGCAAATCCAAATGCGAAAATTTCTGATAGCGAATTTAATATCCTACAAAGCCAATTTGCGGGCGATAAGGGGAATAAGGAAGCTTCTAAAGAGGTAGGAGAAGAGAAAAGAAAAGAGAAAGAAGCATTACGTGTTGAACGTGAGAAAGAAATTGAGGACAAACGCAGACAAGACGAGGAGCGCCAAAAACAACAGGAAGTTATAAAAGCGAGAGCCGTTGTAACAGGACCTGTTCAAGTAGGTAAAATTGATTTAAATCCGAAGAAACCTGCAGTTGTTTCTACTCCTGTTGAGGAACCAGTGAAAGCTGAAGAACCAAAAGTAGTTGTTACTCCAACTCAGCCAGAAAAACCTGTTCAAAAAGAAATTGTACAGCCAGAGCCTGTAGTTGCTCCTGTAGTTTCTGAAGAGAAAAAGGTAGAAAAACCTATTATTACAGAGAAAAAAGAAGTAAAAGTAGAGGCTCCAAAAGTAGCGCAGGAACCTGTTGTTTCAACTGATCCTACGACTGCCGAGGAAACCATTACTACACAATATCAAAAATTATCTGGAACTACTCTTACCGGGCAAACTATTGACTTGTCTCAATTTAACAAGCCTAAAAAGAAGAAAGAAGATCCAAAGATCACTCCTAATAAACCAGGAGCTCCGGGAGCCGGAAATAACGCTAACAAAAATAAGCGTAAAAGAATCGCTCCTAAACCGGGAACTCCGGGTGCACCAAAACCTGCAACAGGTAATGCACCGGGAACTCCAAATCCTAATAAAATTACACCAAATACTGGTGGTGGAGGTTTTAATGCGAACAGAAGTGCAAGACCTGGTTTCGTAAAAGGAAACCGTCCTGCAATTGTAGCAAAAGTAGAGCCTACTGAAGAGGAAGTAAAAAACCAAATTAGAGAAACTCTTGAAAAACTTCAGGGTAAAGGAGGAAAATCTAAAGCGGCTAAATACAGAAGAGATAAAAGAGAAACGCACCGTCAGAAATCTGATGATGAGCAAAGAGCACTTGACGAAGGAAGTAAAACGATTAAAGTTACGGAATTTGTTACTGTAGGTGAAATTGCAATCATGATGGATGTGCCGATTACTAAAGTAATTGGAACTTGTATGTCACTTGGTATCATGGTAACCATGAACCAGCGTTTAGATGCTGAAACTTTAACTATTGTAGCTGACGAGTTTGGTTATGAAGTAGAGTTTATCACAGTTGATATCGAAGAAGCTATCGAGGTAGTGGAAGATAAAGAAGAAGACTTAGTGGTTAGAGCACCGATTGTTACTGTAATGGGTCACGTCGATCACGGTAAAACCTCTTTACTGGATTATATCCGTAAAGAAAATGTTATCGCCGGAGAGTCGGGAGGTATTACACAGCACATTGGAGCTTACGGTGTAACTTTAGATAATGGTCAGAAAATCGCATTCTTGGATACACCGGGTCACGAGGCGTTTACCGCGATGCGTGCACGTGGAGCTCAAGTTACCGATATCGCTATTATTGTTGTTGCTGCGGATGATGATATCATGCCACAAACAAAAGAAGCAATTTCTCACGCACAAGCGGCGGGAGTTCCAATTATATTTGCAATCAATAAAATTGATAAACCAAATGCTAATGTTGAGAAAATCAAAGAGCGTTTGGCTAGTATGAACTTACTTGTTGAAGATTGGGGTGGAAAAATTCAATCGCATGATATTTCTGCAAAAGTTGGAACAGGTGTAAAAGAATTATTAGAGAAAGTTTTATTAGAAGCGGAAATCTTAGATTTAAAATCGAATCCAAACAAAGCGGCTCAAGGAACAGTTGTTGAGGCGTTCTTAGATAAAGGAAAAGGATATGTGTCTACCATTTTAGTTCAACATGGAACTTTAAAAGTAGGGGATTATATGTTGGCAGGTAAGCATCATGGTAAAATTAAAGCTATGCATGACGAACGTGGACATATAGTTAAAGAAGCTGGACCTTCGACTCCGGTATCTGTTTTAGGTCTTGACGGAGCTGCAACTGCGGGTGATAAGTTTAACGTTTTTGAAGACGAAAAAGAAGCAAAACAAATTGCGTCTAAACGTTCTCAATTAATGCGTGAACAATCTGTACGTACACAACGTCATATTACACTGGATGAAATTGGACGTCGTATTGCTCTTGGTCAGTTTAAAGAATTGAACGTAATCCTTAAAGGAGACGTTGATGGATCTGTTGAAGCATTATCAGATTCGTTCTCTAAATTGTCTACAGAAGAAATTCAAATTAATATCATTCATAAAGGTGTTGGAGCAATTACTGAAACCGACGTTATGTTGGCTTCTGCTTCTGATGCGATCATTATCGGATTTAACGTTCGTCCTGCAGGAAATGCGAGACAGCTTGCTGATAAAGAAGAAATCGATATCCGTTACTACTCTATTATCTACGCTGCAATCGATGACTTGAAAGATGCAATGGAAGGAATGTTAGCTCCTGAGATGAAAGAAGAAATTTTAGGAACTGCTGAAATTCGTGAGATTTTCAAAATTTCTAAAGTGGGTTCAATCGCTGGTTGTATGGTGATGGATGGTAAAATCATGAGATCTTCTAAAATTAGAGTGATCAGAGACGGAGTAGTGGTGCATACAGGTGAACTTGTAGCATTGAAACGTTTCAAAGATGATGTGAAAGAAGTTTCTAAAGGATACGATTGTGGTATTCAGATTAAAGGATACAATGACATTGAAGAAAGAGATGTTATTGAAGCTTACCATGAAGTAGCAATCAAAAAGAAATTGAAATAATATTCGATACTTATAGACTAAAGTCCCAACGAGAGTTGGGACTTTTTTTTGTGAACATATTTTAAAGAAAAGTGGAAACATCCGATGTGATTTCTGACTTAAATAATTATTTCGTTTATTTCAATTTTAATATTATTTTTGATTAAAAATATTTGATTATGAAACAATTTATATACACAGTACTTCTTTCTTTGAGTTTTTTTTACACTATCTTTTGCTCAGGAAGCAGTTGAAAAGGCTGCTCCGCCGGCAGGCAATGCCGTAGTGGGAGATTATTATGGTGCCGATGTTTCTAAAGCTTCGGAAACTAAAGCGATCACGGTTGAAAAGTTAAAAAGCGAATTGGAAAAGACGAGTAAAGCTCAAAACATCTCGGTAAAAGGAGTGGTAACCGATGTGTGTCCGAAAAAAGGCTGCTGGGTTACTGTGAAAACAGAAGATGGTTCTCCGTTTTTTGTCAAAATGAAAGACTATGCTTTTTTTGTGCCAACAGCATTAAAAGGAAAAAGTATTGTACTGGAAGGTACTGCCGAGAAGAAAATTACTTCTGTTGAAGAGTTGAAGCATTATGCTAAAGATGCCAAAAAAACAAAAGCAGAAATAGAGGCGATCACCAAGCCAAAAGAAGAAATACGATTTATGGCGGATGGAATTAAAGTGGTTAATTAAGAAGCCTTTTTTGATTTGCAATTCGATATTTAGAATTTAAAGTCTCAACGAAAGTTGGGACTTTTTTATTGGGGCAAATCTCAAACGGAATTTACAGATTAGGGCAAAGTGATTCGGGATGGAATTCTAGAGATTGGTTGTTATCGTGTTTTAGTTCATAAAATGAAACAGAAAGACAGCATATTTAGGAGGGTTCAGTTTTGGGGGAATTGATTTCTTTGTAAGATTATTTTTTATTTTTGTGATGTTGAATATATCTATATGGATTATATATTTTGTATGAGACTGAAACTATTTCATATGATAACCGGTTTTTGGGGTAAAAGATTCAAGTCTGGGAGGGGTATGCATAAGTTTACAAATGTGGAAGAGATGAGAATGGTGATGCCGGATTTGCTGCACGGTTATCTTTCTGATGAAGAAATGCCAAATAGTTTGCTGCTGTTGACTCCGCCTCCTGAACCAGCTTCTGATACTTTCAAATTTGATTTGGAGCACGCCAGAAGAGTGTCAAAATCTAAAGATCAGATTCGTTTTTTGCAAGCGGTTAGTGATGCCAATTTGTCTTTTCCGCATGCGGTCAGATCGTTTGAGGTTGTTTTAGGAATTGATATCGATGAGCTGCTTACGCCTAAGTTGTATACGCTTATGCGTCGGGTGATGACAGATGCGGGGTTGTCGACGTATACAGCAAAGAATTTTTACAATCGCGAACGGCCTTTTGTAGTGAACAAACAAAAAACCTGCACTCCTGAAAAGGAAGATATCTTGCGAAAAGTGGGGTCTTTTCCGTCTGGACATGCTGCGGTAGGCTGGGCGTGGGCTTTGGTTTTTAGTGAAATCTTTCCCGATAGAGAAGGGGTGATTCTTGAACGGGGTCATGATTTTGGTGAAAGCCGGGTGGTTTGTAACGCACACTGGTATAGCGACGTCGTAAAAGGCAGGGAAATGGGAAAGGCAACGGTGGATTGTCTGCGTGCCAATACAGCTTTTAATACCGATTTAGTGTTGGCTAAGGAGGAAGTATTTCAGCTTTTGAAAAACAAGGAAAGCTAAGCGGGAATTAACTTGTAAAATGTATGTTTTTGAAGTTGGATAAGGGATATAAAAAAAGGCAATTTCGATTGAAATTGCCTTTTTTTTTGTGTCGTTTTGCTTTGAGTCGGAGATTACTTCCCGGGCTTTAGTAAAAATACACTTTTGTATCTCTTTTTGATGTCTGCCAGGTTCTTTTCAGCTTCTATTCGGGTCTTGAAATTCCCTACAATTACTTTGTAGTTGGGCGTATTGAAGATTATGGTTCCGTCAATAGTGTTGTATTCTCTTTTGAAATCCGATAACGTTTTCTTTGCTTCTTCGCTTTTGCCGCTGAAGATTTGGATTTTGTAAGTATCGTTTGTACTTATTGCTGTGTTAATTTTGCGTTTGTCGTTCAATAATTGCTCAAATTTAGGATCCTGATTTAGTGTTAAATTTTGATCCTGAGCATGAATATTATAAGCTAAAGTGAACATTGTTAGGGTGAAGAAAACTCTTTTCGAAGGGGTTAAAATTCTCATAATGTGATGGTTTTTGAGCAAAAATACTATTTAAAATTAGTATGTGAAAATTTGATATTATTTAGAATTGATATAAATTGATATTTAAGACTATTTTAAGGTTTTGAGAATAACACATAAGTCGTATTTTTGTGCAAGTTTTAAAAGAAGGTATTAGTTTTTCGTTGATTTACTACAGAAAAAATCATACCAAAAATTAGTAGATAATTATTATACTATATGAAAAAGGTGGGTAACCATAATTCGATCTCAAGAAAATTGCTGCTTAGCTTATCGCTAACGCTGCTTTTCTCCCTAACTTCATTTGCTCAAGATCCTGCTGCTCCTGCGGCGCCTGAAGCTGCTGCTCCGGCTGCAACTGCTGGTGGTGATCCGGTAAAAGGGAAAGAACTTTTTAATGCAAATTGCGCTGCATGTCACAAATTAGATGCCAAATCAACAGGTCCTGCTTTAAGAGGAGTTGCTGGAAAGCATGACATAGCCTGGATCTACAAATGGGTTCACAACAGTTCTGACATGATTAAGTCAGGTGATCCTGTAGCAGTAAAACTTTTTGAAGAAAACAACAAGTCTGTAATGACTTCTTTTCCTCAATTATCAACAGGAGATATTGATAACATTATCGCTTATACTTCTGAAGTAAAAGCTGAGCCAGCGGTTGCTGCTGGTGGGGCTGCAACTCCTCCTGGAACAAATGTAAGCGGTGGAGGTATTTCTAATAATATTATTTTAGGTGCGCTTGCACTTGTAATGGCTATCTTGGTGGTTATGTTGTTCATGGTGAACAAAGTATTAACTAAAGTAGCGCGTAATAATGGTATTGAAGTTGCTCCTAAAGAAGCTTCAACTCCAATCTGGAAAGCATTTGCCAGAAACCAATTTTTGGTATTAGTAACTGCAATTTTCTTGCTATTGGCAAGTGGGTATTTCGTTTACGGATATCTAATGCAGGTGGGTGTGGATCAAAACTATGAGCCAATTCAGCCAATTCACTATTCTCACAAAATTCACGCTGGTGATAACGAAATCAATTGTAAATATTGCCACTCTGCTGCACGTGTGAGTAAAACTGCTGGTATTCCATCTTTAAATGTTTGTATGAACTGTCATAAAAACATCTCTGAAGTTGCTGAAACTACTGCTACTCCTGAGTACAGCAAAGCATTCTACGATGCTCAAATCCAAAAGTTATATGATGCTGTTGGTTGGGATAAAGCGAAACAAGCTTATACCAGAAAAACGCAGCCAGTAAAATGGGTTCGTATTCACAACTTACCTGATTTTGTTTACTTCAACCACTCTCAACACGTTACTGTTGGAGGTATCGAATGTCAAACTTGTCACGGTCCTGTGGAAGAATTTGAAATCATGAAGCAATACTCTAAATTAACAATGGGATGGTGTGTTGATTGCCATAGAAAAACTGATGTTAAGATGGAAGGAAATGCCTACTATGATAAAATTCATGCTGAACTTTCTAAAAAATACGGTGTAGAGAAATTGACTGCAGCGCAAATGGGAGGTTTAGAATGCGGTAAATGCCACTATTAATCGAATTATTAAGATTTTAATATTTATATACAATGTCATCAAACAAAAAATACTGGAAAAGTGTTGAGGAACTAGAAAATAGTTCTATTGTTGAGGCGCTTAGAAATAACGAGTTTGTTGAAGAGATTCCTACAGATGAATTCTTAGGGAATGCAGATGCTTTAGCGTCATCTGGAACTTCACGTCGTGACTTTTTAAAGTACGTAGGATTTAGTACTGCGGCAGTTACACTTGCTGCGTGTGAAGGTCCTGTGCACAAGTCTATCCCTTATGTTTTACAACCAGAGCAAATCATTCCTGGTGTTGCAGATTACTATGCAACTACTGTATTTGATGGTTTTGATTTTGCGAATCTTTTGGTAAAAACTCGTGAGGGTCGTCCAATTAAAATTGAAAACAATACAATCGCTGGTGCTAAATTTGCAGCTAATGCGAGAATTCACGCATCTATCTTAGGATTGTATGATAGCGCTCGTTTAAAAGAGCCAAAAGTAGAGGGTAAACAAGCTACTTGGTCAGCTGTTGATTTAAAAATTAAATCAAGTTTAGCTGAAGCAAAAGCTAAAAACCAACAAGTGGTATTATTAACAAATACACTTGCAAGTCCATCTACTGAAAAATTAATCGCTGAATTTATTGCTAAAAATCCAAATGCTAAGCATGTTGTTTATGACGCAGTTTCTTCATCTGAGGCTTTAGATGCTTTCCAGGCTGTATATGGTCAAAGAGCTTTAGTTGATTATGATTTTTCAAAATCTAATTTAATTGTATCTGTTGGTGCTGATTTCTTAGGAGACTGGCAAGGTGGTGGATACGATAGTGGATATGCAAAAGGACGTATTCCTCAAAACGGAAAAATGTCTCGTCATTTCCAATTCGAATCAAATATGACATTATCCGGAGCAGCTGCTGATAAGCGTGTTCCAATGACTACTGCTGTTCAAAAACAGGCTTTAGTTCAAATATATAACATTATTGCAGGTGCTTCTGTTCCTGTTACTTTAGATGCTGCTTCTAAAGCTGAAGTAGTGAAAGCTGCTCAGCAATTAAAAGCTGCCGGATCTAAAGGGGTTCTGGTATCCGGAATCGAAGATAAAAACGCTCAGTTATTAGTTTTAGCTATCAACCAAATATTGGCTAGTGAAGCTTATACTACTGCAGGAGCAAGACAAATTAGAAAAGGATCTAATGCGGTTGTTTCTCAATTAATTAAAGATCTGAATGCTGGAAGTGTTCATACTTTAATTATGAGTGGAGTTAATCCTGCTTACACTTTAGCTGATTCAGCTGCTTTTGTTTCAGGATTGAAAAAAGTTAAAACATCTGTTGCTTTTTCATTGAAAGAAGATGAAACTGCTTCAATTGTTACTGTTGCTGCTCCGGCTCCTCATTATTTAGAGTCTTGGGGAGATGTAGAAATAACAAGCGGAACTTATAGCTTAACGCAACCAACGATTCGCCCTATATTCAATACCAAACAATTTCAGGATGTTTTATTGTCATTAAATGGTGCCGCAGGTACTTTTTATGATTATTTAAAAGCTAATTCTTCAGGATTTACTGCAGGATCTTCTTGGAACAAAGTATTACATGATGGTGTTGCAGTAGTTGGATCTGCTGCATTGTCTGGAGGTGCTGTTGATGCTGCTACCGCTGCAAATGCACTTGCAAAATCTAAAGCAGCTGGTGATTTCGAATTGGTATTATATACTAAAACCGGATTAGGAGATGGACAACATGCTAATAACCCTTGGTTACAAGAGTTCCCGGATCCAATTACCAGAGTTTCATGGGATAACTATGTTACTGTTTCTAATGCTGATGCTAAGAAATTAGGATTATCAAATGAAATCGTTGCTAACGGTGGTTTGAACGGAAGTTATGCTACTATTACTACTGCTGACGGGCTTAAATTAGAAAATGTACCGGTAATTGTTCAGCCAGGACAAGCTGTTGGTACAGTTGGTTTAGCAGTTGGTTACGGTCGTAAAGCAGCTTTAAAAGAAGAAATGCAGGTAGGTTTAAATGCTTACGCTTTATATAAAAATTTCAATAGTGTTCAGTCTGTTTCCATTGCGAAAGCAAATGGAGAGCATGAGTTTGCTTGTGTTCAGGGACAAAAAACATTAATGGGTAGAGGAGATATCATTAAAGAAACTACCCTTGATGTATTTAACAAAGAAAATGCTGAACATTGGAATCCACAGCCAATGGTATCTTTAGATCACCAGGAAGTTAAAGCTACAACAGTAGATTTATGGGAATCATTTGATCGTTCAACAGGACATCATTTTAACCTTTCTATCGACTTAAATGCTTGTACAGGTTGTGGAGCATGTGTTATCGCTTGTCACGCAGAGAACAACGTTCCTGTTGTTGGTAAAGCAGAGGTAAGAAGAAGCCGTGATATGCACTGGTTGCGTATCGACAGATACTATTCTTCTGAAAGCACTTTTGAAGGTGATAACGAAAGAAAAGAAAATATTGCAGGTTTATCAAGTTCATTATCTACATTTAATGAAATGGAAAAACCTGGAGACAATCCACAGGTTGCATTCCAACCAGTAATGTGTCAGCACTGTAACCACGCACCGTGTGAAACAGTTTGTCCGGTTGCTGCAACATCTCACGGTCGTCAAGGTCAAAACCACATGGCATATAACAGATGTGTTGGTACTCGTTATTGTGCAAACAACTGTCCATATAAAGTACGTCGTTTCAACTGGTTCTTGTACAACAAAAACAGTGAATTCGATTATCACATGAATGATGATTTAGGTCGTATGGTATTAAACCCAGACGTAAACGTTCGTTCTCGTGGAGTTATGGAAAAATGTTCATTCTGTATTCAAAGTACACAAGCTGTTATTCTTCAGGCAAAACGTGAAGGTAGAGTTGTGGCAAAAGATGAATTTAACAATGCTTGCGCTTGTTCTGCAGCTTGTTCGTCTGGAGCTATGGTGTTTGGAGATGTAAATGATAAAGAAAGCGAAGTTGCTAAGTTAGCAGAAAGCGATAGAATGTATCATTTATTAGAGCATGTTGGTACAAAACCGAACGTTTTCTATCATGTAAAAGTTAGAAATACTTAGTAAAATTATTAATTAGAAACAATATAAAGGATTATGTCGTCTCACTACGAAGCACCCATTAGAAAACCTTTAGTTATAGGTGATAAATCTTATCACGATGTAACAGTAGATGTAGCTGCACCTGTTGAGGGGCCTGCAAACAAACAATGGTGGATTGTATTTTCAATCGCATTAATAGCCTTCCTTTGGGGGTTAGGTTGTATAATTTACACTGTATCTACAGGTATCGGAACATGGGGATTAAATAAAACAGTTGGTTGGGCCTGGGATATCACGAACTTCGTTTGGTGGGTTGGTATTGGTCACGCCGGAACATTAATTTCTGCGGTACTATTACTTTTCCGTCAGCGTTGGAGAATGGCTATTAACCGTTCTGCTGAAGCGATGACTATCTTCTCAGTAGTTCAGGCAGGTTTATTTCCAATTATTCACATGGGGCGTCCATGGTTGGCATACTGGGTTTTACCTATTCCAAATCAATTTGGATCTTTATGGGTAAACTTTAACTCGCCATTACTTTGGGACGTATTTGCAATTTCAACGTATCTTTCGGTATCATTAGTTTTCTGGTGGACTGGTTTATTGCCTGACTTTGCAATGCTACGTGACAGAGCAATAACACCTTTCAATAAAAGAGTTTATTCTATCCTAAGTTTTGGATGGAGCGGTAGAGCAAAAGACTGGCAACGTTTTGAAGAAGTATCTTTAGTACTTGCAGGTTTAGCTACTCCACTTGTACTTTCTGTACACACCATTGTATCGATGGACTTTGCTACTTCTGTAATTCCGGGATGGCATACTACAATTTTCCCTCCGTACTTCGTTGCAGGAGCGGTATTCTCTGGATTTGCAATGGTAAACACCTTGTTGATCGTAATGAGAAAAGTTTCTAACTTAGAAGCTTATATTACACTACAACATATCGAGTTAATGAATATTGTAATCATGATTACAGGTTCTATCGTAGGGGTAGCGTATATCACTGAGTTATTCGTAGCTTGGTACTCAGGTGTAGAGTATGAGCAATATGCGTTCTTAAACAGAGCTACCGGACCTTATTGGTGGGCATATTGGTCGATGATGACTTGTAACGTTTTCTCTCCACAGTTCATGTGGTTCAAAAAACTAAGAACAAGTATCATGTTCTCCTTTATTATTTCGATTGTAGTAAACATCGGAATGTGGTTTGAAAGATTTGTAATTATTGTTACTTCTTTACATAGAGATTACCTTCCATCTTCTTGGACAATGTTCTCACCAACATTTGTTGATATTGGAATTTTCATCGGAACGATTGGTTTCTTCTTCGTATTGTTTTTATTGTACTCAAGAACATTCCCTGTAATTGCTCAGGCAGAGGTGAAAACAATTTTGAAAGGAACAGGAGATAATTATATTAGAGAAAGAGCAGCAAATAAAGATTCACACCATGAGTAATAAAGTAATATACGCCATTTATAATGACGATGATATTTTGATGGATGCAGTAAAGAAAACCAGAGCTGCTCATCATCATATTGAAGAGGTTTTTACTCCATTCCCAGTTCACGGATTGGATAAAGCTATGGGCTTAGCACCAACAAGATTAGCAATTTGTGCATTTTTATACGGATGTGTTGGTATTTCTGTTGCTACAACTATGATGAGTTATATCATGATTCATGACTGGCCTCAGGATATTGGTGGAAAGCCAAGTTTCAGTTTCATTCAAAACATGCCTGCATTCGTGCCAATTATGTTTGAGATGACTGTATTTTTTGCTGCCCACTTAATGGTGATCACTTTTTATATGAGAAGTAGATTATGGCCATTCAAACAAGCTGAAAATCCTGATGTAAGAACAACAGACGACCATTTCTTAATGGAAGTTGCTGTAAATGATAACGAAGCAGAACTAGTTTCTTTTTTCGAAGGTACAGGAGCTGTTGAAGTTAAAGTAATTGAAAAGAATTAATTGTAGCTATGAAAAGGATATATAAAATAACACTTTTAGTTGGTATAACTATTTTAGTTTCATCTTGCCACAATAATTCGGCACCAAACTATCAGTATTTCCCAAATATGTATGAATCTGTTGCTTACGAGCCATACACAGAAGCAAAAATATTTAAAGGAGGAAAAGAAGGACAACTTCCTGTAGAAGGAACTATCAATAGAGGTTTTGAACCTTACGAATATGAAAATTCAACTGCGGGTTATGAATTAGCGAAAGCCAATTTAAAATCACCTTTGAGTGAAGCAGATAGAAATTCTGGAAAAGGTAAAGAACTTTTCGAAATTTACTGTATCAGCTGCCATGGTGCAACTGGAAACGGTAAAGGTAAATTGGTTGAAAGAGAAAAATTTCTTGGAGTACCTAGCTACAAAGACAGAGTTATCACTGAAGGAAGTATCTTTCACGTTGAAACTTATGGTTTAAACGCAATGGGTTCACATGCAAATCAATTAAGTGCCCACGAACGTTGGTTAGTTGCTGACTATGTTCTAAAACTAAAAAGCCAATTATAATTGTTGAACAAACTGATCGTAATAGATATGTATACATTTTCAAGTAAATTAAAAACTTTTTCTATCATCCTAATGGTTCTTGGCCTATTAGGAATTGGGTATGGTTTTTTAAATGCACCTAAAGATATTCAAGAAGTTGAAAAAATACTAGCTGCAGATGCTCATGGTTCTCATGGTGCTGCGCATGGTGAAGCTGCCGAAGCTTCTCATGAAACTGCAGGTCATGAAGCTAAAGAAGCTTCACATGAAGGTGCTGCGCACGCAGAAGCTCCAGCAGTTTCTCATGATACAGCAGAAGCTTCACATGATTCACTTAAAGGTGCAGCGCACACAGAAACTCCAGCAGTTTCTCATGAAGCTGCAAAAGTTTCACATGACTCACACGAAGGTGGAGAGCATGCGAAAGTTGATGCCGCAGGTGAACATGAAAAACATTTGGAGCACGTATTGCACCAATTGCAAAACAAACCATGGTCAGCATTATATGTTGCTTGTATTTTCTTTTTACTACTTTCTATGGGAGTTTTAGCATTTTATGCTATTCAACAAGTTGCTCAGGCAGGTTGGTCTCCGGTATTGTTTAGAGTAATGCAGGGAATCACAGCTTACTTACCAGCTGGTTCTGTTATATTCTTTATTATTTTAGTACTTTGCGGATTGCATTTTAACCACATTTTCGTTTGGTTAGGAGAAGGAGTTACAAATCCAAAACATGCTAATTATGACGCTATCATTGCTGGAAAAGCAGGTTACCTGAACTTTCCATTCTGGATCATCAGAGCAGCAATCTTCTTAATAGGATGGAACTTATACCGTTACTATTCAGCAAAAAACTGTTTGGCTCAGGACGAAGCTAAAGATGACCTATACTACAAAAAGAACTTTAAGTTATCTGCAGGATTCTTAGTTTTCTTTATCGTATCTGAGTCTATTATGTCTTGGGACTGGATTATGTCATTTGATCCACACTGGTTTAGTACATTGTTCGGATGGTATGTTTTTGCTTCTTTCTTTGTAAGTGGTATCACTTCAATCGCATTAGTAACGATCTACTTGAAATCTAAAGGATATTTAGAGTATGTAAATACAAGCCACATTCACGATTTAGCTAAATTCATGTTTGGTATCAGTGTTTTCTGGACATACTTATGGTTCTCACAATTTATGTTGATCTGGTATGCTAATATTCCTGAAGAGGTTACGTACTTTGTAACCAGAATTCAATTATACAACTTACCATTTTTTGGAGCTGTAGTTATGAACTTTGTGTTCCCATTATTAATATTGATCAATACAGACTTCAAACGTCTTAGCTGGGTTATTGTAATGGCCGGTGTAGTGATCTTATTAGGACACTATGTTGATTTCTTTAATATGATTATGCCAGGTACAGTTGGAGATAAATGGTTTATTGGAGTTCCTGAAATTGCCTCTATTCTTTTCTTCTTAGGATTGTTTATTTTTGTAGTGTTTACTGCATTAACTAAAGCTCCTTTGTTAGCAAAAAGAAATCCTTTCATTGAAGAAAGTAAACATTTTCATTATTAATATTTAAAGAAGTAAACAGATGACAAGTTTGTTGGTAATTATAGTTTTAGTTTTATTAGCAGTTGCTTTGTGGCAATTGACCAAGATATTTGATCTTACTCAGGTAGGATCTTCTTCGGACGATTCTCAGGTTGCATCGGATAATGATAATAATGTTCAGGGGTATATCATGTTTGGCTTTTTGGCATTCATTTATATCTTTACGATTTACGGTTTACTAAAATGGGGTGGTTTAGCACTTCATACTCCTGCTTCAGAGCACGGACTTTTAGTAGATAATTTAATGAATATTACCTGGGTTTTAATTTTTGTAGTACAGTTTATTACACAAGGATTATTATACTGGTTCTCTTTTAAAAACAGAGGAAATAAAGATAAAAAAGCTTTATTCTTTGCTGATAGTAATAAATTAGAAGCAATCTGGAGTATTATTCCTTCTGTAGTGTTGGCTTGTTTGATCCTTTACGGATTGTACGCTTGGAACAACATTATGTTTGTGGATAAAGACGAAGACGTAATCGAAATCGAATTATACGCACAACAATTTAAATGGACAGCAAGATATGCTGGTCAGGATAATGTTTTAGGAAAAGCAAACGTTCGTTTAATCGAAGGTATCAACACTTTAGGAGTTGATATGTCTGATCCTAACGCTCAGGATGATATTGTAGTTTCTGAATTGCATATTCCAAAAGGTAAAAAAGTACATTTCAAAATGCGTTCTCAAGACGTATTACACTCCGCTTACATGCCTCACTTTAGAGCGCAAATGAACTGTGTTCCTGGAATGGTTACTGAATTTGCTTTTATTCCAACGTATACAACTTCTGAATACAGAGAATTACCATTTATGGTAGAAAAAGTTGCACACATCAACAAACTTAGAGCTGAGAAAAGCGTTGAGTTAGTTGCTAAAGGAGGAACAGCTTTAGATCCTTATACATTTGACTATTTATTATTATGTAATAAAATTTGTGGAGCTTCTCACTACAACATGCAAATGAAAGTAGTTGTGGATACTCCGGAAGATTACAAAAAATGGTTAAGCGAAAAAACTACATTAGCTCAGGATATTAAAGCTGCTGCTGCTGCAGATGCTGAAAAGAAGGCTGGTGAAGAAGCAAAAGCGAGCACTGATAGTACTGCTAAAGATACTGTAAAAGCAATTATCGATACGGTTAAGGCAGTTGTAGCTAAAGTGGCTATGAAATAATATTATTAAGAAAATTTAAAGTACACATATATGTCAGCAGAAGCGCACGGTCACGATCACGGACACGATCACGAGCACGAACATCATCATAAAGACACGTTCATTACTAAATACATCTTTAGTATTGATCACAAAATGATTGCTAAGCAATATTTAATTACCGGTATCATTATGGGTATTATTGGTATTGCAATGTCTTTGCTTTTCAGAATGCAATTGGCTTGGCCAGAAGAGTCTTTTAAAATCTTTAATGTTTTATTAGGAGATAAATTTGCACCTGATGGTGTAATGGCAAATGATATTTATTTGGCCCTAGTTACAATTCACGGTACCATCATGGTATTCTTTGTACTGACGGCCGGTTTGAGCGGAACCTTTAGTAACTTATTGATTCCACTTCAAATTGGAGCGCGAGATATGGCTTCCGGATTTATGAACATGATTTCATACTGGTTGTTCTTCTTATCTGCTGTAGTAATGTTATGTTCCTTATTTGTTGAAGCTGGACCAGCATCTGCAGGTTGGACAATTTACCCTCCATTAAGTGCTTTACCGCAAGCAATTCCAGGTTCTGGAACAGGTATGACACTATGGTTAGTTTCGATGGCTATCTTTATCGCATCTTCTTTAATGGGATCTTTAAATTACATCGTAACAGTTATCAACCTTAGAACTAAAGGAATGTCTATGACCAGACTTCCATTAACAATCTGGACATTTTTCGTAACAGCTATCATTGGTGTTATTTCATTCCCTGTATTGTTGTCTGCTGCTTTATTATTGATCTTTGACAGAAGTTTTGGTACTTCATTCTTCTTATCTGATATCTATATTGCCGGAGAAGTTTTACACTACCAAGGAGGTTCTCCTGTATTGTTCGAACACTTATTCTGGTTCTTAGGACACCCTGAGGTTTACATCGTAATCTTACCAGCAATGGGACTTGTTTCTGAAATTATGGCTACGAACTCTCGTAAACCAATTTTCGGATACAGAGCGATGATCATGTCAGTTCTTGCAATTGCATTTTTATCTACAATTGTTTGGGGTCACCACATGTTTATTTCAGGTATGAATCCTTTCTTAGGATCTGTATTTACCTTCACTACTTTATTGATTGCAATTCCATCTGCTGTAAAAGCGTTCAACTGGATTACAACTTTATGGAAAGGTAACTTACAATTCAACCCTGCAATGTTATTCTCTATCGGAATGGTTTCTACTTTCATCACTGGAGGTTTAACAGGAATCATTTTAGGAGACAGTACTTTAGATATTAACGTTCACGATACTTACTTCGTAATTGCTCACTTTCACTTAGTAATGGGTATCTCTGCACTTTACGGAATGTTTGCTGGTATTTACCACTGGTTCCCTAAAATGTACGGTAGAATGTTGAATAAAAACTTAGGTTACATTCACTTTTGGGTAACAGCAGTTTGTGCTTACGGAGTATTCTTCCCAATGCACTTTATCGGATTAGCTGGTTTACCAAGACGTTACTATACAAACACGAACTTCCCATTATTTGATGATTTACAAAATGTGAATGTTTTA
The DNA here is from genome assembly GCF_048514875.1 of Flavobacterium sp. T12S277. Classification (NCBI taxonomy): domain Bacteria; kingdom Pseudomonadati; phylum Bacteroidota; class Flavobacteriia; order Flavobacteriales; family Flavobacteriaceae; genus Flavobacterium; species Flavobacterium sp. T12S277. The sequence continues at coordinate 30,957 of NZ_JBLYEG010000017.1, read as the reverse complement.
ATTACAACATTTGCACTTATAGGAGGAGCGTTCCAATTGGTATTCTTATACAACTTCTTTAGCAGTATTTTCTATGGTAAGAAATCTGTTCAGAATCCATGGAAATCAACAACATTAGAGTGGACTACTCCGGTAGAACATATCCACGGTAACTGGCCGGGAGAAATTCCTCACGTATATCGTTGGCCATATGACTACAGTAACCCGAATCACGATGTAGATTTTGTACCGCAAAATGTACCGATGAAAGAAGGTGAAGAAGTTTTACACCACTAAAAATACTTTAAAAGACTGTCTGAAAAGACAGTCTTTTTTGTTTATACAGGTTTCGGTTCAGCATAGCATCAGATCAGGTGTAAAGTGAGGAAAATAGTATTGTAAGGATTTGAGCGATAGATAATTGTCGTATATTTATAGAGAAGTTGGTTTGATTTTTCATAAATAGATTATTCCCCGATAATATGAAGGTACTACTGATTCCCAATACCATTTTTAGTTTTTTTAAAAACAGAAAAGGAGTTTCTTTTTTGCGTGAAAACGATAAGATCATCAGACAGTCTATATTCACTGTTTTTTTTATTGGAATTGGGATCTGGTTTATCAAACATGAACGATCTGAGTTGGGAGAAGTTCAAAACGCCATTGCCAATGCCAGTTCTTTTTGGGTATTGTGTGGTATTGCTCTAGCTTTGATTTATATAACACTTCAGGCGTTAATGTATTTTGCCTCCTTTAAAGCGGTTCAGAGTAAAATATCTTTTAAACAAGCCGTCATTTTATTTCTGAAACGAAACTTCGTAAGCGTTTTTTTACCGGCAGGTGGGATTTCTTCTTTGGCCTTTTTTACAAAGCCTATTGAAAAGAGTGGAGTAAAACCCACTCAAATTCATTTTGCTTCCATCGTATATGGCTTTGTAGGGATACTTTCGGTTATTATTGTTGCTATTCCTGCTTTGATGTACTCCTTGTTTCAGGGAACTGCCGGATCAGGAGAATGGTATGCGCTGGGAGCTGTAATTGTCTTAAGTTTAAGTATCTTTTTTATTTACGATTCTATTCTGAAAAAGGGGAGCTTATATCGCCTGATCATAAAGTTTCTTCCCTCGGCGGTGGTTTTTCTGGACGATTTGCAACAAAACAAGATCGTAAAAAAGAATTTTCTGCAAGTTGTCTTTTATTCCGTACTCATTGAGTTCGCCGGAATAGCGCACCTGTATATCGCTATGATTGCTTTGGGTTTTACACCCTCGCTGCCAGCGGCCGTAATGGGCTATATTATTTCGGTTATATTTTTAATTGTTTCCCCCTTTCTCCGAGGGCTGGGTGCGATCGAAATTTCAATGAGTTTTATCCTGATGCAATTTGGTTTTGATAGTGTCAGTGCTATAGCCATTACTTTTTTATACCGTTTCTTCGAATTTTGGGTTCCATTGCTGGCCGGTGCATTCATTTTTGTTTTCAATGCCAATAAATTATTGATGCGCATTGTACCTTCTTTTCTGCTTTTTGTTTTGGGATTAGTAAACATAATATCCGTTTTAACTCCGGCTATCGCAGAACGTTTGCACATCCTGAAAAATATCATTCCGGTTTCGGCCATTAGAGCCTCCAATTATTTTGTCATAACCGCTGGCTTATTTATGCTGGTGAATGCTGCTTTTATGCTAAAGGGACTCCGTAATGCCTGGTGGTCTGCTGTTTTTTTAACCATTATTTCAATCATCGGACATCTTACCAAAGCGATCGATTATGAAGAAGCCGTAATTGCCCTGATTGTACTCGTGAGTTTAATTATTACCCGAAAAGAATATTATATAAAAAGTAACGCCCACTTGCAGAGTATCGGACTAAAAACGGTTTTGATTAGCATTGCGGCAGTCTTATTGTACGGGATTCTGGGGTTCTATTTTCTGGATAAAAAACATTTTGATATTGACTTTCATTGGCAGGAATCTATAAAATATGCACTGCAAAACTTTTTTTTAATCGGGAGCTCAGATTTGGTACCGCTTGACAGATTCGCAAGACACTTTTTACTATCAATCAACATCTGTGGTTTTTTATCCATTGCATTTCTAGTCTTTGCTCTAATACGGCCTTACACCATAAAAAAAGAAGCGGTAGAAGATGATTTCCTGTCAGCATCCGAACTTTTGAAACAATACGGCACTTCTTCTTTGGATTATTTTAAAACCTATGATGATAAAAACATCTTTATTGCAAAAAGTAAAAAATCTTTCCTTGCCTATCGTGTGGCCGATAATTTTGCTGTAGTCTTAGAAAACCCCGTAGCGGCATCAGCAGATGAAATCAAACAATGTATAGTCGAATTTGATGTGTATTGTTACGAGAACGGCTTAAGAAGCATTTATTATCGCGTACCGGAAGACAACTTAGAATTGTTTGCTTCACTGCACAAAAAAAGCTTATTTATAGGTCAGGAAGCGGTTGTCGATCTGTCTGTATTTACAATGGAAGGCGGAGCCAAAAAATCATTGCGTAATGCGATAAGCAAAGTCAAAGAGAAAGGCTTTCAAACAACCATTCATACCGCACCCGTAAAAGACGGATTGCTGCAAAAAATAAAAGCAGTAAGTGATGAATGGCTTGCGAGCACCGGGAGAAGTGAAATTGTTTTTTCGCAAGGCAGGTTTGAGTGGGAAGAACTCAAACAGCAAACCATTATTACAGTAGAAAATGCCGAGGAGAAAATAGTGGCCTTTTTAAATGTCATTCCTGATTTTGCCAAAGGAGAAGGGACCTATGATTTGATTCGTAAAAGCAATGACGCCCCAAACGGAATCATCGATTTTATACTTTTGGAACTTTTCGCTTATTTAAAATCGCAGGGCTGTACTTCAGTCAATTTAGGATTGGCGGCAATGAGTGGAATTGAAGAGGCAGAAACCTTTCCCGAAAAATCGATGAAGTTTGCTTATGAAAGAATTAAATATTTTTCGCACTACAAAGGATTGCGCGATTTTAAAGAAAAATTCACTCCGGTATGGCACAACAAATATTTAGTTTATACCCATGACTATGATTTATTACAGGTCCCGTTAGCTTTAAACAAAGTTGTAAAACCATAAAAGAGACCATGAAAAGGAGGAAGGCAGTGCGGGTAAATTGGGTTAAGGTCATGGCAATAGGCTGCATCATTAGCTGTATATTCGATTTTTTACTGCTCTTTTTATTAGGAAGCTATTATGTGGGCTATAGTCAGCTGCACAACACCATTAGTTCTTTGGGGGCAACTGTTAGTCCGGTTTCAGAATTGATTTCCATATGGTGGATCGTTATTGGGATTGTATTTATTGTTTTTGGAATCGTTTTTAAAAGGGCATTTGATAAAGACCACAAAGGAGTAAAGCTAGTTTCTTTGTTAATTATAATGTATGGCTTAGGAGAGGGGATTGGTTCAGGGCTATTTAAAGCAGATGTAATAGACGGCAAAAGAACCCTGTCGTTTTTGCTGCATGACATTGCCGGAGGTATCGGAATTGCTGCTGCTTTGCTGTTACCCTTAGTGATGCGTACCGTAATTTCAAAAGAAAACAATCCTCGTTTTTATAATTTCTCCTGGGTTGTTTTTAGCATTGGAAGTCTTACCCTCTTATTGTTTGTACTTCATTTCCCTTCTGATATGGGGGCGCTAATTGCTTCGTACAAAGGATTGTGGCAAAGACTTTTTCTGTTGAATTTGTACGTTTATTTTATATCAGTTTCAATCATAATGTATAAGAAGAACACTATAGTTTAGGATTTCGTAACGTTAAAAAGTAATTCAGATGAACAAAATCATAACACTCCTGTTGTCCGTTTTTATTTTTAGTACTCCTGCTTTTGCTTTAACAGCAGACACGATAAGGGTTGGAGCATTTGGAAAAGTCACAATCTACAAACCAAAAACAGCACCAACTGCGGTTGTATTGTTTGTTTCCGGCGATGGAGGATGGAACAGCGGCGTTGTTGAAATGGCCAAAAACATTGCCGATCAGGGAGCAGTCGTTGCAGGGATCGATATTCAGCATTATTTTAAAGAAATAAAAAAGCAAAAAGCAAAATGTTATTACCCGGCCGGAGACTTTGAAGAGCTTAGTTTGCTGCTGCAAAAAAAGATCAGGATCAAACAATACTTAAAACCAATATTGGCCGGATACTCTTCAGGAGCAACTTTAGTTTATGGAATGCTGGCTCAGGCACCTGCCAATACTTTTAGCGGAGCCATTGCTTTAGGTTTTTGCCCCGATATCGAAACAGACAGGACTTTATGCGACGGCTCCGGACTTACTTCGCATGTTTTAAAAGAAGGAAAAGCCTATTTTCTTGAAAAAACAGAAAAATTATCAGCTCCTTTTATCGTGCTTCAGGGAACTACAGATCAGGTTTGTAATTATGTCGACACCAAAAAATACATGGAAGGCATGAAACAGGGAAAATTAATTACGTTGCCCAAAGTAGGGCATGGATTCTCGGTTACTAAAAACTGGCTACCACAGTTTACAGCTGCATTTAAGGAAATTTTAAATACGCCCACGTATAGCGAACAGAAAGCACAACAAAATATGTTGCTCAAAGAACAGCAGCTGAAGCCGTTGCCATTTGAAATGCCGCTAACCTTAATTCCGACAAAAAACAAAGACGAAACGTTGCCTGTTGCCTTCTTAATTTCCGGAGATGGAGGATGGACAAGTTTTGACCAATCTGTTGGTGAGGCCCTGGCCGAGAAAGGAATTGCCGTAATAGGACTGGATGCCCAGAAATATTTCTGGAATGCAAAAACGCCTGGTGAGACCTCGGAAGCAATAGCTAAGGCGGTTGAACATTATTTACAGCAATGGAATAAAAAAACATTTATACTGGCGGGCTATTCATTTGGAGCTTCTGTAATTCCGTTTGCTGCGGGTAATTTCCCTGAAGCATTAAAAGAAAAATTAAAAGGCCTGTACCTCTTGTCTCCTGATATGAAAGCCGATTTTGAAATTCACATTGCAGACATGCTGAGTATGGAAAGTGCAAAGGATACTTACGATGTGATTTCCGAAATAAAAAAAGTCAAATCGTACAATCCGGTTTGTTTTTTTGGGGATGAAGAAGATGCCGCAACCCGTAAGAGGTTTTCAGAATCGGGGATTAAAACGATTGAAATGCCAGGCTCGCACCATTACAATAATGACTACAATAAAATAGCAGAAAGTATTTTGAAAGAAATCAAATAAAGCGGGGACTTTAAAAAAGCAAAACAACTTCTTTTGTTGAGTAAAAGGACAGCTAAATACAGGGTTTAAGTTGTTGGTTTTTAAATGTTTGAAGATAATTTAAAAAAAAATCTTTTTTGAGGTAACAAATAGTATAGCAGTGCATCAAAAGGGAAACTTTAAAAATTAAACATTATGAAAACGAAATCAATTTTACTTGTTGTGTTACTGCTTCTTATTTCAAAACCTGTTTTTTCTCAAACTGCCTTTAAGGTAGAAGTAAAAGGTAAAGGAGCACCGGTGTTGTTATTTCCTGGTTTTGGCTGTACAGGAGAAATGTGGAATGAAACCGTAACCGAGCTTTCTAAAAATTACGAATGTCATATTTTTACCTTAGCAGGATTTGGCAACGTTCCTCCAATTGAAAGTCCGTGGCTGTCTACCATAAAGAATCAGGTGGTTTCTTATGTAAAAACCAAAAAATTAAAGAAAGCTACATTAATCGGTCACAGTTTGGGAGGGACTCTGAGTTTGTGGCTGGCTTCTGAAGAAACCAATTTGTTCAAAAAAGTAATTATAGTGGATGCACTGCCAGCAAGTGCGGCACTAATGATCCCAAATTACAAAGGAGAAGTTATTCCGTATGATAATCCGCAAAGCAAAATGATGCTGGCGATGGATCAAAAGGCATTTAATGCGATGAATTCTCAAACGGTCTCTTATATGTGTCTGAACAAAGAAAAGCAAAAAACAATCAGCGAGTGGATGAATGTTGCCGATCGAAAAACCTATATATACGGTTATATTGATATGCTTAATTTAGATTTGCGCAAAGAAATTGCTAAAATTAAAATTCCGGTAGTAATTTTAGCAGCAACAAATCCGGATCTTGCTACGGTACAAAACACTTATAAAGCCCAGTATGAAAAGCTGCCGTCTGTTAAAATTTATTATGCGGCCAACTCAGCTCATTTTGTCATGTACGATCAACCGGAGTGGTTCATGGAAAAAATAAAATCAGAAATACAGTAAAGTGGCTAAAAAAGAACAATTTAACGACCTCTACAACACACATTACAACAAAGTGTTTCGTTTGTGCAAAGGCTATTTTTGTGGAGATGTCGCATTAGCATCTGATGCAGCTCAGGAAATTTTCATAAAAGTATGGGAGAGCTTAGATACATTCCGAAATGAATCGAGCATTAGCACCTGGATGTATAGGATTGCGGTAAACACCTGTCTTCTCTATTTGCGGAAATCATCATCCAGAAAAGAAATCAGAGCAGTGGTCCTGCCTCAGATCGTGTCGGAAACCTATTCAAACGAAAAAGAAGAACAACTTCAACAAATGTATCAATGCATACAAAAGCTTGAAGAGACCAACAAAATGATTATTCTGATGACTTTAGACGGTATAGAATATCCGGAAATAGCAGAAGTAATCGGGATAACCGAAGAAACACTTCGGGTTAGAATCCATCGAATTAAAAAAAGTTTAACGCAATGTGTACAAAATGAAAACATTTGAAGAATTACAAAATATTTGGGATCAGCAGGCAGAATCCGATACAAAACCAGCTGCCACGGCTATTATTAACAAAGCAGAGGCACATACTAAAAAAATCAAACGCAACCATTTTTGGACCAGGGTAATCCTGAGTGTAACCTCGATCATACTCATCTCTTATTATATTTGGGTGGGCGCCTATAAACAAACATTGTTTAGTTTTGGATTGGGAACTATGATTGCAATGCTTGTATTTCGTATCGTTTTAGAGTGGATTAGTGCCGAAAAATTGACACATTTAAATACAGCGGTTCCCTTATTGGAATACAGTAAACAGGCACAGCAGTTTTATCAGTGGAGGAAAAAAATCCACTACATCTTTACACCAATAATTTACCTGACTTATATTGTTGGTTTTGCCTTCCTTTTACCCATTTTTAAAGAAAATTTCTCCAGAGGCTTTTACCTTTATATCGTATGCAGTGGTTTTGGTTTCTTACTGTTTTTCGGACTATTGATGGTAAGAATCATTAAGAAGGAAGTAAAGCTCTTAGACTTCTTAAAAAACATTTCTTAAAAAGAGTAGTGGAAATCACATGGCGGATAACGAAGGGTTGCTCCGCCATTAACCCGTAAAGGAACAATTTGAAACTTGAAACTTGAAACTTGAAACTTGGAATTTGGGATTTGGGATTTGGGATTTGGGATTTGGAATTTGAATTTTGGAATTTTTATTTGATTTGTAACTGTTTTACAAACTGATTTCTTTGTCTATCTTTGTAAAATGAATGAAAACTTAGATCCCACCACAAAAGGATACAATCCGGAAGAATTAGATCTTGAAAAAAGATTGCGTCCGCTGTCATTTGATGATTTTGCAGGACAAGATCAGGTTTTAGAGAACCTAAAGATTTTTGTTGCTGCGGCCAATCAGCGTGGTGAAGCACTCGATCACGCCCTTTTTCATGGACCTCCGGGACTAGGGAAAACTACTTTGGCTAATATCCTGGCCAATGAGCTCGAAGTGGGAATTAAAATTACTTCAGGACCTGTTTTGGATAAACCGGGAGATCTTGCTGGTTTGCTGACCAATCTTGATGAAAGAGACGTACTGTTTATTGATGAAATTCATCGTTTGAGTCCTATAGTCGAAGAATATTTGTACTCGGCTATGGAGGATTTCAAAATAGACATTATGATCGAATCCGGCCCAAATGCCAGAACGGTGCAAATCAATCTGAACCCTTTTACGCTGATAGGAGCTACAACACGCTCGGGATTACTGACCGCTCCAATGCGAGCCCGTTTTGGAATTTCGTCGCGTTTACAATATTACACCACCGAACTTTTGACCACAATCGTCGAAAGAAGTTCTTCTATACTTAAAATGCCCATTTCATTAGATGCTGCTATCGAGATCGCCGGCAGAAGCCGTGGGACACCTCGTATTGCCAATGCATTATTGCGAAGAGTTCGTGATTTTGCACAAATAAAAGGAAATGGAACCATTGACATCGAAATTGCACGTTATGCCCTAAAAGCCTTAAATGTCGATGCACACGGATTGGATGAAATGGACAATAAAATTTTACTGACCATCATTAATAAATTCAAAGGAGGACCGGTAGGGCTATCGACTTTGGCAACTGCTGTTTCAGAGAGCAGTGAAACCATTGAGGAAGTTTACGAACCTTTTTTAATTCAGGAAGGATTTATTATGCGTACACCACGCGGACGTGAGGTTACAGATAAAGCGTACAAACATTTAGGAAAAATAAACACCAACATTCAGGGTGGATTGTTTTAATCCTGTTAGACATGTCTGAAAACAAAAAATACAAGTACCCGAACAAGCTTTCAATCGTTAGGTTCTTTTTGGATGCCGAAGGAGTGCGTAAAAATCCTATTCCTTACCATAAAAGATACTTTGAGCAGTTTGGAGACTCCTTTTCGCTAAAAATAGGACGGTCGAAACATTTGATCTTATCACGGGATAATGAGATTGCCCAACATATTTTACAGAAAAACCAGAAGAACTATCACAAATCTAAATTTCAGTCTGTTTACCTCTCCAAATACTTAGGAAAAGGACTTTTGACAGTTGATGGTGAATTCTGGCTCAAACAAAGACGGCTGATTCAGCCTGCATTTCACAAGCAAAAGATGAATCAGTTGGTCGTGAACATGAACGAAACGATTGTCTCGGAGCTAAAGGAAATAACGGAAGAAAAACCCATCGATCTTTTTCCTGTTATGAGCCAGCTGGCCTTTAATGTAGTGGCCAAGTCGCTGTTTCATCTTTCGGTTTCTGAAGAAAAATTAAATCGTCTAAAATTTATCATCGAAGAAGTTCAGAACTTCTTAATCAAAGAAATTCGGCTTCCGCATAAAGCATGGTGGTTTTCGGTAAGCGGTCAGGTAGCAAAACATCTTGAACTGGCCGAAGAGAACAATCAGATTATTCAGGAAATTATCGAGGATCGAACCACTTCAGGAGAGGCAGTAAACGATTTGCTTCAGCTGCTTTTAGAAACCCGTTATGAAGATACCGGTGAAGGAATGTCGGTCAAACAACTGATTGATGAAATTAAAGTTCTTTTTATTGCCGGACATGAAACGACTGCCAACGCCTTAACTTTTACACTTTACCTTTTGGGAAGAAACCCCGAAGTGCAACAGAAGGTGCTGGACGAAATTCTGGAAATCGAATCACAAACAGCAAACATAGTAGAACAGCTGCAGCAAATGACTTATCTGAATGCGGTGCTCAATGAATCCATGCGTTTGTATCCGCCTGCCTGGATCACAGACCGACAAAATGTGGAAGACGATACGATCGGGCAGTACCATTTAAAAAAAGGGACTTTAATAGGCGTTTCTTTTTATGAGTTGCACCGAAACCCTAAATATTGGAATGCGCCGGAGGAATTTATACCGGAGCGCTTTCTGGGAGAACAGAAGAAACACTCCATGCAATATTTTTATCCTTTTGGAGCCGGGCCAAGAATGTGTATTGGAGCCGGATTTGCGATTTATGAAATGTGCCTTACTGTGGCTCATATTGTGAAAAAATACGAACTTAAATCGGAGACAGCTGCGATCGGGTTCAACCCCTTAATTACCTTAAAACCTGTTGGAGTAGAAGTTTTATTCTCTAAAAGATGACAATCAATTCTAAAGAGACATATTCAGCATTCATAAAATCCGAAGCCAAAAGGCTTGGTTTTCTTTCTTGTGGAATATCCAAAGCAGGATTTCTGGAAGAGGAGGCGCCTCGTCTTGAAAAATGGTTAAACAACAACCATCACGGGCAAATGGGGTATATGGAAAACTACTTTGACAAACGACTGGCCCCTACTTTACTGGTCGATGATGCCAAGAGCGTAGTGTCGCTTTTATTAAATTATTACCCAACAGAAACCCAGACCGAAGACAGTTTTAAAATTTCAAAATATGCTTACGGTCAGGATTATCATTTTGTAATTAAAGAAAAATTAAAAGAATTTTTACACTCCATTCAGGAAAATATCGGCGAAGTATCAGGTCGTGCTTTTGTAGACTCGGCACCCGTTTTAGATCGTGCCTGGGCAGCAAAAAGCGGACTGGGCTGGATTGGTAAAAGCGGTAATTTGCTGACGCAGAAAGTAGGATCTTTTTATTTTATTGCAGAACTTATTCTGGATCTGGAATTAGAATACGATCATGCTACAACAGATCATTGCGGATCCTGTACCGCCTGTATTGATGCCTGTCCCACACAGGCAATAGTGGCTCCTCATGTCGTAGACGGGAGCAAATGCATCTCGTATTACACCATCGAACTCAAAGAAAACATCCCTTACGAAATGAAAGGAAAATTTGATGAATGGATGTTTGGCTGTGATACCTGTCAGGACGTTTGTCCATGGAATCGATTCTCAAAACCGCATTCCGAACCTTTATTCAATCCCAATCCGGAACTACTTTCTTTCTCAAAAAAGGACTGGATCGAAATTACGGAAGAAACTTTTCGATTGGTTTTTAAAAATTCCCCTATCAAAAGAACCAAATTTGATGGCTTAAAACGCAATATTATTTTCCTGGAATAAAACGGAAAAGAAGGTATTATTTTTCTGATTTTTTTATCTTTTTAACGCTTAAATGTGTTTTTTGTCGGTTTTTTTAGGACAATTTCCTTATTTTTTAAAGTGCAACTTACTGATAATCAATAACTTGCGGGTTGTTTCTTTCGGTACAAAATATAACTATCTAATAATCAGTCTATTTACGTGTAGGATAAGCTTTTTTTTATTAAATTTGTGTTAATCCCCCCCCAAGTTTGTACTGTCATTTCTTTGTTTTTAATTCAAAAATTTAAATTTATGAAATTAAATTACTCTGATAGATTACATAAAGGACTGAATAACACACTTTTATTTTTTTTATTTGTACTTCCCGTTTACACCTTTTCGCAAAACTGTACTGTAAATGCAAATGCTGACAGAACAATTTGCCCCGGTGGAGCTACAGCTTTGCCCCCCGACCAGTTTTATTTACTGGGAACGGCAAATACAGCACAAGGTACTAACTTCCTGGAAAATCCGGTATGGAGTCAGATAGCAGGACCGGCAGTACAGATCGTAGATCCTAATTTACAGCAAACTTTAGTAAGAGGAGCGGTCCCGGGAAATACCTATACTTTTAGATTAACCGCTAAATGTGAGGACGGTTCCACCATATTTGATGATATCGTAATGGTGATTTCACCAATCACACTTGCAAATGCAGGAGCGGATCAAACATATTGTCAGGGGACGTATCCTTTAAACGCAAATGCGATTGGGCCAACAGAAACCGGAACCTGGTCAGTTGAAGGAAATAATAATGCCGGAGTTACGGTTAATAACCCGAATTCGCCAAACAGTACCATTACAGTTTCAGGAAATAGCTCAGGCTCAACCACTTTAAGATGGACCATAACAAACGGATCGTGTACCTCAACGGATGATGTTATTATTTCAAGTCTGGGTGGAAGAATGCCTGTTACTGCGGGAACTGATATGACACTTTCGCATTGTTACTCATCAACCCAAACGGTAAACCTTAACGGAAGTTTCGGTGGAAATACTCCGGGGCAGCAGCAAGGTACCTGGACCGTTGTTTCGGGACCTAGTATACCAACTTTTTCCAATGCAAATCGAAATAATACAGCAGTAAGCGGTTTACTTGAAGGAACCTATGTTTTTAGATGGACCGTAGCCGGAACCTGTGCAAATGGTGTAGATGAAGTCACCGTAATAGTTCCGCCACCAACAGCCGATGTGACCAATGTCACCGGTTCGACAGCTTATTTTTGTGATGGACGAACCTCAACAATTCTGCAGGGAACCATACCGCTGTATGTAAATGAAAGCGTGCAATGGACGCAGACAGGAGGTCCGACAGCAACAATTCAAAATCCTACTTCTCCTTCGACATTAGTTTCGGGAATGACCGCATTAGGGACTTATACTTTTTCATATACCCTTACCAACAGCGTTACCAATTGTGTTAGAACGGCAAACTACGTTGTGGTTTTAGAAGATATCATTTCGATTTCGGGAGGCCCTAATCAGACTTTAGGATGTAACGAATCGGAGGCCGTAATTCCGGTAACTTTTACGGGTAACGGACAAATGAGCTGGCAATTGGTATCCGGGCCAAACATAAACCCGGTACTCAATCCGCCATACCCGTCTTATCCGACAGCTCCGGTAAATTTTTCAGGGAATAGTGTTACGATTGGACAATTGACATTTTCCGGTACTTATGTACTTCGGTTAATCAAAGCTCCAAATCCGGGGTCACAATGCGAAACGGTGTACAATACGGTCGTTATAGTAGTTTCGGCGCAACCGACCACTTCAAGCGCAGGAACCATGCAAATTGTGCCCTGTAATTCTACTTCTGCAACCTTAGCGGGAAATTTGGTAATTTATGGGAAAGGAACCTGGTCGCAGATTTCAGGTCCGAGTATCGTGACTTTTACAGATGTGAACAGCCCAACAACCGGGGTATCACCTTTGGTTAATGGAGGCTATATGTTTAGATGGACCATTTCGGGCGGATCAGGCTGTGATGTCACACAAAGTACTTCTGAAGTATTGGTGTCGAGTGCCGCTCCAACCCCTGCTAATGCCGGAAACGATCAGGCGGTTTGTTTTGACAGTACAGTAAAATTACAAGGAAATGCCACACAAAGCAGCGAAAACGGAACCTGGACAGTTTCTCCTAGTGCCGGTATCGTTTTTAGTGATCCGGGCGATCCTAACAGTACCGTAACCGGATTGGCCGCCAATACAACTTATACCTTTACATGGACCATTGTAAATGGCTGCGGTACATCGGCAGATACAGTAGATGTTGTTACCAATAACACCGAAGGAGCGGATGCTAATGCCGGAGCAGATCAATGTTTGCCTACCGGTACAACTACCATCACTTTAAGCGGTAATGCCCCAACTCCGGGAACTGGTTTGTGGACACAAACTGCAGGTACGACAGCAACAATAACAAATCCAACACTATACAATACTACAGTAACCGGACTAAGTGACGGAGATTATACTTTTAAATGGACCGTTAGCAATGTAGGCTGTGCGGATGGAGAAGATACTGTGGGGATTACTATAGCTCCTGCTATTACAGTAGCTCAGGCGGGAGCCACGCAAAATTTATGCAGTAATAGTACAACCGTAACCGGAAATGCACCTGCACCCGGAGAAAGCGGTTTATGGGAACTGGTTAGCGGAGGAGACGGACCCGTTATTGCAAACCCAACCAATCCGACCACTACAATTACCGGTCTGACTCCCGGCTCCTGGGTTTACAAATGGACCATTTCAAGAGGATTTTGCGCAAGTACTTCAGATACCGTACAACTCAATATAGACGAAGCACCTTCACCGGCAATAGGAGGACCGGATCAGACCGTTTGTAACCAAAGTCAGGTTACTCTTGGTGCAACAGCTCCTTTGACGGGTAACGGGATATGGTCGCTAATTAGTGGTCCGAATTCACCTGTTTTTTCAGATGCAAGATCGGCAACCTCAACCTTATCAGGGCTAATAACCGGAGAATATATTTTAGAATGGGCTACCTATACAGGTGTGAATTGCCCAACGAACAGAGATCAGGTGACGATAAAAGTAACAGAAGTTGCGGCAGTCGGTCCTGATTTTGCTACCTGTCTGGAAGGGCCTTTGTTTCTGGTGGGTAATGTGGCCAGTACCGGAACTTGGAGCTATGTTTCGGGAGGGACAGGAGCACCAACGATTACCACAACCAGTAACAATAGTGCGGCCGTAACCAATTTAGTACCGAGTGTATATGTTTTCAGATATACGATCGCGGCACAGGGTTTTTGCCCTGAAACTTCAGATGATATTCAGGTCACGGTAAACGGTCAGATTGTGACAGCTCCCAATGCGGGTCCGGATCAGGAATTTTGTGATGCGGGTGTAAATCAAATTCAGTTGGCAGCTTCGGCACTTGACCCCGGAACAACAGGAAAATGGACCAAGTTATTTGGCCCTGCCGGGGGATCTTTTGTTGATGATACAAACCCCAATACTATATTTACAAATCCGGGTTATGGATTTTATGTGTTTAACTGGACGGTTAGTTCAGGAACCTGTAGCGAATCGGATCAGATCAGAATTGAGAACTCAGAGCCACCTTCACAGGCACTTGCAGGAGGAGACCAGGTTATTTGTGGATCGGTAACAGATCTTACGGCGATTCCTCCTTTAGCAGGTGTGGGAAATTGGACGCAGGTATCCGGCCCTACCACGGCCGTATTTAGTTCTGAAATTTCAGCTACCACTTCCGTTAGTAATCTAACCCAAACAGGAGGGATATATGTTTTCAGATGGACCATTACCAACGGAGCCTTGTGTCCTTCTACAACAGATACGGTTCAGATTACCGTTACGGCAGATCTGACGATTCCTAATGCAGGACCTGATCAGACCATTTGTGTATCGGATAGTGCAACTTTAGCAGCCAATGCAATTACGTCCGGAACGGGGCAATGGTCAAGAGTTAGTGGCCCTGCGGGATCTTTTTCCGATACTGCAAGCCCAGCTTCGTTATTCACACCAAGTGCTCAGGGAACCTATGTTTTGCGATGGACAGCGACTAATCTTAGCTGTGTACTTTTTGATGAGATGACCTTAGTCGTTAATCCGTTACCGTCAACTTCAAATGCAGGAACACCCATTAACATCTGCGAATTTCAAACCCTGACTTTAGCAGCAAATACGCCAGCAATCGGAACCGGATTATGGACACAAGTTTCGGGACCAACAACCGTTGCTTTTACAGCGGCAACTTCACCAACAACGACTGTTTTAGGAACACAGCCGGGAGTGTATGTCTTTGCCTGGACCATTTCAAACGGATTGTGCGCACCAAGTTCCAGTAATGTAACTGTAACCGTAAATGCGTTACCGCCATTGGCAGATGCAGGACCTGATCAGACGATTTGTAATACCGGAACGGTAACGCTAAATGGGAATAATCCTGTAACCGGTATCGGAACCTGGACTTTTGTGACGAATCCGGGAGCTACGGCTTTGATTACCAATCCTAATGCTTTTAATACAACTGTAACCAATATATCGGTAGGCACAACGCGATTAAAATGGACCATTAGTAACGGTTCGTGTAACTCTTATGCGGATGAAGTAAATATTGTACGACCATCAGATTTAACTCTTTCGGCATTAACAAGTGACACCACAATTTGCCAGGGCGGAACCACAACTTTAACGATAACGCCAACAGGAAGTGTAGCTCCTTATACGTACCAATGGCAAACATCAGCCAATGGAGTAACAGGCTGGACGAATGTTTCAGGGCAAACCGCTGCGACCTTTACCACCAATAGTGCCTTGGCAAATGGAGAATATTATTACCGGGTAAACGTTTCAAGTACCTGTACGCAGGTGACGAGTAATGTGGCAAAACTAACCATTATTCCGGACCCTCTTGTGACACTTCAGCCAACGGGAAGCACCATTTGTTCGGGCGAAACACATACTATGACCGTTGCGGCAACCACGACCAATACAGCAGCCGGGACGATCGCTTATCAATGGCAAAGTTCGGTGAATGGAACTTCGGGCTGGACCAATGTTTCCGGCGGAAGCGGAGCCAATACGACAACTTATATCACAGCAGCGCTCTCGTCCAGTTTGTACTTTAGAGCACAAATTACACAATCGGGAAGCGGTTGTGAAACCTTCTCCAATTCAGCATTGGTCAATGTGGCAAGAATTACAACGCAACCCGTAACTCCGGCAGCCGTTTGCGTAGGCGGGATTGTGAGTATCAATATTGCCGCAACCTTAGACGGAGGGACAGGAACGCTAACCTATCAATGGCAAAGTAACTCGGGTGCCGGTTTTGTGAATGAAACGAATCCAACAGCGACAACAGCCAGTTTTACTTCGGATATTTTGAATACAACCACGCAGTTCAGATGTTTGATCACTTCATCAACAACTAATTGTGTACTGACTTCCAATACCGTTACAGCAACGGTAGTACCCGATCCTGCGATATCAGTTCAGCCAACCGGAGGAATTGTCTGTACGGGCGGGTCATTTACCTTGTCGGTTACAGGAACAGGCGGGACTCCTGCTTTAAATTATCAATGGTACAGCAGTTCAGATAACCTGAGTTTTACATTGCTTTCCGGGGCAACTTCAAGTACTTACACTACTCCGGCACTCACTCAGGATACCTATTATCGCGTAGACGTTTCGGCTACGGGAAGTGGCTGTGGTCTGGTATCTTCAAATAGTGTATTGGTAGATGTAATTCCGGATCCTGTAGTAAACGTACAGCCTGTTGGAAACACTATTTGCTCCGGAGCGACACATACCATGACAGTCGTAGCTTCGGGAGATCCGTTGGGCGGAGCTTTGGTCTATCAATGGCAAAGATCTGTAAATGGAACCACAGGCTGGGTAAATACAACTGGTGGAAGCGGGGCAACAACAGCGTCTTACACTACCGGAGCATTAACGTCTACTTTTTATTACAGAGTCAGAGTGAGACAAGCGGCTAATGGTTGTGAAGTATTTTCGGATGCCGTTCCGGTATTTGTGGCAACCATTACCACTCAGCCGGCAACTCCGGCAGATATTTGTGTTGGAGGAATTGTAAACATCAACATTGCGGCCTCTTTAAACGGAGGTGCGGGTACACTTAGTTATCAATGGCAAAGTAATACGGGTTCAGGTTTTGTGAATGAAACAACCGCAACTGCAACCACTCCCAATTTTACGTCAGGGGCATTAAATGCGACCACCCAATTCAGATGTTTGGTAACATCATCTACCACCAATTGTATCTTAACCTCTAATAGCGTTACGGCAACAGTCGTTCCCGATCCGTCGATTACAGTACAGCCGGCAGGAACAACCATTTGCTCGGGAGGAAATCATACCTTATCAGTAACAGCTGCCAATGGAACCCCGGCTTTAACTTACCAATGGTTTAGCAGTACCAACAATGCTACTTTTACAGCCATTGGCGGCGCAACTTCGGCAACCTATACAACCCCGGCTTTAACTCAGACGACCTATTACAAAGTAGAAGTTTCGGCCAGTGGAAACGGCTGTAATACCATTACTTCCAATGTGGCTACGGTGACTGTTTTATCGGCTATCTCCATCGTAACACAGCCGGTTGCAAAAACAAATATTTGCAGTGGATCAAATGCGACCTTAAATGTAGTCGCCGCAGGAGGTTCAGGAAATTACAGTTATCAATGGAAAAGCTCCGTTGTTTTAGCGGGACCTTATACCAATATTGCAGGAGCAACTTCGGCAAGTTATACCACTCCAAATTTAACACAAACTACTTTTTACCAGGTAGCGGTCTCCGATCCTACTCAGGGTTGTACCACAGTTCTGTCCGGTATCGCCGCAGTTATTATTCCAAGTATTGAGACTCAGCCTGTAAATCCAACTACCGTTTGTGTGGGAGGTACAGTGGCGATTTCAACAGCTGCTTCGGCAAACAATGGTTCTGCTTCCTTTACTTATCAGTGGCAGCGTTCTGCAGATGGCGTGACTGGCTGGGCCGACATTACAGGAGAAATTAGAGCCACAAATCCGCACTATTTGTCAGGACCACTTAGCGCTACGACTTATTACCGCTGTGTAATCACCTCATCAAGTCCAAGCTGTACTCTTATTACAAATGTTGTAGTCGCAACCGTTATTCCTGATCCGACGATAACAGTCCAACCAGTTGGAGGAAATATTTGCGAGGGAGGAGTATTCACCATGACATCCGGTGCACAAAATGGATCCGGAAACTTTACCTATCAATGGCAAAGATCATTGGACGGAGCAACAGGATGGGCAAATGTAACGGATGGTTCCGGTGCTAATACCACCACTTATACTACAGGTTTTGTAAATGCAGATGCTTTTTACAGATTGCGTGTAACCGATTCAGGAATTGGATGTGGTGTTATAAACTCCAATCCGGCGAAAGTAGATGTTTTCGAAATCCCGATAATTACGACACAACCAAAAGATGGAGAAGCTTGTATCAACCAGGCTCATACTTTTAATGTTGTCGCGACAGGAAATATTCCTGCGAGTCCTGTATTGTACCAATGGCAGACTGCCAGTGTTTTGGCCGGGCCTTATACAGATGTTACAAGCGGAACGGGAGGTACAACAGCTTTGTACACCACACCAACTTATGCAACAGCAGGAAACAGATATTTTAGAGTGATCATTTCTCAGGGAGAGTCAGGTTGTCGTACCATATCCAATCAGGTGACGTTAGAAGTTTTTGATATACCAGCCGCACCAACGGGTTCAGTTATACAACAGCCTTCCTGCGCCAATGCTACAGGAACAGTAAGCATAGTGAATCCTGATTTAGGAACCGGTTACGAGTACAGCAGTGATGGAACGACCTTCCAGGCGAGCAATGTTTTTGCAGGTTTGGCTTCGGGCACGGTAACCATTTATGTGAGAAGAGTGGGATTGAATACCTGTATTTCATCGGGTACAACCTTTACTATTTTTAACAGAATCTGCGCGGTTCCGGAAACCTTTACAGCCATCAACGGAGATACGGGTGGAAGTACAGCACCACATTCCATATTAGATAGCGATACCTTAAACGGAGTTATTTTAAACCCGTCGGCAGTTAATGTTACGATAAACTCTATTTCGAGTTACTTAATTTATGATTTTAATCCGCTATCCAGAACTATTTCTGTGGCACCGGGAACTCCACCGGGAGATTACACTTTAACCTATACCATTTGTGAAATTGTAAATCCGGGAAATCCATCTGATCCTGCAAATTTTGTAAATTGTTCTACCACTACAGAAACCATTAGTGTAACCACAGCCGGAATCGATGCCCGAATTGATATCGTTAAATATCTTGTAAACGGCTATACCGGTGCAAACAATGTAATTAATGCTTTAACAAACGATACTGTGGGCGGTGCACAGGCTACATTATCCAATGTGACGCTTAGTGTAGTCAATCCGGCATTACCTATCGATCCTCTGGTAACAACAGTTCCGTATCTGGATATTACAACCGGAAACGTGAATGTACCACCGGGAACGGTAAAAGGCTTGTATGAAATTGTGTATAAGATTTGTGAAATTGGAGCGCCTTTAAATTGTGATACCTCAAGTATTTTGGTTCCGGTTGGAAACGCAGTGATTGTTGCAAATGACGACAGAGTCGAAAATATAAATGGTCATTTAGGACTCATGAATGCTGCGAATGCCTTAACCAATGACACTTTAAACGGAGTGCCAATTACAGGCGCAAACTTTAATGAAATAACCATTACACAAAATGTGTTTGCCACACCTTTATATCCTGGCGCCAATGTACCGGTCTTTAGTACAGCCACAGGAAGCATAAGCATTCCACCTGGAACGCCTGCCAACACTTACTTTATGACCTATACCATTTGCGAAAAATTAAACCCAACCAATTGTGCAGACGGTAGTATTGCAGTGGTGGTAAATGCCGCTCCGATCATTGTAAATGACGACCGTATAGACAACATAAATGGTTATGATGGAGGTGTAGACGTAATTAATGTGTATACAAATGCAGCCGGCGCTGATACTTTTGACGGACAGGTTATCAATATCAATCTGGCCAATGTACTGACCCCTTCAATTGTAACCCCTGCACAGCCTAAAGCTCCTGGAGCTCCGGTTCCTGTTTTAGATATTTCGTCAGGTTTTGTGACCGTTCCTCCGGGAACCCCGGCAGGGCAATATCAAATTAAATATCAAATCTGTGAGGATCTTAATCCGGGTAATTGTGATGATGCCATTGTGATCATTACTGTAATTGCGCCAGTTATCGAAGCGAATGATGATACAGTTTTAAACGTAAACGGTTATGAAGGAGCAGCTGGTGTTATCAATATTTATGATAACGACTTGCTAAATGGCGGAATGCTCGATCTTCCGGATATTACAACAACTGTTATATCAACCCCGGCCCCAATAAACGGAGGCCCGGTTCCTACACTTGATAGCGTTACAGGTTTAGTAGACGTTCCGGCAGGAACACCGGCTGGAGAATATAAATTTGTGTATAAAATCTGTGAAAACCTAAACCCGACGAATTGTGATCAGGCAGTTGTTACTATTGTAGTAGCTCCTGCTGTAATCGATGCGGTAAACGATGCTAATTTTGCACCAATTAATGGTTTTGTCGGAAGTCCGAATGCCTTAAACGCTTTAGACAATGATACCCTTAATGGTCTTGCCGTAAATCCTTCTGAAGTTGTCATTACCAATATCATTCCGGCTACACCAATCAATGGAGGTCTGGTTCCGGTATTAAACGGAACAACCGGAATTGTAAGTGTACCTCCGGGAACTGCGGCAGGAATGTATTTTATTGGTTATCAGCTGAACGAAAAACTGAACTTATCCAATACCGATTCGGCCATCATAACTGTTGAGGTTTCGGCTCCGCTAATTGTAGCCAATGACGATACAATTGCCAATGTTAACGGCTATGTAAATACCACGAATGCAATTGACGTTTTATTGAATGATACCCTTAACGGAGTTATAGCAAACATTTCGAAAGTTACCATTACAGTTGATGTTGCGGCAATACCAATAAACGGAGGACCAATTCCGGTATTGGAGCCTTTAACCGGATTTGTAAGTATTCCGGCAGGTACTCCGGCGGGAGATTATGAAATTCAATACCATATTTGCGAAAAAATTAATCCGCTGAATTGTGACAATGCTAAAGTTTTCATTACAGTAACAGGAGCACAAATAGATGCGGTAAATGATGCGGTGGCCAATATCAATGGATTTACAGGAGCAACTAATGCCGTGAATGCTCTGACGAATGATACTTTAAACGGAATGACCGTTATCCCTTCGCAAGTTACCATTAGTAATGTAGTTCCGGCCACACCGATAAATGGAGGAGCCATTCCGGTTCTAAACCCTTCGAATGGAAATGTTGACGTACCACCGGGAACCGCAGCAGGCACTTACACCATTGGATACCGCCTAAGCGAAAACTTAAATACGGCCAATTTTGATACGGCAACTATAACAATTGTTGTTATAGCGCCAACGATTATTGCGAATGCAGACAGCACCGGTAACATTAACGGATTTACCGGAGCAAACAACGCTATAAATGCCATAACAAATGACAGATTAAACGGCTTAGATATTCAATTGACGGCAATCGATATTACATCCATAAGCACCACAACTCCGGCAGCATATATTTCAGGAAACCCGGTTCCGGTATTGGATACCGTTACCGGAAATGTAAATGTACCGGCAGGAACAGCAGCCGGAACTTATGTAATTCATTACCGTATTTGTGAAAAACTAAATCCGTTAAATTGCAGCGAGGCCGATATAACCATAAACGTTACTGCCCCAATCATTGATGCGAATACTGATTTTGCGGGTAATATTAACGGATATACCGGAGCCAATAATGTAGTAAATGCTCTAACGAATGATACCGTCAACGGACTTGCCGCACAAGCCGCTCAGCTTAACATTAGTGTTTTGAGTACAACTCCTCCGGCAACTTCAACAAATGGAATTGTTCCGATATTGAACACCGTTACCGGAAGTGTTGATGTACCGCCAGGAACTTCTGCGGGGACTTATTTTATTCAATACCAAATCTGCGAAAAAATAAATCCGGGCAATTGCAGTCAGGCAACAATTATAATAGTCGTAAATGCGCCTGTAATTGTTGCTGAAGATGACACCATTACCAACATAAATGGTCAGTCGGGAATAAATAATGCTCTGAATGCCTTTACAAATAATGACACGTATAATGGTGTACTGCTAACAGATGTCAGCTTAATTATTCCAACCATATTAAGTCCGGCAACTTCGATAAACGGAGGTTTGGTTCCCGTCTTAGATCTGGCCACAGGAAATGTAAATGTACCGGCAGGAACCCCGGCAGGAGCTTATCAGATTAAATATAGAATCTGCGACAAATTAAACCCGACGAATTGCGATGATGCCGTTATTAATATTGTAGTAATCGTTTCGACAATTGTTGCGAATGATGATGCAATCGACAATATTAACGGAGACACCGGAGCAACTAATGTATTGAATGCGTACGCCAACGATACTTTAAACGGAACAACAATTTTGCAGACCAATATTAACAGTACCCTTATTAGCGGAGCAAATTCCATAAACGGAGCTGCAGTTCCTGTTTTAAATGTTCTTACCGGTGCTGTAGACGTTCCTCCGGGCACGGCTGCGGGAATATACTCTATTGTATATAAAATCTGCGATAAACTAAATCCGTCCAATTGTGATGAAGCTGTTATCAGAATCACGGTAGCGCTGCCCTCCATTCGATTGCTTAAACAAGGAGTTTTCGCAGATAGCAATGGCGATGGTTATGCACAGCCGGGAGAGCTAATCCGTTATTCTTTTGTGGTGACAAACACCGGAACTTTAGATTTAACTAATGTTATTGTAACAGATCCGAAGGCAACAGTTACCGGAACTGCAATTGCAGTATTGGGAGTGGGACAATCGGATACCACAACTTTTAAAGGAACCTATGTCTTAACTCAGGCTGATATTAACAGAGGATATGTCGAAAATCAGGCTTTGGTTACCGCACAGCCTGTTAGCGGAGCTGCCATACAGGATTTGTCCGACAGTAATGACCTTACTTTAATCGGACCTAATGACCCTACGATTACTCCGGTACCGCAGCATAGAGAACTGACCTTGATAAAAGGAGGAGTATTAACAGGCAATGGAGGAGTAGGTTCGGTTATCAAATATAGCTTTACGGTTAAGAATACCGGAAATGTAGTCGTTACCAATCTGGTAATAAGCGATCCGATGTTAACCGCCACTTCTATAGCGGTTACTCCAAATGTGTTGGCCCCGGGCCAAACGGGAATAGCCACGGCATCGTATACGGTAACCACAACAGATGTAGCCAATGGAGAAGTAGTCAATTCGGCATTGGTCATTGGAGATGATCCGCAAGGAAATCCGGTCATCGATATTTCCGATAGCGATGATCCTGCTTTAACTGGTGATGATGATCCGACAGTGGTTGATTTAGATCTTAAACCTTCTATTGCTCTCATCAAAACAGCCACTTTTAATGATGAAAATAAAAATGGATTTGCCGAGATAGGAGAAACAATTACGTACCACTTTAGCGTTACCAATACCGGAAATATTCTATTGGTAAATGTTGTGGTCAAAGATCCGAAACCGGGAATAACCATTACAGGCGGTCCGATAATTTTAAAACACGGAGAAACAAATTCGGATAGTTTTGTCGGGACTTATGTTTTAACCGCTGCTGATATCGAGGCCGGATCTGTCGAAAATCAGGCTGAGGTGAATGCCGTAAGCCCGGACGGAAAAACGGCAACAGATTTGTCTGACGGCAATTCTATTTTGGGAGACGACCCAACCGTATTACCCTTAAACTCTTGTAAAATTGTAGTTCACAACGCCTTTTCACCAAATGGTGACGGAATCAATGAAGTTTTCAAAATTGACGGAGTTGAATGTTACCCGGATGTATTTGTAGAAATTTATGACCGTTGGGGAGTTTTGGTTTATGATGCTCATGGTTATAATAACACGTCAGTTGCCTTTAAAGGAATCTCAGAAGGAAGGGCAACGCTCAACAAACAAAAAGGATTACCGGTTGGTACTTACTTTTACGTGATTACGTATAAAACGTATTTAAATGAGCCAATAAGTCTGATGGGGTATTTGTATTTCTCTAAATAATTTAAAGTATTGATTTCTAATTTGTTAAAATAAAAAAGGCGCGACATTGTTGCGCCTTTTTTATTGCGTTTTTGTCACTATATTCTGTAAAAGTGTAATATATACATAATGTACCTGCTCATTTTTATCGGTTCGTTATCAAATAGTCATTTTTTTTGTAGTCAAAAGAGTATTACGGTCGGCAAAAAGTGTTGTTTAACGTTAATCTGGGTAGTTTGTCGAAAAATGTAGCTGATAGACAGTTGTTTGCATATTTTCGCGCCTCCAAAACTACATAATTTAACCAGAGACAATTTGTGTCTTGAACCTAAATACCTATGGTCCAAACGCTATCTTTTTTTGATAAAGCCTTTAAGAAGTTTTTTTTAAGACTTCAAAAATCCATTACTATTATTTTTCCGTATCTATTCTGTATGCTGAATACCCCTGTTGGTTTTTCAGCAGCGGATATTTCCATTTCTAAAACCCCACTATTTTATGTATAACTTTACTTTTAACAAGTTTAATTTTTTGAAACAGATCTTTTTTGTTTTGTTTTTTGGATTAACATCATTACCTGCGTTTTCACAAGTTTGTGGTACACCAGGAGGTGACGGACCTGTTACCGTATCAAGTTCTGTAAATACGTATTTCCCTATTTCGGGTAATATTACATTGAATGCAGGAACCCAATCGATAGTATTGGGAGCAGTACCGGCAACAGATCAGTATTCTAACAATTTTGGGGCAACCCCAATTTCGGTAGGGGATCTGATCTTGATCATTCAAATGCAGGATGCTACAATAGACTATACCAATACAACCAGTTATGGTTCAGGAACTTCAAACAGTGGGCCGGATAATTTAGGAGGTACCGGATTTACTTCTCTTGGTAATACAGGAGTTTTTGAATATGTAATTGCAACTAATAGTGTCCCGCTAACTGGTGGGAATTTAACGTTTAAGGGTACTGGAACAAATGGTGGAACCCTGAATAGTTTTTATAATGCAGATGCTACAACAACAAGAGGAAAAAGAACTTTTCAAATTGTCAGAGTACCACAATATTCTAATTTAACACTTACTTCTTCGATTACTACACCGCCTTTTAATGGTGTTGCCGGGGGAGTTATTGCTTTTAATGTTTCGGGTACATTCAATTTTGCCGGATTTTCGATCGATGGAAATGCCCGCGGTTTTAGAGGTGGTTATAGCCCAAAAGCTGATTCTAATCTTAATAATGCTACAACTTATGTTGGCTTATCAGGTGATAATACAATTTCAGGAAAAGGGGAAGGAATAGCCGGAACCCCTCGCTATATGTGGGATGGATTTAATCAGGTTGATAATTTAGTGGAAGGAATGCCCGGCGGATCTTCAGGTAGAGGAGCCCCTGCTAATGCCGGAGGCGGTGGAAATGACCATAATTCCGGAGGAGGTGGTGGTGGTAATGGTGGATTCGGAGGCTTAGGTGGTGCAGGCTGGCAAGGTGGAGGAGGAAATGTTCTTCCTTTGACTGGAGGCGGAAGACCGGGTTTCAGATCTTATATTACGGCAACTCCCTTTCCAAAATTGGTTATGGGAGGCGGTGGTGGTGCCGGAGATGCTAACAATGCCTCAACCGGTGTAAAAGGTGGTGTCGGTGGTGCCATAATTCTTATCAATGCAGGGACCGTTCAGGGAACAGGTAATATTTATGCCAATGGAGGAAAAGGAGCACCAGGTACTTTTTCGGGATCACCCGATGGAGCCGGAGGTGGTGGAGCCGGAGGAACTGTATTATTGAATATCTCGAACACTAGTACTGCAACGATCAGAATAGAAGCCGATGGAGGTGCAGGAGGAAATACAGAAAATGATAATAACAATTCACACGGACCTGGTGGTGGTGGTGGTGGTGGAATGATCCGTCACAATCTTACCGGTACCGTAACGGTTACGACCAGTGTACTAGGAGGGGTTTCAGGAAAATCTAATGGAGGTGCAGGAATCGCAAACGGAGCTGCAGCAGGAACAGCTGGTAGCGCGTCAACTTTTACATCACAAGACGTGCCGCCAAACTTACAGGTGAATTCCAATTGTTTTCCATCTTTGGAAACAAAAGTAAAGGCATTGTCGACTGCATCAGCCTGTAACGCTATCGGAGAGAAAGTTTCCTATGAAATTCAGATTAAAAATACAGGAGCAGGAAATGCAGCAGGAGTCTTTTTAGACTTTCTTTTTCCAACAGGTATTGAGTTTGATACTGCTACTGCAACTTATTCTGCGGAAGCGACAGGTCCTTCGGGAGTATTGACCAATACAGCTACAGCTAATAATCCGTTATTCGGAGGCTTTAATATTGCGCAAAACGGAGTGGTTACTATAACCTTAACAGGAAAAGTAGCGGCGTCTATTGCTGCGGGAACCTATAGTGCTAATGCACAGGCTTTGTACCTGGATCCGACACGTACAACGGCAAATCCAAACAGAAGAATTACGGCATTTACAAACGCTTATGGTTCTGCAAATAAAACCTATGAAGGGGTAAATCAGGCCAACGTTGCCGGAACAAACTTTAAAGGCAGTGGAGAAACGGTGGATGACATCACCATTTTACCTTTGCCAGCTACTCCAACAGCTACAGTGGTGCAATCTACTTGTCTTACACCAACAGGAAGAATAACAGTAAACACTCCTGCGCCGGGGCCGGGAATCAGTTATACCTTAAGAGGAACAAATCCGGTAACGGCACCAGTAAACAATACAACAGGTATTTTCTCCGGATTAGTACCAAACAGCTATGTAGTGACCACGACAAATGCTCAGGGATGTACTTCGGCTCCTACTGCAAGTATGACAATCAATTCGGTTGCGGGAGCACCAACAACTACAGGAGTTTCGATTTGTCAGGGAGGTAGTGGGACATTAACGGCTACTTCTACCTGTTCAAATTCGGCTGCTATAGAGTGGTACACATCGGCTTTAAGTTTAACACCAATATTTACAGGTGCCTCTTTTAATCCGGTAGGCGTTGCGGGATCAGGTTTGACAAATACAAGTACAGCAGGAACCACAACCTATTATGCGGCTTGCCCGGGTATTGGAAACTGTAGAACAGCTACAAATTTTGTGATCAATGCAATACCAACCATCACCGGAACAACACCGGCTGCACAATGTGATGCGGGATCGGTAACCTTAGGAGCTACTGCTTCGTCAGGAACAATTAACTGGTACGCTGCCCCTACAGGTGGTACAGCATTGGCAACCGGAACGAGCTTTATTACACCTAACTTATCAACTACTACGACTTATTATGTAGATGCAACCGGAAATGGATGTACTACAGGAACGAGAACGGCGGTTATAGCGACAATAAATACAAGACCAACAATAGATGCTACAACACAGGATTCCAGATGTGGTGCAGGAACATTAACGTTAAATGCAACAGCATCAGCAGGAGCAACGATCAACTGGTATGCTAATTCAACAGGAGGGACATCATTAAAAACAGGAGCGAGTTTTACTACACCAAGTTTATCAGCTACCACTACTTATTATGTAGAAGCTGTTTCAGCAGAAGGCTGCCCTTCGGCTTCAAGAGTTGCGGTTGCAGCGGTTGTAAATACAGCCTCTACAATTGCATTTACCAGTGGGACACAAAACCCGACAATTTGTAATGGAACAGC
Organism: Flavobacterium sp. T12S277; assembly: GCF_048514875.1. Taxonomy (NCBI): domain Bacteria; kingdom Pseudomonadati; phylum Bacteroidota; class Flavobacteriia; order Flavobacteriales; family Flavobacteriaceae; genus Flavobacterium; species Flavobacterium sp. T12S277. The sequence goes on along the minus strand of NZ_JBLYEG010000017.1, from coordinate 3,266 downwards.
AATTCCAAGTGCCGTTTATACTTTTGGAGGAAGTGCCACCAATGCTACGGCATCAAATTTACCGGCAGGTTTGTCGGCTACTGTTGATTCCAGTGCAAAAACAATAACTATTTCGGGAACACCAACAGCCAGCGGTACTTATACCATTACAACAGTTGGACATACAGCACCTTGCGCGGCTGTGACAATAAATGGAGCTGTGACAGTAACTACTGCATCAAATGCAGGTACTTTATCAGGGACTCAAAATATTTGTGTTGGCGGAACCACTACGTTTACTACCAATGGAAATTCAAATGGAAGCTGGTCAAGTAGTGCTACCGGAGTTGCAACAGTAAATAGTTCAACGGGAGTAATCACTGGAGTTTCAGCCGGAACCGCTACAATCACATACACAGTAACCGGAACAGGAGGTTGTGCTAATGCAACAGCTACCAGAACGGTAACGGTAACTGCCGCTCCAAATGCAGGGACTTTATCAGGAACTCAAAACATTTGTGTTGGCGGAACGACTACATTTACTTCAAACGGAAATACAGGCGGAAGCTGGACAAGCAGTGCTACCGGAGTTGCAACAGTAAATAGTTCAACAGGAGTAGTTACCGGAGTTTCAGCCGGAACCGCTACAATCACATACACCGTAACCGGAACGGGAGGTTGTGCTAATGCAACAGCTACCAGAACGGTAACGGTAACTGCCGCTCCAAATGCAGGGACTTTATCAGGAACTCAAAATATCTGTGTTGCCGGAACGACTACATTTACTTCAAACGGAGATACAGGCGGAAGCTGGTCAAGCAGTGCTACAGGAGTTGCAACTGTAAATAGTTCAACAGGAGTAGTTACCGGAGTTTCAGCCGGAACCGCTACAATCACATACACCGTAACCGGAACGGGAGGTTGTGCTAATGCAACAGCTACCAGAACGGTAACCGTAACTACTGCACCAAATGGAGGAACTTTATCAGGAGCTCAAAACATCTGTGTTTCTGGAACGACTACATTTACTTCAAACGGAGATACAGGCGGAAGCTGGTCAAGCAGTGCTACAGGAGTTGCAACTGTAAATAGTTCAACAGGAGTAGTTACCGGAGTTTCAGCCGGAACCGCTACAATCACATACACCGTAACCGGAACGGGAGGTTGTGCTAATGCAACAGCTACCAGAACGGTAACCGTAACTACTGCACCAAATGGAGGAACTTTATCAGGAGCTCAAAACATCTGTGTTTCTGGAACGACTACATTTACTTCAAACGGAGATACAGGCGGAAGCTGGTCAAGCAGTGCTACCGGAGTTGCAACAGTAAATAGTTCAACAGGAGCAATCACTGGAGTTTCAGCCGGAACCGCTACAATCACATACACCGTAACAGGAACAGGAGGTTGTGCCAATGCAACAGCTACCAGAACGGTAACGGTAACTGCTGCACCAAATGCAGGAATTTTATCAGGAACACAGGAAATCTGTCTTGGAGCAACAACAACATTTACCTCAAACGGGACGAGTGGAGGAAGCTGGTCAAGCAGTAATACAACAGTCGCTACAGTAGATGCTGCCGGGATAATTACAGGAAAAGCATTTGGAACAGCAACAATAACTTATACAGTAACCGGAACAGGAGGTTGTGCTGATGCAATTGTTACAAGAACCGTAACCGTTAGCGATACTCAAAAACCAACTATCACTTGCCCGGCGAATGTTACTGCTGTGGCAGATGCAGGTTCATGTACGGCTACCGGAGTTGCGTTAGGTACTCCAGTGACTTCAGACAATTGTTCAGGAGTAGTAACGGTGACTAATAATGCGCCATCAAGCTTCCCAATCGGTACCACTACGGTAACGTGGACGGCTACTGATGCTGCCGGAAATACACAAACTTGTACTCAAACCGTAACGGTTAGCGATACGCAAAAACCAACCATCACTTGCCCGGCAAATGTTACTGCTGTGGCAGATGCAGGTTCATGCGTTGCTACCGGAGTTGCTTTAGGCACTCCAACCACGAGCGATAACTGCTCTGGAACAATAACTGTAACTAATAACGCGCCATCAAGCTTCCCAATCGGTACCACTACGGTAACGTGGACGGCTACTGATGCTGCCGGAAATACCCAGACTTGTACCCAAACTGTAACGGTAAACGATACTCAAAAACCAACCATTACTTGCCCGGCGAATGTTACTGCTGTGGCTGATGCAGGTTCTTGTGCTGCTACAGGAGTTGTTTTAGGTACTCCAGTGACTTCAGACAATTGTTCAGGAGTTGTAACCGTAACTAACGATGCACCATCAAGCTTCCCAATCGGAACAACAACTGTAACTTGGACCGCTACCGATGCTGCAGGAAATACCCAAACTTGTACTCAAACCGTAACCGTTAGCGACACGCAGAAACCAACAATTACTTGTCCGGCAAATGTTACTGCTGTGGCGGATGCAGGTTCATGCGCTGCTACCGGAGTTGCTTTAGGTACTCCAACCACAAGCGATAACTGCTCTGGAGTAGTAACCGTAACCAATAACGCACCATCAAGCTTCCCAATCGGAATCACAACCGTAACCTGGACGGCTACTGATGCTGCCGGAAATACCCAGACTTGTACTCAAACTGTAACGGTTAGCGATACTCAGAAACCAACCATCACTTGTCCGGCGAATGTTACTGCTGTGGCTGATGCAGGTTCTTGTACTGCTACCGGAGTTGTTTTAGGAACTCCAGTGACTTCAGACAATTGTTCAGGAGTTGTAACGGTGACGAATAATGCGCCATCAAGCTTCCCAATAGGAGTAACCACTGTAACGTGGACGGCTACTGATGCTGCCGGAAATACCCAGACTTGTACTCAAACCGTAACCGTTAGCGATACGCAGAAACCAACAATTACTTGTCCGGCAAATGTTACTGCTGTGGCTGATGCAGGTTCTTGTACGGCTACCGGAGTTGCTTTAGGTACTCCAGTGACCTCAGACAATTGTTCGGGAGTAGTAACAGTGACCAACAACGCGCCATCAAGCTTCCCAATCGGAACAACAACCGTAACCTGGACGGCTACTGATGCTGCCGGAAATACACAAACTTGTACTCAAACGGTAACCGTTAGCGATACGCAGAAACCAACCATCACTTGTCCGGCGAATGTTACTGCTGTGGCAGATGCAGGTTCATGTGCCGCTACCGGAGTTACTTTAGGTACTCCTACCACGAGCGATAACTGCTCTGGAACTGGAACTGTAACCGTAACTAATAATGCACCATCAAGCT
>NZ_JBLYEG010000016.1:0-125381 GCF_048514875.1 Flavobacterium sp. T12S277 | reverse complement strand
TTTTAATCGTTAATTAACCACAAAACCTGGTGGTCAATTTGCTCCGGAATCAGGTGGTCAGTTTGCTCCGGAACGGGTGGTCAATTTACTCCGGAATTAGGTGGTCAAATTGACCGGTTTTTCCAGTGAGGCAGTTTTTTGTTTATAGTTGTGACATGAATTCAGAAAAAGCATTTTTCTATTTAAAATATTTAGAAAATTAGAGTTTTAAGATTAATTGATTAACATTGGAGATAAGAACAAATTATACGTATTTATTTAATTTTCCAGCTGACACAAGAACCCTATATTGTTTTAGTTAAAACACAACATAATTTATTTTGTCAATACCTGTATTTCCCGTTTTAGAATCATAAGCGTAAACAGTTATTTGATAATTTCCGGGTTGTGAAATCAAAAAAACTCCTTCCAGTAAATTAGTTGAAACCAACTTTAAATTAATTTCATCGATAAGTTTTTCATCTTTAGTAATAATTGCTTTTGTTTCGATTTTATCTGAATCCCAAATACCACCTTTTTCAATGACACAGCCGCACATCATGACAATATTGGCCTGTATTTGAAAAGGTTTGTCGTTTATTGATTTTAAAGCGATATACTGATGAGTCTTGGGGTTTAAAATATCAATAATAAATCCGGGAATCTCTAAAATGACTCCATCACCTAAAATGTCTTTGCCCGGAATTAACCAAATTTCAGTACTGGCCACGGTTTGTGCCTGTTTATTATTGTAAGGAGAATATACTTGAATACTCACAAATGTGGGTTCATCAATATCAATAACAGCCATGAATTTTGCTGTTGCGTTGTCTGTAATCACAGCATTTCTTTCTTTTGGAAACTTCATGATTAAATCGGTGTTTCCTGTGCTTCCGCTTGTTTTTCCTTCTGCCAGTATAGCGTTATTGGTTTTATTTCTTATAATCACGTAAGCACCGCCCAAAGAACTGCCAATAAATTTCGCATCCTTTGCTTTAGCTCTGACAATAATTTTAGTTTCTTTCGCGTACCCTGAAAAGAAAAACACTGATAATATAATGATTAGTATAGGTTTCATCTTTTGTCTTTTTAAAGTTGTTTGGAATATTCTTGTTTAAATCTGTAGTAAAATGTGGTTTTATCTAAAGCTTCATCGATGTTGTCCAAGTGTTTAAAAATACCCAGATCATTGTCCAAAATATTTAAGATTGTAGCCTCACAACTATTCCATATAAGTTCAAATGAAGGAAGGGAATTAATTGATTTTTCAGATAGGGAAACCATTTGTTTTCTTTTGTCTTGCAGATCTTTTTCTACTATTAAATAATCTTTTGAACTCATATTTTTTACGGTCATAACCAAAGTGGGGTGAGAGTATCCCAGACTATCCGCTATTTCAGCAATGGATAACCTTCCTTTATCTCTTAAAAGCATAAAAATCAGATACCAATGCGGTTCAATTTCAATGTTATTTTCTTTGTAGAATTTTTTTACACTATAAGATATTTTATCGCTGATTCTTTTCATTCTCGAATCTAGTGCTTTGTATCCTAAATCTTTTAAAAAATCTGAACTCATCTTTTTTTAGTATTTTATGCTAAAGTAATTAAAAATATATTTATAACTATATAGTTGACTATGTATTTTTGAAAATTAAATAAGAAAAATACAATTGATAGTTAAAAACGGTATTTGTTAAGGAAGTTTTCCTGCGTACTCAAACCTAAATTCAACTGTTTTGTATAAATAAAGTAAAGCCTGGTATAAAGTATTTGCATTTTATAGCAATGAAATCTTCTCTTGTTATAGATTATGTGTCTAATTATCTTTTAATAATCTGTATTATATTAACCTTAAATTGGTATATGTTATCTGATTAAAGGTGAAATAGTATTATGATAGAATAAACTTCTATTTTTAATAAAATTTCAACACCATACATGAAACCAATACAACTTATTTCAGATCATTTCATTGAAGAAAAATGTAATTTTAAAGAACTTATAGAAAGACTTCGGGCCGGGTTTTCGACCTCGGCGATCAAAGTGCCTATGCGCCATCATCATGATTATTCTAATCCGGAAGAAGGCAAAGATTCGACACTGTTGCTTATGCCGGCGTTTCAGGCAGGTAAAGATTTAGGAGTAAAAATAGTTACGGTAAGTCCGAATAACGGTAACTATGATCTGCCTTCCATTCAGGGAACTTATATTTATTTAGACGGGCACAAAGGAAATATAAAGGCAATTCTTGATGCAAAATCACTAACTGCTAAGCGTACTGCAGCAACGTCTGCTTTGGCTAGTAGTTATCTTTCGCAAAAAGATGCCTCGTCTATGCTAATGATTGGCACAGGAGCATTGGCTATTAATTTAATTCAGGCACATGCAAGCGTAAGGCCTATAAAAGAGGTTTATGTTTGGGGACGAACTATAGAAAAAGCACAATTGGTTTGTGATGCACTGCAGAATTCTTCGTTTAGCTGCAAACCAGTTTCAACTATTGAAGAAGTTATTTCTCAGGTTGCTATTATTTCCTCGGCAACGTTATCACCTGTTCCGCTTGTTTTTGGGAAATGGCTGAAAGAAGGACAGCATTTGGATCTTGTTGGGGCGTATAAAAAAGATATGCGGGAGGCAGATGATGAAGCAGTTTTAAAATCAAGCCTGTTTCTTGATACGTATCAGGGCGGGCTAAAGGAAAGCGGCGATATTTTGATTCCGCTCACCAATGGAATTATTACAAAAGAAACTATTAAAGCAGATTTGTTTGAACTGTGCAGCAATACAAAATCAGGCAGAACTTCTGATACCGAAATCACCTACTTTAAATCCGTTGGACATGCTTTAGAAGACCTTGTTGCAGCGGGATATTTTTATGAAGCGTATAATTTAAAAACACAAAAAAATGTCTGATACCTACCAAAATATTTGTAACAATACGACTTATAAAGCAGACGATACTGTACTGCAGATTAAAACAATTGATATGCATACAGGCGGGGAGCCTTTGCGTGTAATTGTTTCCGGTTTTCCAAAACTTCAAGGAAATACTGTTTTAGAATACCGAAGAGATATAAAAGAAAACTACGATTATTTAAGAACAGCATTGATGTTTGAGCCTCGCGGTCATGCTGATATGTACGGTTGTATTTTGCTACCGCCAAATGATGAGGATGCAGATTTTGGTATTTTGTTTATGCACAATGAAGGATACAGCAGTATGTGTGGACATGCTATTATTGCGATAAGCACACTGGCGGCAAAAATGAATTGGATAACCGTAAAAGAAGGTGAGAATGAATTGAAAATAGACGCTCCCTGTGGCCGAATTTTTTCGTTTGTTACCGTGTTAAAGGGCGAGGTAACAGGAGTAAGGTTTCATTGTGTACCAAGTTTTGCTGTAGGTTTAGATCGTATTGTAAATGTTCCGGGTATTGGCGACGTTGTTTATGATTTGGCTTATGGCGGTGCTTTTTATGCTTATGTTGATTTGAGAAAAAATACGCATTTGAATTTTGGATTAACCGAGGAAAATTACCGCGCCATTATTCAAAATGGAGTTGCTATAAAACATGCCGTAATGAATCATGATACCGAAATTCATCATCCGTTTGAAAAGGATCTGAGTTTTTTATACGGAACTATTTTTATCGATGAACCACTGAATAGCGCTAATCACAGTCGAAATGTTTGTGTTTTTGCTGATGGAGAAGTCGATCGTTCTCCAACAGGTTCAGGTGTTTCGGGAAGAATTGCGATTGAAAAAGCGAGAAACGCCATAAATTTAAAAGAGTTTATTACGATAGAAAGTATAACAGGAAGTACGTTTACAGGATCACTTGTCAGGGAAGAAAAATTTGGCCCCTTCAAGGCTGTAATTCCCCAGGTTGAAGGAACAGCTTTTGTAACAGGAGTAAATACGTTTTTAATAGATCCAAAAGATCCTATGAAGAATGGCTTTATACTGAGATAATGAATTGATTTAGAATAAAAGAAAGTCCTGAAGTATTTCAGGACTTTTTTATTTGGAAAAAACAGGATTCGAACCTCAAGCCTGAAACCCTCATATTTCCTGCATTCCTTTTTTAAATTTCTACTTAATACGCTACGATTTTGTCACGAAACTCAAGTGATCAATTTCGGAGAATGCCCTTTTCTTTTTAAGGTGTAATAAAAAAAGGCAGCAAAAAAAGTTCTAAAATATTGGACACATAATTTAGCTGGATAGAGAGGATCGGGGATGTGTAACCACTTATTACATTATACCACCCACTTATTACAATTTATCTATAATGATTCTCACTTGTAATTATATTTATTCCAAAAAAATTACAAAATTACAAGAAGCAGAAGCCATCGCGAGGTACCAAAATGACTCAGGATCGGCGCAAAATCTATGGAATAGTAAACAAAAGAGTATTCCGATTGGAATAAAGAAAGGAAACGGCATTTATCTCTAATAAAAAGTAATGCTGTAACAAATAAATAGAACCATCGTCTGATGTGTTTATTATCAACTAATTAAAAGACCAATACAAAATGGAATTAATCATTAAAAACCTGGACAAAAAGTACAGTAATGGCGTGCATGCATTGAACGATGTTTCGCTTCATATTAAAAAAGGAATGTTTGGGTTACTTGGACCAAACGGTGCCGGAAAATCTTCTTTGATGAGAACACTTGCGACTTTGCAGGATGTCGACAGTGGTTCAGTAACCCTTGGAGATATTGACGTTTTGAACAACAAAGAAGCGGTTCGTAAAGTTTTGGGTTATTTGCCACAAGAATTTGGCGTATATCCGAGAACGTCAGCAGTAGAACTTTTGGATCATTTAGCTCTGCTGAAAGGATTTGATAAAAAATCAGACCGTAAACAAATCATAGAACAATTACTAGTTAAAGTCAATCTTTGGGAACATCGAAAAAATGCTGTGGGCAGTTACAGTGGAGGGATGCGCCAGCGTTTTGGAATTGCACAATGTTTAATCGGAAACCCGCAATTGGTTATTGTAGATGAACCGACTGCAGGATTGGATCCTGGTGAAAGAAATCGTTTTTATAATATTTTGAGTGAAATAGGAGAGAACACCGTGGTTATCCTTTCCACTCATATTGTTCAGGATGTTCGTGAGCTTTGTACAGAAATGGCGATTATGAACCAGGGGAAAGTGTTGTTTAGCGGTAATACTGATGATGCTTTACTGCAAGTGAAAAGTAAAGTTTGGGAGAAAAAAGTAACCAAACTGGAATTGCCTGAATATCAAAAAGACTATAAAGTAATCTCGAATAAATTAGTGGGTGGACAACCTTTGATTCACGTTTTTTCGAATACTCATTTGAATAACGGATTCATTCCGGCTGAGGAAAATCTCGAAGATGTGTTTTTTGCGAAATTAAACGAATTAGTTTAAGAAAAAAGAGACTGAACTGCTAAGGTTTTAGAAACTTATAGTGATAAAACCTCGGTATTAAATACGTCAATCTCTTAGCTCTTTTTAAATAAAAAATTATGTGGAAATTTATACGATACGAATTAAAATATTGGTTGCAGACACCAATGATATGGATCTTTTTATTCATTAATACCCTGATCGTTTTTTTTGCGGTTGGATCTGAGCAGGTTACCGTTGGCCAAAGCATCGGTAACATAAACAAAAACGCACCTTTTGTAGTAGAACAATTCTATGGCATACTTTCGGTGATTTGTTTACTGATGACTACAGCCTTTATGAATGCTACGGCCAACCGTGATTTTCAAAGTGGAATGTATCAGTTTATATTCTCCTCCCCAATCAAAAAAAGGGACTATTATTTCGGAAAATTCATTGGAGCAGCGATCGTTTCAGTAATTCCTTTACTTGGAATTTCTTTAGGTGCCCTGATAGTTCCGGTATTAGCGCCCATTTTTGATATGTGTCCCGCGGAAAGATTTGGCGAAATCATTTGGTCCGGACACCTACAGGGACTATTGGTTTTTGGGATTCCAAATGTGATTATCTCAGGGGTATTACTATTTGCTTTAGCGATTATTTTCAGAAGTAATATAGTGTCTTTCATAGGAGCTATGCTTATTTTGGTATTCTATGCTGTCTCCTCCGGATTTACCAAAGATATTCAGAAAGAATGGCTAGCCAATTTGCTTGATCCTTTTGGACTTCGTCCTTTTAAGATTATGACCAAATATGCCACTGTTGCTGAAAAAAATCTAAGTGCAGTCTCCTTACATGGCGATTTATTGACCAATCGTTTGATTTGGATAGGAATTAGTTTGGTTATTTTAGTGGCAGTTTATTTTAAATTTTCTTTTAATGCTAAAAAAGAAAAGAGTAAAGAGACTAAAAAATCAAAAGTAGTTGAAGCTCCGGTCGTTGTTTCAAACAGAGTATTCGAAACAACAAAAGCCAATGTCTTTTCGATAAGTACTTTTTGGAGTTTAGTGAAATTTGAAACTAAATCCATCATCAAAAACCCAACCTTTATTATTATTGTTGCCATTGGAATGATTAATCTGATTGCAAGTCTTACGAGTTTTACAGGTCGCTACGGAACTGCTCAGTATCCTGTAACTTATGATGTAATCGATACTATAAAAGGGGCTTTTAGCATTTTTATGATTGGATTTATTACTTTTTATACTGGTGTTTTAGTTTGGAAAGAACGTGATGCCAAAATCAATGAAATTCAAGATGCTACACCTATCAAAACGGGTGTTTTATTCTCCTCTAAATTGGTGGCCCTCATTATTGCTTTAGCCATTGTTTTTGCTTTAACGATAATCGTGGGGATTGTGTCACAAACAGCTTATGGATATTACAATTACAAATTGGATGTTTATCTAAAATCAATAATGGTAGTGTCATTGTTGGGCTATTCTTTTATGGCGGTGATTTCCTTGTTATTTCATTATTTAATCAACAACCGATATATTGCCTATTTTGCTTTCGTCACTTTAGTTATCGTAAATAGTTTCATTTGGGGAGTACTCGAAATCAATAGCAATATGTTGAATTTTGGCAACATACCAGCCATTACTTACTCGGACATGAATGGGTTTGGTCCTTTTGTTTCCTCTACCATTTGGTTTAATGTATACTGGACGTTGTTTTGTTTGATCTTGTGTTTTGTCATTAACGCATTTTACATTCGTGGTAAAGAACAGCAATTTAAATACAGATGGGTAAATGCTAAAAAACAATTTGCAGAAAATAAGATTTCTATAGCCATCACCTTAGTTGCATTTGCACTTTGCAGTAGTTTTGTTTATTATAATACCAAAGTCTTAAACACTTACGATTCTTCAAAAGAGCAAGAGAACAAGCAGGTGGATTATGAGAAAAAGTATAAAAAATTCGAAAATTTAGTACAGCCACGTTTTTATAAATTCAATTATACTATTGATCTTGTGCCCGAAGAACGAAATATGACGGCAAAGATAGAAGCCTGGGCAAAAAACAAATCTAATGTAGCGATAAAAGAACTCCATTTTACGATGCCGGAACTATCTGATAGTTTAAAAATGAATATTGCCGGAGCAAAATTGAAATTAAATGATTCCCGCTTAAATTATCAGATTTATCAATTAAACAAACCTTTATTGCCGAATGATTCCATCAAAATTAATATCGATTTATGGAAATTGACAAAAGGATTCGAAAACGAAGTTAGTTTTACACAACTGACCCAAAACGGGACCTTCTTCAATAATTCAGATATTTTACCATCTTTGGGATACAATAATGGCATGGAGATTTCAGATAAAAACAAACGAATCAAACTGAAATTACCAAAGAGAGAGCGAATGCCAAAATTGGACGAGAGTAATCTTTCGGCCAGGGCCAATTCGTACCTTGGAAATGATTCGGACTGGGTTGAGGTGAATACTACGATAAGCACATCGCCAGATCAAACGGCTATTGCTCCGGGATCATTGCTGAAAACCTGGGAAGCAAATGGAAGAAAGTATTTCAATTACAAATTGGATCAAAAATCATTGAATTTTTATTCTTTTGTTTCTGGAAAATATGAGATAGCCCGTAAAAAATGGAATGGCATAGATCTGGAAGTTTATTACGACAAAGAACACGCCTATAATGTTCCGAATATGCTAAAAAGTATGCAGAAATCATTGGAATATTATACTAAAAACTTCGGGCCCTATTACCATAAACAATGCAGAATTATTGAGTTTCCAAGATATCAAAGTTTTGCACAGGCTTTCCCGGGCACTATGCCTTTTAGCGAAGGTATCGGTTTTATTACTGATTTACGTGATGTAAAGAAAGATGATATTGACCAGGTTTATTATGTTACAGCGCACGAGATGGCACATCAGTACTGGGCACATCAGGTTTGTGGTGCCAATATGCAGGGAAGTGAAATGTTTAGTGAAGGTTTTGCCCAATATTCTGCTTTGATGGTCATGGAAAAAGAATATGGAAAGGACAAAATGAAAAAATTCCTGAAATATGAAATGGATGGTTATTTAAGAGGCCGTAGTTCTGAGCTTGAAGGAGAGCAGTCTTTAATGAAAACCGAGCACCAACAGTACATTCACTATCAAAAAGCAAGTGTAGTCATGTATTATTTAAAAGAAATGATTGGGGAGAAAAAGGTAAATCAGGCTTTGAAAAATTTGGTTGACACCTATGCGTATAAAAACCCGCCATTTCCAACTTCGATAGGCGTAGTAAATGAATTACGAAAAGTAACTCCGGATAGTTTGCAGTATTTGATTTCTGATATGTTTGAAAACATTACATTATTTTCGAACCGAATGCTGGAAGCCAAATACAAAAAAGTAGGTTCTCAGTATGAAATCACTTTAAAAACGACTTCCGAAAAATTCAGATCGGATGCATTAGGAAAAGAAACTCAAATTCCTGTTGCGGACTATATCGATATTGCCGTTTTTGCAGAACCAAAAGACGGTTCAGGTTTGGGTAAGGTTTTGGTTTACAAAAGACTGAAAATAACAAAAAAGAACAATGTTTATGTTTTCAAGACTAAAGAAAAACCTTTTGAAGCAGGTATCGATCCCTACAACTATTTGATTGATAGAGTTCCGGACGACAATTTGAAGAAAGCAGAAGATTAATTCTTTAGCTGCATTTCCAGAACATTCACTTTTACATTTAGCAGAAGTTTAAAAGAGAATAATTACTTGTATGAAAAAAGGGGGAACTTCATAAGTACCCCCTTTTTTGCGTTTTAATGTTTACCATTTCCATGCCCTTTTCCATGTCCATGTCCATTCTCTTTATATTCTTTATTGTTTCCTTTACCGGGTTTTTGACCGATAGTTTTTTGTGGTTTTCCTTTGTACCCCTTACCGTATTTTACTTTATGAGTTTTATAATTATCATAAGGAGAATTGCCTCTGTAATCGGTTAGTACCACTTTGTATTCATTATAAAGGTCATAATTTCTATAGTTTCGCGGAAGATTTCTGGCTCTGATCCATTTTCCATTACTGATGTAAATGTAATTGGATGCATTGATGTCGTAGTACATTTCGAGATCCGGTAAATAATAGTAACGAACATCCGTATAACCCGCCGGACCCCATGCTGGAGGTGTTCCAATATTTACATTAACAGATACCTGTGCCTGTAAAGAGCTTACAGCAATGAATGTCATTGCGATAAAGAAGTATTTTAGTGATTTCATAATTTTAAATAGTATTAAATTATTAAGAATCTAAGGTAAAACAAAAATCGAACCTAAAATTAATTGATTGAAACATTTTTGCTATAAAGCCTTGATAATAAATTTACTACGTTTGTTTATTTAGTGCTCTTCTTCGGTACAAGGCACTCCATCCGAACATTTGTTTAAAGGGCAATTAGACAATGATTAAGCGATAGCCAACTCCTCTCATGTTTATGATCGAAATTCTGGAATCAGCGGCAAGATGACGTCGCAGTTTTGAAATAAAAACATCTAAACTTCTTCCGTTGAAAAAACTATCATCACCCCAAAGATCCAGAAGCACTTCTTTTCTGGAAAGGATACCGTCTTTATTTGTTAAAAATTGATAAAGAATTTGTCCCGATCTTGAAGATAAATAAATTGATTTGCCATTATAATTTAATTCATAATTGTGGTGATTGTACTTGTAATCGCCCAATTGAAAATTATTTTCATTTGTTTGAGAAGATTTATCTTTTAATAATCTGTTTACTCTCGCAATCAATTCCTCTATACTGAACGGTTTCCTTACGTAATCGTCAGCTCCTATTTCAAAACCTTTTAAGACATCTTCGGTTAAAACTCTAGCCGAAAGAAGTATAATTGGCATTTGATTCCCTTTTTCGCGAAGCATTTTTATGAAAGTGTATCCATCTAACTTTGGCATCATAATATCGGCAACAGCAATATCAAAAATTTGATTGTTAAGTGCTTCTAAACCTTCTTCACCGTTAGTTACCCACTGTACTTTAAAGCCTGCCCGCAAGAGCATATCAGTTGTAATTTCGCCCAAATTCGGATCATCCTCAATATATAATATTTTAGGTTTACGATTCATAAGAAGGCATATTGATTTCAATTAATGTACCAGTTTCAAGATGAGATTTTATTACTTTAATGGATCCTCCCTGATTTTTTAATGAATTTCTGGCAAAGCTAAGTCCAAGACCAAAGCCTTTTCTATCATGGAGGTCGTTTTCGGAGATTCGAAAATAGGGCTCAAAAATTTCTTCTGCATACTTATCCGGAATCCCTATTCCATTGTCTTTAATGTAGATTAAAACTCTATTTTGAATTTGTTTCGCAGAAATCATAATAATTGGCGCTTTGTCTGAATATTTTAATGAGTTATCGATCAGGTTTAGAAAAATTTGTTTCAACTGATCGGAGTTTCCTTTTAAATTTATTTTTTCAGGAACTCCATTGAATATAATTTTAGCTTCATTTTTCAGGATAATACCTGATATTGTTTCGACTACTTCTTCGATCAAAGTTACTAAATTGACCTGGCTGAGGATTTGTTTTTGATAGTTGCTGTCCGCTTTTGCATGTTGCAGAATCGTTTCAACCAGAGAGTATAGTTGGGTCGCAGCTCGTTGAATAATACCCGCATACTTTTTTGCTGCTTCAGGCTCACTCGCAATATCATATTTTACAAGCCCATCTGTGGCAACCATTATAGTCGAAATAGGAATTTTAAGCTCGTGAGTCATATTTTGCGTGAAGATTTCCTTGTTTTTAAGAAGCTTTCGATTGATTGTAATGTTATGGATAAACAAACTTATAGTACCTATAAAAAGAATTATATAGAATATTGAAAAAGCGATGGATTTCCATATTTGCGAAATGATAATACTGGAAAGGTTGTCTATATGAGCCCTGAAAGTGATGTTTTCTTTCATAATAAGACTAGCGACAGGTTCTGTGGTATTTTTATTCTGAATAGTACGGTTTTTAGGATACGTCGTGGTTTCTTTACTGTTTTGTCGGTAGATGGTTACTCCATTTTCGCTGAATAACTCGGGATGTAATTTTTTCAATGAATGGTAAATCAGACTATCTGCTTTATTGTACGAGAGCAATATTTTTTTACTTACTTCCTGAAACTTCTCTCCTTTATAGGGGGTTGTAGTTAATACTGTAGCACCTGACTGAGATTGAGTTATTTTGTCATAATCTATTTTTACGTGATTTAAGAGAGAATCTATTTTCGGATTTAAGGATAAATTATTCACAAACTGATTTACTAAAACTTGTCGTATTTCTAGCTTTGTCTGTTCAAGAATCTCCGTTTTTTTATTGAGATAACTGTTTTGCAGCCAATACCATTGAAAGGCTAAAACAATTACTATTGTCAGAACAAGTAAGTATTTGTCGAAACGGAAAAAGAAACTTCGCATAATTTGTATTTGATGAGGTATAAAATTACGGACTAAAACAGGCTAAATAAAATCGGTTAACACTATTTAACATTATGTAACCCTGTGATAACCCATTATGGTTTAAAGTATGCTGAAATTTGCGCAATAAAATATGTAAAACATGATACTAAAATCAAAAATTTTCTCGATTGGCATTTTGCTTATAGTGGCAGCAATGAATGCCCAAAACAATACCGAAACAGTTCGCGGCAATCCAGAGTTGCCCTCTTCAAAAACTGAGCTTCAAAAAATTACTGCTTTTGATAAGGGTAGTTTTAAATACCAGGTAGAAGATTATTTTGCAAACCCCAAAGCATCTGCGTTTAAAATTTCGCCTGATGGAAAATTTCTATCTTATAAAGAAAGAGATAAGGATGGTAAAAATCATATTTATGTAAAAAATTTAAAAACGGAGAAAGTGTCCCGTGTAATTGAAGAAAAGGATGAATTAATTCATTCTTATGACTGGTTTGATAATGAGCATCTTTATTTTTTCAAAGATAAAGGCGGAGATGAAAATATGCACGTGAATGTGGCAGACATTAAAAACGGAACTGTTAAGGATATCACCCCTTTTGATGGTGTTAAGGTGAGCCATTTTGAGATGCTGAAGGATTCGGATTATGTAATTGTTGTAATGAACAAAAACAATAAACAAATTAACGAACCATTTAAAATTAACTATAAAACCGGAGAGTTAACACTGCTGATGGAAAACAAGGATCTTAAAGATCCTATCAGCAGCTATATTTTCGACAGAGACGGTAATATAAGGGGATATTACAAGTTGAAAGATGGAGTTGTCGATCAATTGTATTACAAAGATTTAGATTCAAACAAGTTTAATCTTGTGAAAGAAACAGATTGGAAAAGCAATTTTAATATTATAAAATTTAATTATAATTCTGCTAATAAAGATGAAGTCTATGTTTCTACAAATCTTAACAGTGACAAGACAAGAATTGTTTTATATGATCTTAAAAAAAATAGCATTATAAAAGAGATCTATAGCAATCCTATATTTGATTTAAGTGAAATGGGCATAGGAGGAAAAAAACGAAATTATGAACTTGATTTTGTTGGTTACGAAGGAATTAAGCATGAAATAATTCCTATAAGTAAGTTTTATACAAAGATGTACAACAATTTGAAAAAAGAGTTTAGCGATAAAGAATTCTCAGTAGTTTCACATGATAAAAATGAAAAAACATTTTTAATACTGGTAAACAGTGATAAATTGTTTGGGAGGTATTATACATACGATGTTGCAACAACAAAAATAAAACTATTGTACGACCTAATGCCGCAGTTGAAAGAAGAAGATATGGCAGAAATGCGTCCAATACAATTCACTAGTAGAGATGGTTTGACGATATATGGATATATTACCTTGCCAAAATCGGCACTTAATGGTGAAAAGGTCCCGCTTATTGTTAATCCACATGGTGGTCCACAAGGAATAAGAGATACTTGGGGATATAATAAGGAGGCCCAATTATTTGCAAGTAGAGGTTATGCGACCTTACAAGTTAACTTTAGAATTTCTGGAGGTTATGGAAAAAAATTCCAGGAAATTGGTTATAAACAAATTGGGCGAAAAGTAATGGATGATGTTGAAGATGGGGTAAAATATGTAATTGAGCAAGGCTGGGTCGATAAAGGTAAAATAGCCATTTATGGTGGAAGTCATGGGGGTTACGCTACCTTAATGGGACTTATTAAAACTCCCGATTTATACGTTTGTGGGGTAGATTATGTTGGAGTTTCAAATATCTTTACCTTTTTTGACTCGTTCCCTGAATATTGGAAACCTTTAAGAGAACAGGTTAAAGAAATATGGTATAATTTAGATGATCCGGAAGAAGCAAAAATAGCGAAAGAAGTATCACCGGTATTTCAAACAGATAAAATTAAAAAACCATTATTTGTTGTTCAGGGTGCAAACGATCCGAGGGTCAACATTAATGAATCGGATCAAATTGTGAAAGCGCTTAGAAGCAAAGGATTTGAAACGCCTTATATGGTAAAATATGACGAAGGACATGGGTTTAAAAAAGAAAAAAACAGAATTGAACTTTATAAATGCATGTTAGGTTTTTTTGCTGAAAACTTCAATAAATAAAGCATCGTCATTCCTAATATAAAAAAATAGTTGCAGGAATTCAGGGGGTATCCAAATGCGCCACGATGCTGTCACGCAGAGTTGTTTGATTTTAAAAATTGCATAACTGCCATAAAGTAAAAACCTGTGAGTCTTTGGATTCACAGGTTTTTTGTTTTAGGAGTTTTTGAAAGGATTGAAAAAGCAGAAAAAAGTAGTCTTAAGGTTTTGCATCAAAAAAGGTATTGTCTTTAACCATGAAAAGTTATATTTTTAGCTCGGCTGCAAAACAACAGGAAATTATATAAGGAATGACAGTAGTACCCAAAATCAAGACGTATCATTTTCTTCCATACAAGTATGGCTCTGAATTGTTGTTGGATATTGGGCGTATCGAAACATTGGATAATTATGTTTTAGACAATACGTTACACCAACTTAGTTTTTATGAAGTTATTTTCATCGAAGAGGGAGCGGGTACTATTACACTAAACGAAAATAAGATCTTAATAAACCCGCGAACTATTATTTTTACAAGTCCGGGACAAGTGCGTTGTTGGGAGATTGAGAAGGAGGTAAGAGGTTATACCCTTTTCTTTGAAAAAGACTTTCTTCATCTTTTTTTCTCGGATGAACTATTTTTATATCGCTTTCAATATTTCCATCAATATTCACGTCCAACCGAGATGCAGTTATCCGTGACGTCATTTAAAAAATGTCTCGAATTGTTATATGGAATTGAACAGGAGTTTGGGCAGCTTCAGAACGATAGCAGTCATTTGATTCGATCACTTCTATATCAATTGCTGGTCCTTCTCAATCGATATTATGCAGAGGTTCACAATGTTCAAAGAGATACTTATGTGCATTTAGATTTTTATAGATTTCGATCTTTATTGGAAAAGAAATTTGCAGACCACCATAGTACGGAAGCCTATTCAAAAATGCTTAATGTAAATTCGGGATTTCTTAATAAAATTTGCAAGCAATTTAGCGGATTATCAGCTCAGCAAATGATTCACTACAAGCTAGTTTCAGAAATAAAGAAACAACTTTGTCAGAACAAATCGGTAAAAGAGATTTCGTATGAGTTTGGATTTTCAGACCCATCTAATTTTAACCGCTTCTTTAAAAAATTTACGGGGACTACACCGCAACAATATCGAAAGAAAATGTAAATGACCTTTTTAAAGATAAAATGACCATTTTGGCAGGATGAGAATATTCTAATTTTACAAAAAAAAGAATATGATAAAATTCACACTTAGTTTCCTATTGTTTTTTACGAGCGTATTGTGCTTACAGGCAGAACAGTTATACGTTAATCCTCAGACGGGTCACGATGCAAATTCCGGATTGAAAACCCACCCCTTAAAAACACTTGCAGAGGCGGCCAGACGCGTAAACTCAAACAAAGAACAGGGCGCAACCACAATCTTTCTTTCAGAAGGGATACACCTGCTAACCGAAACAGTAGTATTCACAAACGACAAGTACAGCTTTAAAAACCGTCTTGTGATCCGTGCGGTTGTTATGCCTGACGACGCCGACTGGACTCCTCAAAAAATGCCGGTCGTAGTAACGGCAGTGCCGCTTTTGCCGGGAGTGGGAGGGGAAGAAGCAAAAGGCATACAGCCCGAGGTAAGTCATGTAACCATTGAAGGTCTGCGATTTACAGGCAGTCCGGATTACTCTTATATGGATGGTAACAACCTGCGTCGTTCTTATCCGATATGGCGTAATGGAAAAAGTTTAGACGATTTGCTCGTTACCCAATGCCTGTTTGCAGGGAATGTTGATGTATTGCCCTTGCATGTTGGGGTTATAGCCAATGGTTATGGTTTGGTTATCGATCATTGTGTTTTTTTCAACTGCAAAAATCCGGTTGTTTTTTGGAAAACCGACGGAGGCACCGGCAGTCCAAATGTCATGCGTTATTCACTGGTATATGGTTGTTATTTCAGTGGTGTCTGGACTACACAAAGTACAAATGGAGAAAACTTCGACTTTCACCATAACATAATAGCAAACAGCAGTACGGTATGGATAAGAGAAAAAGGAAGCACGCGCCAGTATAAAGCATCAGATTGCCTTTTTGCAGATTATACCAATCTGGCGGGATACGGAAGCGGTCCATTGAGTGGTAACGATGCAACATCAACAGACTTTTTAAAGATGGAAAATGTACAAACTACCGGAACTGTAAAAATTGAAAAAGATCAGAGTAAACGCAATTACCTGCAATTAGCAGAAGGTTCAATTGGTTCAAACCTAAAAGCTGGGCTTTTTAAAAAGGATCTATAAGTTTTGAAACGTTCGTTTTTAGAATATAAAGAAAGTATCTCAACAAAGAAGTTGAATGGCATCATCATTTTGTAAAAGGTAGAATGCAAAAATAACTTTCGCACACAAGGGTTTTACATCAGCTAGTCTGACGTATAAACCCTTGTGGCGTCTGTTATTATAGACGTTTTACAGCTCTGGTTGCTATGAAGGAGGGGAAAAAATCGTCTATTTTGTTTTCTTCTCCCCAATTGTCTTCATACAGATTGGTCAAGCTAAAACCGGCGTCTAATTGCCCATTAATTTGGTCGGTCAGACTATGGCCAAATACCAAAGCCTCCTTATCTTTTTTCAATTCTTCTAATTTTTCAGCCGGCAATGAGTGCAGGTCTGAAAATGGCTGTTTGTAAATTAACTTCAAACTTTCTTCGTCAATTTGGAATGAAATAGGATTGATTAGACCTGTCATTAGAATTCCGTTTGGTTTTAAAACCCGGAAACATTCTTTCCAAACGGGTAAAATATTGTCAACAAAAACTATTGAACAAGGGTTAAAAATCAGGTCAAACGAATTGTCTGCAAATACAGAAAGATCTTTCATATCTCCCTGAACTATTTTTATGTTAAGGTTAAATCTGTCGCTTAAAGTTTTGTCTTGCTGCAACTGTTTTTCAGAATTGTCAAAAATAGTAACTTCCGCCCCCAAACTAGCAAAAATGGGCCCTTGTTGTCCGCCACCAGATGCCAGTCCTAAAATTTTCAAACCTTTCAGTTTGGGAAACCAATTGTGAGGGACGCTTTTTTTCGGTGTCAAAACAACATTCCAGTTTCCATTTTTTCCATTTTCTAATTCTTGTTCGGAAACGGGAATTGTCCAACGATCTTTTTTGTCAACATAATTGTCCCAAGCTGCTTTGTTATATTTTACAATGTCCATTTTTTGCTGTGCTTTGTTGTTCTACAATTGGCGCTAATTTGTTTATCCCGATAGAATGTTTTACAAAATAACCCATTTTAAACCTAACATAAACTCCAGTTTTTATCCAGAAATTCATCCTCTCCGGGCTCCTCTGTTTTATAAGCAATGGCTTCGGGAATAGAGGTCTTAGGTATGTTTACATGTACAATGGTATTTTCGGTAATGCTCTCAAGCTGGTTCAAAACCTCCTCAAGTTCGTCGAGAGTGTTGACTTCAAAACCTTTTCCTCCAAATACATCAACGAGTTTTGCATATTTCCAACGGTGCATTTCGTTGTAATTATAAACGTCGTTTAAATCGGGGATGCTGTATTCTACCTTGTCTGCACCACGAAACGGATTTGGATTAACAAGCATTTGTTCAATACCATAAATACCATTATCCAAAACAAATACAATAGTGTCGTGTTTCAGTTTATTTTGTGTAGAGATGGCCTGACAGGTTTCCTGAAAAGCACCGTCCCCAACAAATACTACCGGTCTTTTATCAGGTCTGGCACATTTTATTCCGGTTGCCGCAGGAACAGAATATCCTATCGAAAGCCATGATGCCTGTGCTACGAACCCGTTAGGTTCTGCAATACGGATGCCCTGGGCACCCAATAAAGGAAATCCCGCATCGGCAACCACTATGTGCCTTTCGTCTATAAAAGTATTGATTCGCTTGAAAAAGGTATCATAAGTAAGCGCCGGCTTCCCTCTTTTTGTACTGCTGTCATCTGCTAGAAAAAAGGATTCCGACAGTTCTTTTGCAGCATACATTTCGTAAGCGCTAAAGGTAACTTTGGTAAGTTCTTCTTTCAGGAATAGGATAAAGTCTCTTAGCGATACATTGGCCACATAAGAAGCACCAATCCTTACCCCGCTGTGATTGGCAAGTACAGTATCTTCTTTCCAGACATCAAAACCACCCAGGTTTTTACCTGTGGTCCATACGCCAAGACCAATTTTTAGCTGAGCTTTTTCGAATTGTTCCTTGACATCTTTTGGCGATGCCTTGCCATTAAACACACCTTTAAACTTCGGATGGTTTTCAGATACGATTGATTTTCCGAGTATAGAGGTCACAAATTCGGTATCGGTAGTTTCGATCAGATCAAGGAATTCGTCTTGAATACCGTAACGCTGGATTTCGATACCACCCCAGAAAATAATTTCTTTTCCGCGTGCCATTGCAGCTACTCTTTGAGCAGCCTTGCGTGCACTTGTTTGACATTTAGAGGATTCTCTTTCTACCAATGGAGTGGCAGGCGGATCGCATTCCATTCGCCAAGCATCTTCAAAAACCTCAAGATAAACGGGTCTTCCATATAAAATACAGGCATTCAGCACTGCATCAATTTTATAAGGAGCATCCGATGAACCTGTGATTTGTTCTGCCGCAACCGTAACGTTTCGAAACACATTGATGTTGCTGTACATATCACCCGTCATATGTGATGCCAGCATGCCCTGAACGAGGCTTCGTTGTTGGTCTTTGTTCGTTGGAGCGCCATTAATGACAAGCACGGGACAGTGCTCTACATACGAACCTGCAACCGAATTGAGCAGCGTAAAAGCTCCCACGCCATAGGTTACCGCTACTGCGGCGAAACCGTTTTGACGTGCATAAGCATCGGTGCAATGTCCGGCGTTTATTTCATTCGTGTCGTTAACGATTTTAATTTTTGCATTTTTGTCTTCGTGAATCGTATTTAAAAACGGTGCAGTATAATTGCCTGCAATGCCAAATAAATGCATGAGTCCTAGTTGCTCCAGACGTAGCTGCAGGTATTTTGCAACGGTTATTTTTTGCTGTGACATCTTAAATAGGGTTATTCAGGTTACCGGTATTTTCGTTGACTTCGAGTGCGGTACGGATTCCGGACTCGATGGCACCTTCAATCCAGGCATGTTTCAGCGAAGTATGCTCTCCGGCAAAATGTGCCTTCCCTTCCCATTCGGTTGAGATGATGTGACGTTGCAATAATTGTAACTGTCCGGGATTAAAGATAGCCGCTTCACCATAAGCATACGGGTCGCGCATCCAGCTTTGTGTTGCACCACCAATTAATTTTCCACCTTTCTTTTTATAGTCCTTGATGCTTGAGGTAATTACGGCAAGGTTGATAATGCGCTGCTGTTCCTTCTCGTCATCAGAGTGCATGATGGCCAGGTTTTTAAGGGCATAAAAATACCTGTCGTCATCATCCATAGAATCCCAGCGACTTGCTTCGTCAGACCAGCAATAGGATGCCAGTATGAGACCATGTCCTTTGCTTCCCAAATCATTGCTTGGATAATAGGTAAAACGATTCGAAAAATCAGTAATCGTACCGCCGCCAACAATATTATAAGGTGCTTCCTGCCACCATTTCTCACGAAATTCGAGCAATATTTTTGTAGCTGAATCGTAGTGCAGTTCGCGGATTGCTTTTCGTTTGGGCTGATCGAATTGAGGTGTTACGTACACATGTCGTAATGCGGAAAAGGGGATGGTGACAATCACTTCATCAAATTCCAGATCACCGACAGGTGTTTTTAAGGCTTTGAATCCTGCGTCTTCATAAAACTGAAAGTCACGCTCTACTTCAATATCCACTTCTATCTTTACCTTGTTGTTAACGAGCTTCATTTTGGTCATTCTGCAATCAAAATAGGTGTTTTCTTCGAGCTGATGCGCTTTAAAGAAGGCATTTGGCAGTAAGTCGCTTCCACCAACAATTTCCAGAAAAGTGGTAGAATCTTTGATGATATTTTGCTCAATAAAACTCTGGATAAAATCATAAGCCATTCTGGACTCCAGATTTTGTAAGACCCCAATCATCTCGATGGCATTCTCTGAATACATCGAATTTTCCTTTAAGAAACGACGCATCGAATATTCTCCATAGCGATCGATCAGTAAAGGCCAGTTTTTCTTGGGATTTTCGGCAATAAAAGCCTTAAGCGGATTAATGAGATCAGCCATTAACTCGTCGGCACGTCTGTTTTCGCTAGTCCCCAGATCAAAGCCCAGTAGCTTGTTTATATCAACCTTTGCTTCATCTTTTCGGATGTATTCATTTTGAACAACACGTTTGCGGTTGACGTACAAAAGGGAATTTCGAGTAGTATCCGGCTCTGGTTTAGTGGGGTCTGCCTGATAGGCGATTGCCTGTTCTTTATCGACAGACTTATAATAAAAAGGCTCGGTTTTGAGTCCGAGTTTAGCAATGTATTTGAGCACCATCTTGTGTATGGTTGGGATACGCATCGCACCGGCTTCGCCATAAACATTGTCGTCTTCAAAATATTTTTTGTGTTTAGAATTCCTGAAAGTCTTGATCCTGCCGCCAACACGGGTGTTTGATTCGACTATCGTAACCTTATGACCGGCTTGTTTTAAAAGACTTGCGGCTACCATTCCGGCCATTCCGGCACCAATGATCAGTACATTTTTCGATTTACCCGTATGCGGGATTCCCTCGTCAATGTATTCTAAGTATTTCTTGATAATAGGGTCGTTGTCTTCGTCGAGTAAGCCGTGTAAATAGTTTTCCATAATCAGGTAGTTTAGTTTTTGGTTTATTCATTTGGTGAATGAAATTCTGTAACAAATAAACTCAGTAAAATCTGGATTTTTAAGCGTAATTCTACCTGTTTTTATAGTCGAGAATTCAGAATTTTTAATTCTCCGGGTCAGAAGTCTTCATTATTGAACCGGGAAAAAAAAGCAGCATAATAAAGTTTCGAATCCAAATTACAGGTAACAGCCGAAAAGGTTTATACGGATTTATAAAGAATATTTACGAATATTCAATTGTTTGATACGAATTTATATCAACTTACATTCGCGTTATCTTTTTTTTAAAATTTGTGTTCCAAGATCTATTGACGATAATACTAAAAACGAAACAAACGAATCGGCATCCATAAAGAATGATAAATAGCAACCTATGAACATACACAAATTCATATTGATTAGAATTGCGATAGTATTGATTGCTCTTCTAATAATTTACAATGGAGCTTATTATACTTTATCAGAATTTTTACAAGAAGACAGGTTTAGTTTTGTTGCTGAAATTGATCGAATTTTTGAATTAAGTTTGATTTTTTCAATTGTATTTTTACTATTTCTATTCGCTGAAATCTATCTGTTTAACAAACGACAACAATATAAATTACGTAATGCAGCACTAATTTTCAGTGGGTTCATAACCCTTTTGGTTATTGCTTTATTTTACGCTAATGGAATTTTTTAACCCAATGATTAACCCAATTAAAAATGAAAAAACTTTTATTATTGCTCTTAATTTTACCATTTATGATTTCTTGCAAAGGACAAAAGAAGATGGATTTACTAAAATTAAATCTAAACGAACCCATCAAAGATGTAATAAACTTCAATGACAAGTTGCTTATTGGCGTTGAAACTGTTGAATACCCGTTTTGTTTGTTGATTGAAGTAAAAGAATCTGAAAAATATAGTTTTGAAGGAATTGATCTGGAAGGGCAAAAAGTCTTTTTTCAAATAAACTCCGAAAAACTCAAAACAGATAGTATTTCAAGATTTGGCGGTGGTCATATTGATTTAAAACCAATCAAAAATGAAGACGAATTAAAGAGCACTTTGCTCAGTTTTAATGCAGAAAGTAAAATTTACGGACTGAGAATAGAAATGAAAACTCAGGGTTTAAAATCGGAAATTTTAAAGAAAATAGAGTTAAAATACGGTAAGGGTACAAGAAATGCCAATACGGCCAATGGTTTGTATTGGAATCTGAAAAAGGAAAACAAATATATTTTTTTCGCACCCGATTATGACAGACTCATTATCCTGAACAATACCAATTTATCTACTACTTGTTATTGGGACACTTTCAACGGACTCATTGATTTTGGTGGCTGTGATAGCGAAAAATACACCAAAGAATTAACAAAAAACAGTACCAAACCGGAGGATACTAAAAACAAACCCATTATAAAAATTGATAAAAACTGGAATGTAAATAATCTAATTACGGGAAAATCAACTGAAGAGGATTTTGCAAAATCTCAGACGAACAAAAATTTTGAACGAATGGAGGAAATTGATGGAAGTACCGGAAATGTAAATGAAATTATGTATCAGGATGAATACCATGACTTTTATTTTTATTTATCCGCCAGTAAAGTTAATCCTGAGAATAAAAAAGAAAACCGAATTGCAGGGTATGCTATAAATGACTTCAGAAAGGTTGAAATTTCATTTGAAAATGGATTGAAAGTAGGGATGAAATTCGATGACGTAGTCAAATTATTTGACAAAAAATCAATAATTGACTATGAAGAATTAAAATTCGCAAACTATATTGAAATTAAAAATGGAGGGTACAAAACAACCTTGAATTTTGACAAAGACAAGCTGTTCTCAGGAATTTTTGTAAAATAATAACTCCTTAAAATCCAAGGCTGTCAGACAGTACTTTAACTCAAATACGAAATAGTAAAACAAAAAAGACCTTCCATCAACAACCAAAAGAAAAACAATGAGAAATAACCAGAGCTTATTTTTATCCATCATCATCATCTTAAGTTTTGCTCTGCAATCCTGTGAAAACAAAGCAAAAAACACAGACGAGATAAAAAATACAGATCAGCATAAATCGGATACCAAACAAACGGACTCTAAAATTGCTCAGGCAAAAGAAGAAGTTTTTAAGGATATTTTTGAATTTGCAGATTACAATGACGATGGAGATTACACTTCTCTCTTTGCAAAAAAAGGAGATGAATTGTACAGCTTTGTCAATGATAAAAATCAGGACAGGAGTTTATTAAGAGGAGATGTTTGTGAAATTCAATGGAAGAAAGACACCATTTATGTTGCGGGTGATGGAGAAACTCCAATGCTTGAGGATTGGTTGATTTCGGTTAGGAAAATCAAAGATGGAAATGTTTCTAAAATGCGAAAAGAGTACAAGAAAGAATTTAAATACCATTGGGGTAAAGAGAATGATTATTCAAGAGGTTTTTTAGATAAGATTTATTTATTGACGGAATATTACATAGCCAATTCCAAAAATGAACTTTTGCAGCTACATCTCAAAAATAAAGAGCAAATTAGTTATTCCATAGAAAATCAACAAAGAGAAAACAAGGATTTTACAGTTATGGGAATTGGTTATGAATTTGAAAATCGTTTTACTATTATGCAATGGCTGTATTACGATGGCGATACGGATAAACTTTACGAATATGATTTGGGCAATGATAAGCTTAGTGAATTTAAATAAAAGCAACGATTAGGCAGGTGTTAATGATAAACATCAAATCGGGATTGGTCTGTTTTTAAAATTCGTATCATACTAATTCAAAATTCTTATGAAATACACAGCTCTTTTATTCAGCCTTGTTTTTTGCCTGTTTCCTTTCAAAGATTTCGAGATACAATGGATTGAGAATCTCGATGGCGATTTTTCTTTTTCACGAAAACAGAGCTTAAAATGTGAAGCCTGGTGTTATGAGTACGCTGGCGCTACCGAAATAATCGCAAAACGATTGAATAAAGACAGCATTGAATGTTATACACTGACCAATGTGGCTACCCATTCTGCGTTGCACTTTTATGTTGTCAATAATGTCATTCGTAATCCAAGAATTGAATTGAATAGTATTGCTGATGGAAAGCGAACCTATTTGTGTAAGGATGGCAATATAAAGATGGACAAAAAAGCCATGCAAAAAGGAATCTTAAAAGCCCAATTTGATATGAAGTTTGACCATCCTGAAAATCCGGAAAAAATAATGTTTTGGAAGGGAAAAATCTATACCAGAATAAAATAAACGCAACCGCTAAAAGATAGTTTGGTTTTCGAACTTATTAGGAAAGCTTAAAAAATAATAATAAATGAAAAATAAAAAAATAGCCTTCAGTGCCCTACTAGTGGTGGTGTTTTTATCATTAGTCAGCTTTAAAAGTATTTATCGGATCGAAGACAAATTTAGAGATAACGCCGATCAGGAAATTACAGGCATTTATGTCCTGACCTCCTGCGAAAATTCGAGATTTAAAATTAAAATTGAAAAGAAAGCGGGCGTGTATTTCTTTTTAGTTTTGGATAAGAATAAAGTGATCTCAAAAGGAAAACTTAAAAAGGAAGAAAGCGATCATGTTGTCTATCTCACTTTTGGAAAGATGGGAGGGATGTACAGCGCAAATAAAATTCAAATTCAGAATTATGGAAACGCCATGAATGAATACGAACACTTTACACAATGCGATGAAAAATATTTATCATTTGTAAAATTGGAAAAGTAAAATTTTTAAGCCTAAACACAATTCATCAATGAGAAGCAACCCTTTTATTACCGTTTTCCTATTGTTTGCTATAGAAATACTAGTCTATTCTTATATAGATTATACCAATTTGATAGTGCCATCGTCCGGATATTCAGAGCTGGTTATGCTTGTTTTTTGTTTTATAGTTCCTGTAATTGCGCTTTTGATTTTGGCTTTTGTTAAAGATATTGCCTATAAAAAGGCATTTCGATACTTTTCAATATTTCTTCTGATTGCTTCCATTATCATATTTGGAGCATTGTCTTTTTTTATGGCTTTAGGAGGAGCATATCAACATTAAAAGCACATGAAAACAACAAGATTAGATTATATCAACATTTTCTTAGCTATAATTTTAGGAGCATTTGTGATCCTCAATTTTGGTGTAAGATTTAAAAATAAAGAACAGGATAAGCTATTGTGGAAAGCAGAAATTCACAGTACAGCAGGCGATTCTTTAGCAGAAAATTCCAATGGTATCAGAATTATAGAAGCCGTTTTTTTTAATAATTTCAACCAATCTGAAAGTGGTATTGATTCTGAATCAAAACTGCTAACAAGCGCTAAAAGTGAAGATTACGTTCATTTTAAAATTTGGTACAAAGAACTTTTACCCGATTCTTTAAACCTGAAATATTTTTCGATAGACGAACGTAAATTTTATCGGCTTACCAGCCCGGTTCCCTATAAAAAAATAAAAGATTGGGTGGATGAAAAGAAGGTGACTCCCATTTTAATTTTAGAAATACAGCCTAAAGGTAAAATCCTTTTGAAAATAGTAGAGGATGAGAAAGAAAATGCTGAATCGCAACTGATAGAAACATTTACTGCTAAAGAAACTACCGGAGATTTAGACATGCTGGTTTATGAAAAATCGTTAGGAGAAAAGTACAATCGCTATGAAAGTATTGAGAATATTACCGATTATTCAGACTTGCTTCAAAATCAATACAAATGGGCTGTGAAGATCGAAAAGGAAGAACAGGATGTAGTAACGAGCGTTGATGCGTATTCTTTTAAAGAGGAAAGAGTTGAAATTTTAGAAGAAAATGATACAGCTGTAGTTCGAAATATTCCGAAAGTATTTTATATTTATTGGAAAAATAAAAACAAAAGAGAATACAATATTCAGTACGAATTGAGACCAATTGAAATTTTAAATGCTTTCCGAAAACTAAATGAAACCGATGCATCTGACGCTATAATTTTGACATTGAGAGTGCATAAAAATGCTTATCCCCAATGTGAAATTTCTAAAAATGGCGTGGTCATTCCTTTAAAAGATTTATATCCAGAAAAACCATAAAACAGACTGATAGCCAATCTCAAAATACACACTTAAATTAATCCATCTTATAATATACCTAAACAGCATTAGAAATGAAAATAACCCGCCTCTTGTCTGCCTCCTTACTGATTTTGCTTTTTGCCTGCAATAAAAAAGAAAACCTTAAAAGTGCCCAATCGGGTTTAGCTGAAAATACTCAGGTTGAAACCGATTCTATACCAAAAGGAGAAGAAGCAGGGCTCAAAAAGGAAAATATCAATTTATTCACTTTAACTCCGAAAGACAGCAGTGATGTTGCTTTTGTTTCGCTTTCGGATATTTATCCTGTGAATGACGAAAAGGACACGCTTGTTTTACCTAACATCGAAAAACTGGGAAAATACGATGCTCAGTATTTTACTTTT
The DNA here is from genome assembly GCF_048514875.1 of Flavobacterium sp. T12S277. Classification (NCBI taxonomy): domain Bacteria; kingdom Pseudomonadati; phylum Bacteroidota; class Flavobacteriia; order Flavobacteriales; family Flavobacteriaceae; genus Flavobacterium; species Flavobacterium sp. T12S277. The sequence continues at coordinate 99,172 of NZ_JBLYEG010000016.1, read as the reverse complement.
GATAAAAATTACCGAAAAAGATTTTTATCTAAAACCAATATATCCGAAACCGATTCTGTTTTTATATTCGATTATGCGAAGCGCAAATTGGTTTCGTTTGTTGTGAAAAACCTGAAAACTGCTGCTATGTTAAATGGGTATTCTTCAGAGGGAGATTGGCCGTATCACAACTATGATTTTATGATTGGGTTTGAAATCAATAAGAAATATTTAAACGGATTCAGTGACTATTTTAGAGCTGCATTCGTATATGTGGGGAAAGAAAATCCATTTTCGAAAGAAGGTTTAAAGCCAATGGACTGGAAAAAAGTTAGCAGTAAAGAATATCCGTCAAAACCAATGAAAAGTGAAGATCGTGCTTTGTTGAAAAACAAGTTAACAGGTAATACTTACGCGTTTAAAACAGCCGATTATCAGTATTTTTTGCAAGACTATTTAGATACTAATAAAACAATTTTTTGCAGACGTCTTTTAGTGGCTGATGCTAAAACAAAAGCCATCATCATTGAAAAGCTTTACAGTCAAAGTGAAGGTACTTCTCCTGCTCCTTTGAATTATGAAGAGGGGGACAACGAAGTTAATCAGTGGGCCGGAAAACTTTTTAAAAATAAACCAGCTGTTGTTTTTGGGTTTGAATATTATTCTTTTGGATGCCCGGAAATTTCAATTATTGACAAATCAAATGAGGAGATTTTTATTCAATGTGACAATCGGCATTAACAATGTTATTGGGATGTTCGATTTCAATAGAAGTGTAGACGCTATTAAAAATCACTGCTAAGTAGGACTAAGCATTACGTACTAATCTACAAAGTCAAAGAAAGTAAAAAAATGAATATGAAGAAGTCAATATTTGCAATTTTGATAGTTTTAATGGCCGTAACAAAAACTTATGCAGGCTGGTACGAATGTTTTAGCTACAAAGGTAAAATTGATAAATATCCTATTTCCCTTTCCTTCCAAATTAAGGATGGCTATTTTGGAGAAAAAAAGAAAAAAGACTTCAATCTTATTGGAGTTTATAAATATGACAGCCATAACAACCCAATCAGACTTGAAGGTGTAATTGATTTTAAAAAGAATAAAATTTTATTATATGAAATCAGTAATGAAAAATACACCGCTATATTTGAGTTTGAATTCTCTAAAGAGAAATGTGTTGGCGTTTGGACGAATCTTTCGACCAATCAGCATTTGCCGTTACAATTAACCAATACTTCTATTTTAATTGATCAAATAGAAGAAAATGAATTTAACGATATTGAAATTTTGCAAGCCGGTTCCTTAACAGAATTCTATTTTATTGGTGTATATTCCAAAAAGAGCAATTACGATAAAGCACAAATGGACAAACTGAAAATAATCCATAAAAAAGACAATACTGTTTTTCAAATAATTGATTTTTCAAAAATAAAAACCTTAACCGGTAACATAAGAACTATAATTTTCGATAACGTTGAAATAACCGATAATAAGAAAAAAGAGTTGATTGTCTGGAATGATGTTGGAAGAATGGGCGGTTATTTAACCATTACATTTAATGCAAAAACCAATAAATTCAAATTAGATCCGAAGCCAATAATAGATGGCCCCAATTAATACGGGCAATAGTAATTTTAAAGCAAAAACATTATCCATCTTTGTAAAGTTTCTTCCAATGCAGCAGGTCATCTGTGCCGATATTAAGCTTCCTGGTACTGTTCAGCCTCCTTTAGCTGCACCTTTGGTAAAGGGGCATGTAAATGTTTTTTCAGCCTGTATATGGGAAGATAGGTAAACAATATCGAAAGCACGCCTGCTAGAACAGCATCAAGTAGGGCCATAAGGGTAGGGTCTAATTTACGGTCAACCGTTAGGCTCTGCTGCGCAGCGAGTAATACCGCTAATACCAATAAACTGGTTATAATGCCGTGTATCAGACATAATTTGGCTATAAACCTGTTTTTATTCAGCTTAGGGTCTATTGCCACTTCGATTGCTTTTTGTTCGGCGGCTACAATAACCCGTTTGATGATATCCATTGTCAGGATTACAGGTAAAAACAGCGCCATTGGCAATGTTAAACGCGCTAAGCTTTGGGGACCGGCAAAAAAATGAGTATACCCTAATTCCTGAAAACTGGCATAAGCAATAATAGAATTGAAACCTACATTAGGAAGAATATAGTAAATCGCCCGTTTTCGAAGAAAGCGTTTGAGGGTTGTTTTTTTGGGCTGAGCAGCTTTTGTCATACGTAATTTAAAGGGATAAAGTCAACAACTCGATGGCCTTATCTTTAATTTTTAAGGCTTCTTGTTTCGGCAGGAAATCCTGATTAGACATCAGCGTAAAGTCCATTTGATTGCGATAGCTAGTCGTAACTAAAGTGTTTGAATTTAACCACGGAAACGCTACTGTCGGACTAAAGATATCTTCCAGAATGAAATTGTTGTAAGTATTTTGAATCTGAAGGTTCCCCATATTAGAAAGTGTCAGATCGTGTGCGCCCCGGCTTGATTTTAGCAGCGCAATCATGCGATGGGCCAGCGGGTGCATTTGTTCTCCCATCCATAACAATTCCCGGGCGTCCATTTTTTCTATTTTTTGAGTAAGCTCCTTTTTGATTTGTTTCGCCTGATCCAGTGCCTGAGGCGTTTTCTTTTTTAAGGACAATTCTACGGTTGGGGCAAAGGCAAACATATGATCTTTTTTGATTTCAGGAATAAAATGGCGGATATCTATCGGACTAATTACTTTTTCTTTTGCTGATTTGCCTTGCACGTCCTGAAAAGCCTGCATAAAGGCTGTGCACAGAATGGCATGTACAGAAATACCATTGTCTTTGCATTTCTGGGTGACAACAGCTGAGTCTGCCGGGTCTAATTTCCAGTGAATGGCATAATTTTTTCCGAGATTTCTTTTTTTATTTTTTCGCTGCAGTAAAAAGAAGCATTTTCCCAGAAGTAAAAATAGCTTTGCTTTGCGTTCTTTTTTTTGAAGATCAAACTGTGGTGATAAAAAATGGTTTACCGATTGGAACAATTCATAAGGTTCTAGATCAAGAGTCGGATCATCTATTAAAGCCAGTAATTCCTGCATCAAACTTACCATGCTCGTTCCATCGCAGATGCAATGTGGCGATACCCATAACAGTTCGGAAAATTTTTCTCCTTTGATCCATACCAATTGAGCCAAAGGGGAGTCTTCCGCTTTAAACGGCCTGTACCATTCCTGCTCAGATTCCTCCAGCCAATGGGTATCGGTTTGACGTTTTACGATCCGAAGCGGAATTGGTTTCATATTTTCTTTGACCACAAAAACAGGATGTTGCTTATCCTGTAAGTCAATTGCAGCACGAAGCAGCGGGTGTTTCTTTTGGATTTTTGCTAAGGCAATTTCGATCTGTTCCTTCGAAATTTCACCTTTGATTTTTGCAGTAAATACACAGTTTAAAGGTGTAGTGGGATCAATATACATGATTCGTTCCACTAATAAGAGTTTTCGTTTGATCATGAGGCTGCTTGATAATTTAGTCGGCGTTTAATAGAATCAATTATTTCATCACGAATGGCTAAGGCTTCTTGATAAGGCAAATAACCTTCGCTTCCCATAAAGGTGAAGTCCATAACACCTTGATAAGTAGAGGTGAGTATGGTCGTTGTATTGCCCAATGGTCCAATGACGGTTGGACTGATAATAGCTTCCACGGTAAAGGATTGGTATTGATGAGGTATCTGAATACGTCCGAGGTTGGAAAACATACAATCATTGGACGACTTGCCCCGTTTTAAAAGCTTTGTAAAGTTATTTAATGCATTATGGGCAGATTCCATAACCATCAGGACGATATAAGGATTAAGTTTGGCTGTTTTGCGGTCTACATCATTTTGCATGACACGCAAATTGTCTAAGAAATCAAGTTTGGGATTGGATGACATGACGATCATCAAACCGAAGGCGAAAATATGATCTTCTTTGACCTGTGGAGCGAAACGCCTGATATCTACCGGACAGGAAATCTTATTAAAGGCTTTGTTTCCGCGTACTTTTTTAAAGGTGTCCAGAACGATAGCACTTAAAAAAGTATTGACCGTGATTTCTAGCGATTTGCAGTGGGAAATTAGCTGCTGACTCGTGCCAGGGTCTAGTTTCCAATGAATCAAATAGTCGGTTTGCCTATCAATTGCTTTTTTGCCGACGGGAATGCATTTGATCGCTAATGTTGCCAATCGGCCAATCATTTTTGCCTTAAACTTTTGCCTGTTATTTGTTAAAATAGGGGCAGGAACAACGTCCTGAATACCTAAAATAGGATTTTCAGTGCCTATATCTGCTGTCGGATCATCCAATACTTTTAAAAATTCATGAATTAAAGTCATGGCAGCACCGCCATCACACAGGCAGTGATGAAAGACCAGCAACATATCGGAACGATCGTTTCCTTTGATCCACACCAGGCGGATCAAAGGTTTATTTTTGTAATCAAAGGGGGTTTGCCATTCCTGCATAGCTTCTTGTTGCCAGTCCTCTTCGCTTTTTTGATCCACTATACGGATCGGAATAGGATTCGTTAGTTTAGAGACTTCAAACCAGGGGACGTTCTGCTCATCAAGATGAATGCATGCCCGTAACCAGGGATGTTTTTTCTGAAGTCTGCCCAAAGCATCCTGAATGTCTTTTTCGGCAAATACACCGCGCAGTCGAAAAGGAATAACGACATGGAAGGGGTCTTTTCCTTCGCCCAATAACATGCGCTCTCCAAATAACAATCTTCTTTTCATATTTTATAGTGTAGCTAGTACCGAACGTTCTTGTTTTACAAAATCTTCCAATAAGGCAACCGCCTGATCATTACCGCCTGCGGTTAGGAAAGCGGTCTGAACTTCTTTGGCGGCATTTCTGTATTTAGGGTTTTCCAACAGTTCAAAGACAGTCTCTCTCAGTGCTTCTATTCGAAGTCGTTTGTATCGGATACTGATTCCACAGCCGGCCTGTTCAATCAGCTTTGCGGTATGGAAGTGATCGTAAGCGATGGGGGTAATCAACATAGGCAGACCATTAGTAAAGGTGTCGTTCACCGTATTAAAACCGCCGTGACAGATCACCATATCTATATGAGGCATCAAAGTGGATTGTGGGACAAAACCATTTACGATAAAATTATCGGGCCATTTTTCAAATATTTCGGGCGGTGTTGCTGCAATTATAGTAACGGGCTGGTCTGCAAAGGCTTCAATAAGTTTACCAAAAAAAGCTTTTCGGATGTCCACTAATAAAGTACCCAATGACACAAATATTTTAGGTGTAGTGCTGGCTGCCAATCGTTCCCAGTCAAAAGGACTATTGTTGGGACGGCCTTTTACCGGCCCTACAAATTTCATGTGCGAGGGTACAGTTTCAAAACCTGCAAAGGCCTGCGAGGTGAACACCAGATTTAATTGATGAGAATGTATAAAGATACCCTCATCAAGAATACCCACTTCTTTTTGTAACCCTTTGATTAGGTTTTGCTGCCATTCAAATATTTTTGGTGAACTTTTCTCTGTGTCACCCATTACATCTGGTGGTACAGGGGTTGTGGTTACAACGGGTATACGATGTTTATGGGCAAATAAAGCTCCACCAAAGGTGATACAATCATTGATGATGACATCAGGTTGCCAGTGACCGAGTAGTGTTTCCAATCCCGGCATCATCATTTTAGCAAAGGGAACATAGGTTTCTTCGAGTGCTAATTTCATGACTTCCGGTCCGGAACAAGAAGGGCCGTCATCTTGTCGTTTTAAGATGCGCTTAAGTTCGTCCTGAAAGGGGATAAGATCCTTCTCGGGATAGATATAGCTTCCTCCCGTTGGAATATGTTCGTCCGCCAATGGCGTAATGCCAAACCATTTGACTTCATGACCACGGGCCAATAAACTGGCACCTATACTTAATGTTGGACTGATATGTCCAAAAAAGGGAGGGACAACAACAAGAAATTTGGCCGGAGTTTCAACAGCCGATTGGGTAGGGGCTATGGCGTTTTCAAGAAGATCGGCTGCGGTTTTCGTTCCGCCTACTTCTATAAAAGATTGACGAACTTTGAGGGCGGCTTCACGGTATTGTGGCTGATTCAGGATAGTATGAACGCTATTTCTGAGGTGATTGGCTTTAAATCGGTTAAAATTGAGACGTTCACCAGCACCGGTACGTACAACACGTCCCGCAACATGTGATTGATCGTATGCAATTGGAATAACAACGAGCGGCAGACCCTGTGAAAGGGCTTCTGAGACCGTATTGTGTCCGCCATGGCAAACTACAGCATCTAAATGCGGCAGCAAATCCAATTGTGGGATTTGCGAATAGACCATAAAATTATCAGGCCATTGATCAAATAGAGCCGGATCTGAAACAACGACAACCGTCAGCTCTTCATCCTGAAAAGCGTCGATTACTTTCTGAAAAAATGCTTTTTTATGCTCGTGGTCGAATGTGGTACCGATACTGATTAAGATTTTTTTCCTGGGATTACTTTTCAGCTGCTCCCAATCGAAAGCACAAGCTAAACGACGTTCTGTTATTACCGGACCTGTAAATTTATAGTTGGAAGCGAGATCCATTTCTCCAAAGAAATAGGGGGAAGTTAACACCAAAGTAAGTAGCTCCGAACAATCCAGTGATCGGTTTTCCTGTACACCAAGTTCTTCCTGCAGCGCTATGATCTGCTTTTCTTCCCATTCATGTACCTTCGGCAGCTCGCTGACAATTTTGATTGCTGCGGGGGCTGTTACAGTGGTCGCATAAGGAAGATTCACTTTTTTTGCCGCAATTGCCGCAGCAAATAATTGATGATCGCCAATGACTAAATCGGGTTCGTAAGCTTCCAGGAGCTTAACGATTCCTCTATAGCAATGTCTGTTTAAAGGAATCAGTACTTCTTCGTATAAAAACTTGATGCTATCAATGCCGTAAACGATCTTTTTTGAAATGATATCCAGGTATTGTTCGCTCTCTCTTTTTTCTTCGTCTGTCTGATCGTATTGAATAAGCAACAGTTGTCCGCCTTCAGGAAGTTTGGCGTTTAAATTTTGGTCAAGACTGATCCACGCTACTTCATGTCCTCTTTCTAAAAGTTCGGCGCCAATGCTCAAGGTTGGATTGACATGACCTGTTAGCGGGGGAACAACAAATACAAATTTAGCCATAGTTTTGTAATAAAGGGTTAGTTAAAAATTGAACAATAATTTCTGCTATCTGAATGGGGTCCTGAATGGGAATATTGTGATCTCCCTCGATGAGTTTTAGTTCGGCTGTACCGATTTTAGATTGCAACCATTCTCCTGTTGGTTTGCAATTGGAAGTCGATCCATATAACAACAGGGTAGATAGGGGTAAGTTGGAAATAGCAAGCTGATGCAGAAAATGCTTTTCTTTAACCATATCAGCTTTGATGCTGGTTTGGTTGAATAAAAATTCATACAACCGATGGTTTTTTTCCAACTGTCTTTTTCCCATTTTTATTTTTGTGGTGTCCGTAAAATTGGCTACGTAATGTTCGAGAAATTCCTTGCTGTACGCTTCGATAACATCTCGCGCTTTTTCATCTTGCGGATCCGGTGCTTCGATGACCACCAATTGCTCTAAGCGGTCAGGGGCTATCAATGCGGTTTGGAGTGCAATAAGCCCTCCAAAACTATAACCCACAAGTTTTGCTTTTTTGATTTGGAGGTAATCCATCATTGCGATTAAATCGGATGCCATAGTTTTTAAATCGTATCCTTCTAATACGCGCTCACTCCTGCCATGACTTTTTAGATCGTACATGACCACATGAAAATGCTGCGCCAAAATAGGAGCAATATTGAAATAATAAATAGAAAGATTACTGAACATACCGTGGATCAGTACCACGGTATCTTCGGCATCTTTATTTAGTTCCTGTACGTGAACTTTTTTATGGTTAACAGTAATTACTGGCATTCGTAGATATAATTGATGATGTTATTCAGATCAAGATTAATCAGTTGATCCAAATCCATAGCAGACAGCCAACCCGTGAAATCAATTTGATCACCAAAGTGTGTTTTGATTTTTTCTGAAAAAGAAACAATCTCTATACTGTCCATTTCCAGATCTTTAGTGAACGAACTGTCTGGCGTGATATCCATCTCTTCTACAAATTCTTCACCGATAATTTCTGTAATAAAACCCTTTAAAAGGGTAAATAACTCCTCATGATTCCTTTTTAATGTCGTGTTTAAAGTGTCCATCCGATGATATAGTTTTGGTGTTTGACTGTTTTGATTTCTATTTGATCGATCCACAGATGATCGCCTTGTATGCGTTTTACTTCGTATTTTTTTGGGTTTCCTTGTAGCCCTGTGCCTAATAATTTGCTATAAGCTTCTTTGGCTACCCAAAAGCGGGTCGTCCATTCCGCCTGATCGCGTTCTTTTAATAAGGCTGATTCTGTATCGGTGAAGACCAATTGATAAAATTCAGAGCTGCGTTCGGCTATGATTTCCATGTCGATACCCACAGCTTTATCCTGCCGTGCAATGGCTACCGCATCTTTTCCTTTATGGGCCAATGAAATCTCGATCTGTTCTGTGGCATTCCCTTTGAGATAAGGTTTGCCCGCTTTATCAGAATAAATTTCAAAGGTTATGGGGTAACTGGGTTGATTTTTCTGTTCACTCAATACATGGCGTACGGCGTCTTTTACCGCTACACGACTTACCATCCAGTTCTTTCTGCGGTTGGGCAGGAGTTCCTGATAGTATTGTTTCTCCCTTTGATTGAAATAACGTTTCAGTATAAAATCCCAGGAAGATACACGGGAATAGGCCTGATGAAAGAAAAAGACTTCCGGGGCGATTTCTTCTGACAGACGGTTATGGAGTGGCGACATGGAAACATTCCACAACGCTTCGTCAATTTCTAATCTGCGGTTTTGCCATCCTTTTATTGAGCACCATACTTTTCCGTTTCTCTCCAGTACAATGTCAGCGATTGCAAATTCATCGTTTAATTCCGTCAGTATACAGGTACATTCAAATTCGCCATCCTGATCGTGCATGTCTTCGAAGAATTCAATTTGTTTGATTTTTACCGGGAAAGCAATGCGATCTTTGGTTAAGGTGAGTTGTAACCATAATCCAAATAATTGTCCTGCATTGTCCAATAAGGAACCCTTACCGCCATTTCCTTTTATCCGTCCTGCAATACCTTTTTCTCCAACAGCCGATATAGCTGTAATACCTTGATAAGCATCACCATGAAACATATGCTTCTCATAGATTTCTAAAGGAGTTCGCTCAATCGGTAATCGTTTGCCTATCGAAAGATCAAAGACAGGTGGTTGCGGATGTGAGGCTGCTAAAAAGATTTCGGCGTTGGCAAAATTCTCTATATCCAGATAGGCGTGATGGTTGGAGCGCCAAACGCCTTTTATTGTTTTTTCAAAAGGCGTGGCAACGTTCATCCACTGAAATACACTGACGTGCATGATCTTGTGAATTTTTGTCTCCGGTTGTTCTGCCAGTGCTGTTTCTGCCAATACTTCAAAGATCATGGTCATTGGAATCACAGGTTCCATATCGGCAACCTCCGACCAGCCTTTGGGTTGTCGTAAAAGGCTGTGATCAATTAGATAGGGATGTGTAACCAAATTGACCTGTAGTGTTTTTGAAAAACGACTGTCGATCAGTTGTTTTTTTATTAAAACAGGTGCAGCAACAGCCGTTTGTGTATGATTTTGAAAGACGTCCAATACTTCTTCCTGCATTCGGATCATATCGGCGATATTGTCCTGAAAGGCCTGAACTAAGGGGTGACTTACTTTTGCTGCCGTTTTGGTAAAAACCTCTCTTGGACGTACGGTATTGATAGATTTTCGCAGGTTTTTTATAGCTTCAAAATCACGAATGATAGGTGATCCTAATTGTAATTTTATACCTTTTTTTGGTACTGCTTTTCTGTGATTTTGGATGTCTAAAAAATCGAGTGCCAGAACTTTGCCTTCTACAAATAATGCGGCAACTACCCGTTGCAACTGGGCAAGTGCTGTTCGGGTGGCTACACTTGAAGCAAGTGTGCTGAAGGCTTTCCCTTTTAAGGTATCATCAATAAACCCAATTAATCCGCCCGTACCGATCTGGATAAAAACACGTACTCCTTCATCATAAAGTTTTTCGGTCAGTTCACGGAATCGTACTGGCTGAACAAGATGTTCGGCGCTTAGTTGACGGATGGACTGCAAATCTGCCGGATAAGGCAGGAGTGTAGTGGCCGACCACAACGGGATTTTTGTTTTTTGGAATTGAACTTTTTCCATCCCCGCTAAAATTACCTCCAGTTTATCGGCAACAAAAGGGGAATGAAACCCGGATTGAAAGGGTAAAATCTGATGAAAGATCTGTTTTGATTTTAACAAAGGCGTCAATTCTTCGAGTGCCGCAAGGGTACCACACAGAATTACCTGATGTGGACAATTATCATTTGAAACATAGAGGTTCGGAATTTGTTCAATCAAAGGAGCTACATCTTCCAGACCTGCTCCAATGGCAATAAATTTAGAGTCTTTTAGTTCAAATGTTTTTGGATCAAGTACATCGATCAGATCCTTGACAGTACTTGCTTCGGCCAGATCTGATGCATATCCCGCTAACCATTCTCCCAAACTATGTCCGGCATTCATATCCGGATAGATCCCCAGTTTTTTTAAAGCACTATCGAGTATACCACAATTGTTAAAAACACCTAATGCTTCGTTCAACAGTCCTTCACCGGCTGTTTCTATGGGAGCTGTCAATCCAAAATATTGACTGACTGTTGCGACTTCGCCTTTTGCTAAACCATCGAGTCCCGGGAATACAAAGGCAACTTTGCCACCATCCTGTAAAAGGGGAGTGGAGGTGTACCATATATCTTGTTTGTTGCGCCAGGCATTATTTTTAGACACAATTTTGATTGCCTTTTGGATGCGTTCGGGTGTTGGATCAAAGAGCGCAATACGGTAATCGCCCTCTCCTGTGGCAGTATCGTTATCCTGTAGTGCCGTAAGCAAGGCTTCACGTGTTGGTCTTGCAAGCAACAATACTTCGTCTTTTTTAGGGATATCATACCCCTCCAGAACTACGTGGGCGTTGATACCTCCAAAGCCAAATGCATTTACTGCTGCGATTTTTGGTAAACCGGTTTGCGACCAGTTTTTAGCTTCCTGTATAGGGGTAAACCGGGTGAGTTGCAGGGCGGCAGTAGGGTTTTCGCAATATAAGGTAGGGGGTAATATGTCGTGATGCAAGGCCAGACAGGTCTTGATTAAACCTGCGATTCCTGCAGCTGGCATGGCATGACCTATATTGGATTTGACAGATCCTATACCGGCACGTACAGCTGTTTCGTCTTTACCGAAAAATTGCGCCAGAGTTTGCAGTTCTGTTTTATCTCCCAACGGAGTTCCGGTGCCATGAGCTTCGAGGTAACCGATTTGTTCTTTATCTAAATTGGCGTGTGCCCATGCTTGTTCTAAAGCTTTTAACTGACCTTTTACGGAAGGACTCATGACACTTGTTCCATTGCCATCACTGCTCACGCCTACACCTTTAATGACGGCATAAATTTTATCCTGATCGCGTACCGCTTCTTCCAGTCGCTTTAAAACAACGAAACCGCAGCCTTCTCCAATGAGCAATCCGTCGGCATCTTCACTAAAGGGTTTGATTTGCTGTTGATGCGATAAGGCTCCCAATTGGCTAAAGATGCTCCAAAATGCAGCATTTTGACCTGTATGTACTCCTCCCGCAATCATCATATCGCTACGGCCACGCTGTAACTCCTGTACGGCATGATCTACAGCCAGAAGAGCACTTGCACAGGCTGCATCCACGGTGAAAGCAACACCTCCAAGATTGAATCGATTGGAGACTAATGAGGCCACAAGGTTTGGGATTAATCCCATGGCTGTATCTGCAGAAAACCGTCCTTTACGTTTCTGAAAGGCCTGTTTTACTTTTTCAATATCGGCTGAAGATACCTCCGGCAATAGTTCTTGTAATAAGGAAGAGATTTGTTCGCCTGTACGTACAATTTCAATGGCACGTGTAGCTCCAGGGCCTGTGTAATTTCCTTTTCCGATGATAATTCCGGTTCGTTCCAATGAAACTTTTTTTTGGAATATTCCTGCATCTTCTAAGGCTTTCTGAACGAGATCCAGTGTTAACAAATGATCGGGTTCAGTGCCTTCAACGGCAAGAGGTAAAATACCAAAGGCGGTAGGGTCAAATTCATAATCAGGAATAAAGCCGCCCCGATTGCAATAAAAGCGATCCATAGTTTGCTTGCTATCGCTAAAGTGGATAGGATCGATACGTTCAGCCGGAGCTGCTTGCGTCGAGTCGACTTTATTGATGATATTCTGCCAAAATGCTTCCGCGTCTTTTGCTCCGGGAAACAGGCAGGATAAACCTATAATAGCGATATCTGTTTTTTTCATAATAGACGAATACAGAGGTTTTTTACCAATTTTTACCGGACATGATTAATACCTGACTTTCTGTTCCATACTTGATTTCGTTAAGAAACAGCTCTTTTCCTTCTTCTAATGGGATCAGTGAAATTCCGCGGCGTTCGTACTCATTTTCCAATGAGGTAGAAACCATTCCTGCACCTTTCCATGGCCCCCAGTTGATCGAGATTACTTTTCCTTTTAACCTTTTGTTTAATGCATTGGCATAATCATCCAACACACTATTTGCTGCTGCATAATCGGTCTGGCCTTTGTTGCCATAGACAGAAGCGATGCTTGAAAACAAGACTACAAATTGGCAATCTGAACGCAATTGTTCTGCCAGGACACGTAAGGGCTTTACTTTTGTGTCAAAAACACGTTCAAATGAACTGGTTGTTTTCTGTTTGAAAAGTTTGTCCTCCAAAAGACCTGCACCATGAATGACACCATCTAATTGGCCGTATTGTTCATAAATATCATGGAGAAGCTGAGTCAATCCTTCTTCATCACAAACATCTAAGGATCGATAGACTACTTTATTTCCCAATTGTTCCATATCGTGAATGGTACGCAGGATCTGATTGTTTTTGAAAATGCGCGAGGTCTCTTTTTCAATTTGGGGTGGTGTAGTAAAATTACCGGTCTTGATGAGGTAACTTCTGATTTCTTCCCGCGATTTCATCAACCCTAATTCTTTTGAATCGGTGTTAACTTCTCTTGGATCTGTTGATCTGCCGACAAGGATATAGGTACACGGATAAGCTGCCGACATATGTTTTACCAGTTCAGCGGTAATACCCTGTCCTCCGCCAAGAACTAAAACAACCGATTTTTGATCAAGGTGAATGTGTGCCTGGTCAAGAGCCGTTAACATGGGTGAAGGTATGATGTCGACTTTATGTCGTTGATCGTGCTTGTAAATGACTTCAGCAGATTGGTCTGCGGTCAGGATCTCGCGTAATGTAATTTCGGCTATTTGATCTATTTCCTGTGGAGTATTGAGACTGATCAGCCTGCAGTTGGTTTGTTCATACTCACGGGCTAAACTTTTGAATAAGCCGGAATAACCCTGATAGTGACGCAGTGCACGGGTGTCTTCTAATTTTTCAATATGTGCCGGGATATCTGAGATCAAATAAATCCATTGTGCTTTTTCAAGATCCATTTTTTTAATCAAAGCAACGTGGTCGATGATACTATGTTTGACAGTAGCAGAGCCTATATCAGAAATAATCAGTCCATCAAAGAGCGTCAAATCCTCATCCGTATGAACCAATTGTGCAATTGCACCATGTTGTTCCAATATCGTTTTAATTGCCGCTGTTTGTGTGCCATTGTCCGGGGCTATTGCAAATCGCTTTCCTTTAAGTGTTTCGGTGTTTTGTGCTTCGAAAATACCGGTTGGTATCAAGTCAAATCGCAGGCGTGTTAGTAAACTTTGTACAGGTTCGATTGTACTCATTTCACTTATCCAGGTGGCTAAACCATTTAGTGTTTTTATAGCTGCTAAGTTTTCCATAAGATCATCAGCTTGCTCCTTGTCATCACCAAATCCGATTTTGAATTTTAGATCGCTGATAATTTCCATTCGTTTAATAGAATCGATACTTAAATCGGCTTCCAAGTCCAGATCCAGTCCTAACATCTCTTTTGGATAGCCGGTCTTTTCGCTGACAATATCTAAAATGGCCGTTTGCAGTTCTGCAAGTGTACGGATGGCTTTGGTTGCTATTACAGGCGATTCGAGTGATAATTCAACCGTTGCGACAGAAGAAGCAACAGTGCCTGTGTATTCCGTAAGCCAGATTACGAGTCCATTTAAAGTCTTTATTGCTGCCAGTTGTTCCATCACTGTATCTTCATTTTCAGAATCACTGTTAAGAATACCCAACTCATTGCGGAGCGTTCCGATGATTTCAACTCTTTTAATAGAATCTATGCTGAGGTCAGCTTCCAGATCCATTTCCATACCTAACATTTCATGCGGATAACCCGTTTTTTCGCAGACTACGTTTAATAGCAAGGATTTGATATCTAGTGATTTGATATCTGTTGATGATACTGGCAAGGTCACCGTAGCTACCGGTTTATCGTGAGTAATTCGTGTGGGTACGAATGGATCAGCGGTGGTATTTTGTGCTGTTGCGGCATAAACCGGGATAGGATTGATGTGTACCTGCTGTCCTAAAAAGGAAAGCATTACATCTCGCTGCGCCTGAATCAACAGCTTCATACTGTTTAAATACTCCTGTAATACGTGTTCTGCGACTGGTTGTGTCTCTGTTTTTTGGATGATCGTCGAGTTTGTCATATGAATGGGAGTTATTATGGGTAAGGCACCATGAGTAGGTAATGTTCCTGTTGTTGGATGAGCGGCTTGTCCATTTATACGCCAAATGGTTGGGCTTTTCTTATAAAGATCGGGTTGATCGATCTGGATTAAAGTCGTGTGTCTGCCTTCAAAAAGTTTGTTTAAATTAAAGCTGCGACCGGTTCCAAGGTATTGCGCAAGCATACAAAGGAAATGGGTGAGACTGTTACGGTTGTTGTCCTCGACATGCAGGGTTATCGCATCTTGGTTGAGGCAGGATTTTGTTAATCCGGTCAAAACTTTTCCGGGACCTACTTCAATAAATATTCTCGCTCCATCGGCATACATCGCTTGGATTTCGTCAACAAAACGTACGGGTTGAACCAAGTGATCGGTCAATTGTACTTTGATATCAGATACCGGGCTTGGGTATAAGTTTGCGGTGGTGTTTGACCAAACTGGAATTTGCATTTCCTGAAAAGGAATTTCTTTCAGAACATCCGCATACAAATCTTTGGATTTGCTTACCAATGGACTGTGAAAGGCACAGGCAACTTCTAGTTTTTTGGAAGAGATACGCTCGTTTTTAAGATGTTCCATAAATTTGTCAATGGCTGCAGTACTTCCGGCCACAACGCATTGAGTTGGTGAATTATAATTGACAGGATAGCAGTCCGTATGCTGTTCAAGAATCGCTTTCAGACGATCTGCATCAATGTTTACGGCTACCATAGTTCCGGGATCACCATCTTCAACAGCCTCTAAAATGCTTTGTGCACGTTTGCTGCTGAGTTCAACCAACTGTTGTTCGTCAAATACACCGGCGAAACACAATGCCGGTAATTCTCCATAACTATGTCCTGCCAACATATCAGGCAGGATGCCGAATGATTGTAACAATTGAGCTAGGGCAAGATCTACAATACCTAAAAGAGGTTGTGCCAGACGCGTATCCTTAATGGTTTCTTTTTGTTTTTTTAATGCCGCGGTATCAAATGTGGCTGCAGGAAAAACAACTTTTTCTAAATCAGAATATTGTGCTATAAGTTTGCGCAGGACCGGAAACAAAACAAAAAGATCTTGTGCCATATGAATGTTTTGGCTGCCTTGACCGGGGAACAGAAATGCAGTTTTACCGGCTTGTTGGTTGACAATAAAGATATCTTTACTTTCAATGCCCGTTAACAAGAGTTCGATTTTCATCATCAAATCTTCGGCTGTATCGGCAACAATGCTTAGTTGGATCGGTTTTTCGGAACCGGCGACTAAACTGTAGGCAATGTCTTTTAAGGATAAACTATCATTGATTTCTAATAGTGTTTTTACCTGTTCCAATTGAATTTTGGCCTGATCATAATTATCACCACGGAAGACGAATAGCTCAGATGCCCAGGATTGTAGTGTGACAGCCTCTTCTTTTTGCGGGTGATTTTCGATTACCATATGAAAATTGGTACCGCCAAAACCGAAGGCACTAATTCCGGCATACCGTTTTTCTTCAGACCATAATCCTGTTATGGAATGAAAAGCAAAAGGACTTGTATGCACATTGTAATAGGCATTGGGCTGTTGGAGATGAAGAGTAGGAGGTTTTACGCCATGGTATACCGCCATAGAGGCTTTGATAAGTCCGGCCAAACCTGCCGCACATTTGGTGTGCCCAATTTGGGTTTTTACAGATCCGAGATGTGTCTGAGCCGGTAAAGCTCCGGATCGGCTAAATAAATTGGTGAGCGCGCTAAGTTCTGTTTTGTCTCCAACTACCGTTCCGGTGCCATGAGCTTCAACTAAACCAACTTCTGCTGCACTAATACCCGCCTGATCGTAGGCACGTTCTAATGCGCGTACCTGACCGATTTTTCGCGGTGCTGTAAGACCAAGAGCTTTACCGTCACTGGATCCTCCGACACCTTTAATAACAGAATAAATTCGGTCACCGTCGCGTAGGGCATCTTCATATCGTTTTAAGACCAAAATGGCAACTCCTTCGCCAAGAGCAATACCGTCGGCAGTGCTGTCAAACGTTGCGCAGCGTCCTTTGCGGGAGAGGGCATGTGTGCTGGAAAACATCAGATAATCGTTGATACCGTTATGTAAATCGACTCCTCCGGTTAGTACCATATCCGATTTGCCCAGTATCAGTTCCTGGCAGGCCAGATCAATGGCAGCCATCGATGAGGCACAAGCCGCGTCTACAGTAAAATTTCTTCCACCCAAATCCAGACGGTTTGTGATTCTTCCGGCAATAACATTGGCTAATATACCCGGGAACGAATCCTCGGTGGTGTGTGGAAATGCTTTTTCGACTTCTTCATGAAGTTCTCCAAAAACTTGTTTGTAATAACCTCTGAAACTGTAACTGTTGGCAAGATCATTTCCGCCTTCAGCCCCGATGATAACCGATATGTTTTCTCTGTTAATTTGTTTTTCACCATAACCGGCATCTTCCATGGCACGTTTGGCAACGAGTAAAGTTAGAAGCTGGGTTGGCTCTATCGCGGCAAGTGATTGTGGCGGAATACCAAATTCTATGGGGTCAAAATCTATTTTCGGAATAAAACCGCCCCATTTTGAATGGGATACATCTGAAGCATTGGAGTCGGGTTGATAATAAATCTCTTTATTCCATCGCTCGTCCGGTACTTCGGTAACGCAGTCTTTTCCAAGAATGATATTGCGCCAGTATTCTGCTAAATTTTTGGCACCCGGAAACACGCATTCCATACCTATAATAGCGATGTCCAATGCTTTTTCGGTTGATATAGGTTTTTCTGGTAATGCTGCCTGTGTAATATATTTTTGATTCTCGATCGCAACGTCATGGTGGAGTGATTCAAGTGTAATTACTTGATTGTGCATGGTTGCTACTTGTCCGATCATGTACATGCCTAAATCAAGCTGTTGGTTTTTAGGTATAGTAACAAGGGCGTCACCTTGACGGTCAATGCCTTTAGCAGCAATCCTCAGACGTCCTACATTCAATTTTTCAAGCTGTTCCCAAATTTCCTTTTTGTCCATTCCAATGGCCAGCAGTTTTTTCTTTTCATTGTCGAAATGTGAGGCGAATGCTGTATTTAAACAGCGTGTTTCATGACCAGGTGCGGTTTCCAACAGGACGGTATCTTTGGCCTGCATCGCTTGTTGCTGGAACTCTTGCTGAATCGCACCTGTACTCACCGCTTCCTGTGTGTACAAATAGGCTGTTCCCATCAGTACCCCAACCTTTACACCACGAGCAGCCAGAGGGGCAGCCATGATAGCGACAAAGGCTGTGGAAAAAGCATCATGAATTCCACCGGCAAAAAATACACTTATATTTTCCGGATGATCTTCTTTTAGAATACGTTCGATTTGTTTTTCCCAGAGTACGGTGCTGGAGAGTGGGCCAACATGTCCGCCACATTCCCGGCCTTCAAAGATGAAATTTTTGGCACCTTCTTTTAGGAAAATATCCAATAAAGCAGGGGAAGGGACATGTAAAAAGGTGATTATACCGGCTTTTTCAAATACTTTAGCCTGTGCAGGCCGACCTCCCGCGATCAATACTACCGGAGGTTTGGCTTCAAGGATATAAGCGGTTTGTTCTTCCCGCAACTCTTGTGGTGCAAATCCTAATATACCCACACCCCAGGTTTTGTCGCCGGCAAGTTTTTGAGTTTCGAGAACTAATGTTCTTGCTTGCTCTCCTTTGAGTAAAGAAAGAGCTATAAAAGGTAAGGCTCCTGTTTCTGCTACAGCATTGGCAAATGCCGCAACGTCGCTCACGCGGGTCATTGGTCCTTGTGCGATAGGGTAGCGCAGGCCAAGTTGTTTGGCTAACGGATTGTTTTGATCAATGATTGGAGAGGCTTTTGCTTGTTTCAGATGACCATATAGGGCTTCTTTAAATCCAAAAACCAGTTTTTTTAGCGTTTTGAAATTTTCATACAGCTCTGTTGCCAAAGCAATGTCTTGTCCCATTGGAATGTAACTTTTGCTCGGGTCAAGGTCATTATAATAGTGTTCTAACTCTTCGATAGAAACATTCTCAGATAAAATAGGTGAATTGGGTCTAACCAATACACGATGGTCGGCGATGATCTTGGTTTCCGTCCCATTTAATTTGGAACATAAATTTTTGAGGTCCTGAGGAATGGTACTTTCGGGATATAGTGCCAATTGACTGTCTAATACAATACCATTTGCTCCAAGTGCTTTTACAGCGGCGGCGGTATGAAGACCTATTCCTCCTTGTACCCATACAGGTATAGTTTTGATTTCTTGTATGACACGCTGAAACAAAACAAATGTGGATTCGTAACCCACTAATCCTCCAGCTTCATTTCCTTTCACAATAATTCCAATAGCTCCCAGCTGTTCGGCTTTTTTAGCTTGCTCCAGACTGTTTACCTGATAAATACGTGATACGTTCGGATAGGCGTTTGTTGAGAGCTCAAAGGGAAGGATAAGATGACTTACCTGCCCCGACAGTTGAAGTGAGGTTAGCTTGTCATTTGTGAGATGTATACCATAGGAAGGTATATCGATCTGTTCAAGTTGTTTTAATGCTTCCTGAGCGATTGTTTTATCATATCCCAAACTTAATACGGGGAATGCTCCAGCCTGATATAGTTTAGACATCAGGTTGACATCAGGCTTTTCAAAAGGCGTTAATCCTATAAGGGTTAAATTTTTCATAGGTTGATAAGATTGAAATGAGATTTGGAAATGCTAATAACTATAATCATGACCTTTATGGTACAATTTAGTTAATGTGGTATAGTGGAATAAAAGTAATAAATTTCTGCTAATTTTTAAGTGTTAACATTAATTTTATAATGATTTTTTTACAAAAACTTTAAATATGGGTTTATTATTAGCTTGTGTGTAAAAAAAAACTTCTTTTTTTATGATTCTTATAGTTTTTTTTGATTCGTCCGAACGGTTATCTAATGTATTTGTTTCATTTTTTGATAACTAAAGAGGAAATTTTATTTCTAAAATATTGTTCAGTGTTTCAATTACAGCCAATTAAAACTTAAATTTAGCTCTTTGTAATTGTAAAAATCTACGGCATTTTGCATGAAAACTTACGGTTATTGGAATGAAAACCGAAACCAGTTGGTCAAAGTAATTGACAGCTTCGTTGGGAATAAGAAGGAAGACTTTAAGAAATTACATTCGTAATGTTCGGGAAAGTTGAGGGTAGTATTAAAGGAAGAATAAAAAAAATGCCCTCTAAAAGTATTAGATACAACTAGTATGTTTCTGATACTTTTAGAGGGGCAGGGTAGTAATTAAAAGAGAGGAATTGTTTTATTGAGATTCTCTTTTTACCAGATAGAAATTCATTACCACATGCTACTTTAGCGTATAAACCATCAGTAGCATCACTTAATTATAGTTTTTTATAAGTTTAAAAATTGATTTGTAGTAGTTACATCCGCATAGTAAAATTGCAATGCACTGATGAATGAGGCTTGAACATGTTCGGCCTCGATGATTTTCCCTTGAAACTCAAGATCTAAAGTTGCACAGGCATCTGCTAACAGTGTGACAGTAAAACCATAGTCCTTAGCTGCTCTAACCGCTGAGTCAACACAAATTTGTGTCATCATGCCGCAAATAACCAAATCAGTAATTTTGTTTTCGTGCAGATAGGACAATAAATCGGTTCCTTGAAAACTGTTGGGTACATGCTTTGTGATGATTTTTTCTCCTTTTATAGGCAGTACATCTTGGTGTATTTTTACTCCCTCAGTATTAGGCAAGAAGAATCCTTCTTCGGCGATATGCTGTACATGAACAATTGTTTTATGATCTGATCTGAATTTTTCAAGCACGGCTTTGGCATTTATTGATGCTTTTTCCGGATGAACTAATGCGTAAGCCCCACCTTCAAAATAATCATTTTGAATATCGATAAGGAGTAAAGCTTCTTTCTTTTGTGTTTTATTTTCCATGTTTTATTTTTTTTCAAAGGTATCATGACAGAAAAGAAACGTAGGTTGAACTAGTTCACCAAATACTTAAAAAGTAATTTTTTCGGTATAAATGAAAAAAGAATGAAAGATGAAGACAGGTTGTTATAGCAGGAAGAATTTTTTAATTTAGTTTTACTATGAAAAATGATTACTAGCAAAGTTTTGTACAATGTATAAGAACTGAGAAAAGCGGCTAAACGAATTTGATAAAACAAATGATGGAGAAAAATCTATTCTATGAAAATATAAGAAAGTATGCTGATTTAACGGAAGCTGAGTTTGAAAAATTGAGTTCGTTTTATCATGTTGAAAAGATAGAGCGAAATCAAATGATACTTTCTGAAGGTCAAATTTGTGATTTTGAAGGATACGTATTAGAAGGTTGTTTTAAAATTTTCTATAAAGAAGACAACGTAAAAGATCATGTTCTCTATTTTGCAATAGAAGATTGGTGGGTGTTGGATATTGGAAGTTTTGTATCTGGTAAAGCTTCGAAATTAAACATTCAGGCTCTGGAAGATTCCGTAATTATGACCATTAATAAAGAGGATAAGGAAAAATTATATGCCGAAATGCCTAAGGCAGAACGACTTTTTCGTTTGATGAATCAAAAAGCCTTAGAATCAATTCAGTTGCGAATGATTAGCATGTTAAATAAAACAGCAGATAAACGTTATTTAGATTTTAAAAATAAATATCCAACATTAGAGCAAAGAATTCCACAGCATCAAATTGCTGCTTATTTAGGTATTTCGCATGAGTTTTTAAGCAAGATTAGAAGAAAGTTGTTGTAGTTTCTTTGCAACGAGTTGTAAACTACAAAATTCAGAACGAGACATTTTTTAATTTTATCAGCTCTTTAAATTTAAAAAATCCAACACCTTGGGCGAAACTTTCAAATCGGATCGGAACCTTAGAACTCCCTTTATGAAATGTCTTTTTAATTCTTTTGCATTGCGTATGGAGAACGGAGTGTTGAATATAATGGCTTTATAAATTATTGCGTTTGCGGAGTTATCGAAATAATACACACAAATATCATGAGCGACATCTTCTCCCACTGATAAAACGATATCATAATTTTTCAGATCGGGAGTTGGACATAAAGACTCAAAAGTTAGGGATTCAATAACTATTTCATCTTGATAATGGTGCAAACCATTTTGATCCACTATTACTTTTGTGATTTTGTTTTTTTGGTGAATAATCATATCCTTTATTCCAAAATACACCAAAAAAGATAAAAGAAGTACGGATAGTATTGCAGAAGAAATTTTAAATTCAGCAGATAGTTTAGATTCGATAATAATTATCTCTAAGTAAATTATTCCTAAAACGGTACCTGCAAAAATAGCTGTCCCTAAAAACTTTACTATAAAAGTTGTTTTCTTTGATTCTAATGATTCTATTTTTGAAAATTCATTATTCTGAGAATCCATTTCTTGTTAGGCGTTAGAAATTAAAAATTATAGCTGTTGAAGCGAATTTAAGAAAGATAAATTTAAGTTCGACAATTAGTAAAAGCTGTAGGTTATGTTTAGAACTCGGTCCTCAAAATAGTGACTCATCTTAGCCGTATCTGATTTTCTTTGTATGGTGGTGAGAAAACCTTTTTTATCATAAGTCATCACCAATTCACTTACTTTTTGCGCACTCCATATATCCTCCATCAGTACCAGATTTTTATTCTTATTATAGGTGTATTTTTCGCTTTGGGGTTCTATGCTGCTTGGAACATCTGCCAGAGTTGAAAGAGATCCTTCTTTAAATTGGTACAGTTTAGAGGGAGTGGTTTTATCGGCACAGCCGTTATGAAGAAACAAAGCAACAGGGCGTTCGTTTAAATAATAATACGTTTTTTTCTGCTTACAAGTCTCTTGATTGTCATACTTCTTTAAAAAATCATAGTATTCTGTACACTCTTCAACTTCAAATTTATCTTCGGTATAATAGCGATAGTGCCATGAAGAAAAAGAGTTTTCCTCGATCATTTTATTGAGCAGGTTTTCATCTGGTAAAGTACCAAGTGTTACTATTTTATCTACTCCTGGATATGATTCTGCCAGCCAGGCACTATTTTGGAGTCTATTAGGCATTTCAGAATTCAATGAAAAGACTCGGATTTTATCGATTCTGTTTTTTTCATCGTATTGGTAAGAACTGATTTTTACAACGCCATTATTATAATCAATGTTTGCTTTTTTATCGAGCAGCCCTTTTGGACTGTAGTAATTTCTTGTATAGAAAGTGGTGTCTGTTTTCTCTTTCGTGCGATGTATATTAGTTATACTCACTACCTGACCATCCGGGTTAAAATCGTAAATAGAATTGATCCCATTTTCGTCATTATTTTTTAGAACAATACTTTTTACTTTATGGTTCTTCATAAAAGAGGAATTGAAAGGAAAGACTGTTTTGGTGAAATAAATTTCCTCCTCAAAAGGAATGACAGTGTAAAAAGGGATTACCTGTGCTTTACCATTAACGATGATACAGCAGATAAAAACGCTGGTTAAAAATGAAATAAGTCTGTATTTTGAGTATGACATTTTTTGTGAAATTCAATAATAGTAACTGTATTCAAAATCTTATTGTTAGCAAAAGTATTCTATATTTATTTAGCATTAATAGCCTGCCTATAAACTTAACTATATAAATTTTAATTACATAGTGGAAAAGTTTGTTTTTTCAGATGTTTAGTATTTTCGAACCTAAGTTAGGGTATGATTAAAAATAAATAGTTGTATTAGGCATCAGCGCTTTCAGTTTATCTATAGTTTCTTTATTCATAGGATTTCCAACTAAAATTAGTGTTTTAAGCTTTTTCATGTATTGAATTTCGTTGGGTAGACTTTTTAGTTTATTATTGGCTAAATTTACACTTACAGCATTTTTTAATTTCATAATTTTTGGAGAAATCCGAGATATAGCATTATCACTCAAATTTAAGTATTCTATATTTTGAGATTGAAATAATGTCCCGGGAACTTCTACAATGCTATTTTTTTGTAATTCAAGGTATTTCAGTTTTTTTGGCAATTTCATTTCTCCTAAATCATTAATTTGATTCGAAGAGAGATTTAGGTATTTTAAGTTTTTTATTTTATCCAAACGTTCTGAAACATTACTTATCTGATTACTATGGAGGTTTATTTCTTCAAGGGAAGGGATATCTAAAAGAGCTTCCGGAAAAACACTTAAATTATTTGATTCAAAACTCACCATGCGTAAGTCTTGAAGTTTTGAAATGTTTGAATTTATAGCGGTCAGACTGTTGAGGTTTATCGAAAAAGATTTTAGTTTTTTTAGTTCACTTATTTCATCCGGAATAAATTTAATACTGTTTTTATTAACATTCAAAATTTCAAGTTTCTTTAGCGAAAATATTGCTTTATCCATTTTCTCTAAATGATTTCCCATTATATTTAAAAAAAAGAGAGAATCCATTTTTATAATATCCGGAGGAAGGTTGTATAATCCTTTATCTCTGAAGCTCATACTGTATACGGTTTTTTTACTCAAAAGCGCAGCATCGATATCGGTATAAGTTGGATATTTAACCGGGTCAATTTGTGCTTTAGCATTACAGACCGAAAAAACAATGACAATAAATAAAAGTAATTTTTTCATAAATAATAAAAGCTGCCAACATTTCTATTGGCAGCTAAAAAATAAAATTAATGCTTATTTTTTTAGAAGTTTTACAGTTTTTTGAAAACCGTCAGCTTCTATATTTAAAATCAACATATTTGAATATTGAAGTTGTGTTGTCAAATCTAATTCCGTAACCGGATTTTGTGAAAAAGCCTTTTTATAAACAATTTGGCCTAACAGGTTATAAGCGGTAACTTGCAGGTTGTTAAGGTTGCCAGAAGTAATCTGTATGATACCTGAAGTAGGATTAGGAGATACTACAATCTCATTTTGATTGTGATCAATAACACCCAATGAATTATCTACACCTAAATTTTGCTTTAAAGCAATAACGATTGTAGCTGATTTTCCTCTGTAATCAATCGTATTTCCTGTAGCATCAACATCCTTATCGATACCTGAACCAGGATGTTGAATAGAGAAAAATCCGAATTTATGATCTGGTGTAAAAGTAAGACCTGTAGGCTCAGATCCGGCTGGCATAGAAGCAAAAAGTTTTACTTTTGGATTTGCCTGAGTATGATCTGGTGCTATTACCCAAATATAATTTTTTCCACCATCCTGAAGAACCCAAAGATTTCCTAACTCATCAAAAGTTAAATTATCATTACCATCTCCCCAAGATTCCGTTTTAACTCCATCTGTTGTATTTAAAGTATAAACTGTTGATCCTCCACCTACAAAAACTTCCACTTCTGACGCGGTCGTTCCGTTATCTTTCATGCGATAAACTTTGTCTAACCCTTTTGCTGTAAAATATATTTTACCATCCAAAGGACTTATTTCAACATCTTCTACCCCGTTGAATTTTGTCCCACCTAAAGATTCCGCCAAAGAAGTCGTATTGTTTTGATCTGCTTGTGTTTTGTTAGGAACCTGAATCCAGGTTGCTGTTGTAGCTACTGGGTTTCCATTTGTTATGCCTTGGTCTAATTTCAAAACATATAAATTTCCTGAAGAAAGGTTATTTGGAGTATCCATGGTGTATTTGTATACCATGTGGGTTCCTCCATCTTCACCATAATATGCTATAGTTCCGGCATTATTAATCACAACATTTTCGTGATTCATGATTCCCATTTGCCAAAGTTTTCCTTTTGTTCCATTGGCATTTTTAGAAGAAACCTGAGCTGTAACCGGATCAATTTCTACCAACCAGCCATAATCTTTATAACCATCACCATTTGTGTCATTGCCAGCTACAGATTCCTCTGCAGTAACGATAGTTCCCCAAGGTGTAACTCCTCCGGAACAGTTTCTGATTGTTTGCACCAAACTCGCTGATGAAAAATCTACTGCTCTTGATTTTGTTAATTGCCAAAGTTTTGTTGTTGCATTGTAATTAATTTCAGCCATTGTAACTCCACCCGGATTTGTTTCGTGGTTTACCGAAAGATAGCCATCTGTACTGCTAGATACCCCACTTGTTTTTTTAGCTACATAACCAGTAAAGTCATTTAGGCCTCCTACAAATCCTCCACCTTCAGTGTAATTGTCTCCTTCTTTAAGAATCAATTGGTATTTGTGCTGTTTAGGAATAATTAATTTAGACGTTTGTACTGTAGGCACTATAGAGGTAAAACAGCTAATATGATTTCCGTCGTTGCAAGAGGTATCCGGAGGTATAACTACTGGTGGAACTGCTTTTTTAAGATAGGCATCCATTCTTAAATCAGAACTGCTAGCACTTCTGTTATGCAGTTCAATCGAAATTCTGTTAACTCCCTGTACAAAATTAGCTTTTGGAATAGAGAAAATATTATAAATGCTCTCATTTGCTCCATCAACTGTTGTAGTTGAAAAAGTATCGTACAAAATTGCGCCCGCTGGCATATTATCTCTTACTACTTCAACACCATTCAAATACACAATAATTCCGTCATCTCTCATTACTCCGAGCTCCATAGTGGTACTCAAATCTGATAAATTAACGGTAAAATCTTTATTGAAATAAGCTGCATTTAAAGGTTTTGCGATCGTAGTTGTCACAGGATCCCCATAGCCTAATGGCCCATTTCCTGATTTCCAGGCTGTAATATCAAAACCGGGATTTTTCCATTGGTCAGCTAACTGTACACCATTGTCATTAAAACGCCATGGCGATTCTTTTTCAAAACCATTATCAGCAACTGTTTTAAGGTAGGCATCCACTCTTAAATCAGAACTGCTTGCTCCTCTGTTGTGTAGTTCAATCGAAATTCTGTTAACTCCCTGTACAAACTTTGATTTTGGAATGGAGAAAATATTATAAATACTTTCATTCGCTCCATCGACTGTTGTACTTGAAAGTGTATTATAGTCAATGGTACCTGCAGGCATATTATCTCTTACTACTTCAACACCATTTAAAAAGACAATAATTCCGTCATCTCTCATTACTCCAAGCTCCATAGTGGCACTCAAATCGGATAAATTAACGGTAAAATCTTTAGTGAAATAAGCTGCATTTAAAGGCTTTGTGATCGTAGTTGTCACAGGGTCCCCATATCCTAATGGTCCATTTCCTGATTTCCAGGCCGAAATATCAAAATCGGTATTCTTCCATTGATCGGCTAACTGTACACCTTTGTCATCATAGCTCCATGATGAACCTTTATCAAAAACGGTAGTCTGAGCCTGAATTACCGAATTTGTTATTAATAAAAGAGCTGTAATTGAAAGTAATTTTTTTTTCACGGTCTAGTATGTTTTGTTATACCATGCGAAGTTATTTTTCTGCTCCGAGCTTTGTATTACGCTTACTTTAAATAAACACATTAATACGTTAGCAAATCTTAAGATTAATGTTAACAGATTAATGTTAAGTTAGTATTGTGCTTTACTCGTATCAGTCAGGGAGTTAATAAAAGCGACAAGCTGTTTTATTTCTTTTTCGTCAAGATTAAGTTTAGTAGGAGACAAGGTTTGATTTTTAATTTCTAAACCCATTCCTTCGGCACCGCCTTCATTGTAAAAGGCGATCACTTCTTCTAAAGTTGAAAAGGCTCCATTATGAAAATAGGGTTTTGTAAGAGCAGCATTTCTTATCGTCATTGTTTTAAAAGAATTTTCATAAATCCATGAACTCTCTTTTTTTACATTGCTGTTTATTCGGCCTTTATCAGTGTCTATTTCAATGGGCAGAAATTGCAATGGATTCTTGGTTACCCCCAGAACTTCGGATTCATTTTCATTATAAAACGGAGGAACTAATCCTGAAAAATTCGGGACAAAATGACAGGTTGCACAGGCCGCTTTTCCCATAAAAAGATTAAAACCTTTTTTTGCATCTTCAGAAATTTCTTTTTCATTTCTCATAAATTTATCAAAATCACTGTTGAAAGAATACAGTGATGCGACATAAGAACTCAGGGCTTTTGAGAAATTTTGTTTGTCGATGTTACCATTTTTAAAGGCCTTTTTGAAAGCTTTTTTATATTCAGGATTTATCTTTAGCTTTTTGATGATACTTTGGTAGCTGGTATTAAACTCCTGTTCGTTGTAAATTACATGTTCAACTTGTTGTTCCAAATAGTAAGCACGCATATCATAAAAGAATCTTTTGGCAAAAACAGCATTATATAACGATGGAGAATTTCTTAAAACTGTTTTGCCTTCGACATTGCTTAATGACTTTACTTTTAAATCGGTAAAAGCATTTTCTGGCAAATGACAGGAAGCACAGCTCATTTTTGTATTGTTACTTAAGCTTTCATCAAAGAAAATCTCTTTACCTAAAGATCTTAAATTGGCATTATCTTCAGCTGGTTTTAGGAGCGTATAAAAATAGGGGTTCAGAAAATCATCACTGAAGAAATTTTTATTATTGATATTCCAACCCGAGATTTCCTTTAAATCATCTGGAGAATTATCCCAATTTCCTAGTTCTTCATACAAAGGCTGAAGGTAAGTTTTATAAAATTCTATTCGGTCAAAAGTTTCAAAATTGGTACTTTTAGAAAGGTATTCAATACTAGTCCCCAATATTTTTTCGGCTTTTTGAGTGTCTATCTTTTTAAAATAATCATCCTTTTTTATGTAGTTCTCAATTCCCCTCAAAGCATGAATGGATTCTTCAAAAACATTAAGTGATCCGGGTGTATCAAACCCCGTAACGCCCATGGTATAAATCCTGATTAGTTCGATACGCAATAGTAACGTTTTATTTTTTTCTTCCGATAATCCGTTTTTTAGCGAACTCAGATAAAAATCATTATAACTATTATAAAGAAAATCGGATAGTTCAACTATTTTATCTTTTTGGATATCGGCTTCTTCCGAAAAGATAAGTTCATCTAACACCTGTAACCCTTCAGGAGGCAATGTATTTGCTGCTGTTCCTGTACTTTCTATGTGAAATAGTGGTGCGGCATTAATATTAGTTTTGGAAAATTCAGGGTAATGATACGCAATATAAAATTCTATTTCCTTATATGAATTTCGGGCTTTTTTTAACGACTCCTGCAAACCTTCTTTTGAAATTTTATTTTCCTGAAAAAGATGTGCATTCGATTTTAAAACTACCAATTGATCTTTGAAATTTTTTAATCCTTGACTAATTATAGCATTTGTAGTGGTGTATTCATTATAACCAGGGTTGAAAGACATTATTACAAAACCTATAAAAAGTACAATAAGAAACGAAAAAGATTTCATGTTTTTATTTGCAAAAGTAATTTCTTCAGATTATCCTAATTTTAAATTTGGATTAAATAATCAACCTCTTTTGGTTAAATAAAAAGTCAGCCCTCAAAATACTTAATTTAGAATGTTATTGGTATAAAGGAAGCTTTAGGACAGAAAAAAATATTAAATCCACTATGGGAACTCCAAAACAAGCTAAAAAAATTATCATTAAATTTGGTTTGTAACGCAAACTACTTTACATTTACAGAGTAAATTAATATCTTCTTTATGGAAAAAGAAATCAAATTGACACCACAACAGAGTTTGAAGCTTATTACAGAAGTAATTAATCAAACAAAAGAAAACATCAAGTCACATAGCTTTATATTTTTGCTTTGGGGTTGGACTTTGGCTACGGCAAGTATTCTTCAATTTTTGCTTGAGACGAAAACAGACTTTAAATACTATTTTTTGCCATTCCCTATTTTGGTTGCTATTGCGTTGCTATTAACAATTAATTACAACCGAAATAAAACATCGGAAACTCATTTGAATTTTTTCCTTAAAAAACTTTGGATGGCTTTGGCTTTTGGGTTTATTGCCATAGTATTTGTAAGTGTTTATCAAAAAATTGAACCCTTTACTTATACATTGATATTAGCGGCAATTGGCACAACAGTTTCGGGAATGGTATTGAAATTTAAACCGTTGATGTTTGGTGGTGTTTGTTTTCTTATTGCATCTGTTTGTTGTGTTTTTATTACAGACGAATTCAAAGTTCTACTTCACGGTTTTGCAATTATTGTTGGTTATTTAATTCCGGGATATATACTTAAAAATTCAAAATCATAATAGAATGGCGGAGACTTTTGATGAATTAGACCCTGTTTTGAATGCACCTGTTCGTTTGGCTATTGTTTCTGCTCTTGTAAAAATGAAACAAGCTGATTTTGGTTATCTGCAAGAGATTACCAAAACAACACAAGGCAATTTAAGCCATCAGATTAAGAAACTAAATGAAGCAAAATATATTGAAGTAGAAAAAACATTTAAAGGAAACTATCCGCAAACAATTTGTAAACTTACAAAAACAGGCAAAAATGCCTTTGAAAATTATGTAGAAAAAATAAAAAAATATCTGCATCTGTAATTTTTTTGCTTTTTTGGTTTGTATTACAAACTAGAATTATTTATAAACTAAAATTATTTAATTATTATGAAAACAATAAACAAAGTATTTCTCACGCTGCTCTTTTTAACTAGTATAGGAAACATAAACGCACAACAAAAAACAACTAATAAAATGGAAACAAAAAAAATAGCATACGCAGACAAAATATTGCTTCATATGCACCCGGAAAAGTTCTTGAATTTTTTACCAAACTTAAATGATGATCAAATTGCACAGCTATACGGTATGTCAATAGAAGAATATCGATTAGCTAAAAAAGTTTATGATGACCAGGCCAAAAATACAGCATCAGAACTTTTGACAAATTCAGACTTTACATTTAAAATTGATAAACTTCCTTTCAGGAAAAATCAGACTGTTTTAGTAATTGGCGAAAGTACAGCAGATGCTTTAAACTCCTGGGTTTATATTTTGCAATATCTTTTAGATCAAAGACGACCACAAGACAATATTCGCATCATTAATGCTGCGATTTCAGGACAAACTACAACAGAAGCACTTCGCAAAATAACAGCACAAGTAAAATTAAGTCCCGATTGGGTAATTTGTCATTTGGGCACAAATGATTGTATTCGTTATGGAAATCAAAAAACATCAGTTTCTTTAACAGAGACGATTGCAAATCTCAATACTATAAAAGAAATAATTAATAAAGATACAAAAGCAAATATTGTTTGGCTTACACCAGTATCAATTGATGAGAAAAAAGCAGAAAATTTTCAGCCATTCAAAACGCAACAACTGAGTTTAAAAAATTTAGATTTAAATGAAATTAGTAAATATTTGAAAGCCCAACCAGAACTCGTAATTGATTTAACAGAAGAATTTGGAAATCCTGTAAATCCTGAATTTGTTCAGTATGATGGTATACACCTTACTATTGATGGGCAAAAAGCAATAGTAAAATCTTTAATCAATAAATTATCAAACATAAAATAGTATGAAAACGAAATTGACAAACCCGATTTTAATTGCCTGTATTATCTTTTTAAGTATAAGTGCATCAGCAGGACTTTACGAACATTTATTTGGCATTCCGGAAATGCTAAAAAGTCCGTCAACAATGATAACCAAAAGTAATAACAACTTAGGGCAAGCCATAAAGTTTTGGATACCCGTTCATCTTTTAATCTTACTTACACTTGTGCTGTCATTAATTTTTAATTGGAAAATCCCAAGTCGAAAAAAATTAGTCCTATCAGCATTCATCTGCTATATGTATATCACAGTAATAAGTATATTCTTTGCGAAAAAATTGGAAATATTTAAAAATATTACAGACAGTATTGACTTTCAACAGCAGACTAGTCTTTGGATAACAGTTTCCTGGCATAGACCAATTTTGATGATAATAATTGAAATATTATTGCTTATAGCACTTTCACGTCCTGTACTATACAGACAAGTATGATAGGGGCGTGAAGAGTAATTATTTGCTAACGAGTATTTTGTGAAATAGGGGCAGAAGTACTAAATTAAAAGATTAGTAATTCTAATTTACATTTGTAGTTTATTGAAAGTTAGACCCTGAAAGCCCGCTCTTTGAAGCGTAAATACGGAAAGACGAATGTCTACTGACTTCACAGTTGCAATCTTTATTTGATTGACTAATAAAAAAATTAACGCAACAAAATTGCATTAGTAATATTTATTTGTATTTTTATTGCGTTAAGAACAGATCGATTTTCTGAAACTGTAGTACATATTTCCGAAAAAGAATTACAGATTTGTCGTTTTTTCGTTAGTTATTCTATATTTCTGACTCAGAATTAATCAAGAACGGAATTGGACATGTAGAACAATATTTTAGAAATAAAAAAAGGATTAATCAATCTAAACAAAAATATACGATGTCGAACGTATTAAAAATAAATTAAAACTGATAATGAACAGACGTAAATTTTTAAAAGGATCAACTGTAATAACGGGGCTTTTCACTCTTAGCCCTTCAGTTATTTTTTCTAATGATTTAGAAAAAATAGAAAAAAAGAATAAAAAAGCCAAAAACATAATTTTTTTAATAAGTGACGGAATGAGTTCCGGGACGCTTCAGATGGCAAATCTTTACGCTCAGAACATTTTGGGAAAAAATGGAAATTGGATGAGTCTTTATGCTGAAAATAAGGTTTCAAGAGCTTTAATGGATACCGCATCTGCCAGTTCATCTGTTACCGACTCTGCAGCCGCAAGTTCTGCCTTTGGTGGTGGTCAGCGTGTTAAAAATGGCGTTTTGAATGTTGGTAGTAATGGAGAGAAACATCTTCCAATCTGGCAGAAATTCAAAAAAGCGGGTAAAAAGGCGGGTTGTGTTACAACTGTCACCATTACGCACGCTACTCCAGCTGGTTTCTGTGTTAACTCAGAAAAGAGAAATGCTGAAAATGAGATAGCAGAAATGTATTCTGATCTTGGTTTAGATGTGCTGCTAGGGGGTGGGGATGATTTTTTTAATGCCTCAAAAAGATCAGATAAAAAGGATATCTATAAAATTTATGAGCAGAAAGGATATCAAATTTTAAAGGAAAAATCAGATTTAGAAAAAATAAAAAAAGGGAAAAAGGTATTGGGGGTTTTTGCTTCCGGAGCACTTCCTTATTCGATTGATAGAGCTAATATTTTGGATTTGCAACAGACGCCTTCTTTGGCAGAGATGAGTGCGGCGGCAATTGATCAGATGAAGGATCACGAAAATGGTTTTGTTTTATTAATTGAAGCGGGGAAAGTTGACTGGGCTGCTCATGCCAATGATATTGCTGCTCTGATTCATGATCAGCTGGCTTTTGATGAAGCTGTAAAAACGGCAATTGATTTTGCTGAAAGAGATAAAGAAACGCTGGTTATCATTACGACAGATCATGGTAATGCAAATCCGGGGCTAATATATGGAACAGATGCTACAAAAAACTTTAACAGTATTGCGGAGTATAAGTATACCAATGAATATATTTTAAATGCTATTCATAGTGATTTTAATCAAAAACAGATCAAAGATTGGATATACGAAACCAATAAAATAAATTTAACAGATGAGGAAGCTGTTCATTTGCTAAATTTCTATTCCGGGATTGAAAAACAGGAAAGTGGTCTGTATAATTATAAAAAATTACCTTTTAAAGCTCTTTCTGAAATCCAGAAAAAACATAATAATATAGGATGGATTAGTATGGATCATTCAGGAGATTATGTAGAATTGGCAGCATATGGACCTGGAAGCGAATTGTTAAAACCTTTTGTAAAGAATACCGATCTTCACTATTTAATGTTAGATGCTGCATTAGAAAGTAAAATATAAGAACTATGCTTGATTGTAAGGTGTTTAGATCTATTCATTTGTAACAGTTAGTTTATAAAAAAGAACTAACTAAACAGGATATGATCTTTTAATATATTTGACTCTAGGCTTCTTAGCACATTATTTTGCTGTATTTCTTGTTTTCAAAAACACCATGTGCCACGATGTTACTACGAAATTTAGAATGATAAATTTCTGAGAACATTATCTTTTTTTATTAATTACGTACATATTTTTGGGTACAAGGGCAATTGCTTATGGATTGAAAGAACCTTAGTCCGATAGATATCGAATGGGTACCAGAATTGTATTGTGATAAATCATTCATCATGATTTGATAGGAATAACCTAAAGTAAAATAAGCTTTTTTGAAGCCTATCATTGGTCCGATCGTTAACGGCTTTCCTATTTGATCATTCAGAAATCGGTACGATATACCGGCCCAGTAATAATCCTCATACCGATTAAATTTTCGGTATTTCAAATTCAGGTCGGTAACAGAACGGCCATCACTTTTATACCACTGGTAAAAGATAGAGGGCTCGATTTCCGTTTCGTTTTCTAAACGAACAGCATATCCGGTGTAGAATTGGTAGTTGGTTAATTCTTTGGGTTCAGGACTTGTAAAAGAATCTAATTTTTTGGGTAAAATATTGGTCATGTTTGCGCTGAAATAAAAACCTTTGTTGCGATACAAAAAACCAGCTTCAAAATTATTATTGGATGTAAACCTATTATCGGTTATATCAGGATCTGGTTCAGCAGGTTTACTATTACTGATATCGATTTTAAATGAATTGTAAATGTATGAAATACCAAAAGAAAGATATTGTTTTGAGTAATAGTCCAGAATAAGATGATGGGCAAAAGTAAATTTGCCACCAGCCTGTTTGACATTCCCATTAGTATCATTATACAACGATAGCCCAACTCCGGATCTGTCTAATATTCGAAGATCGCCATAAAAAGATTGATTTTGCGGGGCATTTTCTATACCTACCCATTGCTTATAACCATTTAAATTAATCCTAAGATCATCGCCAATTCCGGCATAACCAGGAGAAATAATAAAGGGATTATCTGCCAAATATTGAGTAGCCACCGGTACATTAAGTTCTTGACTGTAATTGATCATTACATGCAGCAAAAAGAAGCAGTTTATAATTTTCTTCATCTTATTTTTATTACTTAAACGTTACATTACAGACTATCTGTAAAGGGTTACATTTCCAATAAATTCCCGGTCATCTCTGGTGTTTCTAAGTTTTAAAACATACCAGTAATCTCCGGTGGGAAGGTTGGCACTTTCATACTTTCCATTCCAGGACTCTTCATGTTTTAATACACATATTTCGCGACCATAGCGATCGTAGATTCGGATTCTGATATCGGGATAGTTATCCTGTCTTAATGGTTTCCAGCCGTCATTTATGCCACTGTCATTAGGAGTAAAAATGTTGGGAACTATTATATCGATAAATTCAAAATACTTAGTTGCTGTTGCGGTACAGCCATTACTATCGACAACTGTCGCCGTGTAATCTCCGGATTTGTAATAAATATATTTAGTTGTAAATTTTAAAACCTCATCATTGATGGTAAGGCTATTATGAAAACCGGAACCTCCTTTTATTGTTATAATGATTTCATTCAATCCTCCCTGACTTAATGAAATCGTCAAAGGAGGGTTTGATTCATCAACGGCAAACAGGGGCGAAACCTCACTGCATCCACTTGCGTGTTCTACCTTTACAAAATGATTTCCGGCAGGGACATTGCGAAAGATATTACTGTCCTGCTTAGGTTCTTTTCCGTCTAATGAATACTTTATCAAAGAGGGATTTGTATTACTGGCGTCGATCTTTACAGTAACCTTGTTTCCCGGAGTATTATTTTCGCAATCATAGCTCACCTTTGCAGTGGGTTTAAGAACGATGGTTGGAATATCGAGCAGGATTGTTAATTCAAACGGACAATTATTTTTATCCAGAATATATACGGTATGTTTGCCTCCGGAAAGGTTGTCGAAATCTAGCTGATCCTGAGTGTAAGTCCCATTGCGATTGTCTAAACTTGTTTTATAGGGAGGAATTCCTCCCGATATGTCAATACTAAAAGCGGCTGTTTTTTCTCCAATACATATTTCTTGTTTTATACTGCCCTGTACTACAGAAGCGTGTATTGGCTTCGGATCGATAATCGTAATTACGTCATTAATACGGCAATCATTTTCATCTTTAATAGTAATATTATAGGTTCCTGCTTTTATCCCTCTAAATATACCTGTATCAAAAAACTGGTTGGGCAATGACGAAATCGCATATTTAATTCTTCCGGTTCCGCCGCTAGCTTCCACTTCAATTGTTACATTGGCTAAACCGGCGCAGGTAACATTATCATATTTTATGCGGTGGGTAAGGGAAAGTTTGGGCTCCTTTATTTCTATGGGAACAATGACCGGATCGCAGTCCCCACTTGTAACGCTAACCTGATACAAACCGGCCGGTAATTGCGTAAAAAAGCCAGGAGTGGTTTGTGTCGGGTTAAAGGGAAGTTCAAGTCCTTCATGATCTAATAGCGTAAAAACATAGTTGCCTAAACCGCCTTTTGCCTGGGCCGAAAGCTCGCCCGTTAAATTTCCTTTGCATTTGATGTCTTTTGATGAATTTATTTTTAACGTTAAAGCTTCTAATGGATTATAGTTGAAAGACCCTGCATAAACTTCTTTGCAATTATTCGCGTCTATGACATAAAATCGATAATTCATAGCGGAACTATGATTTGGTATGATGATACTCATTGGACTAGAACCGGTATAATATTTTTGATATTCCTCACCATTTACATTATTGCCCAATACCGTAAAAGTGTAGGGAGGCGTTCCACCTATGGCAGTCACCGTAATCTCGGCAGGTGTACAGGTAGGAGCTTTAGTAATTTGAGTACTGGCGGTAAGTGCTTTTGGACCTGTAATGGTGAATGGATAACGAGCTTCGCATCCGTCTGTTGTAGTAACCAGAATGTCATAGTCGCCAGATTTCAAATTGTCAAATGTATAGGTGTTAGCCGCAATTGTTCCGGAGGTTTTTAGAATTTCATTCCCGGAATAAATAGTAAACACATAATTGGAACGTACGTTGTTTGCCGTCACTTCAATAGAAGCCGTATCATCAAAACAGTTTAGAGTTGAATTGGATATTTTGTGGGTAATATTTAAGTCTTGATGTTCAATTTTGATATTCGGAATCTCATAAGAGCACTTTGCTTTATTGGTTGAATTGGGTCTGATGTACACTGTATAAGTTCCGGCAATTTTTACGGGCAGATTTGTACTGGCCTGATAATTTATTTTATCCAGACTATATTCATAGCCAGTTCCCATTGCCGGGCTGTTGACTGTAATGTTACCTGCTGTTTGGCAAAAAATATTCTCAGAAGTTGCTGTTGGCACTATTTCGTCATAAACGTTGAAATAAAATGGAGCCGAACAATTAGTTCCGTAACTGAGTATGACGCGGTACTGTCCTTCTGAAGTAATAGCATAATTTCGGTTATTATCGTTGTTTAAATTATCCCACTGACAAGCTGCGGATTCGTCAGGGCAAGTTGCGCCGGGAATGAGAGCACAATTACTTTTTTCCCATGTTATGGAGGATACTCCTTCAGGTATATTCAGATTAATAGTTTTAACAGGGCTAGCGGGACACAAATAAAAGTTGGTGAGCTGTTTAGCATTGTTAGCGGTACAAATGATCTTCTCACCAAAAGCTCCTCCCAAAGGATCCAGATCGGACATGATGAAAGGTTTGACTTCGATAATTTCTTTAAGTGTGGCGCAAGCCTGATTGGGTAAGGGGTTTGCAAAAGGAGTGCAGACCACATAATAAGTCCCTATAGCGTCTACAGTAATGGTTTGGCCGGATTGGAGCACAGGGATCCCTGATGGATTTTTGGACCAATTGTAGCTCTCAAATCCATTGGTTGCTGACAATACTGTACTGGGCGGACATAATAGGGCTTCTGACTGTTTGTCGCAAAACAGTAAATTACTTAATATGTTATTGGTTTTTCCATCTATATTTTCACAGTTATAAATTAAACCCGAGTCACCATTAAAATGGGTTTGATTAACAACTCCCGTGAAGCTGGTAGAAACCTCATTTGTAATGTTCAGGTCGCAGCTCTGTTCAAAATTTGGATCTGAATCTAAAGTAATACAGGAAACGACCTTAACTCTGAATTCGATAACAGATGGGGCGCCGTCAATATTTACTAAACTGTCTGAAACTTCAAAAATAATGGTTCTCGTTTCGGGATTATAGCCCGATATCTGATTGCCATTGGTATCATAATTGACCACTGAACTTACAGTAACACCGTTGGGTAAACTGGTGAGATCTTGCGGATAATTAAAAATTACATTTTTGGGCAGAATGTTTTTAATTAAAACTTCTCTGGCATTGTCATCGCCATTATTGTTAAAGGTTATTTTATATTTTAAGTATTCTCCTAAATTGACAACCTCATTGTCTTTGACTTCAACATTATTTTCATTTGTAACCGTTTGCTTAATAACAATATTTGGTTGTACAATATCTATTGCTAAAGTGACTAATGATACGGCATAAGCATCTCCGGCGGTTGTTAACTGAAGATCGAGCGATGTTTGACCGTTCCGTAAATACCCTTTATTGATATTGATGAGATCCATATCAAAACCGAAAGTATTTAATCTGGAAGGGCTTCTTTTGGTGATGTATTCCGCACCCGGTATGACCGGACTATCTGTAAATAAAGGGGCAGATGGAATGGTTATCGAAGAATTAAAAACATTCCTCACATCATTAAGTTCATTAAAAATAGATTTGAACACCGGCTTTCCATTGCTGCCTATCGTTTTGATGTTCAGATAGTCACCCAGATAAGCCAATTCGCCCTCCTGAGAAACAATACCTATAGTAGCCTTTACCGGTTCGGGACCTGCGGGGGTGATAAATCCGTCAACGGTAAAATTGAGTTCCGTCAATTCTCCCTGATTTGCATCTCGCTGAACTCCGACAAAACCATCAAAAGTGACAATCTTTTTACTGGGTTGTGTGATGTCTTCATACACAATCACTAATGTCCAGCCGGAAGTAGATCCTAAAGTCCTTCTTCCTTTGGTAGCTTTAACATTCGCAACAAAATAATTACCATTAGGATCTCCAAATTCCTTTAAGCGATTCGTAACGTCTGCGTAACATAGGTAGGGAGCATTTCTAAAACTTTCACGTATGTTGGTTTCATTTAAACCGTCGAAAATGATTTCATCTGCTGTTATGTCCTGATAACCGGTATCCCAAGGACGTTTAAACTTAACTTTATCCCAATCGTCTAAACGTTTTGTTCCTGAAAAGTTGTTTTCGTTATGAGGGTTAAATTTCCTGCTCCTGTCATTGATATAAACGGCCTGCCAGTATAAACCTGCATATATAATCTTTTTACAGGCACTCTCAATATGGAGTTCGGCACTACTCGAAGCAAAAGTGCTATTATCGTTATCGATATCAATATACTCCATGCTTTTTCGATTATTGGCTAATCCATCTTCTTTATCTTCACCATCTAAGTCAGGATCGATCTTCCAGGGACTTCCATTGGCCTGATTGGTATATACTGCATTCGAATTGGCCTGAGCGGTTAAAACAGCTAAATTAGTGGGTATGGGGGATCCCGGTACCATAACAGCATCTGTTCGTGTTACACCGAGCATTGTATTGCCAATAAGTACAAGGTTTCCTTTAATAGATTGATTGGTATATCTTGCCTTAAATTTTTTGCCTTCTTGTCCGTAACCACTTGAAAAAATGAGGACCAAAATTAGCGTTTGAAGAAACTGAGGGGAAAGAAAACGTATTTGCTTTTTACCTGATGCGATTTTTTTTCTTTTGCTATTTACGAACCACAAATTCGGTATTGTAATTACTTTCGATGCTCTCAGTAGTAATCGGGTCAAGATAGATTTTTTCATAATTATAGAGTCAATTTTTAAACAATTAAGTCACTATCAAATTGAATCGTCATTATTTATTGAAATTTGCAGGTGACGATTTTTATCTCATTTAATTTTTTTACATCATAATTGATGATTAGAGTCAGTTTCGTATTTGCATTATTCTATTTTAGAATTATCATGTTCCTGTTGCTCTAATGTATAAGTATCCTTGTTTGCGTAAATGGGTATTCTTTTGCATCTTAGTTCAAATGCATACATTATTAGTGATTTCAGAAAGCGCTATCGCATTTTCTGTCAGCAAGAAATTCGTTGTATATTAAATTTTTGATATTATCCGCTATTTCATTTTTTTTCAATGAAATATCGAGTACGAAAACATTATTGAGCCGGCTCATTTTTTTTAGCACTTCAATATTGTCTGAAGCAACAATTATGGGAATGTGTTTTATATAAAGTTGCATAAAATCATATAAATCCATATCGGAATAAAAGACAAAAAAAACGAAGCAAAAATCTTTTTCGACTAAATTGAATTCTTCATTTTTTTTATTCTTTTTTAGAATTGCGAAGTCAAAATTTTTACCGAATTTATATTTTAAAAAATTGGCAAAATAGTGCTGACTGTCATAAACTAGTATTTTCGTTGATTTCATCATAGTATGATTTAGGAGGCTAAACAAATTGCTATTATTAAATTAACGACTTTAAATTTTTTTCATCTGTAAGTGATGACCCTTGCGTTGCTGTATAGCGACACATTCGAATGGACTTTCGATAGATAAAAAATAAACACCCAATAACGATATGAAACTTTCTTTAATTCTAAAATCTCAATTGAACTATCGTAAATTATTGTTACCTAATGATTTTTAAAGAATTGAAGAATTTTAACTACTAATCAGAAGCACTAACGAATTCATAATTAGTCAATCATTTCAAAATAGGTGTACGGAACAAGTGCTTCCAAAAAGTTTAAAAGTTAGTTTTCCGGAAAGCAAAAGAATATATTCTATAAATAATCGTTCAACATCATCAAATTTTTAGTCTGAACTTTAGCATTGTAACTTTAGTAGAATAATACTCTCTTTATCATATCAAATGTAGCAACTAGATTATTTTTTCAGGTTTTTTGAGCGCCGGAATAAGTCTCAATTTATAAAACGAGACTGTTAAGTAAGCTCTTTAGTGAGATATATGCACGAAATAAAGAAACTCAGAAAGGAAAAAAACTTTCCTTTTTTAATATCGCGAGATAAAGGAGGAATCATCGATAATAATAATATGAAATTTTGACTTTTCGTATCCTAAAAAAAGCCCTCAAATAGTCAGTAACTTTTTGAGGGCTTTCAAACAATTATACGGGATTGTTTTTAAAATATTCGGAAGGAGTTTTACCGGTAGCGATTTTAAATGCTTTAAAAAAGCTGTTCTTAGAATTAAAACCGGCCTCAGCTGCGATACCTTCCAGTGAAAACTGTGACCAGGCTGGATCGTACCGGTGTTTAATGATGTAATCGATACGGGAATTATTAATGAAACTGACGAAATTGGTACCAAATTCTTTATTAATGACTTGTGACAAATGATGAAGAGGAATATCTAAATCAGTAGACATGTCTGTTAAAGAGTAATTTTTTATGAGAAATATTTTTTCATTTTGAATTAGTAACTCAATTTTTTCCTTGTATTCTTTAGTTTTTAAATCAGGTAATTTAAAAGTTTTGGGATTGACTATTTCCTGTTCGTTTTCTGCTTTAGCTTTAATGTAATTATCCTTGTAGTTTAGTCCATATAATATAGTAGGCTTAAAAAACAGAAATACCACAATAGTGAGTATAAAAATTACGGGGGTCATAATTAGAAGATCTCGGTAGATCTCTTTTTTATAAAGTAGTATTCCAATAATCGGCGTAAATATGGATATTAAATGAATCCCGATATGTCTCGTTAGCCAAAACCAAATATGATTGTTTCGGGTAATCCACAAAGGATTGTTTTTGTAAAACTTTATAAAGAGAGGAATTGTTAAAAGGATATAGAAAAGATAGCTGCCTATTTTTAAAAAAACATGGACATTCATGGGTAAAACAAAATAGGGAAGTTGATAGAAGTGATTAGGATTTAAGAGATATTTGGTTAACAAATATTGTTTTCTTTCAACATTAAGGAGATAGAAGGGGACCAGCTCCAGAAAATGTAATAATGCCGGTACAAAATGAAGATAATCTTTCTTGGTAATTTTTTTTGTCTTTTCGAGAATTGATTTTGTATACAAGTAAACAGTACATCCCGGAAGATAATGCAAGGGAAAACAGAAAACCCAAAGGTAAGCATGATTGAGCAGAGGGAACTTATCCTGAAAAAAAGTCCAAGGCGCAATAACCAGTATGCAAAAAATAAGACAAATTAGCATCAAAAATTTGTAGTAGACATGAAATTTGTTCTGAAAGAAAATAATTAGAAAACATATCGCACTTAAGAAACAAGCGAAATAGCATAAGTTTAATAGTATTGTGTTCATTTTTTGATTAATGATGTAACAATTAAAAACGAAAATATTTACATAATT
Source organism: Flavobacterium sp. T12S277 (assembly GCF_048514875.1). Taxonomy (NCBI): domain Bacteria; kingdom Pseudomonadati; phylum Bacteroidota; class Flavobacteriia; order Flavobacteriales; family Flavobacteriaceae; genus Flavobacterium; species Flavobacterium sp. T12S277. Next base: position 57,116 of record NZ_JBLYEG010000016.1, on the reverse strand, counting down.
CCGGATTTAATCGTTTGGTGGTTAGGGGTTTTTTATAGGTTTGTGGAACGTATTTTTTATGAACGGTTAATAGGAGTACTGTAATTTTGGCTATGAGTCAGGATTGAAAAGGCATTGAAAGGCTCCGTAGTTTTTTCCGGTATAAAATGGATACCATGAATTTTGGAAAAATGTTTTAATCCTTTTTTGTGGCTTACTAAAAAGGTGCGGTTGGGGTGGCGTTTTTTTTGGGTTGTTTGTCATGGTTTGATTTTGGTTTTTGGTTTAATACTTAGAATAAGTTTTATTTGAATAGGATAAACAACTTTTTTATCAGGGAGCAAACAATCAGATGTTTGGTGCCGAATGTTTTTGAAAGGGTGTATACCATATACTTTACTTTTGGTTATAGCTATAAAGTGAAATCAATTTGAAATAGTATGTAATTCCTGTTACTTATAGCCGTAGAACGTACTGTTTTGCAAGATGAAGAATTACTTATAAGAAAACTTTTCAATTTCATTTTATAAATTTTGAAGAATGTATGATGAGAAAATTTCCAGAGGAGTTTGAAATTCAGTAAAATAGTCTTTAAAACCAGAAAAGGAATCAGCTAATTTTGTGCTTTTTTTCCCGGTAATTCTAAAAACACCTCCTCTTTTATTGAATTTACTTCTTTTAAATTTGCGAATTTATCTTCGCTTCATAAGGCTTTGTCAGAATATATTTTCACTGCATAAAGTTTTGTCAGAATTTATCTTTTAAATAATTTATTCAAGTTTATTATAAATATTCTATGCAATTATAGGGTCAAATATATATGATTATTTTTATTAATTGCAAGTACTCAAATCAATATTATTTTAAGAAAAAGTTTCAATATTTAACCTGTGAAAGCCACTTTTATTGTGAAAATAGATGCTTTAATTCTTTATACAAGAACTTTGAACTTGAAGTGAAGCATCATATCTGAATTATTTAATGTTTAAAGAAAATGTTTGTAACTATCTGTAAAAGTGGTGAATAAATGCTGTTGTCTTTTTTTTACCTATTTCAAAACAGTCTCATTTTATAAACCGATACTACTCTGTTGCGAATAAAATGTTAAAAAAATTGGTCTGTCCTTAATTTTGGAATACAAAATTGCATTTGCCTAATTTTTTAAGTTGTGAATTTAAGAGCAGTGCAAAAGAAATTAAACTTCGAAATGACCATTTTATTTAAACAGATTTGATATATGAAAAACTTTACTCCAAAAAGCTTCAATTTTCTTAAGCCTGTCTTTTTACTTTTTATATTAGGCATTTCTTATCAACTGGAAGCACAGACTTGTGCCGGGCTTAATTCCATCTATCAAACCAGAGGAGGGACTGGAACTACAGTAAATTTATTTGAGTACAATTTACCATTACAGCGGTTCAATTCCGTAGGTATTTCTGTTACTACGGGAATTACGTCTGGTGCCGCCTCGGCTTATAATTCTAACACAGGGTATTTGTATATTAATGGTGATGGTACTGATCCATTACATGATGTTAGGGTTTTTGATCCGGCTAATGGCTTTGCCTATGTAGGAAAGATTAGCCTTAATTTAATGGGGACGCAAGATATTTATGCCAATATGTTTTCAAAAGGAGACTATATCTATTTCAGGGATGAGGCGAATAATATCTTAACAAGATTTAATGTCAATCATCCTTTTGTCGGTGGAGTTTTCAGCGTTAATGTTGAACAGATACCACTTACGAATAACATGGGAGGAGCCTATTCGGCCAATGATTATACGTATTATGACGGAAAATTTTATGGAATTGCAGGAAAAGGAACTAGTCCACGAACAGAGTGTTTTTTAATTATTATTGATGAAGTTGCTCAAACTCTTGAGAGCAGAGTATTGAAGCTGACAGATTCTAATGTTTCCCATAGGTTTGGGAATACCATTGGAAATGATTTTGGTGCAGTTTGGATTGATTCCAAAGGTGTCATGATGTTTTTTAATAATGATACGGGAAATGTTTACTTGCTTAAAGATGTAGATCTTCCGGGATCAACTAATATTAGCTGGGTTCTTCCATCCAATACCTCGTCTGATAATGATGGATTTGGATGTGAAAGTATCGATTTGTTCACGCCTATTATAGCCATAGGAGGTACTTGTTCTCTGCCTGGTACAGCGACTATAACGAACTACCTGAATAATGTAAGTGAATATGAATATAGATTTTATGAATATCCTGGCGGAACTCCAGTTAGCGGTGTAACCATCTCATCGACGGGAGTAATAAGCGGGTTAAATTACAATCAGGCTTATACTGCAGCTTTATATATTATTGGGGCAGATTATACTTCGAGCCCGTCGGAAGTTTTTACAATTCCAAGTATTACAGGACCAACTGCCGATGCAGGTTCCGATTTTACTAAAAACTGTACGATAAATGTTGTGGGGAAACAAATTGGAATGGTAGCAGAGCCAGGAGTTACTTATTCCTGGTCACCAACAACGGGATTAGATTTTAATAGTCCGTATTCCAGTTCCAATCCATTTGCGAATCCATCGGTAACAACAACTTATGAGTTAACGACTACGAAATCAGGTTGTTCTAAAACGGATACGGTAATTGTCACAGTAGATACAACTCCACCGGCAACTCCGATAGTAACCGTAGTAAACAATTGTGGTAGTTCTGTACTATCTACGACGGCTCCGGGTACATTGTTGTGGAGCAATGGGCAAACTGGTTCTAGCATTACAGTGACTGATTCAGCAACTTATACCGTAACGACAACAGCTGCTAATGGTTGTGTGAGTGCAGCTGGAAGCGGTATTTCGGCACCAAACGCAAACCCTGCAGCACCAACGGCCAGTGTAACTGTACAACCTGACTGTTTAACTCCAACGGGAACTATCGTAGTTACTGCTCCGGCTCCTGCGGCTAGTGTGACGTATACTGTAACGGGTACCAGTCCGGTGAGACCTGCGGTGTCGCAGTCTACGACTACCTTTGCCAATTTGGCTCCTGGTACTTATGCCGTAACGACTACCAATACTACTACAGGCTGTATTTCATTGCCAACTAATTTAACCATCAATGCCGTTCCGGGTAACCCTGCAGCACCAACGGCCAGTGTAACGGTTCAACCTGATTGTTTAACTCCAACGGGTACCATCGTAGTTACTGCTCCGGCTCCTGCGGCTAATGTAACGTATACCGTAACAGGTACCAGTCCGGTAACTCCTGCAGTAACGCAGTCTACGACTACCTTTGCCAATTTGGCTCCGGGTACTTACGCTGTAACGACAACCAATACCACCACAGGCTGTGTTTCGTTACCAACGAATCTAACCATCAATGCCATTCCGGGTAACCCGGCAGCACCAACGGCCAGTGTAACCGTACAACCTGACTGTTTAACTCCAACAGGCACCATCGTAGTTACCGCTCCGGCTCCTGCAGCCAATGTAACGTATACCGTAACAGGTACTAGTCCGGTGAGACCTGCGGTGACACAGTCTACGACTACCTTTGCCAATCTGGCTCCGGGTACTTATGCTGTAACAACGACCAATACCACTACAGGCTGTGTTTCCTTACCAACTAATTTAATCATCAATGCTGTTCCGGGTAATCCGGCAGCGCCAACAGCTAGTGTAACCGTTCAACCAGACTGTTTAACTCCAACAGGAACCATCGTAGTTACTGCTCCGGCTCCTGCAGCCAATGTAACGTATACCGTAACAGGTACCAGTCCGGTAACTCCTGCGGTAACACAGTCTACGACTACCTTTGCCAATCTGGCTCCGGGTACTTATGCCGTAACAACAACCAATACCACCACAGGCTGTGTTTCATTGCCTACGAATTTAACCATCAATGCCGTTCCGACTAACCCTGCAGCACCAACGGCCAGTGTAACGGTTCAACCTGATTGTCAAACTCCGACAGGAACCATCGTAGTTACCGCTCCAGCTCCTGCGGCTAATGTAACGTACACCGTAACGGGTACCAGTCCGGTGAGACCTGCAGTGACGCAGTCGGGTACTAGCTTCGCTAATCTGGCTCCGGGTACTTATGCCGTAACGACTACCAATACCACCACAGACTGTGTTTCCTTGCCTACAAATCTGATCATTAATGCCGTTCCAGTTCCACCAGTAGCGCCAACCGCAAGTGTAACGGCTCAGCCAGACTGTTTAACCCCTACGGGTACCATAGTAGTTACAGCACCGGCTCCTGCAGCCAATGTAACGTACACCGTAACGGGTACCAGTCCGGTGAGACCTGCGGTAACGCAGTCGGGTACTAGCTTCGCTAATCTGGCTCCGGGTACTTATGCCGTAACAACAACCAATACCTCTACAGGCTGTGTTTCGTTACCAACCAATTTAACCATCAATGCCGTTCCAGTTCCACCAGTAACGCCAGTGGTAAGTGTTGTTGATAATTGTGATGGTACATCTATTTTGTCAACTACAGCTTCAGGTTCTTTATTGTGGAGCAATGGAGCGACAACATCAAGTATCACGGTATCTATAGCTGGGACGTATAGCGTTACTGCTACTGTTAACGGTTGCACAAGTCTTGCTGGTTCGGGAGTGGCAGCACCAAGAATAACGCCAAGAGCTTTTGAGATAACACGTATACAACCAAACTGTACAAGTACAAGTGGAACTATTACAATAAAAATTCAAAATGCAGGCGATACTTATAGTTTTGATAACGGTAATACTTTTAGCGCAAATAACGTTAAAGGAGGACTTGCAGCAGGGACTTATCTTGTGATTGTAAGAAGTGTTCTGGGGTGTCAATCAGAAGCAGTACCCATTACGATAAGTAACAGTGAATGCCCGGGTATTGCTATCATAAAAAAATCACAATTTGTAGATGAAAATCAGGACGGATATGTACAAGTTGGGGAAACTATCAGATATAGTTTTGAAGTTAAAAATACAGGTAACACACCTTTAACCAATGTAATGGTAACGGATAATTTATTGGGATTAGTTTTGTCCGGAAATCCTATTAATTTGGCGATTGGCGAAATAAACACTACAAATTTTAGCGGTGTTTATCGCATTACTCAGGCCGATATTGATTTTGGATCAGTTGTTAATCAGGCTATGGCAGAAGGAACTACTCCTACTAATACTAAAGTTAGTGATCTTTCTGATGATAACAGTTTCTTAGAAAATGACCCTACTATTCTCGACATACAAGACTGCAATGTTGAAGTATTCAACGCCGTTTCTCCAAATTCAGATGGAATTAATGATGAGTTTCTCATTAAAGGTTTAACATGTTACCAGAATAATACAGTTGAAATTTATAACCGTTGGGGAGTTAAAATATTTGAGACAACTAATTATGGTTCTAATGAGAATCTTTTTAGAGGTTATTCAGATGGTAGAACAACAATTTCCAGAAATGAGAAATTACCGGATGGAACTTATTTCTATATTATAAAGTATGTTGATAACGCTTCTAAAATGCATAATAAGTCTGGTTATTTATATTTAAACAACTAGTTCAGGTTAATTTTCTTTCCCTACTTATTAATTTAAAATATACGAAAATGAAGATTAAAATAATAGTTTTAGCGCTTATATCCTTTGCCGGTTATGCTCAACAAGATGCTCAGTTCACACAATATATGTACAACACCATAAGTATTAATCCGGCCTATGCGGGGTCCCGTGGAGCCTTAAGTATTTTCGGACTGTACCGCACCCAGTGGATTGGACTTGATGGAGCTCCGGAAACAAGTAGTTTTTCGGTTAATACACCAATAAATGGCAGTAACTTAGGAGTAGGAGTTTCCTTTGTAAGTGATAAGATTGGTCCCACAAATGAAAATGCGATATCAACGGATATATCTTACACTATCCGCACATCAGTAAATTTTAAGCTCTCGTTTGGTATCAAAGGAACAGCCAATTTGTTTAATCTGGATGTTAACCGATTGCATCCTGCCAATCAGGGAGATCCAAAATTTCAAAATTTAACCAATAAATTTTATCCAAATGTAGGAGCGGGGGTTTACTGGCATTCCGATAAAGCTTATGTCGGTTTATCTGTGCCCGGATTTATTGAAACCAATCGATATGATGATAACGATGTAGCGATTTATAAAGATAAAATGAATTATTATTTAATGGCTGGTTATGTATTTGATTTAGACCATTATCAATACTTAAAGTTTAAACCCGCCGTACTGACTAAAGTAGTAGAAGGTGCCCCTCTGCAAGTAGATGTTTCTGCCAATTTTATGTTTATGGATAAGTTTGTAGCCGGAGTGGCTTACAGATGGAGTGCCGCAATGAGTGCCATGGTGGGCTTTCAAATTAGTGATGGAATGTATATTGGCTATGGTTATGATTACGAAACCACCAACTTAAACAATTACAACTCAGGATCACATGAAATCTTTCTGCGTTACGAATTTTTGAGAAAGAATGATAGAATAACGACACCGAGATTCTTTTAATGCTTTAACTTCAAAGGCTTTACAGAAAGAAAAAATATAGCATTTAAATATTAGTGGTACTTCAAAAAGTAGGGAATATTCATTTAAAAACGATATTATGAAAAATCATTCACTCCTTTATTATACAACAATAGTTAGTATGTTTTCATTCAATTGTTTTGCGCAAAATGCCAGTAATCTTTATTTGAACCAAAAGAAAATTGGAGATTCAAAAACGAATGTCCTGGCCATGACGGACAAAAATTATCCGGGGAAAAAGGTTGCATATTATCACGTTGAAGAAATCATTAATGTGAAATTTGGAGGACATAAAACGACATACGATGTAACGGATCCTGAATTAATAAACACAAGCAATCTTGGACCTAACAACACTCGGGTTATAACGCCAAAGTTTGCCAATGCAGAAAATAATACTTTAAAATTAAAAGCTGCCAAATCAAGGGTAATCGAAGATTCATCTGCTATTGCAACAACGGAGATTAAGAAAAAGAAAAATGTTTCTGTTTATATCGATGTGATAAAAACATATGAAAGAATGTATGATAAAGGTTACAGATCGGTGGATATGCTGAAAAAAACAGGAAATGCTTATTTCTTTAATGGAGACATGGATAGCGCTGCCAAAAGCTATGCAGATTTGTTCAAAATGACTTCTGACTTAGAGCCTGAATATTATTATCGCTTTTCACTTTCATTACGATCAATTGGAGAAAACGATAAAGCAAATGAAATGCTTAAAAAATTTAATGAATTATCCGGAAATACTGCCAGAGAGTAAGTCAGATTGAACAATAGAGACTACTCATAAATATTACCCTAAAAAATAGTAAAACATGAAAAAAATTATACTCTTTTGCCTCACAATACTATGTTTTTTGCCATCAAACACTTATTCGCAACAGAAGAAAGTAATCGCTGCGGATAAAAAATACAATAGCTATGCTTATATCGATGCCATTAAAACATATGAACGTTTAGCTGAAAAAGGATACAGCTCTGAGGACATGCTTAAGAAACTGGGGAACTCCTTGTATTTCAATTCAGAATTTGAAAAAGCTGCAAAATGGTATGGTAAATTATTTGCCATGAATTTGGAAATAGAACCGGAATACTACTATCGTTATGCACAATCATTAAAATCTACCGGTGATGTGGTCAAAGCCAATCAGATGCTTGATTTGTTCAATCAAAAAGCAGGAAATGACAGACGAGGTAAACTTTATAAAGAGGATAAGAATTATATTGATGAAATTAAAGCCAATATAGGCATCTATAAAATTAATGACCCCGGAATAAACAGTAAATACTCTGATTACGGGACTGCATTTTATAAAAACAAGATTGTTTTTACTTCGGCAAGAGATACCGGTAGTTTGGGACAACGCAAACACAAATGGACCAATGAAAGTTTTACTAATCTGTACGAATCGGATATAGATCAGGATTTTAAAGCGGAGAAGCCAAAAAAGATTCAGTCCAAAATAAATTCGAAGTATCACGAATCTACACCAGTGTTTACAAAAGATGGAAAAACAGTTTATTTTACACGAAACAACTACATTAATGATAAAAAAGGAAAAGATGGAACTAACACGACCTTAATTAAAATATATAAGGCCACATTTGAAAATGGAGATTGGGTAAACATCACAGAACTCCCATTCGACAGTAATGACTATAGTACAGCACATCCCGCATTGAGTCCTGATGAGAAAACATTATACTTTGCATCAGATATGCCCGGAACATTTGGACAATCGGATATTTTTAAAGTTAGCATCAATAGCAATGGTGGATTCGGTACTCCGGTTAATCTGGGAAAAAGTATCAATACGGAGGGAAAAGAAACATTCCCTTATATTACAGATGAAAATGAAATCTATTTTGCTTCAGACGGACATCCCGGCCTGGGAGGGTTGGATGTTTTTAGTGGAAAAATCAATGAAACGGGTGTAAGTGATATTCAAAACATTGGTGCTGATATCAATTCCGTGCGAGATGATTTTGCTTTTATAATCGACACCAAATCTCAAAGAGGTTTTTTCTCCTCCAATAGAGAAGGAGGGAGGGGCTCGGATGATATTTATGAATTTTTGAGAACAAAAAAGGTAACTTGTACTCAGGAATTGTACGGTATAATAACCGATGTTGGAACCGGTGAAATTTTACCGAATACAAAATTAACCTTATTTGATAGTCAGTTTAATGTTGTAGGAACAACTTACTCAGATGAATCCGGCAATTATACTTTCTCTGTCGAATGTATGAAAATATACCATGTAAGAGCTGAAAAAGAGAAATATTTGACTAAAGAATTAAGCGTTACGGTATCAAATGAAACAGGGAAAACAAACTTGCCAATTACCCTTGAAAAATTAGGATGTACGGTAACAATTGGGGATGATTTAGCGAAGTGTTTTGGTATAAAAATGATCTACTTTGCCTTAGATAAATCAGACATTAGAGCAGAGGCAGTCCTGGATCTTGAGAAAATTCTAGATGTTCTAAAGCAGTATCCGGAAATGAAACTGGATATACGTTCCCATACCGATAGCCGTCAGACTCACAAATATAACGAGGGATTATCTGATAGAAGGGCGAAATCGACTATTAAGTGGTTAGTTCAAAATGGAATAAATCCGAACAGATTAGGAGGCAAAGGATATGGAGAAACGCAACTGATAAACGGATGTTCTGATGGTGTAAAATGTACAGAAGAAGAGCATCAGGCTAATAGACGCAGCGAATTTATCATTGTTGCTTTATAATTTACCAGAAGAGTAATCAAAAAAAATATAATTATATAGAAACATTTATTTGGAAGATTATGTTTTTATGGACAAGTAGCTGCCTCAAATTTGAGACAGCTACTTTTTTTTATAATAGTTTGCTTTTGATTAGCAGCTTAATCTTCACTCACAGCCACAAACCATTGACTAAAGAGTTGGACATCTATATCCGAAACAGCTCTAATTTTGACATGGCGCATCGTTTTTCCGGTACCCTCCAAAATCCCATTAAGGTCATTGAGTCTTTCAATATTTCTGCTAAAACCAAGATTGACATGATTCTTGTTGGTCTGTAGGTAAGCAAAGTCTTTAGTTGACTTAAAAACGGGTCTACTCCACTTGTATTCCTCAACTACACCATCAACACTCTGATGTATAAGGGAACGAATCAGTTCCATGATGTTTTTCTGCACCTCGGGTGCACCATTGATATATTCGGTAATCTCTTCGTTCATGTCTTAAATAAATGTATTGGGATGCAAACATAAAAAAATTAAGGGAGACACAAAAAAATAGCAAACGGCTCTCTTAAAAGGAGTAGAGGTGGAGTAGTGTGTATCTTGAAAACGTATAGAGGTCTAAAGTAAAAAAACCTGCGAAATAAAAAAAACGACGCAGAATACCTTCCACGTCGTTCCATTCATTTCTATTTAATTGATTTAGATACCTTCCACCATCAAACGAGTGTCTGGTAAATTTTTCAATGGCTGTATTTTAACCTCTGGTTCTGCCATTCTCGAAATTGCATTTAATGCAGCTGCAATGGCGCCTTCTTGCCAACCAGGAAGGGAGGAAATTTGATCACCAACAATAAAAAAGTTAGCATTGCTCGCATTTTTTGTTATCGGATCTATAATTCCAGATCCTTGTGCAATAGCGTTAAATTGTTTCGTTGAGTAGTTCGCATCTCCAACGGCTTGCCAATATGCCCAGCCACCCTTGATATTTGGCATATTTTGCCAAGCTATGGCAACGCCTTCTTCCAAGCCTTCGGCAAATTTCGTACCGAATTTACTGGCATCATTTCGTGCTTTGGTAAGTCGCTCTTCAACGGGTAATTTTCCCCAATCGTGTGCTACTTTATCAAAATTATAAGCGCCTGTGAGCACGCCTTTTTCGTCTTGATACGCCGTAGATGGATACCAAATTTGTTGAATTTCATTGTCTGTCCAAGAGATTCCTCCAAAAATAGGTACAACTCCCACTTCGGATTTTTCAACTGCCATTGTCTTAAGATTTATTGGGCTTCCTTGCCATAAGGATCGATTTGCCTGCCAACCCACTTTGGAGGTACAGGCTAAAAAACGCGGAACGTATCCGTCTTCTCGCGGTGTATAACCTGGAGCTTGTGTTGGTTCAAATTGTGCCACAAAAACAGCTTCTAGTGCATCTTTAAATTCAGGTTCAAGTCCCGATTTTAGGAGATCAGTATCTAGAATGTTTTTCAAAAAAGGCATCGCAAGGTTGCAAACACAATAATCAGCTTCGTAATAGATCGGTTCTTCTGTTCCAACTTGTCCAACCGAAATGATGTACTTCTCTTTAGTTGAGTCCCATTTTATTTTTTTTACAGGACTATTCAAAAGAATGTTTCCTCCCAAAGCTGCCACTTGTTGAGCAAAAGCGTGTTGCACCTGATCCATTCCTCCAACGGGTTGAAATAAAGTAGGTTGCCAAAGAAAATCTGTAGGTTGATAGAATTTCGTGCCTTCCCAAAATTTTGATTCGAGCAATGTATCAAAACTCAAAACATCGGCTACAATTCCAGCCGCAACACCAGGTAAAACTTCATATCCAGCGCGTGTTTTTCCATCCTCGAAGCCAGGTGATCCAGCCGTTGCGCTATAGGTTCCATCTACATCAAGCTCTCCGAAACTGATCATCAAACTTTGTAATTCTTCAACGCGTGTTTTAAGATTACTGTCACTAATTCCCACTTTTGAATTGCGAAGTAATTCTTCCGCATTTTTGTATACCATTTGCGCCAACCAACCTCTTGTATTATGATCCAAACGACGGTAAACCATAGGTTCACCTCCAAAACTTTCGTTCTTTTGAACCAAATTAGATTCAGAGTTCATCACATATATTTCAACGTCTACCGAAAAACGTTTTAAGTAAGAAAGGAGTCGTTTGTGACTGCTTGGAATACGACCAGGACCTGCATTAAGATAAGGTTCTGAGTCTCCCACTGGGCGTTTAAATCGAACAACTTGTGGTTTTCCAGGTTTTGAATCGAACAAATCACTGTTTGCATCTTCGATGAGTGTATCCCCTGTGCGTAAGCTCATGCAACGTCCTCCCGTTTTATGAGATGCTTCCAGAATGGTTACTTTTGCACCAGACTCTTGAGCGAGTAGTTCATACGCGGTGGTAAGTCCAGCAACACCAGACCCGATGATTATAACCTCCTTTCCTTCTAGTTGATTTGGACTAAGTTTAATCGCTTGATTGGTGATCTTGTTTTGCATTTTTGTTGCTTCAGCCAATGCGGCGAATGCAATTGATCTCGGATTGTTTTTTAAAAATTCCTGACGACTTTTGTACTGTCCCATTTTGTATAAATTTTATGTTAAAAAATAAAAATTTTTGATTTCTATGGTATTCGTATTTTCTTTGGGTTAATCTCGAAAACGCTTTCTAACTCTAGATTTTATTTTCTGAAATGAAAGTAATGATTGAAAATAAAAAAAATGAAAAAGATGTCGTTAATGAAGATTTTTCTGTCGTGAATGGATGTTTTTTTGTTGTGAATAAAAATGATTTATTCCAATAAGATAAATTACTTAGGGTTATTGTATGAATGCGGTTTTATAAAGAAGATTGAAATATAAAAAAGTAAAGCCTACAATTATTTTGTAAGCCTTTTACTTTTTTTTAATTAGAATTAAAAAGATTTCCAGAAGCTTTTGCTAATTGAATCTGCTTCTAAGTAATATCAGGTTCTGTCGCATCTAAAGCTAAGTTTTGCCGCAATTTTGCCACAAAACTTTTGAGTGTTTTTACAAAGTTTGAAAACTGTCTTAAAAGCAAAAAACCTGCAAATCTTAAGACTTGCAGGTTTTACCATGTTTTCTTAGGTCATAAAAAAAAAGTCCTGAAATGTTTCAGGACTTTTTTTAGTGGGGAGAGCAGGATTCGAACCTTAAGTCCGGAACCCTTGCCTATACTGCATTTCTATTTTTTTAGAAACTGTGTTGCCACGATGTTGCCATAAAACTCAAATTACCAGTTTTCTGAATATTATTCAGGTAATTTAACGGTTTAACTTGTTTAAAATGAATGTTATAATTCTTAATGTTTTGAATAGCAAAGATACAAATTTTTTATAATACTCCATTAGAAATCATTCTGGTATAAAAATTTGAATTGGAAATTTTAATTTTATCAAGGTAGATAGTCTTAACTATTTGTGGCAAATTTGGAGGTAACTCCATAATCCGTTTCCCAGACTAACTTACCTTTTTCAGTATAAGCCTGTACAGGACGACCAATATAATCATTAATGATAGAGGACTTTTCATCTCCTATAATCTTAGCACTTGGTACAAAAGAACCTCCTTCATACACCCAAGTAATTAAATTGTAAATTGGTTCAGACTTGTCGTAAACTAAGTCATCCTCAGTAGCAACTAATTTAGGACGATCTTTTAAATCGTATTTCCACATTTGCGTAGCGTTTGTAAAGTACACTTCGTAGAGCGGGGATCTGTATTGCAAAGTACTCGGACGAGATGGATGGCTACCTTTTTAATTTTTGAATTCTATATTTTTATATTATCTCTCTAATTTCCATTAAAATGTTTCCGAGCAAGTTGAGGCCTCTCCATTTTGAATTATCGAATCTTTCTAGATCATTTGTAGAAAAACCAATACCCCATATTAGATCAACTGGGCTTGTTTCTGCTAAGATCATTTTTTTAGTTTCTTTTAGTAAAAAATTTAATTCTTTATTTTGAGTAAATTTTTTCAAATTTCCAATTCGTACAATTTCCTCTCTTTTCTTAATCCATATATCTTCTTTGAAACCGTTCACTTGTCTTCCTAATTTTCGTTGACGACTTTGATTAGGTTCTTTAATGATTTCATTCATTTTTTCATAATCATTAAATAATTTGGCTTTCGAATACATCATCCATTGTTCAGCTGAATTGAAATTCAAATCATCTATTACAAAAGTAGAATTGTACCATTGAGATAAAGGATTATTGTATCCATAGAAAAAATAATATTTAAAAAAAAGACGTTTTTCATAAATTATTCTTATTTTTTTTAGCTCATTTATTTTGTTTAAAATTAATTTTTTATAATCTTCATTATTGAGGTCTATTAGATTGTTTTGTGTAAAAATAGGATTTGATAAAATTCCAATAATTCTATTTATGGTGTTTGTAAAAAAGTAATCAAACTCTTTTGGAATTTCATTTTCTTTTTTACAAATCTCAAAAAATGACATCAAAATATTAAAAAGTTTATTGTAACTCTCTTCATTCCATTCGGCATTAATTCTTAAACAGAATTCTAATTCAATATCGCTATCATTATATTCTAAATATTCATTTAAGTAATCTATTTGCATGGGGTATATCTTTTAACAATTGCATTTTTACTAATTTCTCCCTCAACTAAAAGTTCGTTAGCATTTTTTGCAAATTTATTTACTTTTCTTAACTCTTCTGTTGGGTTTTTACTGACATCTCCTAAATGATTTTTTCTTCCTTCTGGTGTGTTTAAATCAACTTTATTGTTAGATACTTTATCTAAATCAATCTCAACAACATCAGTACCCGATTTTTTTGCCCATCTTTCGGCAAAACCACGATCCTTGGTTAATGAAATATATTGATCTTTATAGCCATCAGTTGATCCATTTAAAACGTGATCATATGCACTTCTCGTTGCTGTAGGATCCTTGGGAATAATATTTCCTCCAGAATCTAAGCTACCCATGTCATTTGGACTTAATGCTCTAAACCATATGTCTTCCCAACCAAAAATATCAACATATTGGTTACAATCTTTGACAAATGAATATAAATTTAATCCACCCCAATACTTTATCGGATCCTGACTAATATATATTCCAGTATCAGGAGAGTAATACCTAAACCTGTTGTGATACAATCCTGTCTCTAAATCTTCGTATTGCCCCAACTGTCTAAAAGGAATAAAATCTCGATCGCCTTTCAGATTGCGTAAATCTCCATAAATATCATAATCAGTCTCCCAAACGAGCTCACCTGCTTCTGAATAAGCTTGAATAGGACGACCAATATAATCGTTGATGATCGAGAACTTTTCTTCTCCAATAATCTTGGCACTTGGTACAAAACTTCCTTCTTGATATATCCAAGTTATCAGGTTTTCAACAGGTTCGGGTTTATCGAAGACCAAATCATCCTCAGTGGCGATTAATTTAGGACGATCTTTTAAATCGTATTTCCATTCGTGAATAAGAACGTTTCCATCCCAAACATAGCGATTTATTTTTTGGCTTGCAATTTTTGCGGTACGTCGGCCCAGGGCATCGTACTCAAAATGTACTGTTTTCCCATCGGGGTTGGTAATGCTCTCGAGCATGCCATTGGCCAGCCAGCTGTAGGTGGTATCTCCGTCCTGCCATTGCTCATGTTCCTGCTGTAATCTGGTTTCTTCGGTTTTGTTGCCCGCCAGTTTGTCGATCCAGTTGGTTGGTTCTTCGAATTTTAATTCTTCGTTGATGTTTCTGGAACTTTTGTGTATCAGGTTCCCCAGTTCGTCGTATTTGTAATGGTACTTTTCGTCCTGTAACAGTTTACCGCCTTTACCATATTTACGATCGCTGCGATCCGGAGTTTTGTAAAGATTCCCTACTGCATCCGGGGTTTTGTAAAGCTGTCCTTTACCATCGTAATCGGCTTTGGCCAAAATACCAAAATCATCATAGTCAAAGTAGGTGATATTGGAAGTCATTTGATTTACCGCGCTCCGCAATTGCTGATTAGTATCCCAGTTGTAATAACGTGATCCAGTGCGTTTGCCATTGGCAAATACTTCCTGTTCTTTTTGTTTTCCGTTGTTGTTGTAACTGGTTTTAATGTGCAAACCTCCCGTAGCAAAGCGCTCTATCTCTCTTCCCAGCTCATCACGTTTCAAAGTGGTTTCCCACTTCTGATGCTTCTCCTTGAGCTCGTTACTTTGGGCTTCGACACGCTCGAGCTGCCCATTTGAGTTATACTGTGTATTGATCTCTGCTCCCAGAGAACTATTTATGCCTATGCGCTGCCCCTGTTTGTTATAGGTGGCGGTAAGCGTGATTGCATTATCCTTTTTATCGAGCTGCTGTTGCTGGGTTTCTTTTACGATACGCCCCATTTCATCTCGTTCAAAACAAATACTTACGTTTTGATTGACGGCTTCTATGAGCAATCCATTTTTATTGTAGCTGTAGGTTTCCCAGGTACCGTCGTGGTAGTCGGCTCTGGTGATGCGTCCCAATGCATCCTGCTCGTACTCAGTAAATTTTCCATTGCCATGATCTATTCTGGTCACTTCTCCTGCGAGATTACGCTGGTATTTTTTGACCATACCGTCAAAGGCAGTTTCTTTTATAATATCTCCGGCTTTGTTACGGGTAAAATAGTAGACTTCGTTGTCTTCGTTTTTGATGGCTTGCAACTGTTCCATCTTGTCGTAATCAAAACGAACTTTCACGCCATTTTGCTCGCGTGTGGCAAGGCTTCCTAGTGGGGTATAACTAAACTTAATCTTGTTTTTATTGTCTTTTAGAGCTATGACTTCGTCATAATTGTTGTAGGTAAACTGTATGACATTGCTGTCTTTTTCTACAATTTGTCTTACCCGGTCCAGTGCATCGTAGCTGAAATAATCGGCCATTTGCATCGGGGTGTAGATCGCTTGTACGCGCCCGCGATGGTCGTACTCCCATGATTTTAGTTTTTGGTTATTCTCACGCCATTCTATCAGATTGTATTGATCATTATAAATGAGTTCGAGTTTGTTGTTGTTTTTGGTCACTGTCGCCAATAGTCCATTATCGTGATAACTAAAGTGGGTGGTGGTTTTATCGGGAGCAATAATCGTTTTAAGCTGATCCTCTCTATCTTCTTTGTACAAATAAACGGTTTTATTCCCTTCGGGATCTATGGCTATCGACGGGCGGTTTTCCTCATCGTAAATCATGATTTCTTCGGTACCATCCGGGTAAACCGTGCCGGTTTTGTTTCCTCTGTCATCGTAGTTAAAGCCTAATACACGTCCTTCGGGATCAATCTCGCGATAGAGTTCCATAAACTCCGTATAATCGTAAAAGGTACTGTTGCCCATTGGGTCTTTTACTTGTGTAATCAGCTGGCTTGGTTCGTAATAATAAGTGGTTACAGCTAGGTTGGAGTCTGTTATCAGATTATAACCTTCCTCGGGGTGGTATTCCATCCAGCCTTCCTGCCAGCCGCCGTCACCCCAGGTGTGTATACAGCGGTTTTGGGTGTCATATTCCCAGTAAAAAGCTTGTCCGTTACGGTCGGTTTTTTTAACCATTAAATGATTTTCATATTCAATGGCTGTCGGTTTTTGCAGTGCATCAATAATAGCACTTATGTTACCTTCGGGATCGTACTCATACGCTACTAAAAGTTCGTCCTGTTCCGGTCCGACAAGCTCCAGCTTTTGAATAAATCCGTCCTTGGTGCTTACTTTGATCACTCTGCCTGCAGCATCGATGATTTTTTTCAAACGGTTTGCTGTAAATTCGAAAATTAAGCAAAGTCCGTTTGGATTGCTAATTTTTGTAAGCTGGTATTTTTTGCTATCAAAATGGGTAAACTCATAAAAGAGTTTACTTTGATGATTGTAAGCCTGATAACCATCCTGAGTTCTTTTGAGGGTAGTTTTTTCTTCACGTAAGTAAAACTCTTCTTCAGGTAGCAGTATTGGAAAAGCAACAAGTCGTCCGTCATCCATGCGAAGTCCTAAGGCATCGTCCTCGGTGTATAATTCTACCGCTCTGTCGTATACACTATGTGTTCCATGACCGAGCCATCCCACATAAGGAGAATCTGAATACCAACTGCGTTTCCAATGTAAGGGAATTGGACTTGCCAGATCAAAATCACTGCCTTCATAAATCACCGCGCCATTGACCACATTTACCGGGTCATTAACACATTTTCGGAGTCCATCTTTAAGCCCTTTAGGAGTTTTCGATCCTTTAAGGTTAATCTTTTTAACAAGTCCCCTAACTTTTTTCATTAAGGTACTAAAACCAATACTAGCTAATAAGCCTGTAAGGACTCCTCCCCAATCGGGAGGATAGGGCCCACCAACCATTACGGGTTTCCCCGTTGGGATAGGCAATGAAAATGAGGTTGGGGCAAAAAGGGTTGGGGCAAACGGTAACATTTTCTTTCCCACTTTGGTTTTTCCTAAAGACATTGAGAGCGGAATCCCAATATCATTGCAGGTCATCAGCATATGTCCTTTGGGGCTCATTCGGGTACCGTCTGAGAATACAGTTTTAGAAGCAAAAAAGTTCATGCTTTCATGGCCAATAATAGGAGTCATCAGCCAGGGTGGTGTAAAAAGAGGAATGTGCATCAGTGGAATTATAATACCGCTAGTATCGGAGTTTCCACGTTTAAAACCATTTACATGCACAGTGGCACCTAAAAACGGAATATAATCAAAAGGATCAATGACAATACCTATGTAAGGATGAAACGGATTAAAAGGAGGTAAGGTGGTAAAATGGATGTCTATCCCTACCACAATGGTTAAATGGTTATCGGTTAATAACATAGCTAATTTAGATGTTGTTTAAGTGCTATTCCTTTGGCTATTTGCTATTGGATTGCTACTACTTTAAAAATAATTAACATCCTATATGGCCATAGCTTCTATTATGAACATATTATTTTTACTTTATTTCTTGTAGGAAGAAGAGGGGTTTTGAAATACAGTTATGAACGAAAATACAACAGTAATTTGAATAAGCAAATTAATTTGTAAGATTTATTAGAGAAAAAGCAATTATCTTGTATTGTGTATTGTTTTCAGATAAAACTTACATATTGTTGTTAGCTATTGTTTTTCAGACTAACTTAATAGTAGATATCGGGATATGCAAAAAGAAAAAATGACTAAGTTGAAGGGGGAAATTAAAGGTTCTGTCGCATCTATGATTAAGTTTTATCTTTGGTTTTTCAAAACTAATAAAAAATGAATACCAAAGGTCATTGTTATTCAAAATACGTAATCCTGCAGGCAGTGTATTTTAAATTACGATTTACACTTAGCTATCGTGACGTTGAAGAAATAATGAAAATTAGGGGTGTGATTGTTGATCATGCCACGATCCAACACTGGGTTTATAAGTTTATGCCTTTCATTGAGGCAGAGATGAAGAATAGAAAAGCCAGAGTGGGGAAGAGTTGGAGAATGGATGAGACGTATATTAAAGTAAAAGGAATTTGGTGTTATTTATATAGGGCAGTAGATAAATCAGGCAATACGGTTGACTTCCTTCTGACCAGAAAAAGACAAAGAATGAGCGCTCAGTCTTTTCTAATTAAAGCAATTATTAATAACTACCGGCCAAGAGTAATAAATATTGATAAAAGCGGTTCTAATACCGCAGCAATTAAAGTTTATAACAGGCGTTCTTTCTCAAAGATTAAAATTCGGCAGTGTAAATATCTCAACAATATTGCCGAACAGGACCATCGGTTCATCAAGTGGCGCATCCAAAACGGATTAGGTTTTAAAAGTTTTGAATCGGCCAAACGGACGTTAAGCGGAATTGAAGTAGTGCATATGCTTAGAAAGAATCAAATGGTTGGACCGGGGATATCGATGTTTAAATCATTCTGTAAATTGGCGGGTTAACTTATAAATTACTTAAATTTTTATATTTGATTCTGACAGATGCGACAGAACCTAATAAAGCGACATAAATGTTTTTTGACAGTAATTCAACAATATTTTTGGGATTATTGAGCGTATAAATGTCTTAAAATTACTTTTTCAGGAAGACTTTTGATGCAAAAAGGATGTCTTCCTTATCGTCGATGATTAAAATTGAAGCATTCTTTTTTTATATTTTTGTTCGGTTTTGGACAAAAGCTGTCCAAAAATGAACACTTTCAATTTTTTAGAAAAAATAAAAAAGTAAAAATAAGGCAGTTGCAGTTTTTAAATTTTTGGCACGAAAATCACATTAAGATTAACAAATCGCCAAAGATGAGAATCATTATTGCTCGTAAAAGTAATAACAATAGAAAATTATCGATTATATTGTCATTATCTTAATTTCAATTTGTTTCTATTACATCAGCAATAAAAAATTTAAAAACAGTAACTCGTTGCGTGTAATTCGTATATAATATTTAACATATAGAAACATAGTTTTTTGTTTGTCTAAATAGAAGATTGAAAGAAACTTATTTCTAACACATAGATGCTATGTGTATTTAAAAAAGTGAAATGCTTGTTTTGAGTTTACAAAATCTATGTTTCTATGTGTTAATATAATTATGCCCAGCAAATTAAAAGTATCAATCTTAAAACAACAATTATGATCAACGTTACAAAACTATCAAAAATTTTTAAAAGTGAAGAAATAGAAACAAATGCATTGAGCGAAATTTCATTAAACATCAATCAGGGCGATTTTGTTTCGATTATGGGACCATCCGGAAGCGGAAAATCGACTTTGTTAAATATCATTGGTTTATTAGACAGTGCTTCTGGAGGAAGTTATCAATTGTTAGGTCAGGAAATGATTGGCACTAAAGAAAAAGCAAAATCAAAAGCCAGAAAAGAAAACATCGGTTTCATCTTTCAAAATTTTAATCTAATTGATGAATTATCGGTTTTTGATAATATCGAATTGCCTCTTATTTACAACGACGTTCCAGCATCTGAAAGAAAGAAAAAAGTAAACGAAATCGCCAATAAATTAGGCATTTCACATCGTTTGAAACATTATCCGCAACAACTTTCGGGAGGCCAGCAACAACGTGTGGCCGTGGCAAGAGCGTTAATCAATGATCCGAAAATTATTGTGGCCGACGAACCAACAGGAAATCTGGACAGTAAAAACAGAAATGAAGTAATGGAATTGCTAACAGATTTGCACGCCAACGGAGCGACAATATTGATGGTTACGCACTCTGATTACGATGCTTCTTTCTCCCAAAAAACCATTTTGATGAAAGACGGAGTTATTCTTTCAGAAAAAGTGAATAATAGAAATATCGATGTTTTTGCTGCCACTCTAAACAACTAAATAAATGGTTAGGGAATTTTGCATACGGAATTACAATTTCTCGTTATCCGTTTTATAGGATTTAGTGCTTTACTGTTTTTAGTACTTTTAGTTGTACTAACTAGAGCGTATCAGGCAACAAAAGTGATGTCTTACAATGCCTAAAATTACGAATAACTGGAAAAAAATTATTGCTTTTCAAATTAACTTCAATTAAAATTATGATACTTAATTATATCAACATATTTATTTACCAATTAAAGCACAACAAGCTTTTCTCTTTCCTGAATATTCTCGGATTGTCCATAGGAATTGCTGGGCTAATTTTTGCACTGCTTTACTGGAACGACGAACAAAGTTACAATGTCTGGAACCCTGAAAAAAAGAATGTTTATCAGGTTTTGGTTCAACTAAGCGATACGCCCGCCGGGTCAGATTGCGCCTTATTCCTGAAACCGGCTTTAGACGAAGATCCAAATATCGAATCTACACTATATGCTGACAACTGGTATCAAAAGGATAAAATTATTTACAAGGGAAAAAAGGAATTTGTAGATAAAATTATCAGTGTCGAACAAAATTTCTTTTCTTTTTTTCCTTTCAAAATTATTCAGGGCGATGCAATTTCAGCCATAAAAGATGATTCAAGCATTGCTATTTCAGATATTACGGCTGAAAGGATTTTTGGAAATGAAAACCCCATTGGAAAACAAATAAAATGTTTTGACCAGCTTTTTTCGGTTCGTGCTGTGTATCATATCCCCGGAAATTCTTCGATTGCGCCAAATGCCATCATCAATAAAATGAAGGAACTAACAACTTCGGGGAAGCCAAATCCGTTTATTTTAAAGTTATTATTAAAAGTAAAAGACCCGTCAAAAGTTGATCTTACAAGACAGAAGCTCGAAAGACTTTACAACCACGATTTTATTATGCTACTTTCCAAAGAAGCAGGTTTTACACCTGAAGTTATGGCTAAAAAAGTAGGCCATTTTACGGTTGTTCTTGAACCTTTGTCAAAAGCCAGATTACATTCGATAACAGATGGTTATCCTGAAACGCGGGGAAATTATCAGTTTTTAATGATCATGATGGGCTTGTCTTTTTTAATTCTCATTTTGTCGATTGTTAATTACATCAATCTCGCAACTGCAAATGCCGTAAAGCGGGCGAAAGAAGTTGGAGTACGTAAAATTTCGGGTGCATCAAAAGGAGATATTGTTAGTCAGTTTCTTTTTGAAACGTTTTTAACCACGAGTTTTTCTATTTTACTGGCCTTAGTAATTGTAGAACTAACTTTGCCATATTACAACAACTTTTTAAACAAAAACCTTGTACTTCTTGCCAGCCAGTTTTGCATACAATTGATATTGATTTTTATCATTACAATTTTGACTGCAGGATTATTTCCAGCCATTTATATATCCAATTTCGAAACTTTTAAAGTTTTGAAAGGAAATTACGGAAGAAGCAAAAACGGTATCTGGCTGCGCAACGGAATGCTTATTTTTCAGTTTGCCATTGCTGCCTTTTTTATTATTGGCTCCAATATCGTCTACCAGCAAATTAAATTTTTACAAAATAAAGATCTAGGTTTTAAAGGTGATCAGGTAATTTCAGTTTCTTTAAATTTTCCATCAATTGATTACCATGGAGAAAATGCAACCCAAAAGATTTACAACAAATACAACATCATAAAACAGCGGCTCAGTACAATTAAAGGCGTTGAACAAATATCCACTGGCCTTATTGCGTTTGACGGTTTAGACAATTCTATATCGGGGGTTTTATACAATAATGAACTTTTTAAAGAACGTATTATTCCATTAGATTTTGGCATGTTTGAAATGTTGAACATCAAAATAATTAAGGGCAGAAATTTTGATAGAAAACTGGCTTCAGACACTATAAATTCTGTGATCATAAACGAAAGCGCATTAAAATTAATGAATCTTAAAGATCCTATTGGCAAGGAACTTATAATTCGAGATCAAAAAATAAAAATAATTGGTGTTATACAGGATTTCAACTTATTAAGCCCTGAATTAAAAGTGCCGCCAATTGCTTTTTATAATATCAAAATGTTTGGTATGACACAGAACATTAACAAAGTTTATGTAAAACTAAAACGGGACGATCTGGAAAATACGATTGCCAATATCGAAAAATTGTGGTCGAAAGTCGATACCGAATATCCCTTTCAATATGATTTTGTTGATAAAGAATACGCAAGAACCTATGAATCGTATGTGAAGCAAAAAAACTTGTTTTCACTACTTAACATTGTAGTAATTCTAATTGCGCTTTTTGGTTTGTTCGCACTGGCTTCTTACTCCATACAAAGACGAATGAAAGAAATCGCAATCAGAAAAACACTCGGCGCTGAAACGAATGTTTTACTAAAAGAATTATCCAAACAATATATTTTGTATTGCATCATTGGCTTTATAATAGCCTTGTTTCCGGTTTATTATTTACTGAACAAATGGCTGGAGAATTTTGCTTTTAGAATTGATATCAGCATCATTCCGTTTGTTCTAGGGTTTATTGTTTTATTGGTTTTGACTTTAATAATTGTTCTTTCAAGAGCTTATTCAGCTACAAAAACTGATGTTTTGCAGTATTTAAAATATGAATAAGAAAATCTTGTAAAGTAAAAAAACTCCATTAGAAATAATGGAGTTTTTTTATGTATTAAAAGTTCTCAATTAATAATTGTGTCTACAATGTGGACACAATTGGAAACAATAGACAGTTATTTTTTTAATGAACACGACATTGATTATTAAATTCTTCTATTGTCAAATTGCCCAGAGCAGAATGTCTTCTGTGTTTGTTATAAAAGTTTTCTATATAGCCGGAAATAGAATTATTTGCTTTTTCTTTTGTGGCATATGTGTTATGGTAGACTAATTCGGTTTTCAGCGTTTTGAAAAAACTCTCGGCCACAGCATTGTCAAAACAGTTTCCCCTTCCGCTCATGCTGCGGGTTATCTGACCGGTGCCTTCCAATAGAGACGCAAACCACAGACACGCATATTGTGTACCCCGGTCCGAGTGAAAGAGTAATTTCTGGTTACTCTCTAAAGGACGGTTAACTATCGCATTTTTAAAAGCCCTGATGCTGGTTTCTTTTGCTTTTTGGTTTTCGCTTAAAGACCAGCCGATGACTTTGCGGTCAAAAAGGTCTATTACCACGGTAAGATAGAGCCATCCTTCGTCGATTTCTATATAGGTTATGTCTGAGACCCATACCTCACTAAAGCGGGCTGTCTTGAAATCCTGATGCAGAATGTTCTGCGCCGTCAGATATCTATGGGAGGAGTTCGTGGTTTTTCTGAATTTCGTTTTTGCGATGCTGCGCAGATGGTTTTCCATCATTATTTTGGCGACAAATGCCTTGGATACCTTAATGCCTATTGCTGAGAGTTCTTTGGCAATTCTGGGGCTTCCGTATCTGCACTGGCTCCAGTAGTAAATTCGGGTAATTTCAGATGTATTAAAAACTTTACGCATGGCTCTGCTGGTAGGCAACCCTTTGAGCCATTTATAGTAACAACTGGGATCGACCTGAAAAACCCTGCACATCTTCCCAACGGGAAAAATAGCGGCATGCTCTCTGATAAACTCATATTTTACCCGCCGTTCTTGGAGAAGATGTTTTGAGCCTTTTTTAGTATGGCGCATTCCGTTTGGAGTTCTTTAATCTGCCTGCGCATCTTTATGAGCTCCTTTTTATCAAAGTCGGAGGCGGGAGGCTTTTTTGAGGCAAATTTCCCGTCTTTGTAAAGCTTCTTCCAGTGCTGCAGGGTATCTACGCTGATATTAAGCTCCCGGGCCATTTCAAGGACCTTTCCGCTGTGAATGCTCATCGAGGTAGTAAGAATCTTAAACCCCAACGTGTATTTTTTTCTTGTCTTTTTCATACCTGTAAATTTAGACCGTATTATTCCTTTTAATCTTTAGAATTATGGTGTCAAATAAACAAGCCGTTCCCCCTTTTCTCAAAACCGCCTTAGCTTTTTGTGGCAAAATTGGAGGCAACTCCAACTCCTGAAGGGCTTTGTCGCATTTGTGTAACTTATTACCTTTAGAAATTCAAAAAAATATTAAATGAATACTAAAAGGCATTGTTATCCCAAAGCTATTATTCTTCAGGCAGTTTATTTCAAATTACGATTTACATTGAGTTATAGAGATGTTGAGGAAATAATGAAAATGCGTGGAATAGAAATTGATCATGCGACGATTCAGCGTTGGGTATTTAAATTTTCCCCAATGATCGAATCTCAGATAAAAAAGAGAAAGAACAGAGTAGGAGTGAGCTGGAGGATGTATGAAACTTATATAAAAGTAAAAGGTATCTGGTGTTATTTATATCGTGCTGTTGATAAGTTGGGTAATACAGTTGATTTTCTTCTGACCAAAAGACAACAAAGAATGAGTGCCCAGTCCTTCCTAATTAAAGCCATAAATAATAACTGTCGGCCAACTGTAATAAATATAGATAAAAGTGGCTCTAATATCAGCGCAATACGAGTTTATAACAAACGATCCTTCTCGAATATAAAGATTCGTCAATGTAAATATCTCAACAATATTGTTGAGAAGGATCATCGTTTTATAAAATGGCGGATACAAAACGGTTTGGGTTTAAAAACTTTGAATATGTAAAGAGAATTTTTTGGTGGAATTGAGATTGTGTACATGTAAATGCAGAGAGAAAAAATAACTAATACTGAGATAGCTATCTTTGAAAACAGGGTTTAATTTTAATTAAAAAGTCAACCCCTGTTATTTTTAAACTTAAAAGCTTTTTAGAGGCAGCAGTTTTACGCGATAGAACCTTCGTGACATCCATTGATAATTGCAAGTGTAATCGAGATCTGATAACAATTCTAGATAAGACTTTTTTGAATGATTTTTTTACATTTTAAATAGTTCTTTTAAAATCTGTAGTTCGCTCCAATGATGGCAATTCCTTTATAACCTAATCCCATTTCAACAAATGCACCGAGTTTCTTTCCTACTCTTAAGCCCACAGGATTAATCTGAAAGGCAAAATGTGCTTCATCCTTTATATAAGCCCCTTCATAATCATTACTTCTTCTAATTACTGATCCGATACCACCTGAACCATAGAAATTTATCCATGATGTTTTAATATAGCTGAACTCGGCGGTAGCCAAAAACATGCCATATTGATTTTTTCTAGTCTCATTTTGGGTGTTAGTAGTACCAGGGGTAACAAATTCATATGTATTTTCTTCTTTCATATAACTAATATCTGCTCCAACCTTAAAGCGTTCATTTATATTGTAACGATAACCGATTTCAAACATACCAAGAGTTTTAGTTTTTACGTCGTCTTTATATTTAACCCCCGTAAGACCTGAGCTAATGCCATTACTAAAAGAGTCTGCGAATCCATTTCCAAAACTTAAAAATAGTCCATCACTAAGTCCCATTCTTATTTCATGTTTTCCAGTTTCCTGAGCATTTCCGACTATTGTACCAAATAATAATCCCCAGATGATAATAATTTTTTTCATTTTTTTTTTTTAAATGGATGTATTAATAATATGATACTACAGTCTGAATTCTAAATTTTATAAGAAAAGAGCTAAGTTCTATTTATTCTTTTTTTTTAAATTATGAAGATATAATGTAGATATATTAATTTTTGGTAAAAATACTTCGGACTCAAAGAACTATTTGTAGAATATTAAATGTAATTTTTGTAGAATTAAAACTAGGTTTATTGTGTTTAAATTAGGTTTTAGGTTGTTTTGCCAAGAAGGAAATGTAACTGTTTGAAAAAAAAAGCAATGTAAATTTGATACATTGAGACATCATTTCAGGTCTGCATTGGATGTAATATACCAGAAGTATGATAGAATGTTACTGGATTTTATGTACTACATAAAAAAGTAGATTATAACTTGGAGGCCCTACCATAACTGATCTGAGATAAATTATGATTGAGGGTATGTCCGATGTTGGGTAATGGCACCTCATAGAATAAAATAAAACATCATTTTTAAGACGTATAATGAAGCGGTAATAATTTATATTACATATGAGTAATATAAATTAAACTAAGAATCTCACTAGTTTTAGTAAAAAACAATTTTTAGGATAACAATAAATTTAAAAAATGAAAAAATAACCGATGGGTTATAATTATTTTATAAAGGGTGTTTTAATTTATATGTTTTTTTCAGTTTCCACATTTAAGATTTTTCTTTGAAATACATCCTGGATATTTTCGAGTTCATTGTTTAATGAATTACTAAGTTGAAAGAGAAAGAGAAAAAAAAATATCCATGCTCAGGAAATGTTTATGATTAGACTTATAGTATTCATTTTTTTTCAATTTTAATTTCTAAGTAGATATTAAAAGTTAAAGAAGAGAAAATGGCTATACAATCATAAGGAATTTGATATGTGATAATTTGAAATTTCAGTATTATAATAATTTGAAAAAATGTAGCTAAAAGCGTATGATTTGTTGAATGTGTAGCTTTACTTTGATGAATAAATAAATCCGTTATCTCTACCGAAGTAGGATTAAGTGTCATAGTTGTGGATGCTTTATCTGCTTTTATAGCATCAATCAATTCATCAATTTGCTCTTTTGAAATTCCCGGTACACATATAATGTGTGAAATTTCACCATCTGTTGCCAACTGAAATTTAGTAATAATTTTTTTAGGGACAATCAAACACCACTGTAAGTCCTTCTTTGTTTCTCCATGCATTACATCCTATTTCCTTCAGGTGATGTTCGGTGTATTTAGCCAATTCTTGAGCAGCTAAAGCTCGTTTTCGAAGACCATCTATACCATGTTTTTCAATAGAATACCATAAGAACAAAGGAGTTAATCCATTTCTGGAACTTGTGATTGTAGTATCCATGGTATCTACGTAGGAGACAGAGTTTGCTATTCTGTTTCTGTGATTTCTTTTTACCAATACAATACCGCATGGTATTGGCCCTCCAATAAATTTGTGACCTGATATTGCAATACTGTCAACGCCGTGGGAAAAATCAAAATTAGGACCCTGATTAACAAAGGGTGCAAACGCACCTAAAAATGCAGCATCACAATGTATATAGTAATTTTTTATAGCGTATTTTCTGATTATGCGTTTAATTTCATCTATTTTGTCAACAGCCTCTGTCATAGTTGTCCCGATATTAAGAAAAAAGATAGCGGGTCTACCTCTTTGTAGGACAATTACACTTTCCAAATCATCATAATCCATTTCTCCATTTTTTTGGGCCCTAATTACTACTCCTGAAAGCTGAAGCAAATGGAGTTTTTTTTAACACTGTAATGCGTGCTTTCACTGTAGTATACTATAGCATTAGGATATGCTTCTCGAGCAACATACAATCCATAGAGGTTGCCTTCTGTGCCTCCATTGGTAACGTAAGCCCAAACTTTTTCTAAATCGGCTTTTAAAATTTGAGCGAAAAAGGCAATTACTTTTAATTCAATTTCCTTGGTATCTATCGAAAGAGTTGAGAGAAACTCAGGATTTCCAACATTGTTGATGCACAAATTTAAAAAAGGAGCAAAATTTTCATAATTAAAATCTTTAGCAAGAGGATATCCCAAGAAGGCAGTTGAATTTTTCTCAATTCTATCGTGCGTCGTTTTTAACCAATTTTCCATTTATTTTTTTTGCAAAGTCAAGTTTAAAGAAATAAATACTGTTTTCGATATAATAATAAGGAAAAAATACTGTGCTTATGGCTATGTACGACATAAATTGCTGTTTTTGACATAAATTTAATGATTTAACAGAAAAAAAGATAGATAAAATTGATTATGAAATTCTGAAGGAGCTCCTTATTGATTGCAAACAGCCTGTTAAACAGATTGCAGAAAAGGTAAATCTTTCCCTATCACCTGTTCATGAGCGAATCAGAAAAATGGAAAAGAATGGGATTATTGAAAATTACTCCGTAATAGTAAAGCTGAGTGAATTAAATTTTAAATTGATGGTTTTTATGCAAATCAAACTAAAGCAGCATCAGGAAAATTTATTTGAAGAATTAGAAAAAGAAATAAAATGCTTTGGTGAGGTATTGGATGGGTATTTTATTGCGGGAGATTTTGATGTAATACTAAAAGTAATTTTAAAAGACATGGCTGATTATAATGATTTCATCTTGAAAAGAATATCAAAATTAACAATGATTGACAACATTAAAAGCAGTTTTGTTATTAAGAATATCTTAGACGAAAAAAATACAAATGATATTTTACGCCCAATTAATTTAGGTGTGTTAATTAATCAAAATTCGAAAGATTATTGAGAGAAATCTTGCTTAATTTTCGTGTCATTTTCTTCTTCTTTAATTTTGTATTAATAAAGAGCATGCCCAATTAAAATCGTTTTAAGAAATTTCCCCAATCTTCTTAAATCAGAATGGCTTTACGCCAAGTTATAGCTTTCTATTGCACTTTACAAGCATATAAAGTTTTAGTATGAACCTGATGATCATTTTAAATTTGGAACCTGTATTGAGTATTACCAGAATTTGTAGCTCAACATTTATCTACATTAAATAATTACTGTTTTAAAAACTTTAATTAAATTATTTCTTTTTCTAAAGTACTTTACAAAATGGAAAAACATTTCATATGATTTAAGCTTCCTAATTTACAAAAAAAAATAAACTTAAAAAATGTAGATAATGAGATAATTCTGGGTAGGTATATATCTACATCGATATTAGAACTATCTCTACAGGTTTATTTTTTTTTAACCTTCAAACTCAAATACTTTTGCCGAATAAATTAATGTTTTTAGTAGGCCTTTTGGATTATATGTAACAATTTGGTTTGTTTTAAACAAAAGGAGAACAAAATAAAAACATTAAAATACAATGAATATTTTGATAGTATTAAATCTTTAAAACGAGTGTTATCTGCATATTTATTTTAATATCGTAAATAGCTTTTAAATCAAGATTAGTAAATAACAACGAAACATTGTTTTGTAATTTTCTTGATAAGTTAAGAATGATCGTAAAGAAATGGGTATCTAAAAAAATAAAATTTTAGATGCCAGACGAGTTAAAGTCTAAGTGCTTTATTTGTTTATTTTGTTTTTTGAAGTTTTGTTAGGTCAGGCAGTAGTACTTTTATTTTGGGGGGTCCATATTAGTAAATAAAAAGAATTTTAATTCTCGCTGCCTGACATCTAACAATTAAAAAGTTGTTAGATCAACTTTTCAAGTTGTTTCAAATCTACGAAAATAATTGTGTGATATGTGGTTTATTATTAAGTGTTTATGGCGTTATTGTATTAATTTAAGATATAAAGATAAGTAATTCAAATCATAATTTAAATATGTATAATAAATTTTCACTAGTAATTTATGAGGGGGTAAAATTAATAATTCTATATGTATTGTTTGAGTAAATTAAATCTACTGGTGTTCAAATATTATGAATATTTTACAACATATAAGTGGACTTTTTTTTGATAAAATAAAAACAAGCATCATTATATAGCAATATTTACTACGGACTTTTAGATTTATATGATTCCGATTGAGGGAAGGTGCTGATTTATATGGTTTTAAAATAATAAAAAAAAGGAATAGCTATAGTTTTTAAAACCAATGAGCTGCATTGCCAAGTTAGAATAGATACTTACAACTATTTAATAGATTGATTTTCTAAATGCAATGTCAAAAAAACATGATTTTAGTGTTTTTAAATTAAGCCATTGTGTTTGGTAAGGCCAGAGTAATTGGGGGTATTTTTATACTCTTTATCAATTGTACTTTGATAAAGAAGGAAGTATTTGTTGAAGCTACAAAGAAGGATTTATTCAGTTTATTCAATTGTAATTGAGAGATAATATTAAAATTAGTTAAAAATCTATAAGCATTAATGGACAATAAAAAGCAAATATTTCAAACGGCAACCCAAAAGCGTTGGAAAAGTTTTCAATGGTTAACCAGATTTATTTTAATTATTGTCATGTTAATGATTCCAATTTTATTCATTACGTTAAAGAGAGGGTTGAAGCCTTCATTACCGCTCTTGGATGATAATGAAAAAATAGTAAAAAATCTATCTAATCCTGCTGTTCCTGCTACATTAAGTGCCAAAGAATTAAAAAAGTATAAAGGTTTTGATTGTTTTTTAAGAGAAAAGAGAAGAATAAATAAATTAAGAACTAAATCAGTAGTGATAAACATAGAAGAAGTTCGCGCTGCTTTTTATGTTGATTGGGATCCACAGAGTTTATTCTCTTTACAAAAGAATATCAATAAACTTAATATGGTAATTCCCGAGTGGTTCTTTATTGACCCAAAAACCAATTTATTACGAACCGAAATTGATACAGCGGCTTTAAAGGTAATGAAGAAAAGCCATGTAAAAATAGTTCCGTTAATAAATAATATTAATGAATCATTGGTTGGAGGGGATTTTGATGGAAACCTGATTCATCGCATTCTTCCTGATAAGGTAAAAAGAGAAAGATTGATTAATGATATTGTAAAGAGTATTAAAAAGTACAATTTACAGGGTGTTAATGTTGATTTTGAGGAGTTTAATGAAAAAAGTGATGAGCCAATTGTTGCTTTCCAAAGAGAACTTTATGAAAAATTACATCCTTTAGGATATCTTGTTTCGCAGGATATAATGACAGGAGATGACGATTTTAATTTAAAAAAATTGTCAAAGTATAATGACTATATGTTTTTAATGGCATACGATGAACATTATAGCGGAAGTGTGCCCGGAGATATAAGTAGTCAGAAATGGATAGAAAGAATGGTTGACCAAACTGTCAGCGAAATTCCTTCAAGTAAAATTATATTATGTTTTGCAGGTTATGGATACGATTGGCAAGAAAAGAGTCAAGGGAAAACAGTAAGTTATAACGAAGCCATATCACTTGCAAAACAATATGGAGCTACTATTAAATTTGATAATACTAGTTATAATAACTTTTTTAGTTATCTCCATGAGAATGGTAAAAAGCATAAAGTTTATTTTGCAGATGCGGCTACTAATTTTAATACTATCCGATTTGCTGATGAATATGGAGTTGCGGGAACTGCATTGTGGAGATTGGGAAGCGAAGATCAGCGATTATGGAATTATTATCATAGAAGTTTAACAGATGAAAGTATTTTAGAAAAACCTTTTGATTTTAAGCTTCTTAAACATGTAAACACAAGATTCGAAGCTCCGGATTATATAGGAGACGGAGAGATACTTAATGTAATTACAAATCCGGAACCCGGACTAATTCATTTGGAAACCGATCCTGTTGAGTCAATAATTGCGGAACAAAGTTATGTACAATTGCCAACCAAATATGTAATTAGTAAGTTTGGGAATGTTCATAAACAAGTAATTTTGACCTTCGATGACGGGCCAGATCCAATATACACACCGCAAATACTAGATATCCTTAAAAAGGAGAAAGTACCGGCAGTTTTCTTTGTTATAGGTTTGCAGGCTGAAAGTAATATACCTTTATTGCAAAGAATTTATAATGAAGGACATGAGGTTGGAAACCACACATTTACACATCCTAATATTGCATTGGTTAGCGTGGAGAGAGCTTCTGCAGAAATTGAAGCGACACGACTATTAATTGAAGCCGTTACAGGAAGAAGTACAGTACTTTTTAGAGCGCCCTATAATGCTGATGCAGAACCGTCTACAGAAACAGAGCTAAAACCTGTTGCTTTAAGTAAAACTCAAAATTATTATACAGTTGGAGAGAGTATTGATCCTAATGATTGGGAAGTAGGCGTTTGTGCCGATAGTATTTATTCGAGAACCATAAAACAATATGAAGCAAATCCCGAAAAAGGGATTATTTTGCTACACGATGCAGGAGGAAACAGACAAGCTACAGTAGAAGCCTTACCCAAAATTATTAAATATTTTAAGGATAAAGGAATTCAGTTTACTACCGTTTCACATTTGTTAGGAAAAACAAAGGATGAAATTATGCCTAAGGCAAAAGGAGATTACTTAACGCTGGATAATATTATTTTTGATTTTGGTTATTGGTTTGTAGAATTTATAAATACTGCGTTCTGGGTTGCTATTTTTCTGGGTTTTTTACGCATTATATTTATGGCAACAATGGTATGTGTAAAAAAATGGAAAGACCATAAATATCCTGCTAAATATAGCCCTGTTGTTGGTGCTTGCCCTAAAGTGAGTATAATTGTTCCTGCTTATAATGAAGAAGTAAATGCAGTAAAAACTATTGAAAACCTACTTCGTCAGGATTATCCGGATTTTGACATTGTTTTTGTCGATGATGGATCAAAAGACACAACTTTCGAAATGGTACAAGAGGTGTTTAAAAATAATACTATTGTAAAAGTACATACGAAAGCTAATGGAGGTAAAGCATCGGCATTAAACTATGGTATAACACTTACCCAAAATGACTTTATCGTATGTATAGATGCTGATACACAACTTAAAACTGATGCGATCTCGCAATTGATGAAAGAATTTAGAAAACAGTTGAAAGGCAATCAGGAAATAGGTGCTATTGCAGGTAATGTAAAAGTTGGAAATGAAAACACGATGCTCACCAAATGGCAAAGCATTGAGTATACTACAGCTCAAAATTTTGACCGAAGAGCTTTTGATTTAATCAATGGTATAACTGTTGTGCCAGGTGCAATAGGTGCATTTAAAAAAGAAGCCATCAATAAAGCTGGTGGATTTACTAGTTATACATTAGCTGAGGATTGTGATTTGACTATTAGGATATTACGTAATAATTATCACATTGTAAATTGTATTGAAGCAGTGGCAATAACCGAAGCACCCGAGAGTCTTAATGAGTTTATGAAACAACGTTTTCGATGGAGTTATGGGATCATGCAGGCATTTTGGAAAAACAGAGATGCTTGTTTTAACCCTAAATACAAAGGATTAGGAATGGTTTCATTACCCAACATATTAATTTTTCAGATCATACTTCCGATTTTTGCACCATTAGCCGATTTAGTACTTATACTTAGTTTAATATGGAATCATAATGACATGGATAGTTTGCATAAAATAGGTCTTTATTATGTGGTTTTTATGCTTATAGATGTGTTAGTGAGTCTTATTGCGTTTATTTTCGAAAAAGATAGATTAACAAAATTAATTTGGCTGATACCGCAACGACTTGTATACCGCCAATTAATGTATGTTATTTTATTTAAGGCTTTTAGAAGAGCCATAAAAGGAGAAAGCCAAAGTTGGGGAGTACTGACCCGTACTGGAAATGTTGGAACGCTTAAATAAGGTAAAATTTTAGATTAGGTGTTTTATCAATAGCAATGTAACTATTTTAACAATATTACAATGATTATAAAAATTTAAATAGTAACCGCAGTAATTCAATGCAATTATAAAGTCAATATAAAGTTTTGAATGTTTAGTGCTTAAGAGCAAATTTGAAGCTGTTATTAATGAACTGAGGCAGACTTAAAAGTAGAATAGCATCGTTAAAATTTAGTAAATTATGAATTTTAGCGCAAAAAATGTAAAATGCTTAAATTTAATATATTATAAGAGTATATCTATGAATTAGCACTATAAATATTTAACAAATTAATTAGCCACAAATTAAAAAAAAACATTCTACTTTTATTTTTATTAACTCTTATGACCTTTTTTCAGTCTTGTTCAAATAATGATTCTATTGCTACTGATTCAACTTCAAATCTTCCACTGAAAGCAGAATATAAGTATGCCAGTGATAAGGCACACAACCTAAACGTTGTTTATCTAATTCCTAATGGATGTTACAGAGCCAACAGATTACCATCGTCGAATAAGTGAGATTATCTTAAATGTTCAAGATTTTTTTGCTTCAGAAATGCAACGTAATGGTTATGGCAATAAAACTTTTGGATTATTAAAAGACACTGTAAAAAAAAGAATTAAACTTATTGTAATAAGAGGTAGTCAGGGAAAATCGGGATACACTTATGACGGGGGAGCTACGGCCGCTCAAACAGATATCGGCAACTACAAAGTTGCACACCCATCTGAATTTACGGGAGACCATTATTTGGTAATTATGCCCGCATCAACATACGATGCCAATGGTGAGCCTGGGGGCGTTCCTTTTTACGGTTTGGGCAAATTTTGTTTTGCAATTGATTATGCTGATCAAGACATCAAGTACTTAGAAACCGGTGGGACATTATGGGTAAGAGCCACTAAGTGAATTGGGGGCATGGTACATGAGTTAGGACATGGCTTAAATTTACCCCATAATTGTCAAAAATATGTATCGGAAGTTACACTGGGTATGTCTTTAATGTCGGCAGGCAATAGCACTGGGGTATTTCTAAAACCTTTTTAACCGCGGCAGACTGCGCTGTACTTAATGTCAATCAGATTTTTAATGATGATAAGAAAAATTATTATACATCTAGCACCGGATCAATTGCAGAAATACATGTAAATTATGATTCCAAGAAAGGTACAATTATTGTTTCGGGAAAATATACTAGTTCATCGGCAATTAATGATGTATTGTTTTTTAATGACCCTAATGTAAATAATGAGGGTACTGGCGTAAACAAGGATTATAACGCTATCGTATGGACCTCAAAACCTATCGGCACAGATGGTTTTGCAATAGAAATGCCTATTTCTGATTTGGAATAAAAAAGTGATAATATTCCATACGAATTAATAGTGAAGTTGGTACAAGAAAACGGGAATGTAATCGAAACGATATATTCTTATACTTTTATGGGGGGAATCCCTATATTAGACTTTAACACTCGCACTGAAGTGAGTAAGCAAAAATGAATTGTTGCATCTTTCAGTTCAGAAGAAATAAATGGAGGAACAGCACCAAAGGATGGTTTAGCAGTTAATTTGATTGACGGAAATGCCGCTACTTATTGGCATTCCAGATGGACGACAGCTGCAGCAAATTACCTACATCAATTTGTTATCGCTATGGCGGATGTTAAAACGGCCGATGTTTTACAGTTACACAAAGATCCGGCCTACAGCGTTCCATAGAAAATGCTGAATTTTTTACCAGTGACGATAGAATAAACTTTACTTCTGCTGGGACTTATATATTTGCCAACAAAAATGGGGCACAGTATTTTGATTTTACCGCGCCAAAAAAAATCAGATATTTTAAAATGATTGCATCAACAGCGTGGGATGGTTCTACTTTTGCTTCGCTTGCCGAGATAGGGATATATTAACAATATAATTGAGTGCATTTTGTTGACTTTAATTCTCATTAATAGATAAAATTATTTACTAATTTAAAACAAAAGATTATGATAAATTGGAGGGAATGGTCCCTTATAATTACTTCTAGAGTAGGAAGTAGTAAGGAATCACCTCTTATCGCCCATCAGAGTCCGTAATATATAACTACAAGATATTTACCGACATAGCAGGATGCACTACATCTTTAGCTAAAACTATAACTATAACTATAACTATAACTAAAATGATAACTATAACGGATATTTACTCAGGCAATAACATAAAAACAATCTGTCTTAAAATAGGTAATAGCTTCTCAATCAATGTTCTTGATGTAATGAATCATAAAATTTATGGGAATAAACTAGGCAATTTTGATACTGTCGTTATTGCGTGAGTAAAAGGTAAACATTTGATTCGTAAGGTTGTAATGCCTTGTGAGTTCTCCGTATAGTTTTATCCTAACCCGAGTTCTTGTGAGTTTTATTTTAGCATTTTATCAGATGTTCAAGAACCTATTATTTCACTAATATTTCTCCATGACAAGAACATTATAGCTTTTGTAATTTTAGATTGAAAAGAAGTATTTCTATTGGTACTCTAATAACTATCTGTTGTTTTTGTCACCTAAGATTACTGTTTTTTTTTATAAAAATATTCTTTGTTTTTTTTTGGAAAAATATATTTAAACTCTTGAATTTTAAGAAAAATAGTAATTGATTTATAGTGATTTATTTTGTAAACCTTCTAAACGGGGAAAAAGGATTCTGTTAGTTATAATAGATTTCAAAAAAAATAAAACTCGACAATATGAATAAAATATGGAACATAATAGTAATATGTTTGACTACTAACATGATATTTTGTCAAGAGAAGCCAAATATCATTTATATTTATGTCAATGACTTGATTTATGGGGAATTAGGTTGTTATGGACAAAAAATGATAAAAACCCCAAATATTGATAAACTGGCAGCAGAAGGGATGAAATTCACACAACATTATTCAGGGGCACCGGTTTGTGCTCCGTCAAGATGCATGTTAATAACTGGAAAGCATTCT
The DNA here is from genome assembly GCF_048514875.1 of Flavobacterium sp. T12S277. Lineage (NCBI taxonomy): Bacteria > Pseudomonadati > Bacteroidota > Flavobacteriia > Flavobacteriales > Flavobacteriaceae > Flavobacterium > Flavobacterium sp. T12S277. The sequence continues at coordinate 20,280 of NZ_JBLYEG010000016.1, read as the reverse complement.
GGCTATTCTTATATTCCTGGAAATAAAGAGTTTGGCGATTATAGCGATGAGAATGAAAAAGGGCAATTGCACTAGAAGCAAAGGCCTTTACTGTGGCCGAGTTGTTGAAACAAAATGGATATACTACTGCTCTTGTAGGAAAATGGGGGCTTGGATATAGTAGAACAGAAGGAATGCCAACCAATCAAGGGTTTGATTATTTTTATGGGTATTTAGATCAAAAGCAATTTCATAATTTTTACCCTTCTCATCTTTAGGAAAGTGTCAGTAAGGATTATTTGATGCAAAAAGAAACACTTTAAAAAACAAAAATATTGAATCAGGAAACTCTAATGATTCATTTAACGAAGATTATACTGTAAAGGATGAGTTAAGACAGCCTTACATCAATGTGCACAGTAGACCATTAAACCCAGAAAACGCCACTCCAGCCGATTTTGACATATTCAAAGGAAAAGTATATGCACCTGAAAAAATGACCCAAAAAGTAGTGGTCTTTATTGACAAAAATAAGGAAAAACCATTCTTTTTATATTTAGCTTATACCTTACCCCATTTATCTTTGCAAGCGCCAGAAGAATGGATTATTAAGTATAAAGGACAATTTGAGGAGAAACCTTATTACGGAGATAACGGTTATTCACCAACGATGTACCCGAAATCGACTTATGCTGCGATGGTCTCTTATTTGGATGCCCAAGTTGGTGTAATTCTTTAAAAAATAAAAGCAGTTGGATTGGACAAAAATACAATTATAATGTTCAGTAGTGATAATGGGGCTACGTTCAAATCTGGTGGTTTTGATCCTGTTTTTTTAGTAGTATGGGAGGATTAATAGGAACGAAAGGAGATTTGTATGAAAGGGGGAATACGTATTCCTTTTATCATAAAATGGAATGATAAAATTCCGACTGGGAAAACGAGCGATTTAGTAAGTTCTCAGGTTGATTTTTTCAGTACTATAGCAGATTTGAGAGGACAAAAGAAAATGGATGCTGACGGGATTTCTTTCTTGCGTGAAATACTAGGAAAGCGGAAAAAAACAAGAAAAACATAATTATCTCTATTTTGAGTTTCCTGATAGAGGAGGTCAAGTAGCTATCCGGATGGGAAACTGAAAGGGAGTTAAAAGAAATATAAAGAAAAATTTAAAGACCACTTGGGAAATTTACAACCTTTTAAGAGACGAAAAAGAATCAATGGATCTTGCCTCTCAAAATCCTGGATTAGTAAAAAAAATGAAAAAATACTAAAAAAAGAGCACATACCTTCAAGTATAAAAGAATTGGGGTTTATTTATTCGAAATATAATTAAATTTTTCAATAGTTTTATATTTTTCATGGCAAAGTGTCTTTTTATTCTACGAAATCTACTAATGTCTTATATGTGGCGGTACTCAATAATTTATGGAAATATCGCGAAGAAATTAAAATGGTTTTATTGTTGTTTTTTATTTTACAATGCTTTAAATCGAAAAAAAATGTTTTCCCACCAGACTTGATAATATAGATGTATTGGTAAAGTATTTTTACATGATACTTAAAAAAAAGAGCTCTTATATGGAACTCTTTTGGTTGTTAGGATTAATTGATCTATAATTTTTTGTTAAAAAAGCTATTTAACAAATTTTATTTAATGAGAAACGTTTTAAATTTTACTAGTTATATGTTTTGCTTTTTTGTTGTTGATTCAATAGTATTTACTGTGTTTTATACTCTGTAAAATGTGCTTGTACCTTCTATGTTTTTAATAAGATTTAAAATGCTTTTATTGTAATTTGATTACTTAGGCCATGAGGAATGAAATGCTGATTTTAATAAGAGAAGTGTATTGAAAATTAATAGCCCTAAATTGTATGCAGCATATCTTTATTATAATATCGACCAGGAGACCAAATTTTTAATTTTATAGTCAAATCTACGACTAAGTCAATCAAGAAAAACTGCGTTGGAATTACTGATAAATGTTTCTTATGATAATTTATTGCAAGAATATTATCTATATCAAAATGTAGTTGAAAATGTATATTGTGATTAATAAATAACCGTATAGAGCTAAAATTATTTCTACATTTTATTTTTTATAATCAATCATGATATATATAGTTAGGATAAATGTTCTATCTTATTACGTGTTGAAGAACACGGATCATTTTTTTTATTTCTGGCCTTTAGCCTTTCACTGATTGTTTATATACAAGATGGTCATGGTGCCTATTTTTACTTTATGCCATTTTTAAATAAAGAACTATTTATGAAAAATAAAAAACAATTTACTAGTGTAATTTGACTTCAATCCCTTATAGTGAGTTGTGCTATTTCACACCAAAATAATTTTAATTCGACAACAAATCTTTATAATACGGAATCTAATTTAAGTTTATTTTTTGTGTTTAATATCCACAGAGACAAAACTAATTGAACTAGCATCATTGAATTAGTAAGACAGAATTTATGGAAAAAATGAAAACTAAAAATAAAAACAGAAGTTCAAACTATTTGATACTCTATTTATACTCAGATAAACGACTTGTTGATACAATAACGATCGATGATCCTTTATACAAGCATTTTGAGTATGTAAATGAGAATGGTAAATATACTTATAGAGACACTTTAATAAACAATGCCGATTTTGTTCTTAAGACGCAAAAAAAAATAATGAGGTGAAAATATTCGAAACTCTAAGAGTACAATCAAAAAAACAATTAATGTTTAAAAAAAGCAATAATTTATTCGTGAAAAACACACACTAATATTTTTTATACTGTTAATAATTAATGTTTTAAATGCGTAGAAATTTGGTGTTGAAGTTTTAAAGGTTAATGGAGATAACGATAAATATTTAAATATTTTAATTCGTGGAGATGGATATAATGCGGCAGAACAACCTAAATTTATCGATGACTCAAAAAAAGTGTCCAATTATTTTTTCACACAAGCTCCATGGAAAAATTATGTTAACTATTTTAATGTTTATGCTGTAAAAGTAATTTCCACACAATCTGGTGTGAATCATCCCAATTCAGCAAATGACTGTGGTAATGAACCGTTTTACACTAACGAACCCTACTTTGGATCTTCTTTTGATTCAGGGGGCATACATCGATTAATTGGTTAAATGTTTTTACTTTTTGTAGATTTTATTCTATAAAAATCTACAGTACTGTTCTACATTGTATTGTTTTTTTTGAAGATACCTTTGTAAGATTTGCATCTAAAAAAAATATTATTATCGTTTATTTTGTTGGAACCTATGCGTGCTTTGTTAGTGTTTGATAGTCAAGGACTTAATACTGATGTTGTCTGTAAGAAAAATTCTGTGAAGGACATTAGTATTTTAGATAAACTATCAGGTATTTTTAATAATGATGTTGGGTTGATTTTAATAAACGTTTATAACAAAATACATTTAAATTGTTAAAACAACACATGGAAAACATATATTCTGTCACTATTACTTTCTTACTTTTTTTTGCTTCCATTCCGTTTGCTTTTGGATAGAATATCATAGGATGTGGTACTGAAATGTTAGAGACGGAACAAACAGCCTTTAAGCAACCCCTGTTGAAAATTTCATTTTTTTTAAAATAATAAAAAGAAAAAGTGGATTCCTATACTATGCCTGTAGTTTTTCATATTCTTACAAGTGGTAAAGGTTTTCTTATTACAGAAAAGATGAAATGTAGAATGGATGATACGCTGTTAATTGCCAATAAAGATTTCAATGGTTTGTTTCCAGAATTTAATAAGACAGATTCAATATTTGATACAGTAAAGAGTAAACTACCAATTAATTTTGTTTTGGTAACTATAGATCTTGATGATAATGATGTGGAAGTCGCAGGGATGGATTGGCAAATAGATGCTCATAATTGTAGATGGTTATGATAAGAAGATATACTACTACGTTTGGTATGGCAGAAATGAAAAATTCTATCTGGATATTATTATTGTTGAGGAGCTCATCCCGGAGCAAGGTAATCAGGGTTCGGGTTGTGCCACTTTACCTATAAACCTGATACAAAATCATATAATTTTCAGTTATGCTATTATAGGGAGTACATGTGGTTCTGAGGCATCTGCAACCTTTGCTAAAGTGTTTACACATGAATTAGGGTATTATTTTGGATTAAATCATATTTTTTAAAGGACTTTGACCCAATTAATGACGGTATGGATGATACCTCTGCAACTACTGAAGTATTTGGAGTTGACAGAACTTTGCTAAATGATTGTGGTGTATATGCTAATTTGGAAAATCATACGGATTATATACAGATTGTTAAATATGTTTACTAATGATCAGGTGAATGCCATGATATATTGGATAGAAGATACCAGTGACGCAAAGTCATAAAGATCGAAACTGTGGCAGACAAACAGTCTTAATGCAGTTGGAGTTAGCGATAGTAATTTATATGCATCAAAGTTTGAAAACACGTTACAAAGTGTAATAATATATCTGAATCCTTCTAGTTGGATGTTCAATATGATATTGGCTTCTTCTGATGAAGATTATTCAGTAAAGAATCAGTACTACTTTGGAGCAAAATGTATATGAGAAAAGTTTTTTTATAAAAAAAAGGGAATTTAAAAACTATTAATTTATCTAATCAAAGTAAGGGAATGTATTTACGTATTATTGAATTTTCAATTAAGAAAATTTTCCGTCAAAGAATAATTAAGATATTATTTCACTTAAAAACGGATATTATAAGTTTTAAAAAGGAGTATTGCAATTAGTTATTGGTTTCTTATTTATTGAGACTAATTTTGACTTAAATCAAACATAAAAGCGGAGATTGGTTTAATTTTTTTTTTATAATGATAATCACTTTTTTTTATAAGATTTAAAATCAAGATTAGAACAAGAAAAGTATTCTGATCTTACTGATACTTTGTCTTAAATAGTTTGCATGCATTTACTTAATAAACTAGTTTGATAAATCCATGAGAAATTAACTTTGGAATTAAGTTATTTTTTAGATTAGGTTATAAATACAATTTTAATTTGTAAGTAATATCTTCAAAATTGACTAGAGAGTTTTTCATGATCAAACTATAGTATTTTTCATTAAAAAAAAAATCTAATATTATTTGTGATAAAAGTATTCTTTAGCAAATTTGAGTAGATTGTGAAAGAATACAATTGTGAGCCGTAATGCTACAGTATTATTGACCAATAAAATAAGTTTTGTTAAATAAATCGGTTCATTGATTGGTAGTTATCACCGGATTTACATGTTTAACGATTGTAGTTATTTTTTCTAGATCATTGTTAATGTTTTTGTATTAAATAATATATAGCAATTTAGTATTATTTTTATGATTTAATTAATTTGTTAAAAAAAAACAATAATTCACATTGTTGTTTGGTGTTTTTTTTTGACTTTGTTTAAAAAAAAGCATATTGAATAAATTGGTTTAACCGCAAAAAGAAAAAAAAATATATGGAATATAATATCTTAATTGTAGATGATCATTTAGTTGTTAGAACCGGTATTGCCATGGTTCTAAAAGGGCAGATTAAAGGTGTGAAAATATCAAATGCAGAAAATTTTTTTGAATTACTTGCAATTTTAAAAGACTATATTTTTGATTTGATTATTTTAGACATCAATATTTTTGGAGGTAAAAGTACTGGTATGATTAAAGATGTAAGAGTTATTCAGCCGAATGTTAAAATATTGATTTTCTCTGCTTATGAAGAAGAACAGTATGCATGTAGGTATATACTTTCCGGTGCCAATGGCTATTTGAATAAGCTGTGTAGTGAAGAACAAATGGTCTTAGCTGTTACAACAATTCTGGAGACAGGAAAATACATCCAGCCTGAAATTGTTAATAAGTTATTAGAAGCTGTTCTCAATAAAAAGCCAATAAATCCTTTAGATGTTTTGTCTAAGAGAGAATTTGAAATAGCTGAATTGTTAATAATGGGAGAAGGTAATTTAGAGATCGCTAATCGCTTAAATATTCAAATGTCAACAGTAAGTACTTATAAGAGTAGGGTTTTTGAAAAACTTAAAGTAAATAACATCGTGGAGCTTATTGATGTCTTTAAAATTAATTTTAATTAATTGTTTTCTATGATTATCTCTATAGTTGTCCCCTCATTAATTTCACTTGTTATTTTTATGTCGCCTTTAAGGATATTAAGAAGCTCTATAATCATATGTAGTCCCAGATGATGGTTTTGTAAAGATGGTTTTTTTGAAAGGTTAAGGTAGTAATTTATAAGCTCTTCATCCATACCAATTCCTGTATCTTTTATAGTTAAAAAGAGTTTGTTTTTTTTATTTATAGCTTTAAATTCGATTTGTCCATATTTTGTATTTTTAACCGCATTGTCGATGAGATTATGAATAATTATGGAGAGTATTTTATTATTTATTTTTGATTTTTCATTTGGACTTGTATTATTGATTATTATAGTATTTGTTGAAATTGCTATTTTTTTAAATAATTGAATTTTAGTTTCAACTAATTGTTGCAATGAATAATTTTCTTCTTGAAACTTCTTAGCTTCAATGAAAATAATAGAGTATTTAATTAAATTCTCGACATATTCGTATAATTGGAGAGTAGAAATGTGTACTGATTTTATTTGTTCAATAAGTATTTCGTTATTTAGCTTTTCTATTTTATCCTGAATGTGAGAAATTGTTAATGTTAGATACCTTAAAGGACTTTTTATATCATGACTTATAATTTGGATAAGTCTTTTTTCTTGTAAAATTTCTTGTTTAAGGTTTTTCTTGGTAATTTTTAATTTTACAATTGTTTTTGCTAATTTTTGTGTTTTATGAATAATAATTTTCTTTAGTTTTTTGTTTCTGATCTTTAAGTATAATAAACGCATTTGCCAAAGATAAAGAATCAGTGTAATAATTATTATAACAAGGAAAAGCTTAAATGTAAATGTTTGGTAAAATTCGGCCAATACAATTAATGTTACTTTTTTATACTTATAGGTTGAATTAAAACCAGGCATACTTCTTATCATTAAGGTATAAGTTCCTGGTGGTAAAGTTGTAAAACTTATAGATTTGTTACTTCCTATTTCTTCCCAGTTACTATTATTTATACCAAAAAGTTTGGCTTGTATATCTAAGTTATTTAAGTTACCATAATAGGCATAGTCAATTAAAATCTTAACTCTTTGAAAATTATTATTCAACACAATTGTATCTTTGATATCAGTAACTTTTTGATCGATAATTGCCTTGTCAATAAAGGGGCCTTTGCTGAAAATTAATGGCTTTATATTGTTTGGGTCAAAAAAAACATTACCATTCATAGAAGGAAAAGTGATTTGATTGTTTTCGAGATAATTTCCACAAGGTTGACATCCTCCGTTAAATTCATTAGTGAGAAAACCGTCGGATTTGCTGTAGTTGTAATAATATATTTTGGTCGTTTTATCTTTGATATGTAGAAGAAGTGATTTTTTATAAACCTGAAAAAGGCCTTTATTTGTAGTTATCCAAAAAAAACCTTTTTTATCTTCAATAATGCAATGAGAGGAGTTTAAATACTTGTTCTTATCTTTTGGGAATGAATATATGACATTGTTGAGATACAGAAAAAAGCCTTTTTCATAAGTTGTAATCCAGACTTTCTTGTCTCGATCAATATAAATACTGCGAATGTTTAGGCTTTTTGTTTTTTTTACAAAGTATAGCTTATTGGTTGCGCTACTGTATTTGAATAATCCTTTTTGGGTTCCTAGCAATAATATTGAGTTTTCCTTTTGTGCGATGTAATTGATATTTGGAATGGAGTTTAATATAAGATTAGGTTTTTTGTCAAATTTATTTTTTATAACAAATAATTTTGCTTTGCGTTTGGTATCTTCTTGTAAACTTATCCAAATGTTATTACTTAAGTCATTGAACAAAGTTTTTATTTCCTGATTAAATCCGTATTTAATACATTTTTTATATCCTGTTTTTTTTAGGTAATGATGTAAATTTCCATCATAGACTTTCCAGATTCCTCCATTGCTATCTTTTGTCATGGATATTTTTTCGATGAAGTAGTTGCTACTTTTAAATGGAATGCTGTCAATGACCTCTTTTGAAGTTAAAATTAATCCATTTGGTGTAATAATAGAATTTGAGTTAAAAGCAAGGTTAGAGTAATTTACTTCAGCCTTTGATGATTTTTTCTTTACGGTTGAAAAACTCGAAAAAGTTATAATGCATAAACCATTGGTATTGCTTCCCATATATAGTTTTTTGCTTTCAGAATCGTATAAAATAGAAGCTATATTATAGTTCTTAAAATCTTTTAATTTTGCAATAAGTATTGGAATTAAGTGATTATTCTTGGATCTAAGTAGATAAATTTTATCTTTAGAATAGAGAAAAACTTGGTTAGCTGTCATGTTCCAATAAAGCTCATGTTTGCCGTTTAAGAGTGTTAAATCTATTTTTTTTGAGCGTATTTTTTCAGAAATGCAGTCATACTTGCCATTTTTATACAGATAGTAAAGCGTGTCATTTAGTGTAAAGAAATTAAAAACAGATTTATTTTTATAGGATCTCTTGTAGATGGATTTCATTTTAGAGTCACACAGCTGTATCTCTTTATTGTCAATAAAATATTTTTGATCATTAGAAAGGTTAATATAAAAAGGAGAATCAGTATTTATTGTTTTGATTGTAGGTAGACCACTATGTAGAAAATAGAATTTCCCATTTTTTACGATATCATGAAAAGGTGTGTTTTTTTTAAATATTTGTAATTTTCTATCATTAATAAGAACTAATTCTTTTCTTCCTTCATTATAGCAGTATAAACTATCTTTTTTTATGCTTCCTGAAACATCCGCAAATCGAGATCCATTTAATTTTGTAGTAGAAGAATTATATGCCAGAAATGTATTTCCATCATATCTAACGACTCCATTCTCTGTCGTTAGCCATATAAAGTTATACTTATCACGTACGATTGATTTTACACTGCTTTGAGGTAGTTCATTATTGTCTGAAGTATACCATCGCATAGAATAATCTTCTTGAGAAGTTACCTTATTTATATGCAATAACATTAAAATATAAAAATAATATTGGTATTTCCGCTTCATTTAGATCCATATTGTCCTCAAACATATAGAATAAATGTAAATGCTTTAGCGTTTGTAGATATAATTCTACATACGTGTAGTTTTTTTTCAAATATTAAATTAAGTTATCAGTATAGTATAATGGTATATTTGTAGTAGTATTAGATTGTATTCAAGAATCTAATCTTAGTGCTATTTTTTCATTTGAACTGATGAATCTGTTTTATATAAGACTTTATTATTCTAGTATATAATTTGTTTATGTGGATCATTAGGAAGAATACAATGGCTACCTATATATTTGCAATATAAATTTTAATAATTTTAAGAAAAATGATTGCAAGTATTTTATTAATAAATCAAAAATGAATAATAACCAGATGGCAGTTTTCTATTGTAACGATAGTTTTTTGTATAGCATATGGGAAATTTGAAGATTAAAATATTCTTTTTTTTTACTATCAGATAACTTCAGGTTATTTTAATCGAGAGTTTTGTTAAGTTGCAAATTTCACAATTAAGAGATTGTTTTTTGTGTAAGTAATATGTGGAAAACCACAACGTTATTTAAATATTTGGCTGGGTTGTTTAAACCAGACAATAAGTAGAATGTGATATTTTAATAACAATGTAATTGTTGTTTTTTATTAGTACACTGTTTTTTTTTTTTTAAATTAATTAAACGTAAATTATGAGAAAGAACTACTTGTTTTTAAATCCAATTTTAGTATTTTTTGCAATATCGAAACAGACTACAAATTTCGATACATTTTTTAATTTAAGATTTCTATTAAAAGAAAGAGTTAGTTTCAATAAGAGAAGTGATTTGGTTCTCTTTATGAGTCAAAGAGGTGATTTGGATGTTGTTATGGTATCATGGATCAAAGCAACAAGTTATCTTAAAAACTACTTTTTACTGCAATTTTTGTCTTTACTCTGCTGTTTTTGTGGAATGATTACTCAAGTTTTTAGCAACTAATAATGCTTTTTAATGTAAGGTATGATCTTACAAACGTTATTACTACGTTTGAATCTTTCAGAATATATTGAACTAGAGTTTTTTTTTAAATTTCTATAATATGGAATTCCTTTCATATTGTAAATTCATGAATGTATGGGAATTGTTGTCTTAAAGTAATTTGATTTATAGATTAGATCCTATTGACTTATTTTGGTAGCTTCCTAACAGATATTTGTAATGGATTAAATTTTAGTTTATGAAATATAATCGGGAGAAATAAATAGGTGAACGACTTTTGTAAAAGCTTTATAATAAGGGGTTTTATGTAATTGTTTTGACAAAGATGAGAGGGATAGTATGGAGTGAATTTATTAAATTAAAAACAAATTTTGTTAGTGAATACTTTCCTAATAAATACTTTTATGGAGAAACTAAAATTTGAACAAAGAAAAATAGTACACTATTCTTTGTTGTTATGTGTTATTTTTTTGCAAATTATAGTTGCTATCCTTTGGTATAAGGATGCCGAAACTTATAAAAGCTTCGATGATGTATCGTGTACAAGAGAAATATCTCGATTGGTAAATAAATTAAGTAATTCATTTATTACCTCACAAGGGGAATTTAATAATTATATTAAAAGTAAAAATGGTGATTCATTAAAAAAATATTTTCAATCTTTAAATGAAATGAACCTCGTAATTGATAGTTTGAGTTCATCTATGGAATATAATGAAAAATTTAAAAAATTAGCTGGAGAGAAGCACAAAATAGAAGAAAATGTTTTTGTTTTAAAGTATATAATTCAATCCATATTAGAAAAAAGAACTAATTCAAATTTAAATGATATTTCGGATCATTTAAATTTGAAAAAAATTAAATTCAGATCGATCTTAGATGATATTGAAATAAATTCCGGTATACAAAAAGATAGCGTGCCACGAAAAGGATTATTTTCAAGATTAGGTAATGCAATATTAGGTAAACAAGATATACAAAAAGAATGGTCAAATGTTATTGTTACAATAAGGTATAAAGACGAAGTTATATCGGGTAGTATTGAAGAGCAATTGGTAGATATAGTAAAAAAAACAAATAAGTATTATGAGAATGAATTATTTAAATTAAAGCAGTCATTTTTGAATTTAAGAAATCAGGATTTGAAATTGATGGAGCTCAATGGAGAGTTGTTGAGCTTAAGTAAAAAGATATTATCGGATTATAATACTTCTCTAAATACACTTCAAGCGGATAGACAAAAGAGATTAAAAGATCAATATGACTTAAATAAAATGACTAAAAATTATGTGATAGTCATATTGATAGTGGTAATGTTGATTATATCAGTAATTCTTTTGAATTTTACTCGTTTGGCATTTGAGTATGAAAGAAGATTGACCATTGCTCAGGCCCAGATACATCAAAGTTTGAATTTTAAGAACAGGATAATGGGGATGATAAGTCATGAAATTCGTTCGCCTTTAAGTATAATATCAATTTATGTTAAATTAGTATCCGAATCGGTCAAAGATGTCGATATAATAAAAAATTTTAAATCAATTGAATTTACGACAAATTCATTACTTCTTTTGTCAAATCAAATCCTGGAATATTCCAGAAATGAAGAGCATAAATTTGAATTAAAATGTAAAAAAATTGAATTAAAGAAGGAAATATATCAAATAATTTCGTCAATGAGTTCGCTTGTACAATGTAAGGGAAATAGGATAGAGGTAAAAGCGAATTTAATTCCGGAATGTAATGTTTGTTCAGATGTAGCAAAAATATATCAACTTTTTTATAATATTATTGGCAATGCAAATAAGCATACGCAAAATGGACTCATATTAATTGGGATTGATTTGGAAGCTATTTCTGAATTTAAAATAAATTTAAAGATTGAAGTTCAAGATAGTGGAATAGGAATTTCAGAAAATGATTTAAGGTATGTGTTTGAGTCTTATTACCAAGGATCTATTTCGGGAGAAGTACAAGATTTAGGGGTCGGTTTAGGGTTGAATATTTGTAAGGAAATAGTCGAATTATTTGAAGGGCATATTACCATTGAAAGCAAAAATGGTGACGGTACTAAGGTTATCTTTAATTTAATTTTAAGTAAAATCTAAAACAGTAAAAAGAAAAGTTTTATTACTTTCTGTACGTATTAATTGTAAAGAATTCAATTGCAAAGAATGTATTTGTGTAATCATTTTTAATTTTTAATATTATGAAAACATCAACTAATTATCGTTTTTTAATTGCAGATGAATATAGTGTTGCAAGACAAGGAGTTTCTTTAATTATTAAAGAGGTATTCTTTAATCCTAATATATGTCATTGTGCAACTTTTGAAGATATCTTTAAAGAGCTAAAGAAAAATAGGATTGATCTGCTGATTTTGGAAATAAATTCTATTGTTGACAATGGTTTGGAAATTATTGAGCAACTAAAATTGCTTCAGAAGGATATTAAAATTTTAGTACTTACAGTATGTGATGAAAATATTTATGGTACGAAATATTTGGATGCAGGTATATCTGGTTATTTGAATAAAGGGGCTTCGTTGGTAGAAATCAGAAAAGCTATCAATTTGATGCTACTGTCAGGAGAAGATTTTAGGCAAATGGCAAAAGATAAAATTACTGATTATTCTGTTTTAAATAAGCCAATTAATCCATTGGATCAGTTGTCTAATAGAGAGCTGGAGGTGGCAAGGTTGTTAATTGATGGCTACGGTAACTTAGAGATAACGGGTCTAATGCGAATTAAAAAAAGTACTGTTAGTACATTAAAGAAAAGAATTTACGAGAAGCTGGGAATTGATAGTTTAGCTGATTTAATGAAATTTTTTCAATTATATTTTAATAAAAATAATCAATTACAGAGGATTATTCCAATAAGGGTTTAGGTTAAGATGATTTTTATAACTTAATAGTGTTATTGGTAAAAGAAATGTAAAATTAAAAATTGTGAATTTAACTATTTGTTTAATTTCTGTAAGGGGAAAAACTAATTGAGGAGTTAATCCCTGAAAGTTGAGAGTATAGAGGATAAAAGAAACAAATTATTTTGATGTATCGAATTATTTTAGCTGATTAACTTTTTTTTTGGAAATGTAACTAAAAAAAGAATACAAATGTAGGATACTTTTGTATTTGAAGGCATGGAAAAAATAAAGTTACTGTATTATTATTAAAAAGGCCTATAAATTTGAAATAAATTAAAGGGCTTTAGTGGTGAAAAAATTCTTAGAGTTTCAGGCAGCGAAAACTATTAGTTTTCTGTATTATCAACAGTAAGATAAAGTATTGCTGCCTGACCTACCAAAAATAAACACTTCAAAAATTCAAAAATCTAAAAAGGGAATAGGACTCTAATGAATGAGAAATTAGTTGTTTTGTTTTCTATATGTGATATGTATGATTATATTTTAAATAATGCAATTGTTTATACAATGTATAATCTACTATTTGAAAGATATTGATATAGTGTGTTATTGTAAAGGTTTTATTATAAAACTTAATTATTAGTAATAAATTATTAATTGATTTTGAATGCCTTAATAGCTTAGAATTATTTATATTTAATGAATATTAAGGTCTTTTTACTGATGTTTATATTAGGGAAATTATAAGTATTTAATTAAAAAGCTTTTTGTTTGAAACAAGAAACGAATAACTGCGGCAAATGTAGCGTGGTTTAATGTTAAATATAAAAAAAAATGTAGAAATATTTGTATTTTTATGTAGATAGATGTCTACTTTACTGTGTGTTGTAAACTATGTGTTTTTTTTTTGATGATGCAAAAGCTACTTGTGTTGATTGAGATTAAGTAATAAGTACTAAGATGAACTAGAGAAAATCTTTTTTTTATAAAGTAGTTTTTTTGTCTTTGCCTTAAAGAGATATCAGTCATGAGTTACTCCAAAAAAACGTAGAGAACTAAAATCATTTTATTTAATGATTTCTAAAAGATCGTAAGGATAATTACTCGAATTCATCGTAATCCTTCATCAGAATTTTAAGGGTATGGTCTATTTTAAGATTTTACTGTTTAATAGATTTTAGCTAAAAAAAACATCTATATTGTGAATTATTTATCCGTTAGGTGTAAATAGATACAACGTATCATTAATGAGATTTCTTGATCTCAGTCTTTATAAGGAGATAAGTAAACATTTTGTGTTCAAATTTATACATATGTAGTTGGTTAGTTTTATAAAATACAGTACGATTATAAAGCCGTTGTGTTTATGTAGGGTCCGCTGAAAAACTCAGCACGTAAATTCAGTTTTAAATTTACCGCTGTTGAACTTTAGATTTATAAAATATTCTTGATACATGTAAAAATGCGTCAAGAATTTTTTTTTGGATAGTAATATTTTTTTCTAAAACCCTCACATACAAATTTCCATAGGAGTGCTACCTGAGCCAATTTGACTAGGTTGAGCACTAATATAATACTGGCTATCCAAGATTCGCTTGTATCAGACAGTCTTGCTTTGATTCGGTCTAAACCATATCCAGTCTTAACTTGTCCAAATTCTGCTTCTATTGGGTTGCGTTCTCCAGGGCTTACTTGATTTGACAACGCCTCTTTGGAAGGTCTTCCCAAGGGTTTGGCTTTGAGAAGAATTCCTTTTTCTTTCAAATATGTCCTGTTCTCTCTGTTGCAATATATTTTATCGGCTAAAACTTCTTTTGGGTAATATCCGAATCTGGTTTTATATTTTTCGACACTGCTCTTCAATCGAGCTCCTTCATTAAATGCACCCCAAGATAAATCATCTAAGAAATTCAGACCATCTACCATCGATAAATTTATTTTTGAACCAAATTCTACTTTAGCTTTGGCTTTGCCTCTAACAATGGGTCGAACATGGGGTTGATGAATACTGACTAAGCGGTGATTTATGCTGTGGATTTTATTATCATACATCTGCTTTTGTTGGTCATATAAGTGTTGAATAACTAACCAATATTTGTATTCTTTTTTTGAAAAAGGGATGCTGTCAAAGGTGTCCAACAGTAAATGAATAGACTGAATATTTCGCCTGAGATAATTCAACTGTTTTTTGATAGTATTGCGTATTTCTTTTTTGTTTTTACTCTTTTTTTGAGCTGTTTTCAAATAATCTTTTCTTGCTTTCTCTCTGTAGTTCCTTGGCTTCTTATCCATTGATGAACTACCGAAAAGTAAATCCATCAATTCTTGCGATTTTTCTCGGCTATCATTGAGCAGGTCTAAATCGGTGGGATAAGCAATATCTTGTGGGCAAGCTGTGGCATCTAAAATAAGGCTTCCTCTATGAGAATCGTCTTGATTGTTATCTTTCTTAGCTTGATTTGATAACTCTAAATCTTTTTTTATCTTAACAATTCGTTCATTAATGGCGTTGATTTGTTCCAATCCCAATCGCTTACGAAATTCTACAAATAAGGAAGCATCGAAAGGAGGTTCGTCTGTAAATGAAGAATAACCAAGAAAATATTGCATGTAGATGTTTTCACTGATTTGAGCAACCGTTTCTCTGTCATCTAAATCACAAAGGTGTTTAATAATCAAGGAACCTACAACTATTCTTGGATTCAAGGTTGTATGATTTGTGGATTTTTTAGGGACTTCCTGCCAATACAATTCACATATTTCATCCCAAGGGAGAAGTCTCGATAATACAACCCAACGGTTACTCGAATTTAATTTTCTATCAAAAGGACTCTCAAATCCTTCAATAGTCAACTGTTTAGGACTAGTGTATTGAGGTATAGGTGCACGCTTTTTTGAGAATGTTTTCATATTTCCTTGCACTTAGATACTCAAATATAGCATTATACTGTTGATTTTCAAAGTGATTAGGGTTCTTCAGCAGACCCTATGTAGAGTTTTATCTGTAGATATAATTCTACATTTCTTAATTAGGGTTCTACAACGTAAAAGTTTTACTAAAACTAAATTTGTCGTAGTGAATTAGTATGTTTTAAAAGTGTGTAAGATTATGAAAAGAGAAAGAATTCAAATATTAAGAAGATTTCATGTAAAATCGAGGAAGCAGTAATGCTATTATAGTTTAAACGATTATTAAACTAGAGTGTAGTACTGCTGATATGATGAAAATCAAATTTATTTAAACTAATGTAATTCGAAGAATTTAATACTAACTAAATCAGATTTTTTTATTAACACTAAAATTTTGCATTTAAATCCTACTGGTATTTGTTTACACATTTACTTTTTATGCTAAAATTTATTTACGGTTCGCATCACCATATCTTGGTAATTGTTTTAAAAAGTACCCCAAATACTTAATTGTTTGTGTGACTATTATTTTATAAAAGTTGCACTGAGCAAAACCTAACCTACTGTGTTATAAAAACAAAATGGAATATAAATATGATAAGGCTATAATGCGAGAATTATTTATTCTGATGAGATGCCTTTCTGAATTTGATACTGATTTTAGAACTCATCAATGTACTTGTTTAGTTCTAAAGAAGCGTATGCTTGATGTCAAAGATTCTTTAACCATTAAAGTATAACCTTAATTTTTAATATAACTATATTATGGAAGCATATAATATGTATAAATTTTCTAAGGATAATTTTAAATTGGTTTTAGTAGAATTTTCTCAATGGGAGTTGTTTAGGCTTAATCACTTCTTTAGGGTTGCTACTACTACCAGTTTTAGTAATTATCCTAATAGATATGGATAAGAGAAATGGCCTTAACGATTTCACAAATAAAATAATAATTAAAATTTATTTATATGTTAAAATATTTACTCAAACTTATTAATCAGGGCAAGCTAAGACTTAAATTGTGCTTAGTCTTTTTCTTATTTTTTCTTGGAGCTCAAGAAAAAGTGAGTGCTCAGAACTGTACTGCAAATGCAGGAGGAGACGTGACGGTTTGTGGTGATGCGGCTACTTTAGAGGGATCTGTCGCAGGTTCTCTTGGAGCTGGAGGGGCAACCTGGTCCTTTGTATCAGGACCTGCTACGCCAACAATTGCTTCACCGAATTCCTTTATTACAGGTATTACTGGAATGTCAGTAGACGGAAACTACATTTTTAAACTTTCTTATCCATGTGCGATAGGAGTTTCAGAATCATTAGTTACAGTAACAGCTCATCCCAAACCAGCTTCTTTTACAGCTGGACCCGATATTTCAGGAATTTGTGCCTCAACAGGATCAACCACATTAGGAGGAGTTATACCGCCTGGCTTTACAGGAACCTGGGAAGCAAAACATATGACTACTTTTGAAAAATATGGTACTTCAGATTCTTATAATTCTTCTTTTAGTGATCCAACTTCGGCAACACCGACTTTTGAGTTGATTAACAAATCAAATCATGACATTGATCCAGCTTATAAAGTGGTTCTGACAATCAAGTCACTGGATGGTTTATGTACTTATACTGATGAAGCTGTAGTTAAATTTTGTCCCAATCCACATATTAATATTCAAAATTATGCACAGTGTCTTTATAATGGTTCTACATTTTTGGATCTATTTGATGCTCCTTCTTTTAATACCGATACCCCTAATTCTGCCGGAGCAGTAGGAAATGGAACAACTATTACTCTGAATGTAACAAGCCAACCAGCTGGTGCTAACATTAGCTTTAGGTCACTTGATGGACTCCGTATGTATTTTGACGGTGCGGACATTTTAGGAGATTATGTTTTTAGTGTGACCGTGCAAACTGCTTGTTGCGGATCTTATACTACCGATGAAATTACCTATACTAATAATGGAGAAGGTCCTTCGGATCTTAATTTTCAGCCTCCTGGGCATGGTGCTCCCGAGCAGTTGGCACCTTATACAGGGCTGGGTTCTGCTGGAGAAGTACATTGTGGATTTGTAGGTTCAACAACTCCGGAATCATTCTATTTCGATTTGAATCCTAATAGTGATCCATCGACTACCACAACAGTTACCTTTACTGGAGATCTTCCTCCCGGAGCAAATACTCCTCCAACTATAACGCTTTTTGGAGATGGTACGATGAGCAGATCTGCATCGGTTGATCCGGGACCAGATGGATGGAAAGCAGGGACTTATATATTTGATGTGATTATTTCTTCAGGTGAGTGCACAAATGGTCAATCATATTATATGCATATTTCGGATGGTAACAGACCTGCTTTATTTGTTCCAGATGTTTCTGTATGTTATCCTGGATCTGGTGCTGCAGCTGTAGATATTACTTTACCTGCCGTATACAAAGAAACGCCTCTTAATCCGACTTACTTTTATGGTTTTGGGGGGTTGTATAATTTTACAGTATTGTCCCAGCCAGCGGGCTCAGATCCGGTGGTTTTTGAAGATGAAGGAGAAAGAGGCATAGGTAGTACCTCTACCACAGTTTCTAATTTGACGCAGCCTGGGGATTACGTAATTAGAATGACCGCTTTTAATGGGAATGGAGTTGCAAGTTTTTTAGAGCAAGAATATGCTTGTTCAGGAATTCCTGAACCACTTCAGGCAGACTTTACTATTCATGTTGAAGAAAAGATTAACTCCAATGCCGGTGCAAACCAAACATTTGAATGTTCTTCTGATGTGAGTTTGCAAGGAAATGGTTTTGGAGCATCCGGATCGACAGGTCTTTGGACTGTTGTAAGTGTTCCACCGGGAGCAGCGATGCCTACTGTCGTTAATCCTACCAATATTACCTCTCGCGTTAATGGATTTAACATGGTTGGAGTATATACTTTTAAGTGGACCATATCTAGTACGCAAGGTTCTTGTACAAGTGATGATGATGTAGTAATTACAATTAATACACTGGCACCTAATTCGCCAGCTGTTACAGTTGTGCAGCCAACATGTTCTACACCAACTGGATCTATTACAATAACGGATTCTTCACCAAATCCTGATCTTGAGTTTAGTATTGATAATGGAGTAACATTCCAAACTAGCAATGTGTTTGCAAATGTTACTGTGGGAGCTTATGAAGTTGTTGTTAAATCGTTCTCAATAGGATGTACTTCGTTTCCATCTTCGGCAACATTAGTAACTCCAACATGTACGTCAGTTATTGTCGCTACAGATGATACAGGGGTATCCGTAAACGGCTCAACAGGTGGGACTTCGGTAACTAATGTATTAACCAACGATACCTTAAATGGAAGTGCCGTAGTACCTTCGGATGTAAATACTACTTTTGTAAGTGCTACTAATCCCGGAATTACTTTGTCGGGAACCGATGTTTTGGTTGCACCAAATACGCCGGCCGGGACTTATACATTGACTTATAGAATATGTGAGAAACTCAATCCTACTAATTGTGATGATGCTACAGTTTCAGTAACAGTTACAGCTGGATCGATTGTAGCTACGGATGATGCAGGAAGCTCAATAAACAGCTCCACAGGAGGAACTTCATTAACTAATGTATTGTCTAATGATACCTTAAATGGAAGTGCCGTAGTACCTTCGGATGTAAACACTACTTTTGTAAGTGCTACTAATCCCGGAATTACTTTGTCGGGAACCGATGTTTTGGTTGCTCCGGGTACCCCAGTGGGGACTTATACATTGACTTATAGAATATGTGAGAAACTCAACCCGACCAATTGTGATGATGCAGTAGTTACTGTACCGGTAACAGCTGGAGCTATTGTTGCTACAGATGATACAGGGGTATCCGTAAACGGTTCAACAGGTGGGACTTCGCTAACGAATGTATTAACCAATGATATTTTAAATGGAAGTGCCGTAATCCCTTCGGATGTAAATACTACGTTTGTAAGTGCTACCAATCCTGGAATTACTTTGTCAGGAACCGATGTTTTGGTTGCACCAAATACGCCGGCCGGGATTTATACATTGACTTATAGAATATGTGAGAAACTCAATCCGACCAATTGTGATGATGCTACAGTTTCAGTAACAGTTACAGCTGGAGCTATCGTGGCTACAGATGATGCAGGAAGCTCAGTGGTTGGCTCAACAGGAGGAACCTCACTAACGAATGTATTATCTAATGATACCTTAAATGGAAGTGCTGTAGTGCCATCAGATGTAAATACTACTTTTGTAAGTGCTACCAATGCTGGAATTACTCTGTCGGGAACCAATGTTTTGGTTGCTCCGGGTACCCCAGTGGGGACTTATACATTGACTTATAGAATATGTGAGAAACTCAACCCGACCAATTGTGATGATGCAGTGGTTACTGTACCGGTAATATCAGGAGCTATTGTAGCTACAGATGATACGGGAAGTCCGGTAA
>NZ_JBLYEG010000015.1:0-159864 GCF_048514875.1 Flavobacterium sp. T12S277 | reverse complement strand
GATGACAATAATCTTCCGATTGACTTCTTATGCCCTTTAATTTCGTCTCACAAACGCTTGTTTCAATATTTTTTTGGTTCATCATAATATTTTTCATTTTTTATTTGGATATAACTTAGGATGCCGTTGTCCCGCGACAACTTTTTAATAATGGATTTAAATTAAAAGGGTTGACACCCTTTTTTCTTTTCGATTGGTAGAAATAATGTTATTGAAAAACATTCTTAAAAGCAGGGATTATCGGAATCTGCTTCGATAATTAAGAACGGGAATAAATTTCGGCAGCCATGAAGGCTGCCCGGCGATGTCCTTTATAACTGAAAGGATTTCTATTGTAGATTAGATGGAGATTAAATAGGTATATTTCAGTGATATTATAGATTTCTGGAATGGTAGCTTGTGTATTTACTTACCTATGTATTTACGTATTCATGCATTCATGCTTTTACGCTTTTACGCTTTCATGCTTTCATGCTTTTATGTTTGTATGCTTTTATGTTTGCATGCTCTTATGCTTTTACGTTTGCATGTATTCACGTATGCACGCTTACATGTTTCCATGTATGCTAATCTGCAAGCCTGTAGTTAAATAGATATGCACTACTGTATAAAAGTAAATTTTTAAGCGCAATTGCGCAGGTATAATTAAATCTGTATAAACACCCAGAAAATATATTATTTCAAAAGAAAACAGAAAAACCGGAAAAAAGAAAAAGAAAGCAATTTTACAGGACGGGTTGTGGGCAGGCCAAAAGGAAACGGAATAAGTCCCGTAAGGGTGGATTGCGAGTATGCGAGCAAGACATTATGCCGTAGTCTTTTGGTTAGCCAAACAACCCGACCTACCTTCGTTTTCTTTTTATTATTTCTCTTTTATTGTTTTAGAAAAACATAAAATCAATCTGTACATAACCTTATACAATCCTGTCAAATGAAGCCATAAAATTCAATAGCTTATAATGCTTGTCGTGCCTTAATGGATGTTCTCTACCTGGACAGTAAAAGCCAAATACTTCCTTTTGGTTCTACGAATGCTAGCTGAAGAAGACTAGGAAGTAAATTTGCGTCTATAATACGAATTGATTTAAATATGGAAGGAAACAGTAATAACTCTCGTCAAAAAAAAGGCGGCAGGCATCTAAAGAAAGATCCTGCCGTTTTTCGCTATTCCATTAGCTTGAACGCTGAAGAAAATGCCCGATTTCTTTCCTTGTTTGAACATTCAGGAATGAATGTAATGGCACATTTTATAACTGCCTGTATCTTTCAAAAAACTATTAAAACAATAAAAATAGACAAGACCACCATGGATTATTATATGCGACTGACTACATTATACGGTCAGTTCAGGGCTATTGGCGTTAATTACAATCAAGTTGTTAAGCTATTGTATCGCAATTTTTCCGAAAAGAAAGCCGCCGCCTCTTTATACAAGCTGGAAAAAGAAACAATAGAATTAGCCGTTTTGTCCCAAAAGATGATACAGCTTACAGGTCAATTCGAAACAAACTACCTTAAAAAATAGCATCAGAAATGATAGAAATTATTAAACGATAGAATTATTTATAGAAGAGGATAATTTAATAGGTATGCTTTATTATAATCATCACTATTTAATAAGCTTAAGAGGGTTATTTTCTCCTTTCCGCTTCTAACAAACGCTCATAAAGCTTTCTGTTTTCTTCGTATGCCTCGATCAATTTATCTAAAGGATTAAATGTACAATTTGTATTAAACCCAGAACTCTGATCATTAAATGTATTAAAATAATTAATAACACCTTCCTCAGAAAAATTCTTTATAGCCTCAGTACTAACCCCCAGAGCCTTTGCCACTTCAATTAGTTTTTCTTCATCAATTGTCTCACTGTTTTCCATAATAGATATTGCCTGTTGGGTGGTTCCCAGTGCCTGTGCCAACGCATCTTGCTTAATATCGCGTAGTTCACGGATACGGCTGATTTTGCGTCCTATATGATTTGATTTTGTTGTCGTACTCATAAATTCAAAGGTAATCGTTAGTTATGATAATCTATGCAATGTAAAAAACATGATTTTCAATGTATCGTATATAAAAAAAGGATATGATACATCTGTGCGTTTTTTTTACTTGCCGGTCATTACAAAAATACAATTTTTCATTTATGTTCTACCGCAAATATTTAATTTATCCCATAAGGTCTCCGCCTCTCAATTCGTTTTACTCATGGATTAATAAAAATTGTTGCTCCTGTGCATTTTAATTTTGCTAGATAGCTGTCTTCAAGTTTTATTGAATTGTATTTCCCTTCTAAAAACATATTGTCTTATACATTACGCCATTAATAGACAAACTACGCCAACAATATCACTGTCGGGATCACTTCAAAGATGCATTTTTATATTTGTTAGAAGACAAATAAACGGATTGAAAAAAGACCATCCAAAATGGCTTTTTATTTTTAGCGGGCTGGTGAAGAAAGAAAAATGATTTCCCTTGTATTAGGCAATTACTATTTGTATTAATCAAAGGTTTTATCCAAAGTATTCCCATTCTCCTTTCCCTAAAACAACACAGTCCTGTAACGGCTACGGGTCACCTTACGGCCTGAAAATAATGGAAAACCATTAAATATTTATGGAAAATTTAGAAAGCCTTTTCCGCTCATTTGAAACAGGAATCCGAAGTGTCAAAGCCCTAAAGCCCAATGCATACCTCAAGGGTATCGGGTTGGATTATTCCCAGCTTAGGATTGGCTTTAACTCCGGACAGTTCCACCACCGTAAGCCGCAAGAGGTAAAAGATAACTTTGAAAGCTTGGGACTTCTTACCAAAAGTTATGCTCCGATTAGATGGGATACAGATATGACCTCCTATACTGTTTTCGGACGTTATGGTCTTATTTTTCCACTGCTGGACAAAGATAATGTGATTGTCAATTTTTTTGCCCTGCGGTTTGACCTTGACTCACCAAAAGAAGAATTCCTAAATGATAAAGGCATTTATCCTGCCTATCCGCATCCTCTGACCAAACGATTATTTATCGTGGGATCAGTTATTGATTGTGCCACCCTTCTTCAAAGCAAGGCACTTAACCAAAGAGAGGCGGTTATAGCACTACATGACGGAGAATTATTGCCACAACATCAACAAGCTATCAAAGCATTACATGAATTAGAAGCAATAATAATCATAAAGGGGTAAAACTATGGAAAAGATCAGATTACAAATGCAGCAGCTAAAACCCGATGTGCCCTTGTCAATGGTGGAATTGCCAGAAGGACACAGTCTCAATGACATTTGGGTCAATTATGGAACGGACGGAATACTGAAGCTTTTTAAAAATGCAGAAACTGAAAAATCAGGAGTCGCCTTGCAGGTACACAACGATTATAAAATTAGTTATAAGGGAACTACTGGAACATTTTATGTCGTAGGTAATCTACCGATGGACTTGGGAAATCTGAGGGTTTCACTCCAAATTGTAGAGACGGACACCCAAAAGAAACACCGGTTGAAAGTAGACTTATTTGACTTTTCAAATGTACAGAACCAGTGTACTGAGCTATCCGAAAAACAAGGTTTTGATTATCAGGAACTGGAAACGGATTTGGTACAGCTGACAGATCTTTTGGAACAGCATAGGGATTTACTTTTTGAGGCGGAGATCAACCCAGTAACGGATAAGTATTCCGAAAAGGAACTTACACCACAGGCACATGAAAAAGCCATTGCTTTTCTCTCCAAATCCAATCTGTTAGAGAATATCAATACACTTTTGGAACAAAACGGTATTGTCGGGGAAGAAGAAAACAGGCTGCTACTTTTTGTATTGGCTTCAAGCTATAAAATGCCGTACCTCATGCATGGGCTTGTACAAGGTTCCAGCGGTGAGGGAAAAAGCCACCTGATTAACGGAATTGCCCAGTGCATGCCTCAGGAAGATGTAATGAACATGACCCGCATTACCAGTAAATCGCTCTACCATTACAAGGACAAAGAACTTATTAATAAACTGATCGTGATTCAGGATTTTGACGGGCTGGATGAAGAAGCGCAGTATGCTTTTCGGGAAATGCAGTCCGCTAAATTTTTAACCAGTTCTACTGTGGTCAAAGATATTTTTGGTAATAACAGGGGTAGGATGAAACAGGTACAGGCGCACTTTGCAAGTTTGACCACAACCACTAAAGCGGAAGTATATTATGATAATATGAGCCGTTCGGTCATTTTAGGTGTGGATGAAAGCCAGGCACAGACGATGAGAATTATCGAAATTCAGAACAGAAAAATTGCAGGGAAAAGCAATAATGAAAATGAGCAGCAGGCAACACAGTTGCTTCGAAATACCATGCGTGTTCTGAAATCCTATGAAGTCGTGAACCCTTTTGCGGACAAACTCATGCTTCCCCTTGAAGCCAAGATGCTCAGAAGACTTAACAGTCAGTTCCAAAACTTTGTTTCACAGATTGCTATCCTGCACCAATACCAGCGAAAAACCGATGTACAAGGCAGATTGATTGCCACCAAAGAGGATATAAAATATGCTGTGGATATATTCTTCAATTCCATCATTATCAAAGTGGACGAACTCGATAAAAGCACAAGGCAGTTTTTTGAAAACCTCAAAGGCTATGTAAAGAGCCAAAAAAACGGCTCAATACACCGTTTTACCATTAGAGAGATTCGTCATAAGCTTAATATCAGTAAGACATCGGCATTTAGATATATGCAACTGTTACAGGAACTTGAATACATTCAGGCAATTGAAGGTTCAGTAAACAGAGGTTTTAAATATGTGATTGTCCACTGGGACAATATGGAAAAACTGAAAGATAGAATAAAGAAAGATCTGCACAAACAACTAGAAGCGTTTTAAAAAAATAAAAATGGAACGCCCCGGAACGCCAGCGGAACACCACAGCCCCAGTAAATACTACCAATACGATACTGGCGTTCCGTGTTCCACGCAGTGCGCAAGCGACCACTTAAAAATACCATCATTTAAGAACACTAAAAACAATGAAAAAGACCATACAAACCAAAGATTTTCAAAAACTTGCCAAGAGCTTTGACAGTTTTATAAAAGTCCGGAATTACAAATCGGGAAAAGGACGCATGTATCAAAACACCCTGACGGAATTTCTGACATGGCTCGAAGAAATAGGAATCAATAAGATTAAAGATGTAACGACCAAAGAAAGCGTGAAATATTATGAGTATCTCATTGCAAGACCAAAGCTACGGGGTGAAGGAACACTATCACAGCAAAGTATCAAGTTTCATCTTTTTGTACAGGGATTGTTCCTTGTGAACCTTATGGAAAACAAGGAAATTGAAAATGGGTATTATATACCTGCTTATAGTGGAGGTATTCAAAATCCCCGAAATGTCCTGAGCGTGGAAGAAATTAAAATCGTTTATCAAAACTGTGAAAATCAAATGGAAAAGGCTTTACTGTCTGTAGCCTATGGCTGCGGGCTTCGCCGATCAGAAATAAATGCGCTGGATTTAAGAGATATACAGTTAAACAGCGGAATGCTCATTGTCAGAAGCGGAAAAGGAAGCAAAAGACGCGAAGTCCCAATGAGCGATACCGTTATGAAATACCTCAAAAAATACATACTGGAAGAGCGCAATCAAAAGCTTGTTGGGAAAAGCCAAATGGAAGAGGCATTTTTTATCAATAGTAAAGGTAAACGAGCTACTGGCGAAAACCTGAATGAGATACTTAAAAAGATGATTGAGCAAACCCAAAAGTACGAACTGATTCAAAAGGATATTACCCTGCATTGCCTGCGTCACAGTATTGCGTATCATCTGGCGGAGAATAATGCAGGTATTGATTTTATACGCAGTTTCCTCGGGCATTCCGATATCAATACAACCTATATATATGCCATCAAAAACAAGAAACGAAAACCAATAGTAACCTTTTAAACAATTGTTATGACAAAACAAACACTGGAGCAATTCCTGCTCCAAAATTATAGTAAACAAACGGTGTCAAGCTATTTGTTTGCCATCAACCATTTTTTAAAATTAAACCCCAAAGCCAAGCGATACAAACACGAGAATATTGTAAAGTATATGGATGAAATTAGCTTAAAGCAGCCCAACAGTAAATATCGGGTTGTGATTTTATCAGCCATCAAAAAATATTATGATTATTTGGTTATGAGCGGTTACAGGACCGACCATCCATGCAAACGCCTGAATATTAAAGTGAACAGCAATCAGGCAATACAGGTGCAGGATCTGTTCAGTAGCTCGGAATTACAACTGCTCTTAGAAAGAGAAAACCGGTACAAGCATTTAGATATTAGAAATAACGTATTGCTGTCGCTTCTGATTTATCAGGGACTCACCAGCGATGACATTATAAAGCTTACGGTAAAAGATATTGATTTGGAGAATGGAACTATTTATATAAAAGCTTCCAATATGCTCAATAAGCGAACGCTGGAACTGGTATCAAAACAGATGATTTTATTCTCCAATTATATCAACCAAACGCGAGGTGAAATGCTGCGTTGTAAAACCGAGAAATTTATTATTACCAAGCTAGGCAAGCCTATTACAGTAGGCGGTATTCATGGAATGATTGATCCGCTCAGGGCATTGTTTCCCGACAGGAAACTTAATCCGCAGACCATCCGCATGAGCGTAATCTGCAACTGGCTCAACGAGAAAAAGATTACTTTAGAAAGGGCTCAAGAACTTGCAGGGCATAAATGGCCAGGAACTACAGAGAAGTATATTAAGGTAAACAGTTCTCAGCAAAGGGAAATGATCAACCGATATTTTCCTATGATTTAATTTTATTCGCTTTGTATAATTAGATATCATAACTTAGCGTAGATTTCTAGTTTTAAAAAAATGAGACTACGCAGAATCACATTGTTTCCTAACAATGTTTTTACTTAGATTTATTATTATAAATTTGTAATAAATAGTTTTAATTTATGGAAGAAAACGAAATAGAAGATAAAATTTTAGAGTTAGATAGCGACGACACTACGGATAGCTCCCGATCTAGTTTATATCCATATGAACCTACACTTAATGATTTAGATATGAGTGCAGAACAATTTTCTGTATTTGAATATTTGCGTCAAAAAGATAAAGGGAAAATTATCACACAACCTGATTTTCAAAGAAATTTGGTTTGGAAGGATAAGTCTAAATCTAAATTCATTGAATCTATACTGCTTAATTTCCCTATTCCTTTTATTTATTTAAATGAGATTCTTGAAAAAAAAGGAAATACAGCAGAATCAAAGTATATGATTATTGATGGACTACAAAGAACTTCAACTTTAGAATCTTTTTATAAAAACCAATTTAAATTAACCGATTTAGATGCTATTCCGCAATACAATGATTGTACATTTGAAATGCTACCCGAAATTTTACGAACAAAATTTGAGGATAAAAAGCTGAATATCTTTGTGTTAAAGCCATCTACTCCGATGGAGGTAGTCTACGATTTGTTTAATAGGATAAACACCGGAGGAACCCAATTAAATAGACAGGAAGTTAGAAACTGCATATATATTGGTAAATCTACAAAATTATTAAAAGAACTTTCAGAACAAGATTATTTCAAAAAAGCAATTTCTTATGGTGTAAGTCCTATACGAATGAAAGACAGGGAATTGATTTTACGATATATAGCATTTAATTACTTTGACTTTAAAAACAAATATGATGGTAATTTAAGTGGTTTTGTTGAAAATGCGATGAAAGAAATCAATATGTGGGATGATGAAAAAATAGGAAGAGTGGTGGTTGATTTTAAAAGAGTAATAGAATGGACATATAAAATATGGGCTGATAAAAATTTTAGAATAGCAACAGACAGAACTCGAGGAACTATCAATATGGCAATTTTTGAAACTATTTGTTATTCAATATCTACGATGTCTGATGATTTTATTAGTAGAAATAAAGCAATGCTTAAAAAAAATTATAATGAACTAATAAAAGATAATATTTATTATGATGCTGTAACTCGCTCTACCAATAGTAAAACGAAAGTAGATGACAGGTTTCGCTTAGCAGAGGAAATTTTAAAACAAAACACCCATGATTAACAAAGTTACACTTAAAAATTTCAAGTGTTTTAAAGATGAAACTACTTTTAAAACAAAAAGACTGAACTTATTAACAGGTATCAATGGGCGCGGAAAATCATCTTTATTACAGTCTATATTACTCATTACACAATCAAATTGGAATATCTGGGATAAAGAAGAAAATCCCATTTATCTAAATAGTTCTTATATAGAATTAGGCGGGTATGCTGATATTAAAAACAGCTACACTACTCAAAGAGAAATTAATATTGGTTTTGATATAAACATCGGAGTTGAAACAACAATTCAATACGTTATTAAAGAAAATGAACAAGATAACTTAACGTTAAATGCTAAACTATTTCTTGATAAAGAAATATTAGACGTTAAACAAGTTTCAACATTTTTTAAAAACATTCACTATGTATCAGCAGATAGAATTGGGCCAAAGAAATATGTAGAAAAGATTTCCATCCCTAAAAGCATTCATACCGGTGCTAAAGGAGAATATGCTATTAATGTGCTCTTCTATTCAGAGAAATTAGAGTTAACTGTAGATGAAAAATTATACTTAGGAAATGATTCTTATTCGATTGTAAAACAAACAGAAGAATGGCTAAATTATATTTTAGATGGTGCTCATTTAAATTTGATTGGAAAAGAGGACGAAAGTAGTGTTTTGAGTCTATTAATGAATAATAAGAAAGACGGCAAAACATACAAACCAATCAATATTGGATTTGGGTATAGTTATATTTTACCATTAATTATAACGGGATTGATATCCAAACCTGGAGAAGTTATAATCATAGAAAACCCAGAAGCTCATTTACATCCGAGAGCTCAATCTAGAATTAGTGAGTTTTTTGCTAGAGTTGCATCCACGGGAGTTCAGGTTTTTATAGAGTCTCATAGTGAACATATCTTAAATGGACTTCGAGTAGCATCACTAAATAAGAATATAGAAATAGATAATTCTGATATTAATATTTTATATTTTAATGAAGAATTTGAACATTATGAATTGCAAATTAATGAAAAAGGCAAAGTAGAGCATTGGCCAGCTGGTTTCTTCGATCAACAGGATATTGATATTTCTTCGATTTTTAAATATTCTCGTGATTGATATGAAAGCTACTTTTTTTATTATCCCCGAAAGTTTTAAATTTAATGGTGCTTCTCAAATAGAAATTGAACAAAAGATTGAAAATTTTGCAATTGATTTAAGAAGGATAAAAGGAGTTTCTGGAAATGAAATTTTTTGCCACCCAGATGTTTATAATATAGAAATTTTTGATAAAAAAACTATTAGCGATGTTCTTTATGATCCATCTATCCAATTAATTGATAGAGATATAATTCAACAATTAAGAATCATATGGGAATTACAAGAAACTACTGATTCAATAAAAGATATTTGTGAAGTTTACCTGCCAAATCATAATGTAGATGAATGTTACGGTTTAATTGCATTTAACCAGATAGAAAATGTTTCGCCTGAATATCAGCTAATTTACGGTATAGACAGTTGGTTTAATTTTAAAAGATTTTTTTTAGCTACTTACCCAAAAGATACTGATTTTTTCATTGAGGAATGTAAAATATATTTCGAAGCTTTGTTTTTTCACGAGGATAATAAAACTACTGTAAAAAAATTATTTCCGGATTGTGTGAAAAAATTGATTCACCATTTATCCGAATTGAATGATAAATTTCCACCATCAAAAACAAGTCCGTACAGTCGAGTAAATACATTGGCTAATTTTAATGTCATTTATAATCACGACGGACAATCTGCTTCAATAGAGGGAGACATAAGTAAAAAAAAGAAAATGACTTTTGCATTTATAAAAGCAGATGGAGAAGATGAAGATGTATACTGCGAAATACATTTAAAACTTAGTTTAGATGATAAGGGTGCTTTTAGCAATGATCGTAGAATCTATTTCCATGAAGGAAATAAAGATATTGAAAAAGGTAAAATTCTTATTGGTCATATTGGAAAACATCTTTAAAAAATATTCTAAAATAATAGTAAAGCCCTCAGATATGAGGGCTTTTTTTGTGGGATAAATTAGATTATATTTTTATTAGGAAAATAATTAAACTAAATCTACTTTCGTATTATTGAAAAATGTAATCGGACGTTCTTATATAGAGATTTTTTTACAAGGAGTTATTTTATATAAAAAAGGTTTGCAGAACCTTATAAGTATAAATTCAGCGGAAAAGAGCTGCAAGATGAGCTGGGACTTAACATGTACGATTATGGAGCGAGGAATTATGACCCTGCACTTGGTAGATGGATGAACATTGACCCGTTGGCTGAATTATCAAGACGCTGGTCTCCTTATAACTATGCCTACAATAATCCAAATTATTTTATCGACCCAGATGGAATGTTAGTTGATACATCAAAAATTAAAGAGGAAGGGAAAGATGATGGTAGTTCAATGGGGAAATACTTAGAAGAACAAGCTGAGATTTCAAATGAAAGCAATAAATCATTCAAAGCATATTTAGAATCTTTATCTAACGAAAGTGAAGAAGATGAGAGTGAGGATGAAGAGCCTGTTAGTCTCTTTTCTTCAGGAAATAATCGTTTTGATGGTGTTGTGAAATCAAGAAAATATAAAAAAGGCGATAGAAGTTTTACTGTTTTTGGTCATGGTGCTGTTCAGTTCATGTTTGATGAGCTAGGAAGATTCACTGTACGAAATGCAGAGGATTTTGATAAAATGATGAGTGCCTTGAATGACCAATGGGATGAAGCCAAAGGTAAAAAGGGAACAACATTATCTCTTTGGACATGTGAGTCTGCAAGAATTGGGAAAAATGGCTTAAGTTTGGCTCAAATGATATCAGAAGCGTATCCTAATATTACAGTGATTGGTGCAGATGGATACGTAAATTATAGGGAAATAGATAAAAATACTGGACCTTGTGAATATAAGATTTCAGGCGTATCTAAAGTTATGTATTCGGGTAAGAATGACGGTGATTTAGTAGCATATAAAAATGGTGTTGAAGTTAGTAGAAAAAATTTTTAGTTTAAAATAAATAAATTATGAAATCAAATATTATAATTGTTGTTATAATCTTAGCACTATTTTTTTCATGTAAAAAAAAGGAAGAGGCAAAAGTTAATTATACAGACGAAAACTCTGGGACTGTTTTTAGGGAAAAATTATCTAATCAAAAATTAATGGATAGCTTAGAAAAACTTGTTTTGTATAGTGGAGATACGCTTGCATATAATCAATTAAAAGGGATTCACTATATGGGAGAACAAAAGTTAGCAGGACTTTTGTATTATTCATTAATTATGTCTAATAAGTATCACTATAAAAAAGCATCCTATGATGTATTTGATATTCTTACATATGATGAAAAAGCTGTAGATGAAAAAACTAAAAAAATGGCTAATGAATACTTGGATATGAGTAAGTAATACAGGGTATCGTAAGATTAGAAACACGGAAATATATCAGATGGGTAGTGTACGTGACCGCTTAGATATATCAATAAAGTTAGATTTGTAATCCGTGCCAAAAAGAGAATCAAAAAGCCATTCCATAACGGAGTGGCTTTTGCTTTTATAGTACTTTAAGATGTACCAAACTGTTAAAATAGAATTCATGTTAGCCTGCAACTACTTGGAAGCCTCAATAGAATAGAAAAATGGAATTCAGAACATCCTCTCTCCCTGTATCGGCTGTTTCAGTACTAAATTTCACGATTTAAATCTCAAATTACCTCCCCGTACTATAAAATTGTGTACCTATTCCAACCGATACCATCCGTGTTTCAAGTGAAAACTCTACAGTTTTTCAAATTCTACTGACCAGTGTCTCATTTTGGAACACATATTTTCCCATCCAAAAAAATATTTTTGAAAAAAAAGTGCCAAAAAGCTACACTTTTCGAGATTCGTTAGTATTTATTGTAAAGATGCTTGACTAACCTCCTTGTATGGAGTTCCTGTATCTAACCATAACGAGATACTAACCAACTAAGAAATGAAATATGAAGATTTAAAGAAATTTATAAAAAGCACAAAATCAAGTAAAAGCACCATCTACCGATTTTACAAAAAGAATGAAGACTTATTTTTAGAAACTAAAAAGCCAAACAGAGAAAGACTTTTCCCCGTTGACCATGCAAGATACTTCGACAGTGAAATCATGTTCGATGAG
Organism: Flavobacterium sp. T12S277; assembly: GCF_048514875.1. Classification (NCBI taxonomy): domain Bacteria; kingdom Pseudomonadati; phylum Bacteroidota; class Flavobacteriia; order Flavobacteriales; family Flavobacteriaceae; genus Flavobacterium; species Flavobacterium sp. T12S277. Next base: position 147,611 of record NZ_JBLYEG010000015.1, on the reverse strand, counting down.
AACAAAGCCCTCAGACAGGAAAACCAATCCATGAGAAACCTTATAGACTGTCTGGCTGATAAACAGAGCCTACAGCATACTTTCTGGCAGATGGACTGGAGTTTCTTTTTTACCGTAGCTTACAAAACAGACCGCAATAAGACCAGTTGTTTTAAGCAGATGCATGGACTCTATGATTATCTGAACCAAAAATACGGAGCATCAACAGAAATCCGACTGTTCTTTACTACTGAGCCGTTCCCAAATCGAAAAGGCTGTCACAATCATTTTGTTGTCTACATTGCTGATAAGAAGCTTTATGAGCAGATTGTAACGGATATTCAGGACTACTTCAACTACGACAGAACCGATGTAAGTATTTATGACCGATACAAAGCAGGATTGTTCTACATGTCCAAAGACGGTCTGAGCGGAGAAGACTGGGATTTTATCAGTAACAGCACAAACGCTACAGGCTATGAAAATTAAGCTTAAACTTTCTCAGCTCAAACAGGTATTGAGGTCACAACCGCTCAAACTGCCAATTAATTTTAAAAGGGAAAATTTTACCGACCATGAATTTTCAGAGTTTTCACGATTGATACAATCCAAAGAACGAGGCTAACGACCTCGTTTTTTTGTGCTCTGAAATGACCCGAAAAAGCTGTGAGCCCAGGAAATCCAGGATTTTTCTTGTTTAATCCAAAATAGACCTGGACATTTGTTTCACTTTTCCGCAGAAGTGAAAGCGACCATGTAAACCCAATGAAATCAGCGGTTTACGGAACATGGAGAATCGACCGCTTTCAGATACATATATTTAAGGTAGAAAAGTGAAACTAAAATCAAGAATTATGGCATTAAAAGGACAAAAGACAACAAGTGATTTTTTAGAGTGGGACAAGATGCAGACCATCGTTTTGAAACTGGAGCGGGACAATGACCTGAAATTTGCGCTACTCATTGCGACGGGTTCTTACATTGGACTGAGAATTTCAGACCTGCTTCAACTAAGATGGAATGAGGTTTTGAATCAGGATTACTTCACCATCACGGAAAAGAAAACCAAAAAGACCAGAAAAGTGACCATCAACCCAGAGTTGCAGACCATACTTAAAAGGTTGTTCGTTCACCTTCAAGCCAGCGAAACTGATTTGATGTTCGCCAACCGCTCAGGAGAAAAGCCGTTCAGTATCCAATATGTGAACAGCAAGCTGAAAGACATTTTTACCAAATATAAGGTCAGAGGTCAGTATTCCAGCCACTTCATGCGTAAAACACTGGGTCGCAGGGTTTGGGAAGTGAACAAGTACAGTGACCAAGCACTGCTATTGTTATCCTAACTGTTTAATCATTCTAACGTATCCACAACAAAAATCTACTTAGGTATTAGAGAGCAGGAAATCAGTAACTTATATTTAAACGTGTAAATTTAAGTGTTGTAAAATACAAATAAATCTGAAAATAACTTGTGTAATCCAAAAACATGTGTTACATTTGTAATGTAAATTTGAAAATACAACAATATGAGCGATAGTCAAAAACATTGGAGTAGTAAAATGTTAGTTCTTTTTGGAACATGGTTATGGAAGCATGACGAATATGGTCATGCCCTTTTATGTATCCATGGTGCGCAATGGGGACTTAAAATAGGAACTCTGCTCAGTATAACTTGGGATGATGTAGTTCAATATGAAGATGGTTTTTGTAAGCCTGAATTATGGCTATACAGGAAAGATGAATCTATACTACGACCGATTAATATTGATATGAATCAAAATATTGCAAAGGCATATGCTAAACTTCCTATCGTGAATTTTGAGGACAGTCTTTATATGAATTATAAAACAGGCAAGCCATTGACATCTTCAACGCTCAACAGAGAATTACAACGATTCAGCGAAAGATTTTTAGCAGAGATTAAAGAGAAAACATCTTTTGATTTTAATTTGAAGCCTTTAAAGACCAATGCTTTTGAAATTGCATGGGCATTGGATATGGTAAAAAAATACCATTACTCAAAACAAGTGTTTTCTGCTCTTTCAAGCCATATGGGGCATAGGACAATTGGAGATACGATTAAATTACTGGAAGTAGAGCCGACAGATAAGATTAAGTTTGATTTTGATAATATGAGAGACCTTGGTAAAATGTTAGAAGGGAATCTTTTTGATGATGCTGATACTCTTGCAAAATTCATTCACTTCGATATGTTTTTTGAAGGTGAAGAATGGGCTCCTGTTCTGCTTAAAAAAATAAAATAAACCCTACTTAAATAAAATATTTTTTTTCGACTTAATGCTCGAAGCAGGATACCTATGTCCATACGTTACCCAACTTAAAAAAAATAAAGCTTATGAAAAATACATTAGAAACACTTTTCCAGTCATTTGAAACTGGCATCAGAAGTTCCAAAGCAATAAAACCCAAAGACTACCTAAAAAACATAGGACTGGATTATGCAGAACTTAGAATTGGCTTCAATTCTGGACAATTCCATCATAGAGAAACCCAAGAGTCCAAAGATGAATTTGAAGCTCTAGGAGTGCTTAAAAAGAGTGATGCAGGTGTCAGACAGGAAGACCTGACAGCTTATACGGTGTTTGGCGGATATGGACTGATTTTTCCGCTCATGAACAAGGAAAACAGAATCGTAAATTATTTCGCTCTACGCATCAAGCTCGAAACAGTAAAAGAAGAATACCTCAACAGTGAAGGCATTTATCCAGCTTATCCCAGTCCGCTGACCAAACGACTCTATCTCGCTCCAACGGTCATCGACTGCGCCAGCCTTATGCAGTCCAAAGCACTGGAGAACAGGGATGCCGTTATGGCGATACACAACGGAGAGCTATTGCCACAGCACATTGAAGCCTTAAAATCACTGTACGAACTTGAAGAAATCATAATCATAAAAAACTAAGAAAATGCAAAACAACATAAGAACCCAGATACAGAACATCAGACCAGAATTGCCAGTAAGCATGATTCAGCTCCCAGACGGACATAACATGAACGATATGTGGCTGAATTACGGAACGATTGGAATTACTGACATGTTACAGAATCCAGTAAAAGAGAAGATAATCCCAACACTGGAGATTCTAAGCGACTACAAAATCAGTTACAAAGGAAAAACAGGAACTTTCTATGTGATTGGAAGCCTGCCGATGGATTTAGGAAACCTGAGGCTTACCATCCAGATAATTCCAAATGACAGCCAGAAAAGACTGCGTGTGAAGATTGATTTGTTTGACTTTACCAGCGTAGAGAATCAGTGCAGGGAACTCAGCGAGAAACACGGATTTGACAGCACGCTTTTGGAAGCTGACCTTTTGCAGTTCACTGACCTTCTGGAAGACTACAGGGAAAATCTCTTCAACACTGAAATGAATCCAGTAACTGACCAATATTCAGAAAAGGAACTCACACCGCAAGCCAGTGAAAAAGCAGTGCAGTTCCTCTCTAAACCCAAGCTTTTTGAAAGTATCGACAAACTGCTCGGACAAAGCGGAATTGTTGGAGAAGAAGACAACAGGATTCTGATGTTTGTATTGGCATCGAGCTACAAAATGCCCAATACCCTGCACGGACTCATACAGGGAAGCTCTGGAGAAGGCAAATCACACCTCATAAACGGAATTGCGCAGTGCATGCCTCAGGAAGACGTTCTTAACATGACCCGAATTACCAGCAAATCGCTGTATCACTACAGAGAGAAAGAGCTCATCAACAAACTGATACTCATACAGGATTTTGACGGTCTGGACGAAGATGCGCAGTTTGCATTCAGGGAAATGCAGTCTGCTGGATTTCTGAACAGCTCCACAGTGGTGAAAGACCTGCTGGGCAACAACAGAGCAAAGATGAAAAAGGTTGAAGCCCATTTTGCAAGTCTGACCGCCACGACCAAAGCAGAGGTTTATTATGATAACATGAGCCGTTCTGTAGTCTTGGGAGTGGATGAAAGCCTTGAGCAGACCCTTAGAATAATCACAGTGCAGAATCAGAAAAATGCAGGTATCAGCAACGCAGAGCGTGAACAGGAAGCCAGACAGTTACTGAGAAACTGCCTGCGGGTTCTAAAGAGCTATGAAGTCGTGAATCCGTTTGCCGATAAGCTTATGTTACCGCTGGAAGCCAAAATGCTCAGAAGACTCAACGCCCAGTTTCAGAGCTTTGTTGCTCAGATTACAATCCTGAACCAGTACCAGCGAAAAGCAGATGATAAAGGAAGACTCATAGCTACCGAAGAAGATGTGAGAAAAGCCGTTGAGATTTTCTTTAGTTCCATCATTATCAAAGTGGATGAACTGGATAAAAGCACCAGACAGTTCTTTGAAAAGCTGAAAGGATACCTCAGAAACCAGATGAGCGGAACAACGCACCGATTTACGACCAGAGAAATCAGACAGGAGCTTAATATCAGCAAGACCTCAGCCTTTAAATACATGCAGACCTTGCAGGAACTGGAATACATTCAGGCAGTTGAAGGCTCGCCAAACAAAGGATTTAAGTATGTGATAAGCTACTGGGATAATCTGGAAAAGATAAAAGCCAAGATTAAGGAAGACCTCAACAAACAATTAGACAAGCTGAAAAACACCTAAAAGAACACGCCAATCCCAGTAATTACTGGTAATATAACGCTGGTGTTCCCAGAATTGGAAAATGTGCATAAGGGAAGTTTTAAAATGATGATTAAAAAACAACAACAAAACCAATGAAAACAACAATACAGACCTCAAGATTTAAGAACCTTTTGAATGATTACGACCAATTTATCAAAGTAAGAAATTACAAGACTGGAAATTCCAGAATGTACCAGAATGCTGTATTGGAATTTCTTATCTGGTTGGAAGAATCAGGAATCACTATGATAAAAAGCGTTACAGGCAAAGAATCGGTGCGCTATTACGACCATTTAATCAGCAGACCCAAAAAGCGGGGAGCAGGAACACTGGCAGGAAAAACTATCAAATTTCATTTGTTTGCTCTTGGTCTTTTTGTTTTCAACCTTTTGGAGAACAAGCAGATTGAAAAAGCTTACTACGTTCCAAGTTACTCAGGAGACAGCGGAAATTCCAGAAATGCCCTGAGCGTTGAAGAAATCAAAATGCTCTATCAGCATTGCGAAAATGATTTACAGCGGGCTTTATTATCAGTGGCTTATGGTTGCGGACTTAGAAGGTCAGAATTAGTGGCTTTAAACACACGGGATATTCAGCTCTCAAAAGGAATGCTCATTGTCCGAGACGGTAAAGGAAGTAAGAGACGTGAAGTTCCCATGAGTGATATGGTTGCGGGTCACATCAAGAGATACATAGCCGAAGAGCGATATGAAAAGCTGAAAGGCAGTAACCAGAATGAAGATGCATTTTTTATTCATGATAACGGGAAGCGGATGAATGGCGAATACCTCAACGATACCTTAAAGAAAATACTGGAACAGACCAGCAATTATGAGCTAATCCAGAAGGACATAACGCTTCACTGCCTCCGGCACAGCATCGCCAGCCATCTGATGGAAAAGAACGCAGGTATTGATTTTATACGTGGTTTTTTAGGTCATTCCCAAATCAATACCACCTATATCTATGCTGTCAAGAACAAGAGAAGAAAACCTATTACAACCTTTTAAGCAACAAGCCTATGAATAAACTCAAAATTGAAGATTTCCTGCTCCAAAGCTACAGCGAGCAGACTGTAAAGAGCTACATGTTTGCCATTAATCACTTTTTAGTGATGAATCCCAAAGCCAAACGATACAAATACAGGAATATCGTTGAGTACATGGAACAAATCGGAAAGCAACAGCCCAATGCCAAATATCGGGTTGTTATCCTCTCAGCTATCAAGAAATACTATGATTATCTTGTTATGAGCGGATACAGAGAAGACCATCCGTGCAAGAAGCTTAATATCAAAGTCAACAGCAATCAGGCAGTACAGGTTCAGGATTTGTTCAGCTCAGAGGAACTTCAACTGCTTTTAACCCGTGAAAATCGATACGAGAATTTGGATACCAGAAACAACGTTCTTTTGAATTTGCTTATTTACCAAGGTTTGACCAGCGATGAGATTATCAGGCTCAATGTAAAGGATATTGATTTGGATGCTGGAACAATCTATGTCAAAGCATCCAGCAACCTCAACAGCAGAAGACTCCAATTGTTAGCCAAGCAGATACTTCTGTTCTCCAAGTACATCAACGAAGTAAGACCCAGAATGCTCAGAGGCACAACCGATAAACTCATCATTGGAAAACTGGGAAAGCCAATAACTGTTGATAGTGTCCATGCCATGATTCAGCCGTTAAAAGCATTGTTCCCAGATAAAAACCTCAACCCCCAAACTATCAGAATGAGCGTTATTTGCAACTGGCTCAACGAAAAGAAACTGCCTTTGGAACATGTTCAGGAACTGGCGGGTCATAAGTGGCCTGGAACAACGGAAAAGTATTTCAAAGCAGACAGTTTGCAACAGCGGGAGCTAATCAATAGATTCTTTCCAATTTAGCATCCATATTTTTAATATATCGGTTGTTAATTTACTAATCGAATCCAAAACCTATCATTGATTTGATAGGTTTTTTTTATGGCATATAGTTAGGAATTTCGTAAGATTACTTCTATTTTCGTCACGGAAAGTAAGTTCTTTGAATTACATAACGATTGGCAAAGCGCAGTAATTACGTTTAAGGAAAATTTGTAAATCCTTATAAGTATAAGTACAATGGTAAGGAATTGCAGGATGAGCTACAGCTTAATGTTTATGATTATGGTGCACGTAATTATGACACAGCCTTAGGCCGTTGGATGAATATTGACCCATTGGCAGAAGTTTCAAGAAAATTTAATCCATATACTTATGCTCTTAATAATCCAATATTTTTTATTGATCCTGATGGGATGAGTGATTTTAATTTTCAAACTGGACAATATGCAAGTGGCTCTTTTGAAGCAGCAATGTCTAAACAAGGATTGAATACTGATGGGAGCAAAAAAAATAAAAATAATGATACACCATCAGATGATATAACAGTTAACTCTTTTGGAATTGTTACTCATGTTATTAAAAATGGTAAACCAAATAGGTATTTTGATGAAGATGGAACACGATTATTCTTCAATGATCCTAAATTTGATAATATTTGGTTAAAAGAAATTAAAGAAGGTAGTAAGTTGTATACTCCAGTATCTAATGCATTTTTAGGAATTTTATTATCCCGAGGCGGATTTGTTCGAGACTATTTAAATATGTACACGGGTTCATATGTGAAAACAGGCCTTACATCATATACATCTGGAGATTTTGGTTTTAATCAATTAAGGGATATTTTCAACACCTATAGTACAGAATATGATGGTGTAAGTGAGGGCAATGGAATGTTTTTTAGAGTAACCAATCAGAAAAGCATCTATAATTTTGCTGATTTTGCTCAATTTGCGTGGGGAGCTTGGATGGGATATAATAAATACTCTTTGTTGGAAGCAAAAGCAGGCGCTCATGCAAATAATTTTTTATCCACTATTTTTTCAACTGATAGGAGTGGAGGATTCATGGATTCAGATGCTGATCAAAGAGCGATAAATAATGGACACAAATATTTTAACTATATAATGAATAGAAAATAAGAACATGAAAAAGAAATCAATTATTAATTTTTTTTTAGCTACTCTAATAATAATATGTGGATTGATTCAATTGCATTATTGTGACGAATATGATTTTTATCGGAGATTTAGAGCTGTTTTAGGGTATTTTTTAATTTTGCCATCAGCTATTTGGTCTTTTTTTTTAACAATAGATGTCTTAAAATTTTATTTAAAAAAAAGCAAGAAAAAAACATTTGTTCCATTATATTTATCAATTCCTTCTATTGTGCTATTATGTTATTTTATTATTTCCATATTAGTTATGACAATTATGTTAATACTTGGCAATTAGTAGTGTTTCAAAGTTAGTCATACAAGATTTTAGATTTCCAACGTATTAAAAATAAATATGATCAAAAAAACATAAAAGATGAGCATTACTGCTCATCTTTTATGTTTTAATATTACTAGTAATTTATCAACTGTGTGGTTTGATAGAAAGGTCTGTAGTGTATATGAAGGAAAAATTAAGTAAATATGGTTTTAATTCTTCGAGAAAGATTAGATTTAAGTATTCAAATTGCAAGAAAACAAGAATGGAGGGCTACAGTAGTAATGCTTATAAATCAAGTACAAACGAAAAGATTTTTCAGTTTATCAAAGAAGGATTAAAAATAAGAAGTGCGGCAAGAATATTGAAGATACCCCGCTCCGCAAAGTGTAGCTGCTGGGCGAATGTCTCTGACTTCACAGCGACAAAGATAATCTCACCGCTGGGTAATGTTACAGATTAGGTGTTTTTATAAAATAATGAAGTAACAAGCTGAAAAGAATATAAGTTATTAATTATTGAATAGAAATAGAGGCGACCTATTGCTCGTCTCTTCTTCTATATCAAAAAAAGATTTTATTACACCTACAATATACTCATCGGTTATAGAGATTATTCTCACACATATTAGGGTACAGCAAAAGTTATATATAAAGATCGGGGATAATGTTAACCTCGATAATATACTACTTCAAAAACTTCTGTAAACAAAGCGCAGGACACAACAAAAATAAAATGAAAAAAAAAAGACTTCTTAAATTTATATTAGGGCTATTATTTATTAGTATTTCTATTATTTCTTTTTATAATTATTTAGAATTTAAATCATCCTTCATTAATAACAAGTCATTGTCATATTCATTTGTTGAGAAAAGAATTAATAGAGGCGGAAGAGGAGAGTCTTATGAAATGGATTTTTTATATAATAATAAAAAACATTCAATATCTATAACTAGTAACGAGTATAATTTGATTGAAGAAGGAAAATACCCCGATTTGTATTTTTCAGAAAGAAGTGGCAATTTTTTTTCAAAATGGGAGGCAAAAAAGTCTTTTAGAATTTCACTCCTATTTTTTTCTCTTTTCATTTTTACAATTATACCATACACCTATATAATAAATAAATTAAAATGATGTAGTGTTTAAGAGGTAATGTACCCCGCTGCCCGAAGAGTTCCTTATGAAAAGCTGCGCAAATGTCTGTGACTTTGCGCAGTTTTTTTTTGTTACTTATAGCTCATAAGCATTTCAAAAGTCTCTGCCATTTTTAATTGACTTATTGATGCTATTAAATTTAGCTTCTTTTTAAATATATTTGTTAGTTGTAATTCAAAGTCAGAGACATTTGGGCAGCGCATTTATGTAATCAAAGGACACTTGGCAAAGCTGGAGGTACTGCGGAATATAGTAAACGAAAAGAAGACAAACCAAATGCAAAATAGTTTTGAACTTATAAACAAATACAAAAAGAGCTTTATATGGCTTGTTATTATTATAATTATGTTTTGGTATGTAGGAATTAGACCTGAAATCAGAGTTTCAGATTTAAAAGAAAACGGCAAGCAAATAAAAGCTTATCTATATGATGTTAAAGACGTTGGATCAAAAGGAACTATAAGAGGTCTTTACAGATTTAAAATAAACAACAACCTTTATGAGGGTTTTTATGACAATGATAAATTAGTAAAATACGATAGCATTGACATAATGTATCTTCCTGATAATCCTGAACGCAATCAAGCTAAACAATTTCTGGAAGATTATTAAAGTAATAACCATTAAAAGGTTAATGCCCGCTCTCCGAAGTATTAAAATATCAACTAAAAAGGTACGCATTCTATGTAATAAAAGAACATTTTGTAGCGTGATTGTCTTTACGAAATACTATAAATGATAATTAATAAAAAAACATGTATTACATTATAATGTGCGAAATAGCAACAGGAATAATATTAGAATTAGATGGAAAAACTAGATTTTTGAAAACTGAAACCAATAGTCATCCATATATCACTTTTGAAAATCTTAAAGAAGCTGAAGATAGAGCTAACATATTTGTTTTAGAAAATCAAGATTTAGAAATAGTAATTTATGACCACGCTTGGGAATTTAAAAAAAGAGTTACAAAAGAAAAGTAGTTCGGTAATATCGCAATTATTTGATTCTTTTTTCACAAAATCAAAATACATTAATAGTCAATATTTTTTGGATAAAATTATTTAAAAAAAGTGAGGAATATTAGACTCCAACTCCTACCATTACGATTAATTTATAAAACATCTCCATGACTAATCAAAGAATTAAATTCAAATGGAGAAGAAATTACATATGAAATTCAAAATAACTGTACCTGCTGGATATCAAGTTAAAAACTACGAAAATGACAATTTAGATATTAATGTAGTTTTAGAGAATAAAGAGATCTTTTTTGCCACTCTTTTTACGACAAATAACATAAAAATGCTTTTAGAACGAGATGAAAGCACCTTTTTCTGGGCCCACACCATGGTAATACTAAAAGATTTAAAAAAAGAAACAATTAAAAAATTCGTTCAAGAAGCTATAGATAGTGAGAGTCTTGAGGCAATTTTTTATAAAATAGGTAACCTTGGTCAAACAAAAGGTTATCCATCAAAGTTCGAAAAAATAACTGATTTTAGTAATGAGCCTAAATAAAAGAAGTCAAAATAAACAATGAGAAAATTTTTAATCCTTATGGCTATTGCCACTTTAGGTTGTACAAATAAACCAGAGCGAAAAGACCGTCTGTATTTAAAGGAAATAAAAGCAAATAATAAAACGATAGAATGGTTTTATTATTCGAATGTCGCTTCAACGAGTGCTGATTATATATTGCTCTACGATTCAAAAAATGACAGAAGCGATACTATTGTTAATTCCACAAATATTAAAGATGTCCGTTTGGTAAATGACACGATTACTTTATATTTTTATGGCAAACCTAAAATTTATGATACTTCTATCATTATAAAAAAGAAAATGGATGAATTCAAAATAATAATTGATACGAACGCAATATCACCAGGGCCTGATCCAAGTAGAAAGTCTTATTTAAAAAAAGACCTTTAAATACTTATCGTTCAAGTGGATTTTAATTGTATGAAAGAAAAATTTATAAAAAAATATTGTTATAACAGAAAAAGATCCACCTAAAATACATTTACAGTATAATAACTAGATTTAATGATTGATAAAATAAAGACCTTAATTAATTGTGTTTTACTAATTACGTTGTTTACTTCCTGTAATAATGGAATCTTGAAGGATTCTGAAATAAAAGAAGCAAAAGCAATAATTGTAAAATCCGGGGATAAAAATTTATATGCAAGCTTGTGCATTTATTATTATGAAAAAGAAGAATATGAATTGACACTTCCTTATTCTCTAGTCATGGCTTATAAATATAATGATAGGGATGCTTATTATAATATTTATAGAACAATGATTCAAATTAATAATGGTGGAAAATTCAATTACAAAGCAATTAAAAAACTAGACAAAAAAAGTAAAGAATTTGCATTGCAAAATTTGACTAAAAGTGCTGATTTAGGATCTATTAGTGCCAAGAATGACTTGGAAAAATATCATTTGGAAGGTACTTTGAAAAATTAAAATTTCAAAACATAACCCATTTATTAAAATAGCAGTTAAAAAAATATAATAAAAAAAGCGCCTCATCAACTGAGGCGCTTTTCGTTTCAAAATTTAAAATAATAGAAGCCGCGAAGACTATTTCCATCCGCCACCTAAAGCACGATACAAATCAACGACGGCTTGCAATTTTTGCAGGTTATCAGTGATTCCGCTTAATTGGGCGGCCAATAGGTTTTGCTCGGAAGTTAGTACATCCGTATAATTGGTAGCCGAGCTATATTCTAAAAGCTGTTGTGTAAAATCAACTGATTTTTCCAGGGCCTTAATTTGTTTTTCTCTTGAATCTTCTTTTTCAACTGCCATTTCATAAGCATACAGAGCGTTCGAGACTTCCTGTCCTGCTTTTAAAAGACTTTGCTGAAAATTATTCAGTGCCTGCACTTGTTTGGATTGTGCTGTTGTAAGTCTTGCTTTATTCAGTCCCTGATTAAAAATAGGCTGTGTCAACCCTCCTATCAAAGAGTAAAAAACAGAATTAGTAAAGAAATCCGTCAATTGCAGGTTCGAGAATCCACCACTTGCGGTAAGGGTCAAACTTGGGTAAAAATAAGTCTTGGCCATATTGGTTGTTTCAAAAGCTGTTCTGAAATCAAACTCGGCCTGACGAACATCAGGGCGATTCTCCAGCAATTGCGCCGGTAAACCTACAGCCAGATTTTCGGGAACGGTCTGATTTCCTAATGTGCCTCTTTCGATTGCTCCTGGGCCTTGTCCCAACAAAATGTTAAGTGCATTCTCGGTTTCGCGAATACTTCTTTTTAAATCCGGAATTAAAACTTCAGCTGCATGCTGATTGGCTTCACTCTGCACTACTGCTGCACCGGTTACGATTGCGCCTTCTTTTAAAGCTTTAATCGTTTCCACATTTTTAATACGACTTTCCAAGGTAGCCTTGGTTATTTCCAATTGCTTGTCATAGGCCAGCAATAAAAAATAGTTGTTGGCGATATCAGCAATCAATTGTGTCTGAATGGCCTGTTTTGCCGCATCTGTAGAAAGATAAGTTGCCAAAGCCGCTCTTTTTGAACTGCTTAATTTTCCCCAGATATCGGCTTCCCAAGAGGTACTCAAACCTAATTTAGAAGTTGTTGTTAATGTATTGATGTTAATTCCCGGCGGAAAGTTTAGTCCGGCCTTTGATTGTTTATTATGCGTTACATTGGCATCAATATTCAGCGTTGGGTAATAGGCCAGTTTTGCCTGTTGCAAAGAGGCTCTGGACTGTACTATATTTTCGATCGCATTCTTTAAATTGAGGTTTTGATCCAATCCTTTCTGAATTAAAGCATTCAGTTTTTCATCTTTAAAAACGGTTTGCCAGGGCATACTCGCCATAGTGGTCGAATCGGCAGCAGCCTGATCCCGATACAACTTATCCGTCGAAATCGTCGATGGACGTTCGTATTTCTTAGTAATCGAGCACGCACTCAGCAGCGCGGCTGCCAGTACCACAAGAATATATTTATTTGAACTATGAGTCATTTTTTTTGAATTAAATTATTACTCTTTATGAGTTTCTGCCAACTGTACTTCCTCGTCATCGTCACCTTCGTCGTCATAATTTTCTTTTGGCGGACCACTCACACGCTCCTGCAAACTCTGGAAAATGATGAACAATACCGGAATAACGAATACTCCCAAAATGGTTCCAATTAACATCCCTCCTACGGCTCCTGTTCCAATGGATTTGTTTCCAACTGCACCGGCTCCCGAAGCAAACATTAAAGGAACAAGTCCTAAAATAAAGGCAAAAGAGGTCATTAAAATCGGGCGTAAACGTGCTACCGCTCCTTCAATGGCAGACTGAACAATAGGCAATCCTTTTCGGCGTCTCTCGAGGGCAAACTCCACTATCAGAATACCGTTCTTCGCCAAAAGTCCAATTAACATGATCAGCGAAATCTGCAAGTAAATGTTACTGTTCAGTTTGAAAATAATCGAGAACAAATAGGCTCCTGCCAATCCAAACGGAATTGAAAACAATACGGCAAAAGGCAAAATATAACTCTCGTACTGTGCACTTAACAGGAAGTAAACAAACACCAGACACAATATAAAAATAAAGACGGTCTCACTTCCTGAGGCTAATTCTTCACGCGTTAAACCTGAAAATTCATAACCATAACCCGCAGGCAAACTTTCTGCTGCCACTTCCTGAATGGCTTTAATGGCGTCTCCTGAACTATAACCCGGTTTTGGTGCTCCTGTGATCGAAATAGACGTAAACAAGTTAAATCTTGAAATCGATTCTGGTCCAAATACTCTGGTCATTTTTACAAATTCAGTAATGGGTGCCATAGTTCCTGCACTGTTGCGGACAAATATTTTGTTCAATCCTTCGGTATTGGTTCTGAATTCCGGAGAAGCCTGAATCATTACACGGTATTGTTTCCCGAATTTATTGAAATTGGAAGCGTACAATCCACCATAATATCCCTGCATGGTTGACAAAATGGTATTGACAGAAACTCCTGCATCTTTCGCTTTTGCCAGATTAATATCCATCATATATTGAGGGAATCCCGGATTAAAAGGCGTCGTTGCATATTGTATCTCCGGACGTGCCGAAAGCTTGGCGAGAAATTCATTGTTTACTTTATAAAATTCAGCTGTACTGTGCCCTCCTTTGTCCTGTAACTGGAATTCAAATCCTCCACTTTGTCCAAATCCCTGAATGGTTGGCGGTGAAATAAAGAAGATATTCGCTTCACGAATTCCGCTCGTTTTAGCAAACAGCTGTCCAATTACATCATCGACGCTCAGTTTGCGGTCTTCCCAGCTTTTCAGCCTCACAATTACCATACTATAAGCACTACCCGCACCCGCTGTAAAGTTCTGACCAACGATACGAAGGGTGTTCTCAACTCCCGGAATGGTATGTGCAATACTGTCTACTTTTTTCGCCACTACATCCGAACGTTCCATAGAGGCTGAAGGCGGTAAGCTGATGTTTGCAAAAACTACTCCCTGATCTTCTGCCGGAACGAAGGCTGACGGGGTTGTTTTCATCATATAAAACAAAGCTCCCGCGGCAATAAGTATAGACGCTAATACAATCCATTTTTTTACGGAAAGGAACTGAACGGAACGTTTGTATTTTTCGGTTACATTGTCAAATGCAACGTTGAATGAGGTGTAAAAACGCTGAATGAAACTTTGATGTTTGTGATCGTCAGCATGTGGTTTTAAAAGTAAAGCACATAAAGCCGGACTCAAAGTAAGCGCATTTACTGCCGACAGTATAATCGCTACCGCCAGCGTAATACCAAACTGCTTGTAGAAAACCCCGGTTGAACCGGTAATAAAGGTTACCGGAATAAATACGGCTGCCATTACCAGTGTGATCGAAATAATCGCTCCCGAAATTTCGTTCATGGCGTGAATCGTCGCTTTCTTAGAGGATTTATACCCATTGTCGAGTTTGGCATGTACCGCTTCGACGACTACAATCGCATCATCGACCACAATACCAATGGCCAGAACCATCGCAAATAGCGTCAGCAGGTTAATGGTAAATCCGAATAAATTCAGGAAGAAAAATGTTCCTACAATCGCAACCGGAACGGCAATCGCCGGAATTAAAGTCGATCGGAAATCCTGAAGGAAAATAAATACTACGATGAAAACTAAAATAAAGGCTTCTACCAAAGTATGGATTACTTTTTCAATTGAGGCATCCAGATTCTCATTAACATTGATCAGAACGGTATATTTTACTCCTTTAGGGAACATTTTTACGGCTTCATCAATAAGTTTTTTAGAATTATTAATTACGTCACGCGCATTCGAACCGGGCGTCTGGCTAATCGCAACCCCTACAGACGGGCGTCCGTTTGTTGTACTTGTAGAAGAATAACTTAGGGAACCCAATTCTACTTTTGCCACATCTCTTAATCGCAGCAATTGTCCGTTTCCGGCCGATTTGATGACGATGTCTTCAAATTCTTTTGCGCTTGTTAAACGGCCTTTGTATTTGATTACGTATTGAAAAGCCTGGTTTCCGTTTTCTCCAAATTTACCCGGTGCGGCCTCAATGTTTTGTTCTGCCAAAGCTGCCGAAATATCGCTCGGAATCAATTTGTACTGCTGCATCACATCCGGTTTCAGCCAGATACGCATCGAATAATCTCTTGAACCAAAAACAGTAACATCTCCTACCCCCACTACACGCTGAATTTGTGGTACCAGGTTGATCTTGGCGTAATTTTGGAGAAACGTTTGATCGTAAGCTTTGTCATCACTGTATAAAGAGAAAATCAATAAGTTACTGCTTTGGCTTTTGGTTACGGTTACCCCTGCCTGAGTTACCTCAACAGGCAATAAACTTGTAGCTCTGGAAACTCTGTTTTGTACGTTTACCGCAGCTAAATCAGGGTCTGTACCTACTTTAAAGAAAATTTTTATAGAGGCATTACCATCGTTAGTCGCTGTAGAAGTCATGTAAGTCATGTTTTCTACACCGTTAATTTGTTCTTCAAGCGGAATTACGATACTTTTTAGTACCACATCTGCATTGGCTCCGGTATAACTTGCCGCCACATTTACGGTTGGCGGTGCAATGTCCGGATACTGCGCAATAGGAAGTGCTGCCAGTCCCAGTATACCCAGGATTACGATAATAACCGATATTACCGTAGAAAGTACTGGTCGTTGTATGAATATTTTAAACATTTGTTTTTATTTTAAGTCCGCGTAAACAGTTTCTGCATTTTGGTTCTGCGCTTTAATCGCTGTTCCGTCTTTAAGTGCTGCCACTCCTTCCAGAACAATCTGATCTCCGGTTTGCAAACCACTTTTTACGACATAATAATTTCCTGCCGTATTTTCTAAAACTGTAATATTTGCATTTTTTGTTTTCCCGTCTTTTCCAACCACTACAGCAAACAATTTATCCTGAAGCTCGAAAGTGGCACTCTGAGGAACGATAATCGCTTCGTTAACTTCATTCGGGATTCTGACAGTAGTACTGTTTCCGCTTCTGATTATGCTTTTCGGATTGGGAAAACGTGCTCTGAAAGTAACCGAACCCGTTTCCGTATTGATTAATCCGTTTACCGTTTCGATATGTCCTTTATCGCCATAAGCGGTACCGTCAGAAAGAAGCAATGAAACCGGAGGCATTTTTTTGATTTTAGCTGCCAGTGAAATTCCCGGATCTGTGTTCTGAGTAAAATTTAAGAGCTTTTTTTCGTTCACCGCAAAATAGGCATACACGTTTCCGATACTTGAAACAGTGGTCAAAGGATCGGTTGTATTGGAACTCACTAAACTTCCCAGACGAAACGGAATGGATCCCACAACGCCATCAACAGGACTGGTTACTGTGGTATATCCTAAATTGGTTTTCGCATTTACCAGACTGGCATTCGCCTGCGCCAGTGTTGCCAAAGCCGATTCATAGGTGTATTGTGCCGATTCTAAATCGTACTTGCTGATGATTCCTTTTTCAACCAAAGGCTTAACTTTATTGACAGCTAGTTTTGCTGCACTTAAATTTGCCTGTGCACTTTTTATACTTGCGGCCGCTGTGCGAACTTCCTGCTCGTACTCGGGAGCACTAATTTTAAACAAAGGCTGTCCGGCTCGAACCACAGCACCTTCATCAACAAAAATCTTATCAATGTACCCTTCAACCCGAGGGCGAATTTCTATATTTTGCTGTCCCTGAATGCTGGCAGGATAATCTGTATATAAAGTCGCCGATTTAGGTTCTAAAGTCAGCGTTTTATATTCTTTAACTTGTGGTGCACCTCCGGCCTGAGCGGTTTTATCATTTTTGTTTCCACACGAAGTGATGATAATAGATGCTGCTAGAATACTTAAAAAAGATTGCTTGTTCATTTTTATCGAATGTATGATTATCTATTTATTAAGGAACAAAAGAACTGAAATAGTACATGCAAAATTTTTACAATAGACGAAAAGCCTGCTGCAATCGATAAAGATTAGATGAGAGCCGATGGAAGATGTTCCCTCATAAATAAGTATTTTTGTAATAGTCTCGTCGGCTCTAAAATGGTTTTTACGGATTGTGAATCTGTTTTGGGCGATTGGTTTTATAAACTGTTCAAATAAAATGTAATATTGTCCTTAAAATCAAAACTTATAATGGCAACCCACTTTTTTAAACCCTTTATGTCTACCGGATTACACATCCTGGCCTGGATACTATTAGGTTACATTCAACTCTTTTATATACCCCTTACCTGGAATATTGTACTTCCCTACATTTTTTGGTTGTGGCAAACTGTTGTCTTAGTTTTTATGATTGTGATTTTTTACTACAATGCCAAAATCATTGTTCCGAAAACGATCATTAAAGACAAAATTGGCCCATTTTTATTATGGATTCTTTGGATCATTTTTGCAATGCAGCTACTTTCTTATTTCTATAATTTAAACACCGATTTACACAATAAACTGGCGGCACTTATTGGATTTAAGAAATACAGAAATGATTATTTCGACAACTATATTTTTAGCTTAACCTTACTGGTTTTAGGAATCAGTACCAGTTATGCCATGTTGCAACACTGGCAAAGAGCGGCACAGCACAAACAAAAACTGGAACAGGACAAAACAATGGCCGAACTGGCGATGCTGAAAGCGCAAATCAATCCGCACTTTTTCTTCAATTCACTTAACAGTATTTACTCACTTACCTATACCAATATTGAAGATTCCCGCAGTGCATTACACACTTTAAGCCGAATGATGCGCTACCTGCTTTACAGTACCGAAGGCGAAAGAACGACCTTATTAAAAGAAGTCGAGTTCATGAAGGATTTCATTGCTTTGATGAAACTCCGTGCCAACAGTAAACTAACGGTTACAGCGGATATTCCGGAAAAAATTCACGATTATCCGATTGTTCCGATGCTGTTATTGCCTTTGGTCGAAAATGCCTTTAAACACGGTGTACATGCTACCGACAAAAGTGAAATTCATTTTGTATTGAAGCAAAACGAAACCCATCTTGAATTTGAAGTCGAGAATACTTTTTTTGAAAAAACAGCTTCAACAGAACCGGGAGGAATTGGCTTAACCAATACCAAACGCCGCTTGCATCTGATCTATCCCAACAAACATACTTTGACCGCCGGTGTCGATCAAAACGGAAAATATAAAGTAAACCTGCAAATAACGTTAGAACAATGATTGTATTAAAATGTATCGCAGTAGATGACGAACCGCTAGCTTTAAAACTGGTGGAGACCTTTATAGAACAAACTCCTTTTTTACAATTGGCCTGCAGCTGTGATAATGCAGTAGAAGCCATGAGTAAAATACGGGAACAGCAGCCGGATATTGTTTTTCTGGATATCAATATGCCCAATTTAACCGGTATGGAACTCGCTCGTCTATTACAGGAACAGCCGGGGCCCTTACCCAAAATTATTTTCACGACAGCTTACAATCATTATGCTATTGAAGGTTACCGCGTAAATGCTGTCGATTATCTTTTGAAGCCCTTTAGCTATGAAGAATTTTTAAGGGCCGCCAACAAAGTTTTACAATTGTCGGAAGAAGCATCCAATCAATTTCAGTCGGTTACTGCCGACGATGAATTTATTTTCCTGAAAGTGGAATACCAGTGGGTTCGAATTTCATTAAAAGACATTCTCTATATCGAAAGTCTGAAAGATTATGTAAAAGTACATCTTGAAGATTCTCAAAAAGGATTGATGTCTTTGATTTCCTTAAAAGCACTAGAAGAAAAATTACCTGCCTTAAAATTTATGCGGATCAATCGTTCTTTTATTGTTGCGCTGGATAAAATAAATGCGATAAGCAAGAATTCGATATTTATCAATAAAAATGAAATAACGGTTGGCGAACAATACAAAGAGACCTTTAAAACCATCGTTGACAAATGGTTGAAGTAAATTAAAAAAAATAATATCATGCAAAAAAGATCCAACAAATATTATCTGACTTTAAGCTTAAAAGAGTACGCAAACGGTGAAACAGAACCTGCAAAAGAACTGGGAATAGAATTTGACAATCACGATGAAATATTTGGCATCATCGAAAAAATAAAAGAAAAAAACATATTTGAAAACCCTTATGAAGCTACGCAATTTGCGCTTGGTTTAAAATTATTCAGCGAAATCAAACTAAAGCACCGCAACAATCCGCTCTTTGAAGAACTCAATGAAGTATTTCCGGTTTTTATGAAAAAATTAAAAAGTTTATAGTCTTTAAATTCATTTTAACACATAAAAACATAAGTTCTATAGCTATCAAAAAGGCTGAAACCATAACGTTTCAGCCTTTTTTATACAAAACTAAAGAATCCGTTAATTGCAATTCTCCATTTCGATAATCGAGAACCCATCCCTAAGAATCTGACTTTCAACAGCAGCAGGAGCTTTATCAATATGACAAAATTTACATTCCTTTGAGGTCAGCGGCTGATCTTCCTGCGCTACTGTTTTAAGATACATTTTGCCATATTCAAAAATCTGACTTTCATCAACGGTGGCTTCGTCAACTAGTATATCAAAATGCATTACTGTTCCGTCTTTTCGGATCACATAAGTATCCCACACCGCTATCTTCATACTATTTAAATTTTACATTTTACAGCTAACATTTCACAGTTAACATTTCACAATAAACCTACCCAATTACGTCTGCTATAGAAGCGCCAAAATTGATATGAAGTACATTTCCATTGGGTGTTACCAAAGCCGGAACCGACTTCAATCCCGCTTTTTGAGCTTCGGGAATTCTGAATTTATCGACCCCCAAATTAACAACTTCAACCTCAGAAGGGTTAATTAGACTTAAAATATCCTGTTCTGCACTAATACAAACCGGACAACCGGCATGATAAAAAATTGATTTACTCATTTTAATTTGTTTTTAATTTGACTTCATTGTCCGTACAAAATTAGTGCGATTCCGGGCCTGCTAAATAATCCAGTTTTTTCATTTATAGCGATAATCTGGTCCAGTTTAACCCGAAACTGGACTATTACTTATACTCAAAACTGGATCTTCTCCATCCACTTCCTTGCGATTACTTTTGTCCTCATGAAAGAAGAAGTGCTATTTAATTTGAAACAGGTACATCAGCGTATTGAAAATGCCTGTAAAAATTCCGGAAGAAATGTGTCGGATGTCAGGCTATTACTGGCTACTAAAACCGTTACCGCCAATGACATTCAAATTGCAATCGAAGCAGGCGAAACGCTCATTGGCGAAAATAAGATGCAGGAATTGCGCGATAAAAATCCGATCTTAAAAGATTTAAAAGTGGAACGTCATTTTATTGGCCATCTTCAAACCAATAAAGTAAAAGACGTTCTTAAGTACGTCACTTGCATTCAGTCTCTTGACCGATTGAGTTTAGCCAATGAATTAGACAAACAATTGCAAAAAGAAGGACGAACACTGGATGTTTTTATACAGGTAAACACCTCGTTTGAAGAAAGTAAATTTGGCTTGCCTCCAACGGAAGTACTTTCATTTATTCAAAAAATAAAACGTTACGAAACGCTAAAAATCAAAGGGCTCATGACGATCGGATTATTGGATGTGGAAAAGGAAAAAATGCGTCCGTCTTTGCGTTTACTGCGAAAAATCAGGGATGAGATTTATGCCGCTGAACCTGAAGAGATCCCTAATTTACAACTTTCAATGGGAATGTCGCAGGATCTAGAACTGGCTATTGCCGAAGGTTCAAATTTAATACGGGTTGGAACTGCCATTTTTGGGAATCGCTTTTTAGGAAAAGAAATCTGGAACGAAAATATTGCAGAATAAAGTCTAATTTTGCACCAAATAAAATCTCAAATGAATCTGTACGAACTTGTTGTAAACGATACTGAAAAAATAGCACTGGATGATTTACTATTCAGCGAAGAGAATAAAGCTGCACTGCTTCAGACGATAAAGGAACATAAATATATTGAGGAATTAAAAAAGTACAAGCTGAAAGTAGATCATAAAATACTACTTCACGGGCATTCGGGCTGTGGTAAAACGACCACTGCAAAAGCCATAGCAAATGCTTTAAACAAGAACATTGTTATTGTAAATCTGAGTACGATAATCGATGCCAAAATTGGCGAAACTTCCAAAAATGTAAAAGCCCTGTTTGATAAAGCCATTCGCGAAAAAGCGGTTTTGTTTTTGGACGAATTTGATCAGATTGGCAAAAGTCGGGACAATCAGGACAAAGATGTTGCCGAAATGAAACGCCTTGTGAATACTATTATTCAACTGATTGATTATTTTCCGTCGGACTGTTTACTCCTTTGCGCGACCAATTATTACAGCAGTATTGACACGGCTTTGCTCAGAAGATTTCAAATTAAATTACAATTTGAAATGCCAAATGAAAAAGAACTGGACCGCTATTATGATAAAGTATTGGCTGATTTTCCGGTTCATCTTCAGGAAATTCCACTGAAATACAACATATCCTATGCCGAAGCCAAAGACTATGTGCACACTACCATGAAAAAACAAATCATTGCCGAACTGGAGCTTCAGGAGCAGCAAGAACTTATTAAAACTCTCTCATAAAAAAGAGGCTGTCCGAAAAGTAAGGACAGCCTTGTTTTTATAAATAATTTAAATTGAATTATAATCCAAAAGTAGTTTATTTGGTCGTCAAAAATTATACGTCTTAATTCAACGCTGATTTGACAGATTCGCTATCGCGAAGACACTGATAAAAAAGGATTCTAAAAATTAAAAAAACTTTTAAATGAGGAAAAAATCTGTTTTTATTCGCGTTTTTACGAAGTAAATCTGTTTTATCCGCGTCGAACTAAAGTAGAGATTTTAAACAATAACATAATAAGAGGAAGTTCATACTTTTCGGACAGCCCCTTCTCTTTTACGATAGTTGCTTAAAAATTAAGCTTTCACTTTTCTTTTTACGGTACAGCCAATTTCTTTGGTTTGCGTGATTGCCGGCTTCTGATTGCTTTTTAATGCTGCAATTACATCTTCGGCATATTTTGTTTTTTCTGTTTTCGTTCCTTCCGGATCGTTATCGATTGCTCCCACATACTCTACCACATTTCCTTTGGCGGTTTTAGAAACAATAAAAAGATGCGGCGTGCGCTTTGCACCGTACTGGTCGGTAATTTTTTGTCCGTCATCAAACAAATAAGGGAATGGGTACTTTTTATCCTTCGCAAGCTCCTGCATTTTCTCAAAAGTATCCGCTTTAGAAGCTTCCGGATCATTCGGGTTAATTGCAATTACAGGATAACCCTGTGCTTTGAACTTTTTATCCAATTCAATTATTCTTTGCTCATACGCCACCGCATAAGGGCACGTATTACAGGTAAAGACAACGATGTATCCTTTGGCTTTTGGAAAACTGGCAAAAGAAACTTCTTTTCCGTCTACATTCTTTAATTTGAAATCCGGAGCAGTCTCCCCGGCTTTAAGTGTTGTCGTCTGAGCCTGAGAAAGCAAAAGACTAAACAAAAACAAAGTTACAGTGATAATAAACTTATTCATAATTTACAGTTTTTTATATTCAGTTAATAATTGGTCATAGGTAAATTCAGATTCTATAAATTTTCTTTTATCCTCTTTAATGAATAATGTTGCCGGAATACTTCCCGACCAGTTCGGATCAATGCGGTCAATATATTCCTGCGGACTACTCTCGTTTAACAGGAACACTTCATTTTTCAGGGCTTTTCTTTTAACAAACGGAACTACAGCCGACTTTAATTTCGATTTAAAATCGACACTTACCAATAAAACGGCTAATTTATCTGACTTATAATCGGCTTTTAACTTCTCAAAATGAGGTAGCTCTTTAATGCAGGGTGCACACCAGGTAGCCCAGAAATTAACGACATAAGTACTGTCTTTTCCATTCTTAATTCTTTCGTTTAGCTGATCTATATTTAACAGCTTCACGTTTTGACTGTAACCACTTACGGAGAAAGCAAATAAAACAAGAATTCTTAAGACGTTGGTTTTCATATTCGTTAGTGCTATTTACATTTTTGCCTTACAAATATAAACCAATGAAAATTTACTTTTTGTTAATAAAAGTTTAATGATTACAGCAAAATTTTCTTTTGGTCAAATTTACAAAGCTGTAAATTGTAACAAAATACTGAAAATTCCGTCATACCAAAAAACAAAACCAAATGGATACCAATCAGAATACCAGTAATTTAAAAGATTTCGAACTCAATATCAGAATAAAACTTGCCTTTCTTTGGGCAGCGGTAACGTTGTGTTATTTGTACGGTGATTATTTTGAATTGTACCTGCCCGGAAAAACAGCCGGACTTGTAAGTGGTGACAATCTATTAAACAGTCCGATGAAACTACTTTCTGCAGCTATTTTACTTGCTCTGCCTCCTCTAATGGTGCTGTTCTCTATTTTTTTAAAGCCAAAAATAAACAGATTGCTCCATATATTTTTTGGGATATTCTTTACCCTAATCATGCTGCTCATTGCGATTGGCTCGCTAACAGTATGGAAAAGTTTTTATGTTTTTCTGGCGCTGTTCGAAAGTGTCATTACCGCCATAATTGTAGTTCTGGCGTGGAAATGGCCCAGAAAAAACTAATCGCAAAAATTTTTCTTAGCGGTACTACTTTGCTGTTGTTATGTTTACATCGTTAACAAACAAAAGCGCTTCCATATTACTCATATTCGTCATCGATAATATGCCGTTTTTATTTTCATTTACGCCATTCAATCTAAAACAAAACTCATCACCGTCCTTATCCATTAAGGTCAAAAATTCAGCACTATCATCTGAATTGTTCTGACAGCTATTTGAAATCGTATAGCGGTACATCACTTTGAAGGTATTTTTGTCGTAGTTAAACACTTTTCCGTCTGCGGTAAATACCCATCTTGTATTTCTGTTTGCATCGGCAAACCAGGTTCCTACAATTCTTTTAGCCGAAGAATCCTGACTTGGTTTGTTCCCCGAGATTACAGGGATTTGCAATAACAACAAAAAAATTAGTACTAGCTTTTTCATAATGTATAGGCTTTAGTCGTTTGCTTGCGTAGTTGTCTAAAATCACCCCGAACCCTTACCTTATCCCTGAGAGAAAAACTCCAGTTGTTTAAAAACCGGAATTAAAGACGCTCCTTTCTCGGATAGATTATATTCGATATGCAATGGTTTTAACTGGATTACCTTTTTATCTAAAATTCCAAAATCTTCCAGTTCACGAAGTGCTGTCGCGATAGATTGTTTGTTCGCTCCTTTTATATCTCTTAAAAGTCCGTTGAAACGTAAAGGACCGCTAACCGCCAGCAAAAAAATCTGTGGTTTCCATTTGCCGGAGAGTAGCTTTAGAAGCCCCTGTGCAGGACATTCGGTCTCTGTTTCTGCTTTATTTTGTGTAGTCATATTTTTTAGACTAATTGACTTGTGATTATAGATGGACGAACTTTACAGTAAAATTATAAAAATTTAAAATTGAAGCGTAAATTTAAAACAGTTATTTATGAAAAGGCTGTCGCTATTACTAATTCTGATTTGCAGTACGAACTGTCAATCGCAAATAAATTCAAAAATGAGTGCAAGCAAAACAAATCCCCTATTATGTGATCCCGAAACCGGAACATGCGAAATGCCCGCTAACGAAAAAACAAATGAAAATAACACCATTCCAACAGAAAATAAACCTGTAAAAATTATTTATTACACAGATCCGATCTGTTCTTCCTGCTGGGGAATTGAGCCTCAATTGAGAAAATTAAAACTCGAATACGGTGCTTATATTGATATTGATTACCGAATGGGCGGTTTACTTCCGGATTGGTCCTACAATAGCGGCGGAATAAGCAAACCAGCAGATGTGGCCCATCACTGGGATGCCGCAAGTGTACGTTATGAAATGCCGATCGACGGAAATGTATGGATTGAAGATCCGCTTGATTCTTCCTATCCCTCCTGTATTGCTATGAAAGCAGCACAAATTCAGGATAAGGACAAAGCTGTAAAATTCATGCGGATTTTAAGAGAGCAATTATATCTCGAAAAGAAAAACATCACTAAATGGGAAAACATTTCTGAAGCTGCCAGTCTTGCCGGACTCGATACAAAAAAGTTAAAATCAGACTATGAAAGTGATGCCAGACTTCTTTTTCAGGAAGACCTGAATTATGCAAGAACCCTTGGCGTAAGAGGCTTTCCTACCCTGTTTTTCTCTGACGGAACGAACAACCAGCTAACGGTTTACGGCTCTAAACCTTATGCTTCTTATGAAAATGCGCTGTTAGCCTTGTATCCTGAAGCCAAAAAGAAAAAAATTGCAAGCGAAAATCCATTATCTCTTTTTGAAATTTATCCGACTCTTGCTCCAAAAGAATATGCTGTTCTATTGGACATTTCGCTTTCCGAAGCAAAAGACATCTTAGAAAATTTATCTAAAAAAGGAGCGTTGAATAAGAAATCTATAAAAAACGGAGTGCTCTACAGTACCGATAAAAACTAATAATCCGAATGAGGGCGATGATCGTAACAAACACTTAAGACAGCTCTCACAGGCTTCTTTTTCCGACATAAATCGTAAAAAACTCTAAAAATTTTGCCAAATATATCCCATAACCGTTAAGAAATTAAACTTAACGGTTATTTTTGTAAATTAACAACTGGAATGAAATTGTATAATAAAAAAACAAAACTATATAATTGTAGTAAGCAGAATTGCAGTAATTTTAAAACATTGGTTATTGTCATATAAAATAGAATTGCGCGTGCTATTTTAGCCATTATGTCACAATTTCCTTATGGTTCTTGTATAATTATAAAATTTTGCTAAATGATGGTCACGCTTATAATCTGGCAGGATTTTCGCTTGTTTTTTGAACAAGTATTTGCAGGAGTCTTTTTTGACGGCAATTGAAATAAAAACAAAACGGATAGTGAAAACTATCGGAATAAATAATAAACAAGTTTAATTAAATAAATTAGTATAATCATGGAAAAATTAAATTTTATAGATCCTCTATTACACGGAATTACCCCAAAACCAGCCTCTAAGCTTTCTGTAAAAAATTTGATTTTCGCAGGTGTAGGAACACTTATCGCTGGTGCCCTTTTAAAAAAAGCAGGACAGAATAAAACCGCTGCCGTTGTGGGAAGCCTTGCCGTACCCTTATTAGCAACAGCTTGTTACAAACAAATATCAAAAACTACAAAAGCTAAAAGAGACCGCAACGTAAGCAGCGGTATCGAATACAATCATTAGGTCTTTTTTGTTTCAGGTTTCAATCCTGAAAACGAGCAGACTTATTTCAAAATTGATCAAAAATAGTTTAGCCTCGAATTTATGAATATGGCACTGTATCCTCAGACCATCGTTCATGAATTCGAGGCTATTTTTTTTCCTTAGAAATTCTAATGCAAATTAATATTCCCTTCCACCCAGTTTAGTGCTTTATTAAAGGATTCTCTTTTAAAACCCTGAAATTCGCCCGGAACGATAGAACTAAATCCATTAGCAAAGGAAATAACCACTTCCGAATCTGAAATGATGGCGGCTCTATTCCACTTTCCAAGAGGTTTTAAGCCTAGTAAAGCATTTTCCAGCCATATACCCGATGAAAAAATTTCGCTATCCGTATCCAGCACCAGCAAAAAATTGATTTCGTTGGTTTGTTTTACTAATTGCTCCACGGCTGGAATCACTACATTTAAAAAATCTTCTGTTGTGAGCTCTGCCAAGGCCCGAAAAGCAACTATATTGTCTGTTGTATCAATTTGATGTATCATAATATTTTATTTGAATGGTTATTAATCCTGACTTATTATCCTTCCCAAATCTGAATAAAAGATCTTTCCAAAAATACGTATAGCTTACACTTCAAATGCTATCTTCTTTCCTTGCTTATTTATAGTTTTCAAAAGACGAAAACATCCTAAAACACAAAGATACAAAGGTTTACAAATTGAATTACAAATTAAACCCTAAAACCTTCACGGTTCATATCCTTGTACTTAGCATCCACAAAACTTTGCACTTTGCAATTAAAATTCATTAAATTTATAATCATTTTCAATGCTGAACTTATGGAAACAAAAGACGGAAGAATAGCAGTCTATGCCAAAACCCGAAAAGAATGGCGTGATTGGTTGCAGGAAAACAGTCAGATCGAAAAATCAGTCTGGTTGATTTTATACCACAAAAAAAGTAAAACGGAAAGTGTAAATCTGATCGAAGCAACTGAAGAAGCTTTGTGTTTTGGTTGGATTGACAGTTTGTGCAAAAAAAGGGATCCCGAGAGTTATTATTTGACATTTACCCCGAGAAATCCTAAAAAAAGCAAATGGAGTCAGCCCAATAAAGACCGGGCGGAAAGAATGATCGCAGAAGGTTTAATGACCCAATACGGTCAGCTTTGCATTGATCTTGCCAAGCAAAATGGGAAGTGGGAATCGGTTTAGAAAGATAAATTATGTTTTAAATTATGATTAATAAAATTTGTACTTAACACATAGAAACATAGCTTTTTAACCTTCAAAAAAGGCGCTTCACTTCTTTAAAATACACATAAATAGGCTATGTGAAAAAAATATATTTCTTTCTGCATTCTTTCCTGCCAAAGAAATCTATGTTTCTATGTGTTCCAATCATCATACCTAATAAACAACTGTACAACAACAACTTGTACATTATTACTCCTAATCCGTATTTTTAAATTCAATTTCATTTGTAAATTTATAATTCACAAAAAACAATGCCATTTCAGAACATTAAAAAATTGAATTTTGAAAAAACAACTTGTATTCACTGCGATTCTGGCCAGTAGTTTTGCCCTTCATGCCCAAAATAAAATCATCACGGTTACCAACCCTCTGCCCCTGGACCGTGAATTTGAAACGATCGAACTGACCCAAAAAATCCTCGGTTTCCCTGCCGGAACTAAACTGGAAAATTGCATTATTAAAGAGATCGGCAGCAATACACTCTTGACCACTCAGGCGGTCGACAACGACGGTGACGGGACAATGGATGTATTGTTGTTTCAGCCCGAAATAAAGGCTTCCTCCCATAAAGATTTTGAAATTTCAGTATCCGAAAACCCTCCAAAAGAAACAACAGTCAATTGTTACTCGAGATTTGTTCCGGAACGAACAGATGATTATGCCTGGGAAAATAACAAAGTCGCTTTCAGAACGTATGGCCCGGTCGCCCAAAAAATGGTGGAAGATCAAATTCCTGGTGGAACGCTGACCAGTGGAATCGATGCCTGGCTCAAAAGGGTTGACTACCCCATTATCAATAAATGGTACGAAAAAGCAACTAACGGAACCGGAACGTATCACAAAGATACTGGCGAAGGTTTAGACAATTTTCACGTAGGTGACAGCCGCGGTGTAGGCGGAATTGCAGTTAAAGTTGATGACAAATACTATTTTTCTAAAAACTTCACTCACTGGAAAACCATTACTACCGGCCCCATCAGAACCAGCTTTACGCTGACTTATGCCGATTGGGATGCAAAAGGCAACAGAATTACCGAATCGAAGCTCATTAGTCTGGATTACGGAAGTTACCTGTCCCGCTTTGAAATTAGTATTACAGGAACAAAATCTGTGGCAGCAGGACTAACGCTACACGACAAAAAAGGAACAATAGGAACCGATATTAAAGAAGGCTGGATAAGCTATTGGGAACCTATTGACGATTCTGAAATAGGAACCGGAATTGTAGCACCAAAAAATACTTTATTCAATTTTGACTACTATGTTACCGATAAAAAAGATCTGAGTAATCTTTATGGAAATATCCAAGTAAAAAACAACAAAGCGATTTACTACACAGGTTTTGGATGGAAAAAAGGAAGCCCTTTTCAGACTAAAAAAGACTGGGAAACTTATTTAACTTCGTTCGCTAAAAAAATAAATAATCCGCTTTTGGTAAAGATAAAAAAGTGATTCTTGGTTACGCGTTTAACCTTTTTCAAACCCGACAGGTTTCAAAAACCTGTCGGGTTTACTATTAGAAGCCTATTGACAATTAATTAACTTCGTTTGCTAAAAAAATAAATAGCCCGCTTTTGGTAAAGATAAAAAAGTGATTCTTGGTTACGCGTTTAACATCTTTTCAAACCCGACAGATTTCAAAAACCTGTCGGGTTTATTAATTAAAAAATATACAGAATCGATTTTAAAAACCTCTCCGGTTTGCTGGAAAATAATTCTCTTTTAAAATAACATCCAGCGGAATATAATGCATGTCTTCTACCGTTTCCTGCAAAACTAATTTTTTATACAAATAGTGAATCCCCATATACCCCTGCTCTTCCGGTCTTTGATTGATTAAAAAATCAATCACACCCTTGTTCAGGTATTCGATATTTTCTTTCAGTAAATCATAACCAATAATCCGGATGCCTTTTATATGGTTTTCTTCTAAAAATCTGGCAACGATATAGGCTCTCGAATTTGGTACAAAAACACTGTTGACACCTTCAAACATTTCCAAATTCAATTGATCAATTCCGGAATCTTTAATGGTGACTTCTGAAAATTTAAAATTCTTAAGATGCTCCTGATCTTTAAAAAACGAATGAAATCCGGCAATGCGCTGCAAATAGACTGAAGTACTTTCGATCTCTCTCGTAATCTTAAAAATGAGAACCTGTCTTTCATTTTTTACCGCAAAACTAATCAGTCTTCCTGCTAAATAGCCACTCTGAAAAGCATCCTGCCCAATATAAGCATGAGGGGTATCCGAATCAATATTAGAGTCAATCATCACCACGGGAATATTGGTTCTTTTATATTCTTTCAGGAATTGAACGGACTCTTCATAGAAAATAGGCGCAAACAATAATCCGTCGCATTCAAAATCCAGTACTTTTTTGACAGCCTCTTTGAAAGAAGCGGTATTAAAATCGTAAAAGAAATAATCCAGCACAATCCCGAATTTACCAAACTCTATTGCTGCCTTTTCGATACCCTCAATCTGGCTTTTCCAGTATTCTAAATTTTCATACTGAGGTAAAAATACTGCAAAATGAAATTTTTTATTCAACGCCAGATTACTGGCCAGAATGTTTCGTTTGTAGCCATACTCCTCGATAATAGCATTTACTTTATCTACATTCTCCTGAGCTACCTGCCCACGATTATGGATAATTCTGTCAACAGTTCCGGGGGAAACGTTAGCCAGTTCCGCGATTTTTTTTATAGTTATGATATTGCTGATTTTTAAGTTAAATGATTTTACGAATCACTTTAAATTATTATTTTTTTTATCAAAAACGAGTTGTTTTACTTAACTTTTTATATACATTTGTAAAATACCGTGTGCGCACACGCAAATATACACAGGTCGATCAAATAATCATAATATTTGGTAAAAATAATAGTACGATTTTCGCTTTTAAAGGATTTAAGAGCCTTTTTTCGAGCTGTAAGAAAGCTAAATCAATTTATTAAAAATACATAACAAACTAACAAACAACAAATTAAACCATTTTATATCAACAACAAATATAAACGTACAAAGAGTAAAACAACTGGTTTTCGTTAGACTGACAGTCAAAAAACAAATTTTTGACCTGTACTGACATCAGAACACAAAAAGCACTCAACAAACTAACTACCAGTATTTTACAATTAAACACATAAAGTAAAAAGCAAATTATCAACCTGCTCTAAAACTGTTAATCAAGACAGCTTAAAGCCTTTAAAAAACATAAAAACCAACTCACAATGATTGTAGATTCATTACCAAACGCAGCCAAATATTACAGCCTGCATCCTAGTTTTAAAAAAGCATTTGATTATGTAAACCAAAATGACATCAGTACTCTTGAAGAAGGTGCTTTTGAAATTGACGAGAACTTAAAAGTAATCGTAATTGTGGGCGAAGGCGCCACTAAAGAAGAAAGTATAAAAGGGTTTGAATGTCACGATAAAAATATTGACATCCAGATTTCAATCAAAGGTCCGGAGATTTTTGCTTGGAAACCCCGAGAGAAATGTGTTAGTCCAAACGGAGATTATAATGACGAACGCGATGTTCGTTTCTTTTATGACAAACCGGATATGTATTTTGAATTACAGGAAAAACAGTTTGCGATTTTATTTCCCGAAGATGTTCATGCAGCAATGATTGGCGAAGGAGCACTTAAAAAAATTGTGATTAAAGTAAAAATTTAAAATAGGTCATGAGACAAAAACAGTCTAAATTATAAAAACTTTACATGGATTCAATATTTAATCTAAAGGGAAAAATTGCATTAATTACAGGCGGTGCCGGAGTACTAGGAAGTAATTTTGCCAACGTTTTGGCCAAACAGGGCGTTATTACGGGAATTGTTTCCCAATCTATCGAAAAAGCCAATGCGACCGTAGCTGCCATAGAAAGCAATGGCGGAAAAGCTTTTGCCATTCAGGCGAATGTTTTAAACCAGGAGGAACTGGAAAAAGCCAGAGATTTTATTATCGAAAAATACGGCCGTCTCGACATTCTCATCAATGCTGCCGGAGGAAATATGCCCGGGGCTACCATTAGACCAGATCAGGCGATCTACGATTTACAGTCCGAAGATTTACAAAAAGTAATCGATTTGAACATTATTGGAACGATGTTGCCATCACAAGTCTTTTCCGAACTTTTTGCCCGACAGAAAGAAGGAAATATTATAAATATCTCATCGGCATCAGCACAGCGGCCTTTAACGAGAGTCGTGGGATACTCCGCTTCAAAAGCTGCGATCGACAATTTCACGCAGTGGATGGCAGTCGAACTGGCATCAAAATATGGTGAAGGAATACGTGTCAATGCTATTTCACCCGGTTTTTTTATAGGCGAGCAAAACCGGTCTCTATTACTGACTCCGGAAGGAAAACTGACTCCAAGAGGCGAAAAAATAATCGAACACACTCCAATGGGAAGGTTTGGAACACCCGAGGACATCGACGGAGCACTTTTGTTTTTGTGCAGCGACATGTCAAAATTTGTGACAGGAACGATTTTAAAAGTTGATGGAGGATTTGCCGCTACCAGTATTTAAAACAAAAATTAAACTCCTGCTTGGTTTTCAAAATCATACAGAATCTACTAAAAACACTTAAAGAATGGAACAAACGTTAAGATGGTTCGGCCCAAATGACCCGGTTTCTTTACAAGATATTAAACAAACCGGAGCCACCGGAATTGTAACCGCATTACACCATATTCCCAACGGAGAAGTTTGGAGTATTGAAGAAATTTTAAAACGAAAAGTCGAAATTGAACATGAAAACGGTGATCCCAAAAAAGGAGCATCCGGATTAACCTGGTCTGTAGTCGAAAGTATTCCGGTACATGAAGACATTAAAAAACAAAGTGGAAATTACCTGCAATACATTGAAAACTATAAGGAAAGCATTCTAAATCTGGCTTTGTGCGGCATCAAATGCATTTGTTACAATTTCATGCCTGTTTTAGACTGGTCCAGAACCGACTTGGCCTATGAAGTTGCTGATGGCTCTAAAGCATTACGATTTGATATTAATGCCTTCGCGGCTTTTGAACTGTTTATTCTGAAAAGACCCGGAGCTGAAAAAGAATACTCCGCAGATCAAATTAAAAAAGCGACAAAATACTTTGAAGCCATGACAGCGGCTGATAAAGTAAAATTGCAGCAAAACATCCTGGCAGGGCTTCCGGGTGCCGAAGAAGCTTATAGCATAGAAGATTTTCTGATTACTTTAAACGCTTATAATGAAATCGACCGAAAAACACTAAAACAGAATCTTTTCTTCTTTTTAAAACAAATTATCCCGATCGCCGAAAGCAAAGGGGTTCTCATGGCCATACATCCTGACGACCCTCCCTACCCGATTCTCGGATTACCCAGAGTGGTAAGTACCGAAGAAGATTTAATCGATCTGATGGCTGCTGCCGACTCAAAATCAAATGGGTTTACGATGTGCACCGGTTCTTATGGAGTGAGGGCCGACAATGACTTGCCTGGTATCGTAAGACGTCATGGCGATAAAATGAACTTTATTCATCTCAGAAGCACCCTAAGAGATGCCGAGGGCAGCTTTTACGAAGCCAACCATCTGGAGGGTGATGTAGACATGTATGAAGTTGTAAAAGCGATTCTGGAAGTAGAAAAAAGAAACAACAGCCAGTTGCCCATGCGTCCGGATCACGGGCATCAAATGCTGGACGATTTAAATAAAAAAACAAACCCCGGATATTCTGCTATTGGCCGCTTAAGGGGCTTAGCCGAATTGAGAGGATTAGAAATGGGGATTGTGAAGTCTTTATAAAATAATCTCGCAAAGACGCAAAGACGCAAAGTTTTTTATGCATGTCTAAAAAGAATTTAATTAGTAAAAACCAGTACATAAACGCTACATCCTACAAAACAGAAAACTTTACGCCCTCGCGACTTTGCGAGAAACTAACCTAACCAAATAACCACAACCATGAATACCCAAACCATCCTGATTTGCTGCAGTTTTTTTGTGTCTGGCTTTACATTTAGTCAACAGACTCCTAAAATACTAACCGATTTAAAAAACAATTACCTTCCTGACTTCAGTTATGCAGGATATCATTTCGGCGAAAGCCAAATTCAGGAACCAACCGGAAAAGTCATTAATGCCACCGATTATGGCGTAAAAGCAAATGATGCATTAGACGATTCAAAAGCCTTATTAAAAGCCATACAGGCAGCAAATGACGTTCAGGGTAATGTTATTTTACAATTGCCTGCCGGAAGAATTATTCTGAGTGCCGTTTTGTACCTCGAAAGAAGCAATTTTATACTTCGCGGTATGGGATCAGGTGAAAAAGGAACCGAAATTTACTGTCCGAGACCCATGATGTATTTCAAAGATCCGGAGTCTTTGGCAGAACTTCGTGAATATTTAACCACCTTTGATAAGAGACAACGCGAACCCGAAAACAACATCGACCTCCCCTTCTCTCAATATGCATGGTCCGGTGGATTTATCTGGACTCAGATTCCGAATGAACGCGTTAAATCTTATCTCGATAAATATGAACCCATTTCGATCCCTTTGGCAAAGGTAAATTCCGGGACAATGGGTCAGCACATCATCACCGTTTCGGAAGTAAAAGGAATCAAAGTCGGTGACATACTCGAGTTGCAGCTGTTCAATAAAGACGGTGAAAATGGCGAAATAATAAAAGACTTATATCAGGGAGCTCCTGTAAAATCGGGCTCTCATCACTGGAAATTCCCAAAACTGCCGATTGTCAGGCAGCAGGTTGAAATCACTAAAATAGCAGGTTCGAAAATCACCCTCAAAACACCACTTACGATCAGCATAAAACCAAGCTATCAGGCACAATTGGTGGAGTGGAAACATTTGAGCGAAGTGGGTATCGAACAGCTGCGCTTCACCTTTCCGGATATTCCGAGAGTCGCACATCATGTAGAACCCGGAAACAATGCCATATTCTTAACACGACTTTTCAACAGCTGGGTCAAAGATGTTGTTATTACGAATGCCGACAGCGGGATTCTGGCCGAAGAAATTGCTAATGTTACCATTCAGGACATTGTTACCGATGGGCCTCATTTGTCGCATTACACCGTTACTTTAGGCGGTGTGCATAATGTATTGGTCAGGAATCTTAAAATTCACAACAAAGCGGTTCATCCTTTAAGTTTCAACACTTTTGCTACAAAAAATGTCTATCAAAACTGTGAGATTTTTGCCGATGCCCTTTTAGACCAGCATTCGGGAGCCAATCATCAAAACTTATTTGATCAGATCACGGTACATATACGACCGGACAAAAATAACAGTTATTATTTGTTTGGCGGTGGAGGCGCCGATTACTGGAAACCCTCACATGCCCCGTTTAGTACATTTTGGAATCTGAATGTTCAGGTTGAAAATCCGATCGAAACGACGCAACCCATTTTATTATACGGCATGAAAGATGGCCCATTTGCCCGAATTATAGGTGTAAATGGTAACGCTAAATTTGAGGTAAAATATGAACCCGAGGCTTATATGGAGTTTCTAAATACGGCGATGGATAAAGTTCCTTCGTTATATGATTATCAATTGCAAAAGCGCTTGAAGAAATAATCTCACAAAGTCGCAGAGTCGCAGAGTCTTTTTTAAGTAACTATTACGCATACCATTTGTCATTTCGACGAAGGAGAAATCGCCTTCGTCGAAATGACATAACCATGAGAAAAGCCTTTGAACCTCTGCACCTTTGAACCTTTGCATCTTTCAACCTCTGCACCTTTGCACCTAAAAAAAACCGCTATGAAATACAAAATAGCCTTTCTACTACTCCTTTTTATTTCCGGAAACATGCTTTCCCAAAATAAATACCGCCTCAAAAACATCTCGACTACTGACGGGCTTTCGCAGAGTTCTGTTATTGTAATTCATCAGGATAAACTGGGTCAAATGTGGTTGGGTACCCGAGACGGGCTCAATAAATACGATGGCAGTAAATTCACCATTTTCAGGAATGATGTCACCAACAAACATTCGATCAGCAACAATGACATTTTATCCATTGAAGAAGACAATACAGGAAAAATCTGGGTGGGGACCTACAACGGACTCAATTGTTACGATCCTGTCAGTAATCGTTTTACGCGATATTTGCACACCAAAACCAATCATACCATAAGCAGTAATGCCATTTGGTCGATTAAAGAAATTGGTGACGAAATGTGGTTTGGAACTTCAAAAGGAATCACCCTTTACAATAAAAAAACCAAGCTGTTCACTTCCCTTTTTCACTCAGATACAGACGATACAACAGTACCCAGTAACAATATCATCACCATTTTAAAAAGTAAAAAAGGTGAAATCTGGATTGGAACCACCAAGGGGTTGTGCAAACTTATCAGCAGAAAAAAAGGAAAATATATCTTTAAAAACTATCCTTTAAATTCCGCAGATCTTCTGAATGTTGTGGCCCTTACAGAAGATGTTTCGGGTAATTTGTGGGTGGGAACAAAAAACAAAGGGCTTTTAAAATTAGATGAAAACTCCAACGTCTTTGTTTCCTTTTTACCGGATGAAAAATACAACGAAATCAATACGGACATCCGCTCTCTGGCAATCGACAAACAAGGTTCGTTATGGATTGGTGCCTACGACGGAATCTATATTTTAGGAAAAGACAAAAGCATTCAAAAAATAAACAGCACGAACAACAGCAACGGAATCGATAAGGTAAAATCGATATTTATTGACCGAAAAGGTTCCGTATGGATTGGCTGTTACTACAAAGGTGTCAACATCTGGGACATTTCAAATGTTAATTTCTCCAACTACAATCAGAATTCTAAAAAAATCCCCATGAGTTTTGATGTCGTAAGTTCGATTGTGGCCGATAAAAATCACAATGTCTATTTTGGAACAGAAGGCGGCGGTATCACCGTTTTTAACCGAAACACCGAAGCGGTAGGTTATATCAACAGTCAAAGTGGAAAAAATGTCAAAAACGATATCAAATCCATGTGTCTTTCCGCAGATGTTTTATGGATTGGAACTTTCTCGAAAGGGCTATCTGCTTACAACATTAATTCAAAAAAAATAGAAGACCATCGAATTGCGCCTGCGTTAAACACTTTGCTCAAAGAATCCGGTGTCTATTCGATCAAAGCTGAAAGCAACGGTATTCTGTGGATTGGGACTTTTGGAAAAGGCCTGATTCGGTACGACACCCTTTCTAAAACCTTTGAAGTCATCGGCAATGATACTGCCCAGCCTGAATATTTAACCAACAACATTGTGCGAACGATGCTGGTGGATGAAAAAAAAGGAATCTGGATCGGAACTCAAAACGGACTGAACTACATTCCATTACAACATTCCGCTTCAAAAAAATACAGCATCAAACATTACTTTTTTGACTCCTCTTCCCTATCCGGAGACGATATCCTAACCTTATTCCAAGACAGTCAAAAGAAAATCTGGGTGGGAACAAAAGCCAAAGGGCTGCATTATTTTGATGGAAAAAAATTCTCAAAAATCAATTTAAGAGTTGGAAACACCATCATTACTTCCATACATTCCATCCTAGAAGATGATGACAAAAACCTATGGATCAGTACCAATCAGGGCATCATAAAATACAATACCGTTCAGAAAACAGTTGTAATCTACGATCAGAAAGACGGCTTGGCGAGTAATGAATTTAATGACAACTCGGCCTTAAAACTCGATTCCAACAAATTCTATTTCGGGAGCCCGTCGGGTGTAACCTTTTTTGATGCCAAAAAAATCTCTCTGAACCGCTATGCGCCTCAGGTATTAATTACTAATTTGAAAATCAAAAACGAAACCATACATCCCAATGATACTCTTGGTATCCTCGAAAAAAGCATCACCTACACCAAAACCATAACGCTGGATTACGACAAAGCCAATTTCTCCATTGATTTTGCGATTCCCAACTACATTCGATCCAAAAACAATCAATACAGCTATCGTTTGGTGGGACTGGAAAACAACTGGACAACAACCAAAAGTTCCGAAGCTATTTTTGCCATTCAGAATCCAGGAACCTATGTTTTTGAAGTTCGTGGGGCCAACAATGATGGTGTCTGGAATAAAGTTCCAACGACTTTAACTGTTATCGTAAAACCTGCTCCCTGGCGCAGCATCTGGGCCTTTTTACTCTACGGAATTTTAATCGGACTGGGAATTTACGGTCTAATCTGGATCATGAAATCCAAAGCCGCACTAAAACAAAAACTGGAACTCGAATATCTAGAAACCAAACGCATAGAGGAAAACAACCTTGCCAAACTCGATTTCTTTACCAATATTTCGCATGAATTCAGAACGCCGCTGACCTTAATTTTGGGCCCTTTGCAGCAAATTCTGTCCAACTATAACGGTACAAATGAAATGTATAAAAAGTTACTGGTTATCGAAGGAAGTGCCAATCATCTTCTGAGCCTGATCAATCGCCTGATGGATTTTAGAAAACTCGAAAATCATCAGGTAACACTCGAATCAGCGGAAGGAAATATTGTAAAATTCACCAAAGAAATCTTTCTGTCTTTTATCGAATATGCAAAAGATGGCGGTTACCACTATACTTTCGAAGCAGCAGATGAAGAAATCCTTCTGTACTTTGACCGTTATAAACTGGAACGCGTTTTTTACAATCTCATTTCCAATGCCTTTCGATACACCCCAAAAGGTGGAAACATTCATCTTAAAATAACACACGATCACGAAAATCTTTTTATAGCCGTAGAAGATTCGGGAGTTGGCATCGCAGCCGAACATATTGATAAAATTTTTGATCTGTTTTACGAAGTTCCGATCCACAACAACGTACAGAAAAACTACAACAAAGGAACCGGAATTGGTCTTTCGATTGTAAAAAACATCGTAAAACTCCACAAAGGAAACATTGAGGTAGAGAACCAACCAACCGGAGGTGTCGTTTTTAAAATAACTCTTCCCTTAGGCCGATCTCATCTTCTGGACCATGAAATTATAGCCAACTTCCAAATCAGTGATGCGATCGAGCAGTACAGTTCGCAGCTGGAAGCTCCTGAAACAACTGAACGCGAAGACATTGCCAGTCTTGTAATGAACAATGAAAAACCAACCATTTTACTTGTCGAAGATCATAAAATTCTTCGATCGTTTATGAAAAATCTGCTTAAAGAAGAATACAATATCATTGAAGCTGAAAATGGAAAGGCCCCATTTGAAAAAGCCCAGCAGTATGTTCCGAATTTAATCATCAGTGATGTCATTATGCCCGAAATGGTAGGCACAGAACTTTGCTCAAAAATCAAAGAGAATTTAAAAACCAGTCATATTCCTGTAATCCTGCTCACTTCGAGAACTTCTCTGGTCTATAAATTTGAAGGGCTCGAAAGCGGCGCCGACGATTATATCAGTAAACCTTTTAATCTGACCGAATTTAAACTTCGCATTAAAAACCTGTTGAATTCCACCGAACGTCTGAAAAACAAATTCTCAAATGAAGACAGTTTTGTCCCTTCGGAAATTACCGTTTCTTCACTGGACGAGGAACTGCTGAAAAAAGCCTTTAAAATTGTAGAAGAAAATATTTCAAACGAGCAATTTGATATTCCGTTTTTCTGTACCGAATTAGGCGTCAGCCGGACCATGTTGTTTTTGAAAATTAAAGCCTGGACCAATTATACACCCAACGAATTTATCCACGAAATACGAATGAAACGTGCGGCCCAACTGTTAGAACAAAACAAATTAAATGTCTCCGAAGTGAGTTACAAAGTAGGTTTTAATAATCCGAAATACTTTAGCAAATGTTTCCAGAAAAAATACGGCGAAACCCCGACACAGTTTGCGGATAAGTTTTTCAGCTCGTCTGTCATTTATTAGGAAATCCATTATTTTAAAGGCATAAAAGAAGGGTATCTGTATTTTTAGATACCCTTTTTTGTATTTCTATATCCTTTGTGCCTCCTACATTTGTCCTTATGAAAGCCCAAAAAACAAAATTCATATTGCTGCAAATTGTGTTTATATTGCTGATAATCGGAATGAGTTTATTGCTTTTTTATTTTATCTAACACTAACCTAAAACCTAAAATGAATGTTTACAAACCAAAATTTAAAATCGCTTAAATGGTGTTTGCTGGTCTATTTTTTACTGGCAAATATTGTGATGAACGCACAGGAAAGAAAAGTCACCGGAAAAGTTACTTCCTCCGAAGACTTGCTTGGACTTCCGGGTGCTAATGTGTATATCAAAGGATCTTCAGTGGGTGCATCAGCAGATATGGATGGAAACTACACTGTTATCGTTTCTGAAAAAAATGCCGTATTAGTCTTCAACTTCATAGGATATCAAACTGTCGAAATTCCAGTAGGCAATAAAACCGTAGTCAATGTCAGCTTAAAACCGGATACCAAAAATCTCGATGAAGTAGTCGTTGTGGGTTATGGTACCCGTAAAAAGAGCGACATCACGGGCTCAGTATCTTCGGTGACAGCCAAAGAACTAACCGCCTATCCGTTATTAAATGCAGAGCAGGCATTACAAGGCCGTGCTGCGGGAGTTTCGGTACAATCCAATAATGGTGGCGAACCGGGTGCTCCTGTAAAAATCAGGGTTCGTGGCGGTACTTCTATCAATGCAAGCGGAGATGCGCTTATCGTGGTAGACGGTTTTGCCGGTGCATCGATGCCCGCCCCTCAGGATATTGCTTCGATAGAGATTTTAAAAGATGCTTCGGCTACTGCCATTTACGGATCAAGAGGTTCAAATGGAGTTATCATGGTGACCACCAAAAAAGGAAAACCGGGAGCTCCTGTTATCGAATTCAGTAATTCCACCTCTGTGCAGTCTGTCAACAATAAATTGCATTTGTTAAATGCCGATCAATTTGTAGCCTACCGAAAAAGCTTCACCACACATACTGCGGCAGGTTCGGATACAAACTGGCAGGACGTTATTTATCGTAACGGCTTAATTTCTAACTCCCAATTGTCATTTTCAGGCGGGTCAGATAAAATCAAATACTATGTTTCTGGAAATTATTTCAACCAAAATGGAGTTGTAATTAACTCCGGAATTGACAAATACACCATTGTAAGTAATCTGGAAGCCGATTTGAGCGACAAGTTTAAAGTGGGTCTGAATTTATTTCAAAGCAAACAAAACAAAGAAGGAATCATCAGCCAGACCAGTGCGGGAGGAACAGGAGCCGCGGGTGTAATTGCTGCTGCTTACCGTTTTATGCCCGACAAAGGAATTTATAATGCCGACGGAACTTTTACCACCACAGCACCTATTGGAGATGATATCGACAATCCGTACGCGACAGCTATGGAAAACATATTAGAGGTAATCAACATTACCAACAGAAGTAACTTCTTTGCATCGTATCAACTTACCAAAGACCTGAACTTCAAAACCACTTTAGGGTTAACCGAATCCAATTCACAAACCGGAAGATATATTCCATCCACCTTAATTGCGGGGAAAAACATCAAAGGAGAAGCTTCTGTAAACAATACCAGATTCTCTTCTTTCTTAACTGAAAATTACCTGACTTTCAAACGTGAAATCGTCGATAAAGGAATCCTTACGGTACTTGGAGGTTACTCTTATCAAAAAAACAGAAACGAAAACTCCTATGCCGCTGCGAGAGGTTTTTTAACGAACACCAACTCCTATCATAACTTAGGTGCCGGAACCGTATTCTTAAAACCCGATTCGGGATTGTCAGAAACAGAACTGATCTCAGCTTTCGGAAGGTTAAACTTTGATTATGCCGATAAATACCTGTTTACTTTTACAGCCCGTAGAGACGGTTCGTCAAGCTTTAGTAAAAATTACAAATACGGAACCTTCCCTTCAGGAGCAATTGGCTGGAATATCGGTAAGGAAAACTTTCTGAAAGACAGTAAAACGGTTTCAAACTTTAAATTGAGAGCCAGTTACGGAGCCACCGGAAACCCATCGATCGGAGCTTATTCGACACTTTCCCGATTTTCTGAAATTTATGATGTAAGCGGAGACGTGATTGTCAATGCTGTTCAGCTGACTTCTTTAGACAATCCGAACTTAAAATGGGAGACCTCCTACCAACAGGATTACGGAATTGATTTGGGTTTATTTGATAACCGAATCAGTATCACAGCCGATTATTACAAAACAATTACCAAAGATTTATTGTTCAACCGACCTTTACCGGGCGTTTCAGGAATTGCTTCTCAGCTTCAGAATGTTGGAGAATTAGAAAACAAAGGATGGGAACTGGGCATCAATACCAAAAACTTTACCGGTGCTGATTTTACATGGTCAACGAGTTTTAATATCTCTTCCAACAAAAACAAAGTACTGAAATTAGCCGACGACAAAGATCTTTTAATCAACTCTACGCCGGGTCACTTCCTTGCGACCGATTCTCAAATTTTAAGAGTCGGACAACCCGTTGGCTCTTTCTTCGGATTTGTTTACGACGGTGTGATTCAGCAGGGAGAAACAGTTCTGCCGGGGAATTTTGAAACCATAGCCGGAGGAGAAAAATTCAGAGATGTAAACGGTGACGGCAAACTGGATTCAAGCGACAAAACCATCATAGGAAACCCAAATCCTGATTTCATCTTCGGACTTAATAACGACTTCACGTATAAAAATCTTGACCTGAATATCTTCTTTCAGGGTTCTGAAGGGAATCAGATTTTAAACTATACGCTGATGGAACTGGCCTCAGGAAACAATAATGCGACAACCGAAGTTCTGGATGCCTGGACACCAACACACACCGATACCAATGTGCCTATTAATGCGGCAAGAACGAAAAGAGTTACTTCAAGATTTGTGTACGACGCAAGTTACATTCGTTTGAAAAACATCTCTTTAGGTTATAGTCTGGATGATAAAATTGTATCCAAAATGGGATTGAGTAAAGTTCGTTTCTACATCAGTGCTCAAAACTTATGGACGATTACCAATTACCCTGGTTCTGATCCGGAAGTAAATTACCTAAACGACACCAACGCCAGAAGCAACACCAACTTAGGATTGGATTATGGAAGTTATCCGAATGTGAGAACGTTTACACTGGGCTTTAATTTAAAATTTTAGTTTCAAAATGATCTTAAACACATCGAAACATAGATTTTATGCTCACAATTATAGAACATTCCAAAAAGCTATGCTTCTATGTGTTAAAATTAGTACACCAAATACCTAAAAAAATAATAGTATGAAAAAATATATAGCTTTTCTTTTCCTGGGAATATTCGCTTTTGGATGTTCCGATTTAGAAGAAAAACCGGTGGGAATCATTCGTCCGGAAAACTTCTTCAGCAATACAGACGACCTGCAGGCTGCTGTAAACGGAGCTTTTGCCAACATTGCCCACAATAATTATTGGGGAAGAGAATTTACAATCGCTTTAATGTTGCGCGATGACATGGCCGATATTGGCGACAGAACCACTCAGGCTGCCCGTATCGATGTGAACGATTTTTCGATGAACGACACCAATGCACTCGTGGCCAACTTCTGGCCGCAATCGTACATCATTATCACCGCTGCCAATCAGGCAATCGAAGGCGCTAAAAAAACACCGGGTGATCCCGCAAAAGTAAACGCCATTGTGGCTCAGGCTTATTTTGCAAGAGCTTTTGCCTACTATCATTTAGTTCGCATCTTTGGAGATATTCCCTACATCGACTTTGTGGTAAACGACGTTTCACAGGTAAATTCCCTAAGCAGAACCAAACAAGCCGATGTATATCCAAAAATTATTGCCGATTTGGAATTTGCCAAACAATGGCTGGAAGACAAACCAAAAGTAAAAGCAGTTCCCGGAAAAGGTACCGCTGCGGGTTACCTCGCCTCTGTTTATTTGACCCTTGGAAACTACCAAAAAGCCTACGATGAGTCCAAATATGTCATAACCAACGAAGCTAAGTTTGGTTTAGGACTGGATGCCGATTTTCAGGATCTGTTTAATGCCACAAAAACAGCGGCACTTAAAGAGCCTTTATTTACAGTTGATTTCAACAACTTAACTTCCGGAAATTACGGTCAGGATTATACTGCATTTTTCACCGGTTCTCTAAAAGACGAAACCTACAGCTACGGACAAGGATTTTCGGTAGCCGTTCCTTCTTTAAAAGTATTCAACGACTGGGACAAAAGAGATTACCGAAGAGCGGTAAGTTTTGACACCATCATCAGAAAAAAAGTGGGCAATAATTTGCAAATTTTTCCTTCGAGTGATAACGAAAAAGCGCCACGTCCGCATATTGCCAAATACTACCGTTTTCCCGGAAAAGCGGGTGCCAACGGAAGGACTTCACAGCACAATTACATCACGATGCGTTTTGCCGAAGTACTCCTGACAGCAGCAGAAGCCTTAAATGAAATCACTCCCGGAACCGCAGAAGCAGACGGATATGTAAACCGCGTACGCGCCAGAGCCAGAAATAAAGCCGGAAAACTGGTTTCCTTTCCTGCCAATGTAACACCGGGTTTATCTCAATCAGCTTTCAGAAAAATGGTTATCGATGAACGCAGACTAGAATTGGCTTTTGAATATGTAAGATGGTACGACATCAAAAGGCT
The DNA here is from genome assembly GCF_048514875.1 of Flavobacterium sp. T12S277. Lineage (NCBI taxonomy): Bacteria > Pseudomonadati > Bacteroidota > Flavobacteriia > Flavobacteriales > Flavobacteriaceae > Flavobacterium > Flavobacterium sp. T12S277. The sequence continues at coordinate 103,001 of NZ_JBLYEG010000015.1, read as the reverse complement.
CCAAAATGGTCCGGAAGTATTTGGTCCGACTGGTTTTGAACCACACGCTAATTTTGATCCCAACAAAGATTATTTATTTCCGTTACCGGGCACTGAATTAGCGATCAACCCGAACTTAAAACCAAACAATCCCGGTTACTAAAAACAAGATTTAACCTCATTGTAGTCATCCTGACGAAGGAAACTCGAGCGATAGCGAATTGGCGAAGCAAATCTGCGAGAGAAAAAATTAACACATAGAAACATAGATTTTATGCGCCTAACTATAGATCATTCAAAAAAATCAAGATTTTCTCGCATAGCTTTACGGCAATACTATGAAGGTACTATTAAAAGTGAAATGCCTTTTAAACGCCCCTATAAACTATGTTCCTATGTGTTAAAAATAAATACAACAGATTAAAAAATAAAAATAAAAATCTGCCAGATCTGCGAGAAAAAAATAATACAGCACTTAAAAACCTCTTAATCTGTAGCCAAAAAAATAGAATCTTGTATTAACACCAGATCTCTATATTAAAAACAAAATAAAACTTACATATGAATAGAGTTAGTTTCTTTACTTTAATCCTTGGGTTTGCATTGCTCACAACCGCATGCAAATCCGGGATTAATTCGCACCAAAAAAATACCTCAGCAGCGGACCAGCTTCTCGAAGCCCGATACAAAATGCTGTTGGATTATCCGGTTGATTCGATGGCGATGCCCAGAAGCATGACCCTCAAAACCAATCTCATTAGAAAAGTTCCTTCAAGAGATTGGACAAGCGCATTCTTTGCCGGAAATCTTTGGCAATTGTATCGCTTAACGGGAAATACAGACTATAAAAAACAAGCCGAAAAATGGACGCCTTTCAGTAAAAAAGAAAGCGTTAATAAAGGTTCCCACGATGTTGGTTTTAAAGTGTATTGCAGTTATGGAGAAGCGTTAAAAGCGGAAAACAAACAAGAATACAAAGATGTAATTGTTAAAGGTGCTGAAACTTTATGCAGCCGTTTCGACTCAAAAGTCGGAGCCATTCGTTCCTGGGATTTCAACAAAGAAATTTGGGACTATCCGGTGATCATTGACAATATGATGAACCTTGAATTGCTTTTTGAAGCCAGCAGATTATCCGGCAATAAAAAGTATCAGGACATCGCCATCCAACATGCCAATACCACTTTAAAAAATCAGTTTAGAGCAGACAACAGCTGTTACCACGTTATTGATTACAATCCGGTTTCGGGAGCCGTAAGAAAAAAAACGACCCTGCAGGGATATAACGACGATTCTGTTTGGGCACGCGGGCAAGGCTGGGCCGTTTACGGATTCACCATGTCGTATCGCTATACAAAAGATCCGGCCTACCTCAAACAGGCCGAAGCCACAGCACAATTTTTTATGACCAATAAAAACCTGCCGGAAGACGGTATTCCGTATTGGGATTTTAAAGATCCGGGCATTCCAAATTCGGCACGTGATGTTTCTGCAGCAACCATTATGGCTTCAGCTCTATATGAACTGTACGGTTATACTAAAAACGACCGTTATCTGGCTTTCGCCAACAAAATAATCGCGTCTTTACATTCCGAAAAATACCTGTTAGATGCAAAAATAAACGCCCCTTTTCTATTGGATCACAGCACCGGAAACTGGCCAAAACACGATGAAATCGACGAACCTATTATCTATGCCGACTATTATTTTCTGGAAGCATTGTTAAGACAAAAAGCCTTATAAACTATGAAAAAACTACTGTATCACTACAAGTCTTTCCCTGTTATGACTTTTCTTGTTTGTTGCATGCTCTTCCACAATTATACTTTTGCTCAAACGAAAACCAACCTCAACGAAAACTGGCTGTATTTAGAAAACAATACCTCTAGTCCTGATCAGGCTAAAAAAGCAGACCACTGGAGCAAACTTAACTTACCACACACCTGGAACGCCGAAGATGCAACCGATTTAAATCCGGGGTACCGACGTGATGCCAGCTGGTATCAAAAGAAACTGAATCTTCCTAAAATCGACCAAAATCAACGTTATTATTTATATTTTGAAGGATCGAATGTAACCACAAAAGTATATGTAAACGGTACCGAAGCCGGTGGACATATTGGTGGCTACATTGGATTTACAATCGAAATTACACCTTATATCAAAGAAGGGAACAACGAAATTCTTGTTCGTGTAGACAACAGTTATGATATCGAAATCATCCCGTCTCAAAAAAGCGATTTCTTTATTTATGGCGGTATAACACGTGATGTCTGGTTATTGTCGAAATACAAAAATCATATTGAGGATCTGAAAATTACCACTCCTGAAGTTTCTGCCAAAAAAGCGTCCTTGAATATCGTTGCTAAAACCATCTATTCTGATACCTCAAAAGAGCTCACCTTAACCGTGATTCTTAAAAATCCTAAAGGAAAAAAAGTAGCCACTAAAACCATTCCGATTACAGCCAATATCTCCACAATAACATTCGACAATATTAAGAACCCGGAGCTTTGGGATATTGATACCCCAAATCTATACTCAGTTACCGCGATTTTAACAGAGAAAAATCAAATCAGAGACAGTGTAAATGAAAAAACAGGTTTCAGATGGTTTGAATTTAAAGATCACGGACCTTTTTATCTCAATGGAAAACGACTGCTCCTTCGGGGTACGCACCGCCATGAAGAAGAAGCTGGCGTGGGAGCTGCTATGAGCAATGCACAGCATCGTGCCGATATGGAATCCATCAAAAAAATGGGAGCGAATTTTGTTCGTCTTGCCCATTACCCGCAGGACCCCGAAGTTTATAAGGCTTGTGATGAACTTGGTCTTTTGGTTTGGGACGAATTGCCGTGGTGTCGTGGCGGAATTGGCGGCAAACTCTGGCAAACGAACACTAAAAATATGCTCGCAGAAATCATCAATCAAAACTACAACCATCCGAGTATCATTATTTGGTCGTTGGGGAATGAAATGAACTGGCTGCCGGATTTTCCTGATGGAGATAATACAGACCGAACAAATGTATTCCTGAAAGAATTAAACGACATCGCCCACAAACTGGATCCCACCCGAAAAACAGCGATTCGAAAATACTATGAAGGTTCTCAAATTGTCGATGTCTTCTCCCCTTCGATCTGGTCGGGCTGGTATTCCGGGAGCTATAAAAGCTATCAAAAAGCAATCGATGTTTACAAAAAAGAATACAAACACTTCATTCATGCCGAATATGGCGGTGATAGTCATGTGGGCCGTCACAGTGAAAATCCGGTCACAGGTGAGAATATCATAAAAGCCGAAGGCTGGGAAGAGGCCATAGTGCAAACCAAAGTAGCCAATATTGCTCAAATTGGCGACTGGAGCGAAAATTATATCGTTGATTTATTTGACTGGCATCTGCATATATCCGAGAATGACCCATCGTTTGTGGGCAATATTCAGTGGGCATTCAAGGATTTTGCAACGCCTTTACGACCGGAAGACGATATTCCGTATATGAATCAAAAAGGACTGACGGACCGAAACGGAAACCCAAAAGATGCCTACTATGTTTTTAAAAGTTACTGGAGCAAGGAACCTTTTGCGTACATCGAGTCGCATACCTGGACCGAGCGTCAGGGCCCTGAAAATACCCCTCGCACAATTAGTGTATTTAGCAACTGTGAAAAAGTAACTTTATTTCATCAGCAAAAATCACTGGGTGAAAAGAAAAGAAATCTTTCGCTGTATCCTGCCAATGGCTTAACCTGGGACGTAAATTTTTTAAAAGGAGAAAACATCCTGATTGCCGTTGGAGAAACAAAAGACGGAAAAAAAGTCACAGATACTTTAAAAGTGAATTACCGTTTCAATAAAAATGATACGGCTACGGCACTGCAATTGTCCAGCGAAAAATTAAAAAACGGTAATTATCTCGTAACGGCAATTGCGATCGATCACAACAACTTACGCTGTCTGGATTACGAAGAAAGCGTTTATTTTCAATGCCTAAAAGGTGGAAAAACCATGAAAAATCAAGGAACTCCCACCGGAAGCGAGTCTATAAAAATGGCCAATGGAAAAGCTTCTATTGAAGTGGTTCCCGACGGTTCCGGGATTCCGATTGAAATGACCGCATTGAACCAGAGTTTTAAAGGAGAATATTTGAAGATCGCCAATTAGGCAAATCTCACGAAGGCGCAAAGGCGCAAAGTTTTTTATGCCACTGATTACACAGATTTAAGTGATTTTTGAAGATTAAATTTAAAATTCTGTCTAAAACAAAAAATACGCATTACATTGAAATAGAACAAAATTGCAAACTAAAAAACCAATTATGAAAAATACACTATTTTACAAAATTGCCTTAGTACTACTCAGTTTTGCGGGCCATGCACAAGTCACTTTAAATGCCGATGGTCCGGGTGGCGTTGCAACTTATGAACTCATAACAAATGCATTGGCTCCCGGTACAGCAAATGGAGCTATCGAGGCACCCGATGTTATACATTCCGGTTTTGGACCTCATATTACCGAAGTTTTTGATGCTGAACTGAATAAAAATGTTTTTGTAGTTCACTCACATGTGAGTAACACTCCTCCGGACAATGAACCCGTTGTCGGGAAAACGGACAGACAGCGTGTAGAAATTAAATCGTACAACCCCTCACCTGATAATCTAAAAGGAACAATCGGTGAAACCGTGCGATACAAATGGCGGTTTAAAATTCCTGTTGGATTTAAACCAACCACGAGCTTTACGCACATCCATCAGGTTAAAGCTGTAGATGGCGACGACGACGATCCGCTTTTTACAATAACTCTCAGAAAACTTTCAACCGGCGCAACACGTTTAGAATTGTTATATGACGAAAATGCCGCAACGGCAACCACTAAATACGCTTTACCAGCCTTATCTTTATTTGAGGGCGTGTGGGTCGAAGCTACCGAAACGATCAAAATTGGCAGCAATGGAACCTACGCTATGGTGATCAAAAAAGTCAGCGACGGAACTGTGTTGGTTGACTACAGCAATTCAAATGTGCAAACGATCCGGCCTGCTTATACGGCTGCCAACGGAACTGTTTATGCAGCCAACTCTTTTATCAGACCCAAATGGGGGATTTACCGCAGCCTCACCGATATTGCCAACATGAGAGACGAAACCCTTCTTTTCTCCGATTTCAGTATTGAGGAATTGACTACTTTATCCGCCAAAGAGCATTCAAAAGCAAAAGTTGATATCCAATTCCCCAATCCGGTAGGTGACAAACTCGAACTCTCAGAAGCTGTTTTAAATCAGTATAGCGGAATAAGGATTTATAACAATACCGGCAAACAGGTGGTTTCTTACGACACAATTCCCGAAACCATTAATGTGTCGTCTCTACCATCAGGGCTTTACCTTATAAAATTCAAAAAAGAAAATACCTTTTCAAAAGGTGTAAAAATGATTAAGAAATAAAATAGTATCAATGAAAAAGCTAATCACTTTAGTGCTACTCGCCTCATCCTTTTTTGGAGTAGCGCAAAACCTGATCTCCAATGTTCCAAACCGAAATACGACCTCGTTAAACGGAGTCTGGAACTATATTGTCGATCCATACGAAACGGGCTATTACAGCTTTCATCACGACCAATACGACAAACAGACCAAGCCTTCCAATGCGGCTTTTTTTAATAACTATCATGCCGTAAACAAACAGGAACTAATTGAATATGATTTCGACAAATCTCCCAAAATCAACATTCCGGGAGACTGGACTTCACAGGTTCCGGAATTGAAGTATTACGAAGGAAATGTCTGGTTCAAGAAATCTTTCGATTATAATTTACAGGCCAAAAAACGTCTTTTTCTGTATTTTGGAGCCATTAATTACAAAGCCGATGTTTATTTAAACGGGAAGAAATTAGGAAGACACGAAGGAGGTTTTACGCCATTTAATTATGAAATCACTTCGATTGTAAAATCAAAAGACAACTATTTAGTCGTTAAAGTCGACAATACACGCCACAAAGAAGATGTTCCGACGATCAATACCGATTGGTGGAATTACGGCGGAATTACCCGTGATGTGACATTAATCGAAGAGAATGAATCGTTTGTAGAAGATTACCACATTCAGCTCAAAAAGGGCAATGTCGCTTTGATTTCCGGTTTTGTAAAAATCAATAACTTCAATTCGGCACAAAATAACATAAGCCTTTCGATTCCTGAGTTAAAGATCCATTACAAGGGAAAAATTGGTGCTGACGGAATCGTAAACTTTGAAATTCCGGCAAAAAAAATCTCGTACTGGGCACCTGAAAACCCAAAATTATACGAAGTAACAATCGGTTATAACGGCCAGCAATTAAAAGATACCATTGGTTTCAGAACCATTGAAACTCAGGGAGACAAAATCCTCCTGAATGGAAAACCAATCTTTTTGCGCGGAATTTCGATTCATGAAGAAAATGCAAAAGGCGGTCGTGCCCATTCGGAAGAAGATGCTTTGCGTCTTTTAAACTGGGCGAAGGAACTGGGCTGCAACTATGTGCGTCTTGCTCATTATCCGCATAACGAAAACATCATCAGAGTAGCCGATAAAATGGGACTCATGGTTTGGGAGGAAATTCCGGTGTACTGGACAGTTGAATTCACTAATAAAAACACCTACAAAAATGCCGAAGAGCAGTTGACAGCAGCCATTACAAGAGATAAAAACAGAGCCTGCATTATCATCTGGTCGATGGCCAATGAAACTCCTATTTCGGATGCCCGAAATACATTCATCAAAAATCTGGTGGATCACACCAAATCTTTAGACAATACCCGACTCATCAGTGCGGCTTTACTGACGCAAACCGGAGCAGACGGTTTTGGAACAATCAATGACGAAATTGGTCAGTATCTGGATCTTATTTCCTTCAATCAGTACTTAGGTTGGTATGGCGGAAAACTGGAAAATGCCGAAAAGATTTTCTGGAAAACTAAATACAACAAACCCGTGATTGTCTCTGAATTTGGAGGTGATGCCAAACAAGGTCTCAACGGTGAAAAAAACGAACGATGGACAGAGGAGTATCAGGAATACCTATACATTCAAAATCTGAAAATGATCGAAAACATACCACATCTGAGCGGCTTAAGTCCATGGATTCTGGTTGATTTCAGATCGCCAAAACGACTTTTACCCGGAATTCAGGACGGATACAACCGAAAAGGATTGATTTCCAATGACGGAAATAAAAAGAAAGCCTTTTATATTATGCAGGATTGGTATGCAAAGAAGAAAAAAGAATATTAAAAAAATTTCCTTATAAAATGATAATTTAGGAGAAAAAACAGCTGCATTCTATGTCATTCTAAATGAAACAGAAGAACCGTTAGCAATTCATTAACAAAAAACAAACCTTAATTATATGATTTTTATTCAATATTAACTTACTTTGTGGATATTCTAAAAATTGTAATTCTATGAAAAAATTAAGTTTAATGGCAGTTACTTTATTTGCTGCCTTTACAGTTCAAGCACAGGATTTAGTGAAATTTGCTCCGTTAGACGCAAGTCCGGTCGACATTTCGTACTTCCCGAATAAAGCGGTAAAATTCAAAAAAACCGATAATCCTGCTCCGGCGATTAAGGTTATTTACGCAAGACCTTCTGCTAAAGGACGTGCTATTTTTGGTGATTTAATTAAATTTGGTGAAGTTTGGCGTGTAGGTGCTAACGAAAATACCGAAATCAAGTTTTACAAACCGGTTACTATTGGCGGCGTAAATATTCCTGCCGGGACTTACAGTTTGTTTGCCATTCCTGAAAAAGACAAATGGACGATCATTATCAATAAAGAAATTGATTTGTGGGGTGCCTATGCATACGACGAGAGTAAAGATATCGCAAGAGTAAGCGTTCCCGTGAAACCGGTATCCAATACAATCGAAGCCTTATCGATTGCTTTTACCGCTCAGGGAGCTGTAGCGAATTTAGTAATTGGCTGGGACAAAACAACTGTTGAAGTTCCAATAACCATAAAGTAATTGTTTAGCGGCAGAACGATATACCAAAAGAGACACTAGTTTTAAATTAGTGTCTCTTTTTTTTCACTCATTAACATCAACCTCAAAACCAAAAAAGATGAAAAACACCTATTTATTCTTGTTTTTTTTAGGGGCAATTTGTGTCGGACATTCCCAGCAAAAGTTCAAAATTACCTATGAACAGCTAAAAGAATACGAAGGCCTTTATGAGTACCAAAACAATACCACACTACAAATCGCGGCTTCACCAAAAGATACAATTTTGTATGCGATCATCAACGAAAGCAAATATCCACTGACGCCTTCGGAAAAAGATACTTTTCTAAACTCCTCTAATGAAAAAGTGACTTTTGTACGCGATAAAACTTCTATTCTCAACGGTTATACGACGGATGAAAAGACGTTCAAACTAATCAATAAAAAAGTCATTTTCCCTAAAGAAATGTGGTACCCCAGACTGAACGTACCAAAAGATTACGTATACCTGTACCAACAACCCAAAAAAGAAAATGATGGTCTCGTGACCGGAACTATTGACAATACAGGGCTGGACAAGGCATTACTGGGCGAAATGATGCGAAAAATTGTCAACGGATCGTACCCAAACGTCCACAGTGTCCTGATTATTAAAGATGGCAAATTAGTTTTTGAGGAGTATTTTTATGAGTACAACAAAACCAAATTGCACGAAATGCGCTCGGCAACCAAAAGTTTTGTTTCGGCACTTACCGGAATCGCAATTGATAAAGGATACATTAAAAGTAAAAAAGAAACGGTACTCTCCTATTTCCCCGGTTACACTTTTAAAAACCTCAACGAAGACAAAAGACAAATTACGATTGAAAACCTGCTTACCAACCAAAGCGGACTCGATTGTGATATAAGCAATCCGAAATCTGCGGGTGATGAAACGAGCATGAACTCTTCTGACGACTGGGTTCAGTATACACTTGATTTGCCCATGATTGATGTACCCGGAGGCAAAGGAATGTACTGCTCCGGAAACCCCATTACACTTGGTAAAATAATCGAAAAAGCATCCAAAATGCCTCTGGCCGATTTTGCCAAAGAAACGCTTTTTAAAGAGCTCGGCATTAAAAACTTTAAATGGAATTTTAAACCAGATGCTTCAAGTGCCGAGACCTTCTGTCAGCTATATTTAAGTTCCAGAGATATGGCTAAACTGGGTTTGCTGTATCTCAATAAAGGCGTCTGGAACAGCAAACAGCTCATCTCTAAGGAATGGATTCAGGAATCCTTAACCAAACATACCGAAATTCAGGGGATTAATTATGGTTATTTGTGGTGGCTCAAATACCTGCAAGTCGATGGCGTCAAATATTACGGAGTAGTAGCACAGGGAAACGGTGGCCAGAAAATCTATATCTGGGAACAGCAAAACATGATTACCATTATTACAGGAGGGAATTACAACTCGCAATCCCCAAGTGACGAATTGATTCAAAAATACATTTTAAAAGCTTTTAATAAAAAATAAGTACAAATTACAATCCTGAAATTGGAGTGCAAAGCCCTGCTGCAATTGGCACAGCTGTATTTGATTAAGTATTTGATTTATTTTTTCATCCGGTTATGCTTTATACGATGAAGTTTTGTAATTTTATGAATATCAAAGAATTTAATTTTTAACTTAATCAAAAAATAGATGGGAAAATTTGTAATTACTAAAAGAGCCAATGGTGAATTTCAATTTAATTTAAAAGCTGGTAATGGGCAAACGATTCTAACAAGTGAAGGTTATACTACGAAAGCGGCCTGCTTAAACGGAATTGAGTCTGTTAAAACAAATTCGCAAGACGATGGTAGATTTGACAAACTGGAATCTAAAAGTGGAAAACCTTATTTCAACTTAAAAGCCAGTAACGGTCAGATTATCGGAGCAAGCGAAATGTATGAGAGTACAGCCGCCAGAGATAATGGAATTGCATCGGTAAAAACAAATGCACCTGAAGCTGATACAGACGATCAAACTGCATAAATACGATACAAAATAGAAAAAGATGGGGTCTTGTAACCCCATTTTTTTTGTTCCAAACTTTACCAACTAAAGCTCTCCAAATTTTTCTTTGTAACGACGTAATTCTTCTTCGGTTTTGCTTAATAATTTCTCGAGCAGTCCAATTTTATCTTCATACAAAACCTTTAAAGCGGCACTATTGTCTGAATTAATCTGAATACTTCCATTATTATTCCCTCTCACCTTATTAAAACTGTTGAAGTATCTCTGACTGTCAAAGCTGATTACATCTTCTACACTAACTTCTAAAATTCGGGCAATCTCAACCAGTTTTTCATAAGAAAGAATGGTTTTTCCCTTCTCAATTTTACTATATCCTGCCTGCGTAACACCTAACTGATCTGCCATATATTCCTGCGTATAATTTTTTAATTCTCTTATGCTTTTTATTTTACTTTTTATTGAAGTGGAAGCGGTCATAATTTTATTTGGGGGTATTTTGTATCGCTAAAAACCGACCGGTATGAAACTTTTAGTATTACCGCGATACTTTTTTAGTATACTATCCTACTACTTCAACTGGTAGGTTTATGAAGTAGACGATTTTCATTTTTTTCTGGTGGTAATAACAAAACCATACAATAGGGCAAGCGCTATCACCAGCAGATCATTTTGAGAGATTTCATCTAATAACATTATAGATTTGTTTTTGTTTTTTGTAAAAGCCTGTTAAAATTCAGGTTTAGAAACTGATCAATCTGTTTCCCTATTTCGTGACGATCTAAGACTTTGATTTTTACTTTTGTTTCTTTTTTATAAACATCTCTGACAATAACATAGTAGTCAAATTCAATGGTATTATGAAATCTTAAAATGATAAGAATGGTATAAACTAATATTGTGGGGCCGATATAATACAGCTCATTTAAATTTGAAAAAACCATCGCATAACAAGCCAAAGCGGTAGCCAGAATAAAAGCTCCGTTTTCGAGAAGATAAGTCTTCTTTTTTTTGAGTAAACCAAGTTCTGCAATTTCATTAAAACAGTATTGCCATCGTTTTGAACCATACTGAAACTGGACCTGATCCTGAGTAAGGGTAATGAACATAGTAATTAAAGGTTATTAATAAAGACAAGAAATAATTATGCTGAATGCTTAAACGTAGCGACAATTAAAAATGAATTTTGCGCTTCAAAAAGAGGCAGACTGTTGCTCTTTTTTTTGAATAAAACTCTCATTCGCAATATTACGCATTCTATGCATTTTCTTTCTTACAAACCACCTTATAGAATATAACTAAATGTTGTAATTAAATCTAAAATATCAATTTTTACTGATATTCAGGCGCAACTGATGATGATTTTACCTATTTCCGGTTTACAGCACATTGCTACCCTTATTGCTGCAAAAAATTAAAAAACCCTAATCAAAATTTTGTTTAAGGGATTACTATTTATTGCTATTGGAGATTATTCTTCCCCTCTCAGGAGGCTTTCAATTTTTGAAGTTGGAATTTTAGGATTGGCTCCCGGCGAAGCAGCAACTAAAGCTCCTGTCGCACACGCAAAATCGATTGCATATTGAGGTGTTTTTCCGGTAAGTAATGTCGTAATCAAAGCGGCTAAAAAAGAATCGCCAGCTCCTACTGTATCGATAACTTTTACAGCATATCCGCCGTTCTCATACAATTGATTTTCCCAAAGCAATAGTGCACCATGTTGCCCTCTGGTGACGCAAATGGCATTGGTATTGGTTTTCCCGGCAATAAAATGAATATTTTCCTCCAGTGTGGAAAAAGGCGAATGCAGTGCCTGGGCAATTTCTGCTAATTCTTCGTCATTGAATTTAATAAAACTGGCAGAATGCATCAAACGCTCTAAAATCTCATAGGTATAATGAGGTTTTCTTAGATTGACATCAAAAACTTTGTACACATTGGTCTGCAATAATTCTTCAAGCGACTTCCTTGATACGGCATCCCGACAAACTAGGCTTCCAAAAATCAAAACATTGGCATTGGCTGCCAGATTTCTGGCAAAATCACTCAATATAATCTTGTCCCATGCCGCCGGATGTTGAATAGTATAACTCGCCGAACCTTTATCGTTTAAGCTTACTTGAACCAAACCGGTTGAAAAATCTTCTGACCTGATAATCGCATCCGTTTCAAGTCCGAAACTTTTTATATGATTGATGAGAGCGGAGCCGTCTTCATCATTGCCTACACTACTAATCATCGCCGCTTCGCAACCTAACGATTGCATTCGCAAGGCAACGTTTAGTGGTGCGCCGCCAATCTTTTTTTCAGTAGCAAAAACATCCCAAAGTACTTCTCCATAGGCTACTGCCTTGAGATTATTTCCGTTACTCATTCTAAAAACAATTTTATATTAACAGGCTTGTTTAGTACAGTTTAGCATCGATTTTTTTCTAAAAATGGAGAAGTCAAAAAACGCTTCTCCACACATTCGACGTTATTGCAATATAATGATAAAAAGCTTTGGATATAATTAGAATCAGGTTCAAAAGTTGTGGAGTCCTAAAAAATATTTTCCATAAAAAAACCTCGTTTAAAATTCATTAAACGAGGTCTTTTTTTGAAATAAAAATATTATTTTTTAGATTCTTCGATAGAAACTTTTCTAAACTCTTTTAAAAGTTTTTCAATTTCTAAAGTTGATTTACGCGCTCTTGGACCAGCAGCTTTAACACCTTTTTCCGTTAATGATTCAGCCTCTGCTTTAAATGTTTCAATTTCGGCGTTGATTTTTACTAATAGATCGTTCATGCTTATAATTATTAAATTAAGACGCAAAAATAAAAGTTTGCATGGGAGTTACAACACTTTTGCTGTTAAATTTATCCCCATTTTTCGGGGCTTAGCTTAACAATAAATTTACTTCTTCATTTTTCAGCATCCCGTTTTACACAATAAACTAATAGTCAATATCTTATTTTTCTAACCCGATAATTCCTGCCTTGTAGCGCACTCAAAAGTATTTTTTATAAAATTTCGTTTTCTCTCTTCAAAACCTCAAAAAAGCAACTTTTTGCTCCATCCGACAACTGCAATTTGCTGTTTTATTGGAGAAAATCTACCCAAAATGGACCTGATTGAACTAAAAGTGCTTCAAAAGTGACTGTATTTAGAAGGAACGTAGAGAACAAAGAAAAGTTTATTTCTCTATTTCAATTTTTACTTTTACAAAAAGCTGTTCCTCCAAATCAGATTCTTTCTACAGGAGTTACATTGCCATCTATAAATGCAATTAACTCGGCTATTTTATGACAGCAATTGTCTTTAGTAGAAATTGAAATGATGTAGGCATTTTTGTCTCTGATGTATAATAAAAAGAAGTCTTTGGTGAGAATCGCCTTTTCAATCTGACACCATTGATGGGTGAACCCGCCTAATGGCGAATGTACTCCAATAAATGAATTGGTAAAACTAAATTTATACCTGCGCAAAAGACGGTCAAATTTCAATAATTTTTTGATTAAGCGAAAAGTTACTTTACAAATTGTATTTACAATCAAACAGTGAAAAAGTAAAAAGAAAATCACCAGAATTAAATCTCTTAAAATCCATTGGAAAAAATCGTGGTTATGGTCCCCTCCCAAAAAAACAATTCCTAACAAGACGATGGCCAAAAAAAACGTTACTCTTTTTTTGTACAAATCTTTGAAATACATTTTATTCATAGTACGTATTTCCGCATTGTTCAGATCAAACTCTAAAGAAAAGGCAGAGGTGCTCATATGCTGTTGTTCTAATTATTTTTTAATAATTAATTTTCCTTTAATCCAATCTTGTTTTCCTGAAAAAACGATCCTTTCATAAAGTTCTGAGCAAATTTAGACGCAACTTTTTTTTTCGGGCACCGCTAGAAGCCATTAAACTATCGTGATAAGACAAATCTTCAATTGGTACACATAAAGAACTTTTATACCTGTTTAACAACCACTTAAAAGTGGTTCTGAGTCACTTTCCCCATAGCTCTAAATAAAAAAAGAGAGAACCTCCGTTCTCTCTTTTTTGAAAATATCATTCTTAAACTGTTTTATCTAATTCCTTTTTTAAGCAAAGCTAAAGCAGGATCTGTACTTATTTTTATCTGGTTGATTACAAGCTGAGCGATTGCTGTAGCTCCTTTTAATGACAAATGAGTATCATCACTTTTATCTTTGTCGTAATAGGCATTTTCACCCGCTTTAAAATGCAAATGCAGCTGTTTCGATTGCTCGGGTCCATAAGTTTGTTCCAGTATTTCTGTATAGTATTCCAGGTCAATAAAAGGAACTTTATACTCCTGGGCTACCCATCTGGTTTCTAAAGGATAATCGCCATGCGTAGGCACCAAAACTCCTTTCTCATTAAAATTGCGTCTCGCGATGGAGGTCAATAATACAGGGATTGCTCCTTTTTCCCGACTTTCTTTTACAAATTTAATCAAATTGTAGCGGTAGCTTGTATGGGGATTTGTATAACGGGTTGAATCTTCTATTTTTTCATCATTATGTCCAAACTCAATAAAAACGTAGTCTCCTTTTTTAAGCTTTTTATAAATAGAATCCCATCGCTTTTCGTTGATAAAACTTTTTGTACTTCGCCCGTTTACTGCTTTATTCTCCACTTTTACATCTTTGGTAAAAAAAGGCTGTAACACCTGCGCCCATCCATGTTCCGGATTACGTTCAGGATCTTTTTTATTGGCCATTGTAGAATCGCCAATCGTATAAAGTGTTGTTTTCTGAGCGAAACAAGCCACTGAAAACAAACACATAAGTAACAGATAGTATTTCATCATTTGATTTATAATTAATGCGTAGGGGTAAATATTCAACACCCAGAAACATATTTTCGTACTACAAAAAAAGCTTAGCACCTAAGTACCTCAGCATCTTAGACCCTCAAGAAAAAATCTACTTCGCTGCTGTTGGTACCGTTGCTTTTTCTCCGATAACCACTTCATTAAGCAGCACATTTTCTGCATTCTCACTCGAGATGGCATTTTTTGCCCATTTGATAGTAATATGTTTTAAAGAGATGTTACGAACTTTTTTATCCGGAAACCCCTGAATTACGATTCCCGATTCCGTGGCTTTATTACACGTAATATTCGAGAAAAAAATATTAGACAGGTCAGACTGAAAACCACTTCCTTCCCCATGATAATTGGCCGTGATGTACAAACAATCTTCTACCTCATCCAGCTTTATGTTTCGGACAAATACATTTCTGATGAAACCACCACGGTCAGCATTAGTTTTCAAATAAATGCCTCTCTTTAAATAGCCTGCCGTTTTACAGTTCTCTACAAATATATTTTGAACTCCAGCCGACATTTCACTGCCAATTACAACGCCGTGAAGTCCTTTAAAATTACAGTTTCTGATCACAATATTTTCACTTGGTGTAGCTGAATTAGCTCTTCCCTCATGATCTCTTCCGGCTTTGATAGCCACGTTATCGTCACCATTATCAAAGGTTACATTTTCAATTAAAACATCTTTTGCATACTCAGGATCAATTCCGTCGTTGTTATAATTCAGTGATTTATAACGAACCCCGCGTACCGTAATACTTTGTGATTTCAATAAATGCAAACACCAGAAAGGAGAATTTTCAATTCGAATATTCTCGACTAAAATGTTCCTGCAATTAAAAAACTGAATCATTTGCGGACGTAAAAAATAGCCTTCTCCAAATTTCCTGTCTTTCAAAGCTACGTTATTGTGATTCATGTCACGGCTTCTGTTTTTTCCGGGGCCTTCCTTCGCTTTAAAACTTTTCCAGATTTTAGCTCCTTCTCCATCCAGAGTTCCCTCGCCAGTTATGGCAATATTCGAGCAGTCATAAGCATAAATCAATGGACTGTAATTGTAGAGCATGGTCCCTTCCCAACTCGTTAAAACCATGGGTAAATAATCTTCCGGGTTATCACTGAACTTAATTTTTGCTCCTTTTTCCAGTTTAAGATTGACATTACTCACAAAATGAATCGGGCCGTTTATTTTATAGATTCCTTTGGGAACAACAATCGTTCCGCCATTGTTCTTTTTACACAGCGCCATTGCTTTGTCAAAAAAGGGTTTGTTATTGGTAATAGAATCTCCCTTTGCCCCCAATTTCAGAACATTAATTTGATACGAAGGAAATACCGGAAGCTGAATTCGATTCACAATTGAATCTACTTTTGCTGATGGAAATTCGGTATGCTGAGCCACAGAAATCCAGGTGATGAATAGAAGAATGAAGTATTTAAGATTCATGTTTTTTTATAGGTTCTGAGGTGCTAAGTTTTTTTTTCTATTGCTGTACAGTTGTCAGGCCTGAATACCAGTTGGCAATTGAATCTTTCAAAATGTTGTCTATCGTATATTTTTCTGCATCTTTTTTCTCAAGTTGATGCGACCACGAAACTCTTTTTGCAGACGAAGCTCCTTCGCCTTTGCAATTGTATTCAGCATAAAAAGCTGTTTTTTCCGCTTCGGGTTTCGACCAGTTTTCCCATCCTTCCGGTCTGATATGTTTTGCCATATCGCACTCGATATAAACTGTTTTGGCATAAATACGCCAGGGTCTACCGAGATAAACTGCGGTTGCTGATGGCGCTGCTGTAAGTCTGCAATTTTTAAAAACAAATCCAAAAGCAGTTCCTTCGGGCGTTGAAGCGGCAGTAATATATGAGTTTTTGAGACTGTGGATTTCGCAGTTTTCAAATAAGGCTGTTGCGCTTCCAAAAATAAAATCGGTGGTTCCTTCAATGTAACAATCTTTGATATACTGTTTGGCTTCTTTCCCTGACAGGTATAAGGTATCCTGATTTCCCAGAATATTACAGTTTAAAATCTGTACCCGATTGGCTACGACAGAGAGTGCAATCGCCTGACCATTGTCGCCCGAAGCATTTTTGATCGTTAAATTTGATGCCGAAAAATCATCCCCTTCTACCAAGACTGTATAGGTATAAAAAGTACTGTTTCTCCCCGTATTAATTTTGGAAAAATTGTCATCAAAAACGATCACTGTGTTCTCTTTGCTTTCACCAATTAGCGCCAGCTGTGTATTCCATTCCGGGATTCTGATTTTTTCATTGTACGTTCCGTTTTTCACAAAAACAGTGATTTTTTCGTAGGGAAATGACGGGGCAGCATTTATAGCGTCCTGGATTTTTGTAAAATCACCTGAACCGTCTTGAGCGACCGTAATGAAGTTACTCTTTTTTTTTTCAAACGGTTCTTTAGCTGAAATTTTCAGTCCGTTTTTTGCTGCCCAGGCCGCGTATTTTTTAAGTACTTCTTTGGGTGCATCTGAATACCAGGAATAACCGTTTCGTCTTTCAGCACCAATCTCTTCTAAAGATTTTTTCCTGATTCCGTCACGATCGCAGAAAAAGGGTTCGTTGGTCGAAAGATCCATAAATCTTGCCCAAATTGGAGCCGAATTCTGTGTTACGATCATTTTTTTATCAATGATTTTTCCATCCTCATTTAAAATACGTTTTTCTTCAAGATTGGTAATTTTTGTTTTTTCAAACCAGGCCTGCGCATTTTGTACAGCCGTTATAATTTGTGGAGAAGGCTTTTCTATTGCCATTAAAAGCAGTACAATCTTTGCCGATTCAGAACCACTTAACGACGCCAATTCGAATGCCCTTGCATTTGCTGGCGCAAGAGTAACTTCATCGTGCTGTGCACACCAGGCGGTTAAAAAGCCATTTTGCCTGTACTGTGTTTTTAAAATACAGTCGATTCCTTTTTCGAAAGCTGCTTTCGCTTTTTCAACAATTGCTTTGGCTGGTTTTATACTAAAATAATTCGTTTCCTCGCTCACTTGTCTTATGGTGTTCAGAATGTTCACCATAGAATCGTCATTGTAAGTAATGTGTGTGTAATAGCCTTTTTTTAAAGGATAAAACTGAGGCCATCCTCCATTTTTGTATTGCGCATCGAGCAGGTACTGAAATCCCTTTAAAAAAGATTGCTGGTAGCGATCGTCTTTTACCTGTGTGTACATTTTCGACATGAAAAGCATTTCCTGACAAGTTGCTCCATTGTCTGTCGTTGTTTCTGCAGTTGTTTTTTTGAGTGCAAGCAGCTCCTTTTTCTGCTCGGGCGTTAGCTCTTTCTGCATCTGAATGTTCTTTGGCCAGCCACCTATATCCCTTTGATACAGTAAAACATTCTCTGCTATTTTTTTTGCTTCATCGGTACCAAACCAGGCTGCATCACTTTTCCGAATAATATCCGGCCAGTTTTTATAGCTGTTCTGTGCCTGAATACCAAAACTCAGAACCATACCAAAAAGCAATAGGATATTTTTTAACTTAATCATTATAAAATTTTATTTTGTTACTTTAACCCAATTAAACCCAACAGGTTTTAAAAACCTGTCGGGTTAATTCTATTTTATCTGTTTAATTCGACAGCTGCCAGAATAAACGGTCCGGTCGCTTTAGGATCGTTGTCTTTTTTCTTTTCGTTTACATAGTAGGTGTACGAACCATCACGATAAGGATTACCGCCTAAACCTGCCACCTGACAGGCTTGTGTAAGTGTAATTCCGCCATCAGCATCTACCTTTATCAATTGTTTGGTCAAACCGTCAAAAGCTTTACTGGCCAGGCTTTTGTATTTTGCTGGCAGGTATCCTTTATTGGCTCCTTTTGCAAAAGCATAAGCAAACATAGAAGATCCCGAAGCTTCAAGATAGTTTCCTTCTGCACCACCTTTGTCTGTAACCTGATACCATAAACCGGATTTGTCCTGATATTTAGCCAAAGCAGCCGAAACACTATTGAGGTATTTTACCAGTTCTTTTTGTTTTGGATGATTTTTAGGAAAATAATCGAGGGCATCAACCAATGCCATCGCGTACCAGCCTAAAGCTCTGGACCAAAAGTTTGGAGAGGTTCCGTTTTCTTTATTCGCCCATGCCATTGCTTTGCTTTCATCCCAACCGTGGTACAATAATCCCGTTTTGGGATCTGTGGCATGCAATTGAATCAACTCAAATTGTTTCGCAACATCATCAAGATTTTTTCCTCCTTCAAAAGTAACAGTATATTGCGCATAAAATGGTTCTCCCATATACAAACCGTCCAGCCACATTTGGTTGGGATAGATTTGTTTGTGCCAAAATCCACCACTTGCCGTTCTGGGCTGTTCTGCCAATTGTTTGCGTAATAGTTGAAGTGCTTTTAAATATTTTTCTTCCTTAGTAGCGGCATAAGTCTGAAACAGCAAACGTCCCGGCACAATTAAGTCAATATTGTATTTGTCTAACTCATAGGTTTTAATGGTTCCATCATTCTGAACCAAAGTATCCAGGTAGCTTTTTACATAAGCCGCGTACCTTGGATCCGGATTCTTTTTGTACAATTCTGCAATAGCATGCAAAACCAATCCATGAACATAATCCCATTTTGGTGTTTTCGAATCATCAATTTTATAACTTTCAGGATGGCGTTTCATTAAAGTCAAAGTCATTTTATCGGACCATTTTAGATCTTTACCAATGACAATTTCCTTTTTTGACGTTACCTGAGAAGTCACTTTACAGCTTGTAAAGGCCATCAGACAAACTAAAGCCACTGCTGTAAAACAACCTTTCGTTCTATTATTTTTCATTTTTAAACTATATTTTAGATTCTACTATTTTTCCAATTCTAATGCACTGAGCAGAAAGGCTGCAAGCGCTGGTGAGCTATTATCCTTTGTTTTGCTTTTGATGTAATACTCATTTGTTCCGTCCCGAAATGGTTTTCCTCCTAAACCTACATTCGAAGATACTTTTGAAATAATGATATGTCCCTGACTGTCTTTGCTTACAAATTCTTTCAGATAGGCTTTAAATGATTCTTCGGCTGTTTTTTTATATATCGGTTTCAGGTATCCTTTATTCGCCCCTTTCGCTAAAGCATAAATAATCATAGCCGAGGCCGAAGATTCTAAAAAGTTCCCATTCATTTCAGGCTTATCTGCAACCTGATACCACAAACCTGATGCACTTTTATGCTGCATGACACTTTTTGCAATTTGATTCAGATCTTCTGTCAGCGCTTTATATTTAGGATGTGTTTTTGGATAATACTCCAAGGTTTCAACCAAAGCCATCATATACCAGCCAATGCCACGTCCCCAAATCGTTGGTGAAGTTCCTGTTTCTGGATTTGCCCAAGCAATTTCTTTGCTTTCATCCCAAGCCTGATAAACCAAGCCTGTTTTTTTATCCACTAAATGTGTCTGTACCAATTCAAATTGCTTTGCAATATCGTTTAAAGCTTTACCATTTTCAAATCTAACCGTATACTCGGTGTAAAAAGGTTCGGCCATGTACAAACCGTCAATCCACATTTGATTGGGATAAATTTGTTTGTGCCAGAATCCGCCACTGGCTGTTCTGGGCTGGTTTTCAAGCTGTTTTCTTAATTCCTGCAGTACTTTTAAATAACGTTTGTCTTTCGTTTCATCGTACAGCTTAAACAGTAATTTTCCAGGATTGGCACAATCGATATTGTACTCATCTCTCTCATATTTACTATTATTTCCATCGGCATCAATCAGTTCGTCTGCATATTCTTTGATATAATTGAAGTATTTTTTATCGTTTGTTTTTCGATATAATTTTTCAAAAGCCGATAATACCAATCCCATTTTATAATCCCATTTGGGCTTTTCGGTCCCATCGATCTGCCAGGCTTGCGGGTATTTATCCAAAATCGTAAGTGCTGTTCTCTCCGACCATTTTAGATTATCAAGCAAGACGCTATTTTCATGTGTCTGTGCTATTGTTTTAGTACTGATCATCAGCAACAAAACAATAAGGTTAATTTTTATAAAAGTCGGTTTACGCATAAAATTATATTCTTGCAATTGATGTTTTTTTGCCACAGATTACAACGATTAAAATGGATTAAGCTAACTTGTGTTTTAAATTGCGAATATTTTTCTCTCGCAGATCTTGCAGATTATGCAGATTTTTTAATCTCTAATCCTTTTATCTGTGATCTATTTTTAAACTACATTTTACATATCACATCTTACATTCTACATCTTCCCCTTTCTATTCAACACCTCCAGCTTTTCATCTAAATATTTTACAAATTCTTCTTTCGATTTAATTCCGTTTTGTTCTTGTTCCCAAGCACCTAAAAGGTAAAAAGAAGTCGCTTTTGTTGTTGGTTTGAATACTAAAAGATAATCTAAATCTGTATCCGGGGTACTCTCAATTGTGCCGATTTCATAAAAAATAGCCATTCCTAATTTATCCGGAACTAATGACTGCTGCCCGTATGTTGCCAAATAAGCCCATTTTTTATTTTTACTTTCTTTTTTAAGAAGTTCCGTGTTTTTTTGCTTTACAATTCCGGTGCAAATTCCCTTAATTTCTTTGGATGCCTGAATGGTGTGTTTGGTATACAGTTCGTTTGGTTTGATGGTCAAAACTGATGTGAAATCGATTTTTTCAGAAGCGGTTTTCCAACCATAGTACTGCACTTTTACACCCGATTCATTGGTTTTGTTTACTACTGTTGCAATGGTAGAATCCACTTCATGGAAATGTAATTTTTCATTGTTTAAATAGCGGTCTATTGAACCAATTCCGATTCCTTTTCCGGCTTTCAGAATATCAGCACCCCAATCGCTCATCTCATGATACGAATCAAAATTATCCTGTCCCACTTTTGGCAAAATAATTTCTGCTGTTTTTTTTCCAAATATATCAATCGCATTTCTCCAGTCTAAATACAAACGATATCCAATGCGGTTATTTTCCCAACCCGGTCCTTCGTAACGAATATCAAATGAGTGATCGGTATGTTCCGGCGACAATTTGAGTCTGTCAACATTTTTGAATACTGTTCCGCCAATGTATTTACGACCTTCCCACTTTCCGTCTGTTTTAGCAGATATTTCGGCATAGGTTTTAGCGGTTTTTAGATCCTGTTTTTGCGCATTAACTGCTGTAATACCAACTAAAAGTAAGGTCGCTAAGGTGATTTTCGTTTTCATTTTTATTGTAATTATTTAAATACTTTGTTTAAAAATTGTGTGGCATAATAAACCGTTTCATCCAACCACGGCTGAAAAAACCAAAAGGAATGCGGTGAATTCTGAATTGTTCTGACCTCATTGTAAATTTTATGCTGATTTAAAATCGCAATCATATCGTCTCTGCCGGCATGAAACCGATCAAAACTACTGTTGATAAAGAGTATTGGCGGCGTATTTTTATCCGTGTGCCTTAACGCTGCTGCCTGCTCCCAATTCTCAGGATTCTCCTGATAGGTTCCATTTAACCAAAAAGCTGCCATTTCTCTTTCTTCCGATTCAGGATGTTTAAATGCTAAAATTCCGTCAACATCAACTATTGCCTGCACTTTTGACGACGATACACTCCTGTTCCGAGGATCTTCAAATGCTAAATTCTCATTTGTTGTACCAATCAAAGCTGCCATCTGACCTCCTGATGAGCATCCCAAAATGGCAATTTTGTCCGGATCTACATGGAATTTTTTCGCATTGTCTTTTACAAATTTAATGGCATTTTTTACATCATAAATCGCTTGCGGATATTTTGCTTCCGGTGATAATCTGTATTCGATTGCAAAACACGAATATCCTTTTGCGCTTATTGCCTGTCCTAAAACCTGCAGCTGCTTTTTATTCCCGGATTTCCAGCCTCCCCCATGAATGAGAATGACTCCCGGATTTGCCTTTTTACCTTTATTCCAATAGGCGTCCAGATGTAACTCCCTCTTTTCAATTTTATCATAGACTATATCCTCTATTTGAAGAACATTTGCCTTGTTGTCTGCTTCCGCTATTTTTATAAACGGATATTTCTTAATTAGTTTGGCATAGGTGCTTTTTTCGGTATAGGAAGTATCAACGGCATACTGGTTTTGTGCCAGCATAACCTTCGAAAAAAGCAATAAAACAATCCCTATTCTTTTCATTTACCTGCTCTGGTTTTTAGTTAAAAGGAGTCCGATTCCGGGTCGAACCCCTTTTTAACTGCCTCAAAAAAAAAAAAACGAACCTCAAAATTTTTAAACTACTAATTATAAAAGCCTGTTAATAAGCCGGGTTTTGAGGATAATTTTTACTTCTGTTCAAATCTAATGCTGACTGAGGGATTGGTCTTAGTATTTTAAGATTGCCATTTTGCCCGCTAAAGACGTTTGCATTTGTGATTTTAGGATTGTATAAAACCGCTCTTTGCACTAAGGTACCGGTACGTTTCAAATCGAACCAACGGTGGTACTCGCCTAATAATTCTCTTCCTCTTTCATCTAATATAGTATTGATATCAATGGCGGTCATTACCGGAATTGCTCCGACTACTCCACCACCTGCTCTTCTTCTTACTTCATTTAAACGTGCTAAAGCTGTCGCAGGCTGACCGGCTTTAAAATAAGCTTCGGCGGCTACCAAATAGGTTTCTCCAAGTCTTGCTACAATAAAATCACGGCTACTGCTTCTGTTGGTTGCCGGTGTGATCGGTGTGGTGTTGTAGTTTGCACTGGTTGCACCGCTATAGGGAGCGTTTGGATCGTCAAATTTACGAACCGGAATCAGGTTGTAGTCACCCCCTGAAGCTGCTGCTGAAGAATAGGTTCCCCAATTGTGATATCTGAAAGTTGCTGCATTTGCTTTTCTTGAAGCATTAGCCGTATTCCAGGCTGCTCTATCGGCCAAAGTAAACCAACGAGGCTCATAAAAATCTGTAATTTTTAATGCTGTTTTATCTGCTACAGTGTAAAAATCATAGTATTTGCTGTAGATTTCTGTCATGAAGGTATTCTCCCAACGTTTGTCGCCCTGCTCATACAGCGATAATGCGTAAACTGTAGGGCAAAGTGTGTAACTTCTGTTTGGATAAGGATTACCTGCTGCTGCCGCTCCTAAATACGAGCTAAACCAGTAGTTTTGCGAACTTCCCAAAGCTGTTGGACCGGTAGCATTTGACGCTACAGAAAACTGAACAGAGAAGATCGTTTCTGCATTCATTTCGTTTCCTGGTTTTACCACGTCGGCAAAAGAAATATTAAGTGGCTGTCCCGCAATTACCTGATCGGCTAAATTGGCCGCGGTTGTAAAATCTGCCGCAGTTCCAAAAGTTTCATAACCTTTCGTCAAATATACTTTTGCCAGTAAATCCTGAACGGCTCTTTTATTAATTCTTCCTGTGTAGGCGCCTGTAGCCACTGCAGGTAAGGCTTCGTTAAGATCTTTTAAAATTTGAGTGTATACTTCTTCTGCCGAATTTCTGTCGAAAGAAGTCACAGCAGTGTTGATATTTTCCAATACAACAGGAACACCTCCGTAGGTCTGAACCAAAAGAAAATAAGCATTTGCTCTTAAAAATTTAAGTTCTCCCACTCTTGTATCTACGGTACTTGCTTTTTCGGTAAGGGTTGAATAGTACAATCCTTTGTTGGCTTGCTGAATGGCCATGTAACAAGTTCTGTATAACAAATCTACTCCCGCAGAAGACGAAGAAAGGGTTAAATATTTAGCCAGTCCTTCCGGTTCCTGATTTCTTCCTTCAGAGTACATATCGGTACCTGCTTCAAACAACCACGGATCACCACCGTAAATGTCTTTTAAAGTTGCATAATTGGTGTTTACCAAAGACTCAAACCCGGGTGCCGTAAGAAAATATTGTTCTGCCGAACCGAAGGCACGATTGTCTTCTTCTATAAAATTGGAGCACGAATTTAATGTCGTCACCAGTATTCCTAAAACTATTAGTATTTTTTTCATTTTTCTTACTTTAAAATTTTAAACTTAATCCCATCTGAACCGTCATTGTTGCTACGCGATTCACCGCTAATGCTGCAGTTGCCCATTCAGGGTCATATCCTTCATAATTTGTAAATACAAAAGGATTCAACACATTCACATAAAGTCTTAAACTTTTAATTTTTAATTTACTCACCAAATCCTGATCAAAACTATAACCTAAAGCAATGTTTTGCACTTTTACAAAAGAAGCGTCTTTATAAAATGCTACGTTATTGGTATCGTAGTAAACACCCGCTCCACGTGGTAACGGATTTGTGTTTGAATACTGGGCAGGCAAACCTGCACCATTAGCCGGAACATACCAATCGCCAAGATCAAACTTCTGACGTCCTCTGTCGGTAACATCGGCAAAGTTGTCGTGGAATCCGCTAAATACCGTCATTCCCTGATTGGTGATCAAAGACATCGACAAGTCAAATTGTTTTACTTTTAAAGTGGTAGAAAAACTTCCGGACCATTTAGGATCGTAGTTTCCTAAAATAGCTCTGTCGTTATTGGCATCAATTTTACCGTCGTTGTTCAGGTCTTTTACTTTTGCTTCTCCCGGTTTCTGACCGTAAGTAAGGGCCTGTGCTGCTTCGCTCTCCTGCCATACGCCATCAAAAACATAGTTGTAATAAGAGTGAACATTTTCTCCGATAAATAAGTTATTTCCAACATCACTTACCTGATCCTGTCCATAAATCGATTCGAGTTTGTTTACGTTTTTAGTAAAAGTAAAACTCGTTTCCCAACTCACATTTTTAGTCTGAACATTTTTAGTAACCAAGGCAACCTCACTACCTTTATTTCTGATCGAACCTACGTTAGAGGTAATGGTTGGTACTCCAATTTCCAATGGAAGTGCTTGCTGAAACAATAAATCTTTTGACAAACGATTGTACACATCCACACTACCTGAGATTCTGTTATGAGCAAATCCGAAATCTAAACCTAAATTCACCTCTTTTGTTTTTTCCCAGGTCAGGTTTGTATTTCCTAAACTTGAAGCCGTGTAACCATTTGCGATGGTACCGTTGAAATCATAATAAGTAGGATTTTTTAAAACGCTTAAACTCGAATACGGACTTACGTTATCGTTTCCTGTGTACCCAATACTTCCTCTTAGTTTGAAATTAGAAACAAAATCTAATTTTTTCATAAATCCTTCTTCATGAACATTCCATCCTAAGGCTACAGAAGGGAAAGCGGTCCATTTATTATTTTCTGCTAAAACTGATGATCCGTCATAACGTACCGAAGCGGTTAACAAATAACGTCCCTTGTACGCATAATTGAAACGGGCGGCATACGATTCTAAAGTGTTTTTAGAGTACGGTGTGAATACTCCCGAAGGAATTAAGGCGATCGTCCCGGTTGATGGTGTCAAAGAGTAAGTAGACTGAACTCCTGAACCTAAATTGTAAAAACTGGTTTCAAAAGGGTTTTCTCTTGAGGCTGCAAAGTAAGTTTCGGTAGTATTAGAGTAGAAACTCTGAAGTCCTAAAAAGCTAAAAACGTGGTCTTTGTTTAAGGTATAGTTGATGTTAAACTGGTTGTCCCAGGTATAATTAAAATTATTCAGATTCGTTACGTCACCGGATGGTAAACTTTTGTTTTTAAGACCAAAATCGGTTTGAGCACCAAAGGATCTTCCTTCTCTGGCATCCATTTTTCCTGCTGAAAAAGTAGATCGGAACGATAACCAACTGTTGATTTTATATTCTCCAAAAATATTCCCAATAGTGGTGAATCTTTCGATTTCATCAGCCGAATTTGCGATTTCTAAAAGCGGATTATAAGAACCCGTTTTGTTAATCGCCAAATTTCCGTTAGGATATCTTAATGTCCCCGGCTGCTGCGCATAAGTGCCCACAATTTCATTACCGGCAGCATCTATAGCCCAAGGCGACGTATACGGATTTTGTCTGAAAGTTTCCTGCATGGCCGTTGGACTCCCTAACTGTTCGGAAGTCTTAGAAATGGTAAGGTTTACTCCAAATGAAATTTTATCGTTTACCTTATGGTTTAAACCTGCTTTAAAATTGTATTTATCAATTCCTTCATTGTCAATTACTCCGGTTTCTTTCTGAGCTCCCAAACCAATGTTGTAAGACAGTCCGTTATCAGCACGGCCCGAAACATTCAGATAATTGTTTTGTGTCATTCCGCCTTTAAGAACTGTATCCTGCCAGTTGTAGCTTTGATTTTTAGCTACTCGCTGAAATAAAACGGGGTTTGTACCTGCCTGCCCTACAGCTGCATTCAATTCTGAAGCATCAATATCATTATAGGTTGGATTTGTAGCTGAAATAGTGGTTGCCAAAAAAGCCGATTGATGGTAATACCACCATTTTTCAGGACTCATTAGTTTTGGTAATCGAACGGCCTGTTTGTTACCATAAGAGCTGTCAAATGTAACCGTTACACCCGACTTAGCGCTCGTTCCGCTTTTGGTGGTTACAATGATAACCCCACTTCCTCCTCTTGAACCATAAATTGCAGCAGAAGAGGCATCTTTCAGTACGTCCATTCTCGCAATATCCTGCGGATTCAGGAAGTCAATATTGTCACTCGGTACACCGTCTACCACAAAAAGCGGTTTAGAACCATCTTTATTGATCGAGTTTGTTCCTCTGATCACCACATTAAAACCGTCTCCAATTCGGCCACTGTTTGAAGTTACCTGAACTCCGGCAATACCCCCCTGAATGGCTTCCATTGGGTTCGTCACGTTTCTCTCGGTTATTTTAGCCGCCGATAAGGTATTGACAGCCCCTGTAAGATCTGTCTTTTTTGCTGTACCATACCCTACAACCACCACTTCATTAAGTGAGTTCGATTGTTCGGCAAGGCTAACATTTACTTTCGATTTTCCGGCGACACTCACTTCCTGCGTCTGAAAACCTAAGTAGCTTACAATTAAAATAGCTTTGTTACTGGTGACATTTATTTTAAAACTTCCTTCAAAATCTGTAGAAGTTCCATTTTTAGTTCCTTTTTCCTGAATGTTTACACCTGGCAATGATAAACCCGCAGCATCTGTAATTTTCCCCTCTATTGTAGTCGACTGCCCATAAGTGGCGGTGCTCAACAGAAAATTCAGGAAAAATAAAAATACAAGACTGTATTTTATTTTTTTCTTTAATAATGGTCTGATATTCATAATTTTTAAAAATGGTTTGGTTAATTGATAGTTTTTGTTTTAGAAGTTATTCTACTTTTTTTTCATTGATATAGGTATTCATAAATTTGATGTTCTTTACGTTTTTAAGCAGGTGTACGGAGTCTACTTTTTGAATGACTACGTTTTTAAGCGTGATATTTTCAACGGGAGATTGTGCATAACCTTCTGCCCAGATTCCATATTTTCCCCCATTTTTCACTTTTACATTTTCAAGGCTTATGTTTCGGATGGTCGGAATAAAGTTGCCCGTTTGCGATCCGTAGACGTTGTAAAACATGTTTAATTTTAAAACACATTCTTTTACAGTTCCGACTTCAAGATTTCGGACATATACATTTTCTATGACCCCGCCTCTTTTTGAATTGGTTTTGATCCGGATGGCGCGATCCAGATTGGGGCTGTCCATGACACAGTCTTCTACAAAAACGTTGTTGACACCGGCCGATATTTCACTGCCAATAACAACTCCCCCATGACCATCAATCATTTTACAATTCTGAACAATGATATTCTTGCTCGGAATAGCCACACGTCGGCCATCGGCATCTCTTCCTGCTTTGATTGCGATACAATCATCACCGGTATTAAACGTGCAGTTTTTGATGAGAATGTTTTGCGAGTATTCGGGATCACAACCGTCATTATTAGGTCCATGACTGTTTACGGTAACACCATCAATAATGATGTTCATGGATTTTAGAGGATGTAAGATCCAAAAAGGAGCGTTTATGATCGTAATGTCTTTTACCAGAACGGTATTGCATTCAAAAAACTCAATAAAATTAGGGCGCAGGTAACGTCCCTCTCCAAAAACTCTTTCGGGAACCGGAACTCCTTTTTCGGCCATATCTACCAAAACCTCACGGTTCTGCGGGTCATTTTGTGATGGAATTCCTTTTTTCCAGCCGTAATCTTTACCTCCCGACCAAATCCACCAATTGGTGTGATCAGCCTGTCCGTTTAAAGTTCCTTTTCCGGTTATGGCAATGTTGGTTTTGTTCTTTGCATAAATAAGAGGGGAATAATTCATCAGCTCGGTTCCTTCAAATGAGGTATGAACTATAGGATATTCATTAGGATTGATACTAAAAAGAATTTCAGCATGATCGTCCAAATGCAGGTTTACATTGCTTTCTAAATGAATGGCTCCTGTTAGATACTTCCCGTCAGGAACCAGTACTTTTCCACCACCATTCTGAGCACATGTTTTTATTGCTTTTTCAAAGGCTAAGGTGTTTGATGTTTTTCCGTCGGCCACCGCTCCAAAGTCTTTAATATTATAAGTCTTATCCGGAAAGCGGGTTTCGGGAATGCTGTTAACGATGGCTTCTTTGTTTTTCCAGGGATCAGATTCAGAAACTGTCAAAACCTGCTTCCCACAAGACAACATAATGATTCCTGCTGCCACCGCCATTAAAACTGATTTAAACACTAAAACTTTCCCTGTAGTCATTTGTATGATATTTTTGGTTTGATTTCCAAAACAATGCAATTATGTAATCGATTACACGAAAGTAAAAAATAAGTTCCAATGCACCAAATTTATTTGAAAATTAATTATATATTTAATTTTTATTGGGAATTATAATTACACTTAATGTAAAAAAACATATAATTTATTAGCATTGTGCAACTGAAATCGTTTTAATTATAAATTATGGTAATCGATAACAATTTGTGTAACGTTATAAAAAAATATGTATTTTTGTCAGAGATTAATTTGAAAAAACATTTTTCATGAGCGAAAAAATAACCATTTACGATATTGCCGAAAAATTAAATATCACCGCTGCTACTGTTTCCCGGGCGTTAAACAACAATCCGAAAATAAAAGAGAGCACTCGTGAGTTGGTTATTAAAACTGCGGCTTCAATGAATTACAAGCAGAATAAGCTGGCGCTCGCCTTAAAAAGTGGCCGAAGTAATAATATTGGCGTTATCGTTCCTCGTATCGACAGCAACTTTTTTGCTTCGGTAATCAGAGGTATCGAAGAAGAACTTCATCCGCATGGCTATCAGGTTATTATTTGCCAGACGCACGAAAGCCCGAAAAGAGAAAACGAAAATCTATATACTTTAATAGACGCTCAGGTCGACGGCATCATCATGTCGGTTACCGATGTCACGGGAGAAAACGACGGTGCCTTTCAATATGTCTTAGAAAAAAATGTTCCGTTGATCTTTTTTGACAGAAGCAAACATATTGACGGCGTAAGCTCTGTAACGATAAATGATTTTAGAGGCGGTTATTTAACCACCAAACATTTGATCGATGAAGGCTGCAAACAAATTGCACATTTATCCGGAGATCAGTCGCTTGAAATTTTCAAGAACAGGTTCCTCGGTTACAAACAGGCATTACTGGATAGCGGAATCCCTTTTAATGAAGCGTACGTTATTCCGGTTAAAAGTACGGTTGATCACGGAAAAGAGGCTGTTGACCTTTTGCTTCAACTGGAAACTCCTCCCGATGCGATATTCTCATCGAGTGATTTTGCTGCTTTAGGCGCTATACAGGAATTAAAAGAAAGAAACATCAATATTCCGAAAGAATTTTGTGTAGCCGGTTTCAGTAACGAACCTTTTACCAAATTCATGGAGTTATCCATTACCTCTGTAGACCAATCTCCTTTAGAAATGGGGAAAATGTCTGCACGTGTTTTTCTGGAACAGGTTGATAAAACCGAGACTATTAAAATCGAAAAAAAGGTCGTTCTTGCGCCGGAATTGCACATTCGTAAGTCTTCCAGCAGAACAACATCTTCTTCTTAAACAGAATCAGAACACACAAAGTTTATTTTCCCCAATCTTGTCATTTCGACCGAAGGGAGAAATCGCATTAGAGACTCCGCAAAAAATGTCGCCAATCTTTGTCGATTAGCGAGTGTGATTTGCTTCGCCTGTTCGCTATCGCTCGAGTCTCCCTTCGGTCGAAATGACAAACTGGATGAATTACTATAAATATTGCTAAAAAAACAAATAATAAAACCCTAAAAATCAATCTATTTATTGACTTTTAGGGTTCTTTTTTTAATCATTTTATAAATCCAATTTAAATAAACTTAAAGTGAAACTCCTCTTTTCCAGGGAATAAAATCGTTTTGATTTAAGATTGCTGCTTTGGTTTTAATGGTACCACTGGCAACATCGATGATAAATTCCAACATTTCGTCGGCCATTTCGTCGATCGTTTTTTCTCCGGTGATGATTCCGCCGGTATCAATATCAATGATGTCCGACATTTTTTTAGCCAGATCTGTGTTGGATGAAATTTTCACTACGGGTGCGATCGGGTTTCCTGTTGGAGTTCCCAAACCTGTCGTAAACAATACCATATTGGCTCCTGAACCTACCATTGCTGTTGTACATTCAACGTCATTTCCAGGTGTGCAAAGCAAGGTTAATCCTGGTTTTGAAATGTATTCACCATAATCAAAAACACCCGTAATTGGTGATGTACCGCCTTTTTTAGCTGCTCCCGCAGATTTCATCGCATCGGTAATCAATCCGTCTTTGATATTTCCCGGAGAAGGGTTCATATCAAATCCTGAACCGGCATCTACCACCGTTTTTTCGTACCATTTCATCAATTCGAGAAAACGCTCTCCTCCTTCATCTTCCACGCAACGATTGACCAATTCCTGTTCTACCCCGCACAATTCAGGAAATTCCGAAAGAATGGTAGTTCCTCCTAAAGCGGCCAGTAAATCTGACGTTACTCCTAAAGTCGGGTTAGCCGAAATTCCCGAGAATCCGTCTGAACCGCCACATTCTAAACCAATTTTTAGTTTTGACAAAGGTGCCGGAGCTCTTTGTACTTCATTGGCTTTTTTAATTGCTTCAAAGGTATCTTTTACGACACTGCTCAACATGGTTTCGATGGTTCCGATTTGCTGCTGATCGTAAATCAAAACCGGTTTTTTACTGTTTGGATTTATGGCATCTAAAGCATCTTTAAAAATCTGAATCTGCAGATTCTGACAGCCCAAACTCAAAACAGTTGCTCCCGCCACGTTTGGATTGTTTACATAACCCGCCAACAATTTAGCCAAACTATGCGAATCCTGACGAATACCGCCACAACCACCCTGATGCGTGATAAATTTTACTTCGATATTGTTGAATAAATTGGCTTCATTTGAAGCGGCTTCATTTCCTGCACCACCCGTTTCTGATTTGACCAAAGAACGAAGCAACAATTGATAATCGTTTTCCTTCGGTTTCATCAATTCTTTCTCAAAGATGTCTTTTAAGATTTCGATGTTTCGGTTCTCACAAAATACCAATGGAAAAAACAACCATACATTCTCTGTTCCAACTTGCCCGTCTTCTCTGTGATAGCCCATGAAAGTTCTGTCTTTCCATTTGTCAATATTAGGAGCCGTCCAGCCAATCGTTTCTGTTTTTCCGGTAACCTTATCGCTTTCATGTTTGACATTTGCTGTAGAAAGCAAACCTCCCTTTTCAATTTTAGCACTGGCTTTCCCCACCAAAACACCGTACATAATAATCCTGTCACCTATATTAAAAGGAACCATCGCGATTTTATGTTTCATTTTCACATCACTCTCTACAGTAACAGCCGAGCCGTCAAAATCAATCACCTCACCAGCTGAAAGATTCACTAAAGCTACCGCTACGTTGTCAGTAGGATGAACTTTTATTAGTTTTTTTTGCGTTGCCATAACTAAACTTTCTGAGTTACCTTGTTTATTTGTTTTTGAAAATTGGCGAAACCATTTTCAACTCCGTTTGCATCAATTTCTTCCAATGCCACTGCAATTGCTTTTGTTAATCCCGGCAGCAGAGTTAAATCCTCGTCCCAGAAATTTTTATTTTGCAAAGTCAGTCGCGCTATTTTTTCATAATCATCCGATTTCCAAAGACTGTCAAAAAAAGAGACGATATCCTCACTGTCATTAACCGGCAAGGCCTGCCCTTTCCAAGTTCCTTTGTAGAAACGAATTAAGGCCGCAAATGCAAATGTTAAATGAACCGGAAGTTTCTCGTGAATCGCTACATAACCTGTCAAACTAGGCAATACCCTTACTTTGAATTTTGAAACTGAATTTAATGCAATAGATGAGAGTAAATGCTTGATAAACGGGTTTCTGAAACGATCCAAAATTTCTTCAGAGAAACTGGCCAATTCTACTTTGTCCATGTTCAAGGTCTCATTAATTTCCTCAAAAACAGCTTTGTTTACGAAAGCTCCTGTAAAAGCATTATCAACCGTTTCTTTTACTGTTTCGTTGCCATAAAGCATTGAAAAAGGAACCATAGCGGTATGTGCTCCATTCAGAATTCTCACCTTGCGCGTGCGGTAAGGCTGCATGTCTGCCACGATTTTCACATCTAAAGCGGTTTGATCAAACGGAAGTTTTGCTTTTAGCTGATCATCGCCTTCAATCACCCATAAAAAGAAGCTTTCGGCACTTACAATCAAATCGTCTTTATAAGTTAACTGGCTGTTGTATTCTTCGATCTGGTCTTTAGGATAACCCGGTACAATTCGGTCTACCAAGGTATTGTGAAAAGAACAGCTGTTGGTTAACCAGGAAATAAATTCTTCTTCCAGTTTCCAATCAGCACAATATTTTAAAATAATTTCTTTTAAAGTATCTGAATTGTAATTGATTAATTCACAAGGAATAATCGTTAAAGCTTTGTCTGCCGCACCGTTAAAATGTTTGAATCTTTCATACAAAAGCACCGTTAATTTAGCCGGAAATGAAACCGGTGGCTGCATCGCCAGCTGATCGGATTCGATGTATTCGATACCTGCTTCGGTTGTATTTGAAATGATAAAAGCCAGTTCTTCTTCTTTGGCTAAAGCCAGATATTCCTGAAAAGAAGCGTAAGGATCCACTGCTTTCACGATATTGCTAATCAATTCTTTCTCCTGAATTTCTTCTCCTTTTTTAACGCCCTTCATAAACAGGGTATATAGTCCGTCCTGAGCATTAATCATATTCACCAAACCTCTGTCAATAGGCTGTACTACGGCAATTCCTGCATTAAAACCAGCGTCCTGATTTAATTTTTGAAAAGCGTATTCGACAAAGGCTCTCAAAAAGTTACCTTCTCCAAACTGAACTATTTTTATAGGAAGTTTTTCTGAAAAACCTGAGTTTTCTCTGTTTATTTTTTCCATTACTTTTCTCTTAAAGTGTTACAAATAACCACGTTTAATCTCTTACTTCCGCTCCTTCTCTCGTCTTGTAAAAGAAACATTACGCTTGTGTGAGGAAAACAAATCTTGCTGTGAGGATTCACAAAATTTATTTATCAAGCGTAATGCTCAATTACAATTTCTAAAATCTAAAAAAACGCATGTTAAATAAGGATTGGCATGATTACTCCTTATTTATTTTTAATATTTTTTATGATCTCAAGAACCTGACTGACTTTTGTTTTTAGTCCGTCAAAATCATTGTTATCCAATATGTCTTTTGAAATTAACTGTGACCCGATCCCAACACAGGTTGCTCCTGCATTAAACCACGAAGTCAGGCTGTCTACTGTTGGCAAAACTCCGCCGGTAGGCATAATACTTGTCCACGGGCAAGGGCCTTTTATAGCCTTTATAAATTCCGGTCCGTAAATATCCCCTGGGAACAGTTTTACTATTTCGCATCCTAATTCTTCGGCTCTCGCAATTTCCGTCAAAGTTCCACAGCCCGGAGACCAAAGCACTTTTCGGCGATTACAGGCGATTGCTATATCTTCTCTAAAAACCGGCGTTACGATAAAATTTGCTCCTAAACTCATATACAACGAAGCCGCAGCCGCATCTGTAACAGAACCTACACCAAGCATCATTCCCGGTAATTCTGCCAAAGCATACTTGTTTAAAGCACCAAAAACTTCATGAGCAAAATCTCCCCTGCTTGTAAACTCCATTAATCGTGCGCCTCCATCATAACAGGCTTTTAGTACTTTCTTGCTTATTTCGATATCTGAATGAAAGAATAGCGGAACCATTCCGTTCTCTTTCATCGTTAAAGCCACTTCTATTCTTGAATATTTTGCCATATTTAAATCAATTATCTGGATACTAATCCGGCAGAATCACCATCTATTATATTTTCAACTTCTTTTAAGGTTACCAGATTATAATCTCCGGCTATGGTATGTTTTAAACAGCAGGCGGCCACTGCAAAATCTAGGGCCCGCTGATGGTTATTCTGATATTGTTGCAATCCGTAAATTAAACCTCCCATAAAGGCATCTCCGCTTCCTACTCGGTCTACAACTGGCGTTACTTCTTTTACGGCTGCCTGATAAATGGCTTTTCCGTCAAACAAAATTCCGCCAATTCTCTGGTGTGAAGCATTTACAGAATAACGCAGGGTTGTGGCTACTGTTTTTAAATTCGGAATCAAATCAAACAATTTGCGGTACAAAACCGGAAGTGATTTCTCCTCCTGATAATCCGGATTGACTTTCGGAATTCCAAGCATAAAATAAGCGGTATCAATATCTCCTAAAACAACGTTGCAGTATTGCAAGAGCTCCGGCATTACGTCGGCTGGCGTTTTTCCATATTGCCATAATTTTGATCTGTAATTCAAATCACAGGAAATTGTGATTCCCAACTTATGAGCCGCTTTCACTGCTTCTAAACAGGCTTCGGCAGCACTTTGAGAAATTGCCGGCGTAATTCCGCTCCAATGAAACCAAGTTGCTCCTTCGAGCACTTTCTCCCAGTCAATCATTCCTTTTTCAATAGTTGCCATTGAGCTGTGGGCACGATCATAAACAACATTACTGCCGCGTGTTCCTGCACCGGTTTCCAGAAAATAAATCCCTAAACGTTCGCCTCCGTACACTACGTTACGGGACTCTACATTCATTTTTCGCATTTCTTTTAAGGCCGAAACCCCAATTTCATTCTCGGGTAATCTTGTTACAAATTCTGCATTGACACCATAGTTCGTCAAAGACACGCAAACGTTAAATTCGCCGCCGCCATATGTAGCGCCAAATGCTGTAGCTTGCGAAAAACGCAAATGTCTTTCAGTCGACAAACGCAACATGATTTCCCCAAATGCAACTACTTTACTCATATTTATTATTATTTTTTTGCCACAGATTATTATGATTAAAAAGATTTTAAGCTTTGACGCTAAAACTCTTTCTTCTCACATTTCACACTTCACATTTCACATTTCACTAAAAACCGAAATATCCTTTTGCATTGTTATACGAAATATCAGCCACTAATTTTCCAATCCATTCCATATCATTCGGAAGCTCACCGCGTTGGATTTCATCTCCCAGAAGATTGCATAAAATACGTCTGAAATACTCATGTCTCGGGAACGACAGAAAGCTTCTTGAATCTGTTAGCATCCCCACGAAACAGCTGATTAACCCCATATTGGAAAGGGCATTTAATTGTTTCGTCATTCCGTCTTTCTGATCCAAAAACCACCAGCCTGATCCAAACTGCACTTTTCCTCTGACACTACCGTCATTGAAATTTCCAATCATGGTTGCCATAACCTCATTATCAGCCGGATTTAGGTTATAAATAATGGTTTTGGTCAATTTATCCTGACTGTCCAGGGCATTTAAAAAGCCGGATAGTTTTTGTGCCTGCGGATAATCTCCTATAGAATCCCAACCTGTGTCCGGTCCTAAAATTCGATGCATACGGGCGTTGTTATTTCGCAATGCTCCTAAATGAAACTGCTGTACCCATCCAAATTCATGATAGGTTTCGGACAAGAATAACAATACAGCGCTTTGAAATTTTAAAATTTCTTCGGGGCTTAAAATTCTGTTTTCTCTTTTCTTTTTGAAAATGGTGTTGATTTCATTTTCTGTAAAATCTTCAAAGTAAATCTGATCCAGACCATGATCGCTCAATTTACAGCCATTTTGATTGAAAAACTCAATTCGGTTTCTTAAGGCACTGCACAAATCTGAGTAGGTGTGTATTGCAACTCCGGACACATCCCCTAATGTGTCCAGATATGCATTATAGCCATCATTAGAAATTAAGATCGCTTTATCAGGTCTGAATGCTGTACTCATTTTGGTTCCGATTGGATTTTTTGCCAGTTTCTGATGAAACTCCAAATTATCAATAGGATCTTCGGTGGTACAAACCAATTCAGCGTTTACTTTTTTAAGCAAATTTTGTGTGCTGTAGGCTGGAGAGTTAATTTTCTCCGTGGTTTCGATGTATATTTTCTCCGCCGATTTTTCATTCAGCAAATCATAAATATCAAAATAACGGGCCAGTTCTAAGTGTGTCCAATGGTACAAAGGATTGCGCATGGTATACGGAACTGTTTTCGCCCAGTTTAAGAACTTATCTTTGTCGGAAGCAGTTCCGGTTACAAACTGCTCGTTAATCCCTAAGGTACGCATCGCACGCCATTTGTAGTGATCTCCGTTGATCCACACCTTTGTAATGGTATCAAAAATTTTATCTTCGGCAATAAATTGCGGGTTCAAATGGTTGTGGTAATCTATGATGGGCTGATTTTTAGCGTAAGCGTGATACAACTCTTCGGCAAATTTATTTTCAAGTAAAAAATTATCGTTTATGAAGGTATTTGAACTCATGTCTGTTTAATATAATTGAACTAATTATTCGTTTGACGGCTTGCCAATTGTTGCCAAAATTCCACCATCGACATACAAAATATGACCGTTGACAAAGTCACTGGCTTTTGAAGATAAAAATATAGCTGCTCCTGCTAAGTCACTGGCTTCTCCCCATTTTGCGGCCGGCGTTCTGCTGATGATAAAATCGTTAAACGGATGCCCGTCAACGCGGATCGGTTTGGTTTGCTCGGTAGCAAAATAACCGGGGCCAATGCCATTGATCTGAACATTGTGTTTGGCCCATTCGGTAGCCATGTTTTTAGTAAGCATTTTCAAACCGCCTTTTGCAGCAGCATAAGCTCCTACTGTACTGCGGCCTAACTCACTCATCATCGAACAAATGTTGATTATCTTACCTCGTCTTCTTTCAATCATTCCTCTCACCACGTGCTTTGATACAATAAACGGACTTACCAGATCAATATCGATAACTTCCCTAAAATCGGCGACTTCCATTTCGATCAGCGGAATCCTTTTGATGATTCCGGCATTATTGATCAGGATATCAATGGGACCCACTTCATTTTCAATTTGTCGAATGGCGGCAATCACTTCCATCTCATCGGTTACATTAAACTTATAACCCACCGCATGAATTCCGTCTTTTTCAAGTTCGGCTACAGCAGCATCAATTTTTTGTTGAGAAGAGTTACCGTTTATTACAATTGTTGCACCTGCCTCACCCAATCCTTTTGCCATTGCCATCCCCAGTCCGTGTGTACTTCCTGTAATCAGGGCAACTTTTCCTTTTATATCAAACAATGAGTTTACCATAATTTCTATCTTAAATCGGTGATTTTACACACATCCATATCTCCATAATCTAAATTCTCACCGGCCATTCCCCAGATAAAAGTATAATTACTGGTTCCGGAACCGGAGTGGATGGACCAGGGTGGTGAAATAACGGCCTGATGATTGTTCATCCAAATATGTCTTGTTTCCTGAGGCTGCCCCATAAAATGGCAAACGGCCTGATTTTCGGGAATGTCGAGATAAAAATACACTTCCATTCTGCGATCGTGTACGTGTGCCGGCATGGTATTCCAAACACTTCCGGGTCTTAACTCGGTCATTCCCATCTGCAACTGGCAGGTGGTTACAACACCTCCAATGATCATTTGGTTTACGGTACGGTGATTGGCGGTTTCCATAGTACCCAATTCCAGTTTATTGGCTTCCGCCAGACTTACTTTTACCGTTGGATAGGTAGTGTGGGCCGGAGCCGAATTGATATAAAATTTTGCAGGATTCTTACTGTCATCGCTTTTAAAGATTACTTCTTTGTTACCGCTTCCGATATACAAAGCATCTTTAAAATCCAATTCAAAAGAAACTCCTTCTACTACTACAGCTCCCTTACCTCCTACATTGATGATGCCTATTTCTCTTCTTTCCAAAAAATAACCAGCTTTAAGCGGATCAATACTTTCTAAAGCCAGATCCTTTAACGGAACTGCCGATCCGGCTATGTATCGGTCATAATGAGAATAGGTTAATACAATCTCATCTTCCTGCATCAGGTCATCAATTAAAAATTCATTTCTCAATTCCTGAGTATCATACTTTTTCACCGCTTCGGGGCTTGACGCGTATCTTGAGCTATATTTTGTCATAATTATATTTTAATGTAATCGATTGCACAAAATTAGATTTTTATCCTTAAAAACCATAATTGAAACTAAAAATTTATTTTATTTTTTATTAATACTTCTCTCTTCTATCCTGATACTGAACGACAGTTTACCGGACTTCCGAAAATTTTAAAGATTGGTTATCGGACTGTATTTTGGCACTAACGTTTTCATTACTGACCAGCCTGTTAAGTAACAAACGGCACAAATAGAGAAAATGATAAAGTAGCCGGCCTCAATTCCATGAAAGCCCATAAACGACATATTATTTTCTTTCGCATAATCAAACAGCATTCCTGATCCCTTGTTGATAAAAGTTGAACCAACACCTCCTGCTAAACCGCCAATTCCGGTAATCGTTGCAATGGCTTTTTTAGGAAACATATCTCCCACAGTGGTAAAAATATTAGCCGACCATGATTGGTGAGCCGCCCCTGCAATACCAATAATAACTACAGGAACCCAATAACTTATGTACCCTAAAGGCTGTGCAATTAAAGCCAGTAACGGAAAAAATGCAAAAATCAACATGGCTCTCATTCTGCCTTCGTAAGGGTTCATTCCTTTTTTCTCCACAAAATAGGTTGGCAACCACCCCCCAATAATAGACAGCAGGGTGATCATATACAAAACAAATAAAGGCAAAGCGGCCTGCGTAGAATCCATTCCGTAAACAGAGCTCAGGTAAGCCGGCGTCCAGAATAAGAAAAACCACCATACACCATCGGTCATAAACTTTCCAAAAGCGAATGCCCAGGTTTGTTTGTATTTAAAACAATCTACAAAAGATACTTTGTCTTTGGTTTCCGGAACATATCCTTCTAACTTACTGTCGGCCACATCATCCTGTTGAATATATTCTAACTCTGCAGCACTTACTTTTGGGTGTTTTTCAGGTTTATCATACATGAAAATCCAGAATCCCATCCAGACAAAGCCTAAAGCTCCAATAATGATAAACGCCATTTCCCATCCGAACGATTTTGCAATAAATGGAATGGATATAGGAGCTGCTAATGCCCCAACAGTGGCACCTGCATTAAAAATACTGGTTGAAAATGCCCTGTCTTTTTTAGGAAAATATTCGGCTGTTGTTTTAATAGCTGCCGGAAAATTTCCTGCTTCTCCTACCGCCAAAACAAAACGGGCGAAGATGAACAAGGTTACACTTACATTGATTACCAATCCGGTATCTTTTACAAGGTGAATCGCTTCCTTCGCTCCTTCAAAGCCTACAAACCAGTTTCCCGTAATGATTCCGGCTGTGGCAATACCACAAAAGGCATGCAAACAAGCTCCAAAAGACCAGATTCCAATCGCCCAGAGAAATCCTTTTTTGGTATCCATCCAATCTACAAATCTTCCTGCAAACAGCAGCGAAACAGCATAAAATATAGAAAACAAGGCGGTTATATTTCCATAATCATTATTCGTCCAATGAAACTCCGGCGCAATAAAATCGCTCCAGGTTAAGGAAAGTACCTGTCTGTCTAAGTAATTAATGGTTGTCGCAAAAAATAGCAACGCACATATACTCCAACGATAACTTCCTGTAATTTTTTTGGTTTGGCTCATAATAACTGCATCTGTTTGGTTCATGGTAATGGTTTATTATAAAATTGATATTTTTTCGGGTAGTTTAATCTGTAGTTAACACACGATACAAAAACGGCAGCACCTTTGAATTTAATCTAGCAAAATTAAACAAATGTAATCGATTGCACAAATATAGTTTTAAATCTTTATATTCCAAATAAATTATAGAAAAAATTAATTTAAACTCATAATTAAACATATCAATCAAAAAAAAGAACTCAAAATTAAAGATTAAACAATATATTTGTTAAAAGCTATTGTGTGAAATTTGTCCGTTTTATGTATCAAAATTGTCCAGAAAACTTTCACTTTTGATGAATCCCCAGTAATTCTGCAATCTACAGGGCAAAAGTCATTTGTTACATTTTTACCGGAACTAAAATCTGATCAAAAATTTTGCGATTAAAACTCCCATTTCATTCACTTAAAAATTCAAATAATTCATGAAAAAATTGCCTTTTTTAAAACACTATACCATCAAAGAAGTACTTCTAACGCTATTTTTACTCACCATAATACAGTCTAAATTACACGCACAAGATCAAATCATACCACTGTGGAATACGATTCCAGGAGCTATAAAAGCTTCTAATTATATAGAAAACGAATCTCTTAAAGACGGAAAAGTACAAAGCACGAGTTTAGTCAGCATTCCAACTCTGAGTATTTTTTTACCGAAAAATCCTAAACCCAATCAGACCGCTGTTCTTATTTTCCCGGGCGGAGGATATCAGCATTTAGCAATAGACAAAGAAGGCACGAAAGTTGCCAACTGGCTGAATCGTTTAGGAATTGCCGCTTTTGTGGTCAAATACAGATTGCCTAGTGATCAGATCATGAAAAATAAAAATACCGGCCCATTACAGGATGCGCAGGAAGCCATGCGTTATGTGAGGCAAAATGCGGCCAAATACAACATAGACAGCAACAAAATTGGTATTATTGGTTTCTCAGCGGGAGGACATTTGGCCTCGACCTTAGCCACTCATTACGACGATGTGACCTACGAAACAAATTCTACAATAAGTGCTCGTCCTGATTTTTCGCTATTGATCTATCCGGTAATTTCGATGCAAAATGATATTACGCATAAAGGTTCCCAAACGAGTCTGCTTGGAAACCATCCCCCTCAGGAGTTACTGGATTTTTATTCGAACGAGAAGAAAGTTACGTCAAAGACTCCTGCAGCTTTTTTAATTCACGCTACCGATGATACAGTGGTTTTGTCAGAGAATAGCATCAATTACTACCTTGCGCTCAAAAAAAATGGCGTTCCGACTGAGTTACATCTTTATGAAAAAGGCGGGCATGGTTTTGGTCTGGGAGTCAACGATACCAGTAAATTCTGGACCAAAGATTGTGA
Organism: Flavobacterium sp. T12S277; assembly: GCF_048514875.1. Lineage (NCBI taxonomy): Bacteria > Pseudomonadati > Bacteroidota > Flavobacteriia > Flavobacteriales > Flavobacteriaceae > Flavobacterium > Flavobacterium sp. T12S277. The sequence goes on along the minus strand of NZ_JBLYEG010000015.1, from coordinate 60,840 downwards.
AGAATGGCTTAAAGCTAATGGGTACGCCACATTTTAAAGAAAAATAAACGCAAAAAAAAAGGGTCTTTAGACTCGGTTAACCAACCAACCAAATCTAAAAACCCTATAAAAATAAGACTCTTTTGTACTCTTGCAAATTCATACAAAGCTTATACCCACGATCAAATGAATAAGTCAAATTTTCATTGTAATTAAAAAAATTGTTTCTCCAAAAACAGTTAATTATAGCAACCTACATGCCGCATAAAAGGTAAACACGACATAACCCACGGTTTCTACGGCGCAAAAGTACATGCAACTTTAGAGAAATCATTACGCCTTTCCACATTCCAAAAATCTTTTTCGCTCTACTACCGCTAAGTCACTGACTGTCTGAATCAGCAGGGGGTAAAAATCTTTTATTTTTTTTCTGAGGTACTGAGGTGCTAAGGTTTTGAAAACTTTGTGGTTTTCTTATTCTAGATTAAGTTGAAACAAATTCTTTACTAGTAAATTTGTCAAACACATGTCTTTTTCTAAGGTACTAAGATTGTGGAATCTAAAACCTTAGAACCTTAGTGTCTCAGAACCTCAGTACCTTAGAAAAAAAACTCTACTAACTATGAAAACATACGAATTTTTAATACTTGGAAAAAACCAGGCGATACTGGAAATTTTGCTGCGACTGGTCAATGCTTATGAAAACTGGAATGCAGTTGGTTTCAGTGACGAAAAATTAGCTCAGGAGTATTTTCTGAACCACAAAATAGATATTGTTCTTTTGAGTTCGGGAATTGAAGATCATATCGAGAAGGAATTTACCTCTTTCTGCCTGAAAGAACAACCTAATGTCGAAGTTATTGAACATTTTGGAGGGGGAAGCGGATTGTTAAAATCAGAAATAGAGCATCGACTACATCTTAAAGGAAATTTATAGACCGGAGCATTTCTTCGCGTGTGGCCTCACGTTTTAAAGGGACTGATCTTAAACCGTCCGAATCCAAACGGTTTATTTAAATTTGCACCAAACCAAACGCCAAAAATGGAAAAGAAATATTCAGTTGTTATTCACCCGTCGCAAGAAATAATTGAGGCTATCAAAGTAATGAAAGAACTTTTAGCTGCTGAAATTGGATGGTACAACAGTAAGAATTCAATAGCGCATATTACGATTTGTGAATTTTCAACTGACGATTCTCAAATAGATAAATTCAGACAAAGGCTTTTAAAAGTTTGTAATAGCTATACTCCTTTTCAGGTGCTACTAGATCATTTTGGCTCGTATGAAAGCGGTGCTTTTTTCATTGCTCCAAATGAAGAATCAAAGAAGGATTTAAAACCGATTATGAAAAAAACACAGGAGGCATTACTGCTTTCTAATCTTAAAAAAAGTAGCGATCCTCATATTTCTATTGGCCGGAAACTGACTCCCGAGCATCTTAAAACAGCATCACAGCTTTTTACCACAATTGCAATGGATTTTTTATGCGAAGCAATAGTTCTACGCGAATTCGACCCTATAAAAAAACAGTTTTTTGTGATTGATTCGATCCCTTTTGGCAGTAATCCCCAGCCGGAATTAATCCAGGGAAGTTTGTTTTAAATGTGAAGTGTGAGATGTGAAACTTGAAATCTGAAAACTCTCGCTCAGCCTAGTCTCCTTACCTCATACACTTTCCAATTATTCAGTTTTGTCATTTCGACCGAAGGGAGAAATCACACCAGAAACTACGCAAACTAAGTCGACAATCTCTGTCGCTCCTCGTATGTGATTTCTCGTTCCTCGAAATGACAAGATTGCGCAAACCTGAAACTTGAAACCTGAAACTTGAAACCTGAAACTTGAAACCTGAAACCTGAAACCTGAAACTTGGAATTTGGAATTTGATATTTAGAATTTCCGTATATTTGAATTTTACAATTCTCAGCTATGAAATCACTGGATTCCTTTTACAAAGATATTACTGAAGGCTCGTCTGTTGAACCGAGTTCTTTATTGCCTAATGACATTCAAAAAGAAATTGGTCATTTTAATGTGTTTGATATTAAGGAGCTTCTGGAACGGCTTCAAGGGAAAGCGATCATGCCTTACGACCGACGTGCCTATTACAAAATCAGCTTGATTAAAGGTCGAAACCGCGCCGAATATGCTGATAAAATAATCGAGATTGAAAAACAGGGCCTTCTGTTTGCTACGCCAAAAATCCCATACAATTATTTGCCACAGGACACTAATCAGTCGGGACAATTTTGTGTGTTTACCAGTGAGTTTTTATCAAAAACAAAAAGCGGAATTGATTTAGACGAACTTCCGATTTTTGCTTCTGACGGTTATCCTGTTTTTCAGCTAACGGACGAAGAAGTGACCGAAGTAGAATTGATTTTCAACAAAATACAAAAAGAAATCAACTCCGATTATATTTACAAATACGATTTGATTCGGAATTATGTCGCTGAGTTAATTCACTTCGGGCAAAAATTACAGCCTATAACGGCCTTGTATTCGAAACACAATTCGGCAGCCAGAGTTTCCTCTTTATTTGCTGAACTGCTAGAACGACAATTTCCGATTGAATCTCCAAATCAGCGATTACAGCTCAGAACCGCCAAAGATTTTGCAGAAAGATTATCGGTTCATGTGAATCATCTCAATAAGGTTCTAAAAGAAAATACCGGAAAAACTACAACCGAATTAATCAGCAGCCGTTTGACCAGTGAAGCCAAAATTCTTTTAAAACAAACAGACTGGAATATCTCCGAAATTGCTTTTTCTTTGGGTTTTGAAGAATTAGCCCATTTCTCGAATTTCTTTAAAAAACAAACCTCTTTTACCCCTTTGGCCTTCCGTACCTAATTTCTTGATTTGAATTTTGCAAACTTCGGTTTGATATTTACAACTCCCCACTCCTGCTTCGCTCCTACCTTTGTATTGTGAATTTAAAGAATGATTTCAACACAAACAATCATAATAAAAACAAATATAAAATGGCAGTAAACACAAAAATTGCTCTGGTTACCGGTGGTAGCAGAGGTTTAGGGAAAAATATGGCAATCGCAATTGCCAAAAAAGGAATCGACGTGATCATTACTTATAACAGTAAAAAAGACGAAGCCGATTCAGTTGTAAAAGAGATTGAGGGTTTAGGGCAAAAAGCAGCCGCTCTTCAATTAAATGTGGCTGATTCCGGTACATTTGATCCCTTTTTCAACTCTATTTCAGAAGCTTTGAAAAGTACTTTTAACACGGATACGTTTGACTTTTTAGTAAACAATGCCGGAATTGGACTCCACAATTCATTTATAGGAACAACAGAAGCCGAATTCGACCAATTGACTAATATACAGTTTAAAGGCCCCTTTTTCTTAACACAAAAAGCACTAAAGCTCATGAATGATGGTGGCGGAATTGTAAATATCTCAACCGGTCTGGCAAGATTTTCTTTTCCGGGTTATGCGGCCTATGCCTCTATGAAAGGTGCTATTGAAACGCTAACAAAATATCAGGCCAAAGAATTGGGCGAACGAAAAATCAGAGCCAATGTAGTGGCTCCGGGCGCTATCGAAACCGATTTTGGTGGCGGAGTGGTACGCGACAACGAACAATTAAACAAAAACTTAGCTGCAGTTACCGCCCTGGGAAGAGTGGGCTTACCGGACGATATTGGTGGTGTAGTTGCCTTTTTATGTACCGAAGATGCACGCTGGGTAAACGCGCAACGCATCGAAGTTTCAGGCGGAATGAATTTGTAATTTTTATTTTGCGAATCTATAATTAAACCCGACAGGTTTTTGAAACCTGTCGGGTTTGGTAAACGGATTTCGACTATTTCGTTTTAAATAACTTATTGCGGTACTAAAAAACTAAACCCGACAGGTTTTAAAAACCTGTCGGGTTTGTCCTTTTTAATATATTGAGTTAGTAAGAATGCTTTTTAATCTTTTTCGATGATTACATCAAAACCTCCATTTTTATCAAACACCACATCGTAGAATTTGGAGTTTTTTTGTACTCCGACCTCGTAGGTCGTTTTATTTTTATCATCAACTACAACCGCTAGTTCTTTGATAGCACTGGCAGGGTAATTTTTCTTCAGATAGGCTTGTGCTTTTTGTGGCAGCTGACTTAACGGAATTTGCAACTCAAAGGCTTTCAGAACTCCTAAATTATCGTAAACCGCCAACGCATTGGTATTTTTATCCTTTTTGAATTTGGCCTCATATCGAATTTCGTCATCATCATCTCCAACGTATTTTAAAGTCCATACCGGAACTTTACCGGGATATTCTTTCTGAAAAGTAAACACTACTTTTTCGGGTGGAGTCACCACTTTGTTGGGATAAACTTCATTTTGCCCTATTAAAAAGCTGCTATACAAAAAGAGAATCATTAGGAGTAGGTTTTTCATCTGGCCCAATTTTAAATTAACAGTCCTTACAATCACGTATTAAAATTACTACTTTATTCTGAAGAAAAAATGATCTTATAAAAAAATGTTAAAATAAACGGTAACAATGTTCTTTCTCAGGCGTCTTACGAGAAACCAAAACCACAAAAATGAATGCTAGCCTGAAAAATTTTGAAACCTCACCACAATTTTATGCCCGTATAGCCGGTGCCTTATATCTGGTGATTATTGTCATGGGATTCTTCGCCGAGACCTTTGTCAGAAACAAATTGTTTGTGCCCGCAGACGCTAACGCAACGGCCAATAACATTATACATTCACAATTTTTATGGAAAATTGGCATTACGGCAGATCTCATCATGCAAATTTGCGATTTACCTGTAATGATTATTCTCTATTACCTGCTAAAACCCGTAAACCGAAAACTGGCTCTTTTAAATTTATCGTTTAATTTGATTCAGACTGCCGTTTTAGTAGCCAATAAACTCAATCTTCTCGCGGCTTTGTTCTTTTTGGGTGACGCTGCTTATTTAAAATCTTTCCACCCGGATCAATTGCACACCTTGTCGTATCTTTCGATCAAACTGCATGATTTTGGTTTCGGAATCGGATTGATCTTTTTCGGATTTGTATGTCTGCTGGAAGGCTATATGATCTTTAAATCGGGCTACTTTCCAAAAGCAATCGGAGTTTTAATGGCCATTGCCGGAATCTGTTATCTCACCAATAGTTTTGCCTTAATTCTGGCTCCACAACTTTCGAGTATTCTTTTATTAATGCCTTGTTTAATTGCTGAATTGTCACTTAGTTTATGGCTTGTCTTTAAAGGCGTAAAACTTCCTGAATGGAAAGAGAAAATACTATCCTGAAACTTGTAACTAATACAAACATATCAAAAAAGCCTGCCGGAAATAACTCCTGAGCAGGCTTCTTCTTTGAAATAATTGAATTAGTAAGCTTCCTTATTTCCGGTTTTATATGAACTTTATTTATAGTTCAATCCAATATTACATCGGTATTATTTTTTCAATCGATCCGACAATTCTCTCTTGTACGTAATACCAATTGGCAGTCTTTCATTTTTAATCACTACAAAATCTTTGTCTGTTGCTTCAATTTTATCCAGTGCTACGATATAGGATTTATGGATGCGCATGAAATTCTTCTCCGGCAAACATTTCTCAAATTCACTGGTAGTGATAGAAGCCAGATACGTTCTTTTTGTGGTATGCAGTTTCACATAATTGCCAAAACTCTGCGCAAACAAAAGTTGATCTAATTCGATATCAATAAAATAACCATCAACTTTGACTGTAACAGCACTCGCAACAGCTTCTTCTGTTTTCATTTTACCATTTTCCGTCGCAAAAAAACGATCGATCGCTTTCAGGAATCTGGGAAAATAAATAGGTTTGAGAAGATAATCTATAACACCGTAATCATAACTTTCAAGAGCATATTCCGAATAAGCCGTCGTCAAAATTGTACTGGGATGTGTTGGAATAATCTTCAGCAATTCCATCCCCGAAATTTCCGGCATATTGATATCCAAAAACATCAGATCAACAGGGTGTTCCCTCAGATAGTCCATTGCCTCAATACCGTTATACCCCTGGAAAACCAATTCTAATTGCGGATTTTGTTTGATATAATTCGCCAGCACATAATGCGCTGCCGGTTCGTCGTCAACAATTATACATTTTTTAGGCTCTCTCATTCGACAAACTTTTTCAATTGCACTTTCAAATCTACAATGTAGGTATTTTTATCGTCCTGAATGTCTAACTTATAGGCTTTACCATAAATCAGATTCAAACGCTCAATGGTATTTTTTAAACCAATCTTAGTCGAAACCACATCGGTTTTTTTCTTTGGAATGGAGTTCACCACATGCAAATGCAACAAACCGTTCTCAACCGTAATAATGATTCTCACAAAACACTTCTCGATCGCACAGGTTCCGTGTTTGAACGCATTTTCGATAAATGCAATCAACAGCATGGGCGATACTTTATAGGCGTTTTCGTTGTCAATTTTACAATCATAAGTAATCTCACAGCGATAGCCTACCCTTTCTTTTTCCAGCTGCACATAACTGTTTATAAATTCCAGTTCGTCTTCCAGAGAAACACATTGTTTGTTGTTGCTTTCAAGCTGATAACGCATCAACTGCGATACTTTCATGATCAAATCCGGGGTACGGTCCGGAAACTCCAGACTAATTCCGTACAGTGTATTAAAGGTATTGAATAAAAAGTGCGGATTCAATTGTCCCTTTAACGAATTCAATTGCATTTGATTGAACAAAAGCGTCTCGTCCGTCTGTTTTCTATGGATTCGGTAAAATTTAAAAACAATTATCGGACTTAATATACAAACCAAAGTCCCCAAAACACTGGCCAACTGATACACATAACTGCGCTGATGTGAGTTTTGATACAAACGGCAGTTACTAAACATCTCCAGGCTCGTAATCTCATACAAAACAATCGAAAAGAGGAATACCCCTGCCAGTGTCAGAAAAATATAAGTTATAGGGCGCTGTTGTTTAAAAAGTATCGGAAGCAAAAAGAAACGGTTGAATTGGGCGTGCAGGTACAAAACCAAATAGAAAAAAATGCCCATTAATATGGATGTAAAAGAACTGAACAACATCCAGTCGTTTTTTAAGGTATAAATTGTAAATGAAAACGCAACCACGGCAATTTCCTGCCACCATTTGTGATCCAATATGTTTTCGAGTTGTCTCTTCATTCTTAAAACTTAAATAGTTTACAAATTAACCACATTTTTTTAGTTTTTATTTCCATTAAATGACAAATTGAATTGGTCATTTATAATCGTATTACATCATTTAAGAAGGCTTTTATCCGTGCAAGTAAAATAATTTTGAGAGATCAAATTCATACCCATTAACTTTATGTATTTCAAAAAAATTACTTTGTTAGTTTTCTTGATTTTTGCTTGTGGTAGTTATGCGCAAACCCTGTCTTTAAAAGAAGCCATAAAAACAGGTTTGGAAAACTACGGTTCCATCAAAGCAAAAAGCAATTACACCAATGCATCACGCGAGAGCCTCAAACAGTCCAAGCGTGATTACCTGCCTAATCTTAACCTATCGGCGCAACAGGATTACGGAACTGTAAACGGACAAAACGGACCTCTTTATGGTTTTGGAGGTTTAGGAGTTGCTTCGTCAGGATTGCCCTTACCACAACAAAACTGGAACTCCGCTTTTGGCGCTTTGTATCTGGTGAACATGAACTGGGATTTTTTCACTTTCGGAAAAACGCAGGAAAGAATCAATTTGGCTAAAATCGATGTTCAGGCCAAAGAAAAAGATCTGAAGCAGGAACAATTTCAGCAGGAGATCAAGATTTCGGCAGCCTATCTGAACTTACTGGCAAGTCAAAGATTACTCATTTCACAGCAAAAGAACTTGAGTCGTGCCGAGATTTTTAAGAAAACAGCCGTTGCCCGTGTTAAAAACGGATTATTGGCCGGAGTTGACTCGACATTGGCCACTGCCGAGGTTTCAAAAGCCAAAATTGCTTTGAATCTGGCTAAAAATTTCGTCAAAGAGCAAAACAGCAAATTAGTTGATTTGATGGGGGTTGCCCCTCAGGATTTTGTTACAGATACTTTATTTGTGAATCAAATTCCAAAACAACTATTAACAGGAATCGCTTCAGATAGTTTGCATCCTTTATTACAATTATACAAAACAAAAATCGATTACAGCAACCAGCAGGTTAACGTATACAAACGTTTTTACTACCCAACGATGACTGCATTTGGGGTACTGCAAACCAGAGCTTCAGGATTTGATTCGGCTTATGCATCCGATCAGACAGCTTTTACCCGAAACTACTGGGACGGCGTAAACCCGGATCGTACCAATTATTTGGTTGGAATTGGAATCACCTGGAACTTAACCACTCCGTTTCGAATGAGCAGACAGGTAAGTGCCCAGAAATATGTTTCTCAAGGTTTACAGGAAGAATACAACCAGGCCGACAGAGAATTAAAATCGCAGCTGGCACTAGCCGATGATAAAATAAAAATTACGCTGGATAACTATGCCGAAGCACCCATTCAGGTCAATGCAGCACAGAAAGCTTACCTGCAAAAATCGACTTTGTACAAAAATGGATTAACCGATTTAACCGATATTACCCAAACGCTGTACACCTTAAATCGCGCCGAAATTGACCGTGATATCGTCAACAACAATGTATGGCAGTCGTTTTTGCTAAAAGTAGCAGCTACTGGCAATTTTGACTTATTTATAAATGAATTTTAATTACAGATCCTAATGAATTTAATCCGTTTTGCACTCCGCAAACCCATCTCCATCTTAGTATTGGTTGCGGGTTTATTTTTCTTCGGAATTGGTGCCATCAAGGACATTAAGGTAGATATTCTGCCAAAAATGAACCTTCCGGTTATCTATATCGCCCATCCGTTTGGAGGTTATACACCTGACCAGATGGAGGCTTACTTTGCTAAAAACTATGTCAACATTTTACCCTTTGCCAATGGGGTAAAATCAGTTGAAACCAAGAATACACAAGGGTTAATGATCATGAAATTAACCTACTATGAGAACACCAATATGGCACAGGCAGCAGCCGAACTGAGTGCTTTATCCAATAGAATTCAGGCGGCCTTTCCTCCGGGAACACAGCCTCCGTTTATCATTCGTTTTGATGCTTCTTCCCTGCCTATCGGGCAATTGGTTTTAAGCAGTAAAATACGTTCGAATAACGAATTGCAGGATTTGGCCAACGTTTATGTGCGTGCCTCGTTTACCTCCATTCCCGGTTTATTATCTCCGGCACCTTTTGGCGGAAGCCCAAGAACTGTAGAGGTAAATGTTGATCCCGATTTACTGCGTTCGCACAATATGACACCGGATCAGGTGGTTGAAGCCATTCGGGTAAACAACCAGACTGCACCTTCGGGAAATGTTAGAATTGGAGACAAAAACTATATTACGCCAACCAATAATACCATCAAAGAAATTAAGGATTTCGAAAAAATTCCACTATTCAAAGGTGGCGTACAAAACCTGACTCTGGGCGATGTAGCAACCGTAAAAGATGGTGCCGATATTACAAACGGTTATGCTTTAGTAAACGGTAAACGCTCGGTATACATCAGTATTGCGAAAGCGGGAGATGCTTCCACCTGGGATGTTGTTCAGAAACTGAAAGCCGAATTGCCTAAAATTCAGAGTACCTTACCCGAAGACGTAAAATTGTCTTATGAGTTTGACCAGTCTGTTTATGTAATCAACTCCGTTAAAAGTTTGATTACCGAAGGAATTATCGGAGCCGTTTTAACCGGTTTGATGGTTTTGCTTTTCCTTGGAGACAAACGCGCTGCCTTAATTGTAATTCTAACCATTCCGATTTCGATTATTTCGGGTGTTTTATTTCTAAAACTCTTTGGACAAACCATCAACTTAATGTCTTTAAGCGGATTGGCTTTGGCAATTGGAATTTTAGTAGACGAAAGTACCGTAACCATCGAAAATATCCATCAGCATCTCGACATGGGCAAACCCAAGGCACTCGCTATCTGGGACGCCTGTCAGGAAATCGCATTGCCTAAATTATTAATCCTGCTTTGTATATTGGCAGTTTTTGCCCCGGCCTTTACGATGGTCGGAATTCCGGGAGCCTTGTTCCTGCCTTTGGCTTTAGCGATTGGATTCTCTATGGTAATTTCGTTTTTACTGTCTCAGACTTTTGTGCCTGTAATGGCCAACTGGCTGATGAAAGGACACGCCAAACACGAACATGGTCCTGAAATTACAGACGATGAAGCCGAATTTAATGACTGCGGTTTAACTCCCGAATCTGAAAAAGACCTCATCACACAGAAGAAAGCCTACGTTGAAAGAGAAGATACCGACAACAACGGGAAAATTGGCGCTTTCGAGCGTTTTAGAATTCGTTTTATGCGAACGCTGGATCGTTTATTTCCTTATAAAAAAGCAACAAGCTTGATTTACCTGATTGCCATTAGCTGTCTGGCAGCTATAATGATCACTTTTATCGGAAAAGACGTTTTTCCGAAAGTAAATTCAAGTCAGTTTCAATTAAGAATGAGGGCTGCCGACGGAACTCGTATCGAGCGAACCGAGGAAAAATCAATATTGGTTTTAAAAGAAATTAATAAAATGGTCGGCAAAGAACATGTCGGAATTACCTCTGTATATGTAGGACAGCACCCTTCATTGTTCTCCATCAACCCTATTTATCTTTTTACCGCAGGACCGCATGAAGCTGTTTTTCAAGTGAGTTTAAAAGACTACCATGTTGACATGGATGAATTTAAAGACGATCTGAGAGCCCGTATCAAAAAAATCCTTCCGGATGTGAAGCTTTCTTTTGAACCTATCGAACTTACAGATAAAGTATTGAGTCAGGGATCACCTACTCCAATTGAAATCAGAATTGCCGGAAAAGACAAAAAACGAAACGAGCTGTACGCCAATCAAATTGTTGAAAAACTGCAAAAAATACACTATTTCAGAGATGTTCAAATCGGACAGCCTATTCACTATCCGGCCTTAAATATAGACATCGACCGAACCCGTGCTGCCGAATTAGGTGTAGATATGAACGACATTTCGCGTTCGTTGATTGCTTCGACCTCATCATCAAGATATACTGAAAAAAATACCTGGATTGATGAAAAAACTGGTTTATCGGTTGCTGTGCAGGTACAGGTGCCGCTGAATCAGATGAAAAACAAAACCGATATTGGAGAAATTCCGGTACTAAAAAATTCGCTTCGTCCGGTATTAAGCGATGTTGCGAAAATTACACCTACCACAGTCAATGGTGAAAATGACAATTTAGGGGCTATGCCATACATTACCGTTACAGCAAACATCAACCAGACCGATTTGGGGACGGCTTCTAAGGATGTGGCTGCGACAATAAACGCTTTGGGAGAACTACCTCGCGGTTTGTTCATCAACCCAATTGGTTTGAGTAAAGTATTGGAGGAAACATTAAGCAGTTTACAAGTAGGGTTATTGGTTGCCATTATTGTAATCTTCTTAATGTTAGCCGCTAATTTTCAGTCCTTCAAAGTTTCATTGGTCATTTTAACCACTGTTCCGGCAGTAGTTTTAGGTGCCTTATTGATGCTAACGATCACAGGTTCAACCTTAAATTTACAGTCCTATATGGGAATCATTATGTCCGTTGGAGTTTCGATTGCCAATGCCGTTTTATTGGTCACCAATGCCGAACAGCTCCGCAAACGAAATGGCAATGCCTTAGAATCGGCTCGTGAAGCTGCGGCACTACGTCTGCGTCCGATTATCATGACCTCTGTGGCGATGATCGCGGGAATGCTTCCAATGGCGATTGGTCATGGCGAAGGTGGCGATCAGGTTTCTCCGTTAGGAAGAGCCGTGATTGGCGGATTGTTATTCTCGACCGTCACTGTTTTATTAATTTTACCATTAATATTTGCCTGGGCACAGGAACATACCACGACACAATCGGTTTCTTTAGATCCCGAAGACGAAGAAAGTATTCACTATATTTCATCACTAAATCCAAAAAACGGAGTCGCCAAAAAACACTAGTTAAAAGCGATAACCTAAATGACCCATAAAAAAATAAATTTCACCTTTTATGAAAAATAAATTCATACAATCGACCGCATTACTTTTTGTAGCCGTATTTCTTCTAACCGCCTGTAATTCGAAGAAAGAAGAAACCGTTGCAGCCGAAATTGAACCTAAAACAGAAACCTTTCTTTTACAAAAAGAAAAACTGACTACAGCCTTACGCCTGCCAGCCGAATTAACCGGTTTCCAGCAAGTAGACTTGTACGCCAAAGTAAGTAGTTTTGTAAAATTGCTGAAAGTAGACATTGGTTCGAAAGTAAAAAAAGGACAGCTTTTAATCATTCTCGAAGCTCCCGAAATCAGTTCTCAACTGGCGGCTGCCGAATCAAGACTAAAATCGATGGAGGCCATTTATGCCACCAGCAAAAGCACTTACAACCGCTTGTACGAAACCAGTAAAGTTGAAGGAACAATTTCTAAAAATGATTTAGAAATGGCCAACGGAAAGAAAAACTCCGACTACGCACAATATCAGGCAGCAATTGCAGCACACAAAGAAGTATCGATCATGAGAGGCTATCTTGAAATCCGTGCTCCTTTTGACGGAGTTGTAGCCGCCAGAAATGTAAATCTTGGTACCTTTGTAGGACCGGCAGGAAAAGGTTCTGACTTGCCTTTATTGACCATTCAGCAGCAGGACAAATTGCGTTTAGCCGTTTCGGTTCCTGAATTGTATACCGGATATTTACACAATGGCGACGAAATGAGTTTTAATGTAAAATCGTTACCAGACACTTTTAAGGCGACTATTCAGAGAATGTCGGGAGCACTCGATTTAAAACTGCGTTCTGAACGTGTCGAAATGGACGTTCACAACACCAAAGCAAATTTATTACCCGGAATGGTAGCCGAAGTGTTATTACCGCTAAACGCGAAAGACAGCACCTTTGTAATTCCGAAATCGGCTTTGGTAAGTTCGGCCGAAGGTTTGTTTGTGATTAAAGTTGTTAACCACAAAGCCACCAGAGTCGACGTTAAAAAAGGAAGAGAAATCGATGATAAAATTGAAGTCTTTGGCGATCTAAACCTCAAAGACAAACTGGTAAAAATTGCCAGCGAAGAAACTAAAGAAGGTGATGTTATAAACGAATAACCTGCGTTTTAGCTTTCTGTAGTAGTTTATTACAAACTGTACGCATTCTTTAGGAGTGTAAAATTAAAAATTTGCATTCGGACAGCTCTCTATTTGGAGGGCTGTTTTTTTTTTTAATAAATCAGGTAAAAATACCTGATTATTCAAAGTGTTAAATTGATATTTTTGATAAAATAATCAGCCTATATGATATGTAAATTATGCCTACAGGATAAAAAGCCAAAAAGTAATACACACTATTTAAGTGACTTCATTATTAAAACGGCACTTAATGAAGACGGAGTTACTACTCGTGGAAAAGGAATGTATTGGGAAATTAACAGTCGTAAATTAACTGTAGACTTCAAATTCCAACAGCAAGCCTCACCAAAAGCATTAGAAAATCTTTTAAAGCGTAAAACGACAGCCAAAGAAAATATAGATGCAGAAACAAATATTGATTTTACTGTTAGTGATTCTTTTTGCAAAGAATGTGAAGATATTTTTACAAAAATCGAAACTGAATTTGTCTCTAAAATTATACCAAAATTTCGGAATTCTAATCTTAAAAATGTAAGAGAAAAAATATTGAACGAAAAAGAATCTCGTATAGCAAGACTTTTTTTTCTATTGCAATTTTGGAGAACTTCCCAATGTGATTCTGGGTTAAATTTGTCAACACAGCTAAATGAGAAACTTAGAACAAAAATTCTAGCTATAGACAATACTGGCTTAGAAGACATTCCACTTTCTACCACTTATTTGGAAACAATAAGAGACCCTGATGATCGTAATAATGATAATAGTTATAAAACTTTGAATGTTGTATCTGTTCAAGAACGTTCTGATCCTTCCGCAATAATAATGAATGATTTTGTTATCCAGTTATATGAAAACTTACAATTTCCATTTTTTCATTTTTATGGAATAAATAATTTAGATGATTATGAAGACTATTTAAATTATAATCAACCAATAATTAAAATTAAAGTCTTATCTAATGAAAGAAGAAAAGGTATTTTGCGTGCGTATTTTTCGCAAGCGGCTAAACTATTCATTGGTAACCATGCTTTGTTTTTTTTAGATAATTTTACTCAACAATATAAAAAACTACCGTCCAATCATCAAATTGAGCATTATTTAAGGTATATATCAAAAAATAATGATTTAATGAAATTTAGCAAAGAAAATTTGGTACCAAATATTTTAAAATATTTCAAAAGATTCTATAAATATTAATCGAAGCTAAATTAGCAAACAATCATAATAAATTTTAAACTTAACATGATAATTTGATCAATAAATCTAGAATGAAAACGGATAAAAAGCACCAGCATTACATTCCCAAATTTTATTTACGTAATTTTTCTTATAACCAAAATAAAAATGAAATAGGGATCTTCAACATATTTAATAATATCTTCGTACAAAGAGCTAAATTAAGACATCAAGGGTCTAAAAACTTTTTTTATGGCATCGATGGCAAAATAGAAGATGCCTTAGCAAACATAGAGGGAAATCTTGCCGAATTAATTAAAAACATAATCTCTAACCAATCCCTACCAAGAAAATTTTCTATTGAACATATCGAATTATTATCATTTGTAGCAATAACTGATTCTAGAAATCCCGTTCGAATTGATGCAATGAAAAATCATTTTTCACAAATGGAAAAAACACTTCGAGAACTCGATCCAAATGTTGATATAGATAAAATTTTACCAAGATTATCCCACGAAGAACACATTAAACTTTCTTTATCTAATACTCATACTATAACTGAGCACATAGTCGATTTGGATTTTAAACTTTTAGTTAATAAAACATCAAATACATTTCTTACTTCTGACTTTCCAATTGTCAAGTACAATAAATTCCTTGAGTTGAAAAAATGGAAACATTCAAAAACGGGTTATTCACTTGTAGGCCTAAAAATATTCATTCCATTGAGTCCAATCTTAACTGTTGTATTTTTTGATTCTTTAATTTATAAAATAGGAAACAAGAAAGATAAAATAATAGAAATTTCGAGAAAAGAAGATATTGATCAATTAAACATCCTTCAATTTGTAAATAGTTTTAGTACAATTTTTTTTAATGAAGCAATTACTGAAGATTACATTAATTATCTTAAAGATAAATCTCAAAAATATATACGAGCTAATGATCCTAAATTAGAACTAAGCTATATAGTTGAGAAAAATGATGATGTTGATAAGGTATTAGCTGGCAAACAAAACTTAATGATTTTTAATACAACAGATTGTGAAATTAATTTAAACTTAAGCTTTTTAAAAATTCACTCAAACGGAAAACATTATAAACTAGATTCTAGATTTACACAAGTTCGAAAACCATATAAAAAGTATAAATATTAAAAAAACCTCGACCTAAAAAAAATCAAGGTTTTTCCATTTTATATATTTACTCCTCACACAAATAAGGATTCAAAATCTCCGCCAGTTCGTTGAGCCAATAAAAGCTATTTTCTAAATTGGTTCTTTCTTTTTCAAGAATTTCATGTTCTCTGATAACTCCTAAAGCAATTTCATCAAGCTTTTACCGCATTTTTGTCATTTCGACCGAAGGGAGACTCGAGCGATAGCGAACAGGCGAAGCAAATCACACCAGAAACTCCGCAAACTAAGTCGACAATCTTTGTCGCTCCACGTATGTGATTTCTCCCTTCGGTCGAAATGACAAGATTGCACAAACCTGAAACCTGAAACTTGAAACAACAAACCACCACCAAACAACCTTAAAACTTTGCTCCTCAGCGACTTTGCGATAAAATTTTTAAAAATAACTCTCAAAAAAATTGCGAAACCGAATAGTTGCACGTATATTTGCAACTGATTGGTTTCTTAATTAAAATCGGAACATCATGAGACGAGACATTTTTCAGGCCATAGCCGACCCGACAAGACGGTCCATTATCGCTTTGATTGCACTGCAGGCAATGACACCAAACGCCATTGCAGAGAATTTTAACACTACACGACAGTCTATTTCGAAACACCTGCGCATACTTGTAGAATGCAACCTGCTCAAACAGGAACAGCAAGGCAGAGAAATTTACTATTCACTTGAAGTTGAAAAAATGAAAGAGATTGATCAATGGTTAGTCCAATTCATAGCGATTTGGGAAACCAAGTTCAATCAGCTTGACGAACTACTAGTAACACTTAAAGAACAGAAAAAATGAAAAACGATTTGCAATTTGATTTTACCGTAGACAAAGCCACAAAAACGGTAATCATTAACAGAGAATTTAATGCCGAACTTCCGTTGGTTTGGGATGCTTTTACAAAACCGGAACTTCTGGACCAATGGGTGGCACCAAAACCCTGGTCATCTAAAACAAAACACATGAACTTTGAAGTTGGCGGACGAAGATTTTATGCCATGGTAAGTCCGGAAGGTTTCGAGCGCTGGGCCGTTCAGGAATATACTTCTATTACTCCAAAAACCAATTTCAAGATGTTCAATACTTTTGCAGACCAGAATGAAAATCGTGAGCTGCCCGGTTCCGATTGGGATCATAGTTTTAGCGAACAAAACGGCATTACAAAAGTGAGTATCTCAATTTTCAATGAATCTCTGGAGCGTCTGGAAAAAATGATTGAAATGGGCTTCGAACAAGGCTTTAAAATGAGTATTGACAATCTGGATCAATTACTGAAAACTTTATCAGAATAATAAATAGAAACGCTGATGACACGGGTTCGTTTCACGAAAACGCAGATCTACGCAGGTTTTTACGGTAGAAATACTTTGAAGACATCAATTAACTTCTACCTAAATAATATAAAAAAATCTGTGTTGATCTGCGTTTTCGCCTAGCGAATCAGCGTGATCTGCGTATTGGTTTTTCCAACTGCAAAGAGCATAAAAAATTATGCGCAGTACCCCGGAATTAATGACAGATCCAATGGCAAAACAAATCAACGGGTAATGTCTGATCAACTTCATAAAATAAATCTTATTTTTGATTAAGAAATATCTCGATATGGTTGCTATAAAAACATTTGACGAAGCAGTAGATCTGGAACACCCCCGACGTGTTTTAAAATACGTACTGGTTTACTGTACTTCGGGTTCGACTGTTATTTCTGTAGATGAAAACGAGTTTACCTTAACCGAAAATGCTGTAATCACCATCACTTCGGGGCAGATTCATTATTTTAAAAACATCCGCAATGCAACGGGATTTATCTTAGAGTTTACCTATAATTTTTTCTGTAAAGATGATACCGATATGGAATTGATTTTCCACAACGGACTGTTTTGTCATTTTGCCATGAATGAAATGATTGTGGTCGACAACAGCTCATTTATTATTGGGGAATTAGAAGCCATCAGCAAAGAAGTCAAACAAACGCCTTATCAATACCTCATCTCTATTCACAGCCGAATTGAGTTGATACTGGTTGAAATCAACCGAACCAAAATTAATCGCGGCGATGAAATCTATAAACCCGACGCGCTGTTTCTTCATTTTCTGGAAGCCATTTTACAAAACTTCGACAAGAACCTTTCTGTAAACGAAATCGCTGTTCTGATTGGTACAACAGAATCAAAACTAAACGAACTTTCGAAGCTGCATACCAATAAAACAGCTCAAAATGTAATTTTTGGATTAATCATTTCCGAAGCGAAACGTCTTTTTACGTATGAAAAACTATCCGTAAAAGAGGTCGCTTATGCTTTAGGTTTTAATGATCCCTTTTACTTCTCTAATTTCTTCAAAAAACACACCCAGATTTCTCCAAAATCGTATAAAGAAAAAGCAGTTAATTTCTAATGGGACTTTCACTTTAAACACATAGAAACATAGCTTTTAAATACCGCAAAAAAGATTACAAAAAGAGAAACTAGTTTCCCAACTCATAGACAGCCGTGTTCGCTTGAATCTTAGTTACATGCTTTTTCCAAGATTGTCTATTCTTTAGCGTAACCCTTTGCCAGATCTTTGTATCACTAATAATTACTAATAAAATAGTTTATGAAAAGATATCAGGATCATGCCATTTTACTGTTGCGAATGGCCTTAGCAGCAGGATTTCTATCTGCCGTTTCAAGTCGGTTAGGCTTGTGGGGAGAACAGTCTTCGGGTTGGGAGAGTTTTTTAGCTTATACCGAAAAAGTAAATTCTTTTGCTCCAAAAAACTGCATTCCTGCCCTTGCCATTCTATCTACCGTTATAGAGTCACTTTTGGCTTTACTCCTATTGCTTGGCTATCAAACGAAATATGCGGCTGTTGCGGCGGCTAT
Organism: Flavobacterium sp. T12S277; assembly: GCF_048514875.1. Lineage (NCBI taxonomy): Bacteria > Pseudomonadati > Bacteroidota > Flavobacteriia > Flavobacteriales > Flavobacteriaceae > Flavobacterium > Flavobacterium sp. T12S277. Next base: position 42,452 of record NZ_JBLYEG010000015.1, on the reverse strand, counting down.
GCTAACTTTCGTATTTGCGCTCGCCATGACCTATTCTTTTGGAGTTAAAGATCCTTTAGATTATTCTGTATTTGCATTTTCAATGGCCGCCTTTCTTTTGTCGACTATGGAAAAATATCACTGGAGTTTAGATCAATTCATTTCGAAAAATAAAACCAACTAAAAAATAAGCAAAATGGAAAAACAAATCACAAGAAGCAGCGAAACAGACTGGAAAATTCTTATTGAAGAAGGTGTAAAAACGGACGGTATTTTTGCCAAATCGCTACACTTTGATCCCACTACAAACAGACCTACTGTTTTTTTACTAAAATTCGAAGCGGGTACCTCCTACCCCAATCATGTTCATCCCGCCGGAGAAGAAATTTATGTACTTGAAGGTGAAGTACGCTCCGGAAAAGACGAGTTAAAAACAGGAGATTATATGTATATGCCGCCGGGAAGTAGTCACTCTGTGTTTTCTAAAACCGGTTGTGTATTACTCTTTAAAGTTCCGGAAGAGGTCGTGATATTAAAATAACCAACATTTCACATTCCACATTTCACAAAAAAACACCAACCCAACCCATTTTGCAGGACCCATTTTTTTATCCGGTCCTGCAAATTGCTTTTTCCCAGGCCTTGCTACAGTCACAAAATATAAAAAAAACTTAAAATTTAATTTCCTTTTTGAATATATGTAGTTAACTACGTAAATTTGAATATAAATTATATTTATGGTATTAGAAAAATCAAAATCATTGATATTAGGCAATCTTTTACAGCGTTTGAATGAAAACCTGAGAAAGGAAGCACAGCTGTTTTACAAAAGTCAGAACATCGATTTTGAGCCCAAGTGGTTTCCGGTGGTGTATGTGCTTTCGCAGAAAAAAGCCATAAGCGTTGTCGAACTTGCACAGGAAGTTGGTTACTCTCATCCTACTACTATTTCGTTACTCAAAGAACTGGAGAAAAAAGAATTGATTGGCTCTGCCAAAGACACCAAAGACGAAAGAAAACGCCTGATTACTCTCACTGACAAAGCCAACGAGATGATCGATCAATTGCAGCCATTGTGGCAAATTATGACCGAAGCTTTGATCGAACTAACCGATACCGAAAATAATTTATTTAAAGCCATAAACGAAGTAAATCAGAATTTGAAAACAAAAAATCTTTTTGATCGAATGACAACAATTAAAGAAATGAAGAGCGACACTGCTCAAAAAGCAACAGAAAATACCATAAAAGTGGAGAAGATTGACGATAACAAATTAGTCGAAATTGCCTTTGCCATTCGCCGACAAGTATTTGTAGAGGAACAAAATGTCTCGCAGGAACGCGAATCTATGGACGATGAAGGCGCCGTTCACTATCTCGCTACTGTTAATGGTTTACCGGCCGGGGCAGCACGATACCGAAAAATGGAAAAAGGTTTCAAAATCGAAAGAATTGCTGTTTTGAATGCCTACCGCGGGCAACGAATTGGTGAAGCAATCCTGCAAAAAATCTTGTCGGACTTAAAAGACGAAGAGAAAATTTATTTGTATGCACAAGTTAATGCCAGTCGCTTTTACATCAAAAACGGATTCAAACAAACCGATAATTTTTTCCTTGATGCCGGAATTGAGCATGTGGAAATGGATTATGTAAAGATGTAAAATGTGAGATGTGAGATGTGAGATGAAATAACAACGAGTCTTTTTTAGCAGGTAACCGCAATACTACTAAGAAAGACTCAATGATTTTTTAAATTCTGAAGGAGACATTCCGGTACTTCGCATCATAAATTTATTGAAATGACTGCTGTCTATAAATCCCAAATCGTTACTAATTTCCGAAAAAGTCAAAGTACTTCTGCTCAATTTCTCACTGACAACCTTGAGTTTCGTTTGCTCGATATAATCCCGTAAAGTAATGTTTAAATGGGTTTTAAAATATTCGCCGATGTAATTGACCGAAACATTAAAATGATTGGCCATTTCTTTTTTCTTCAGCAAATGGGGATTAGCGATATTAAAACGAATGTAATTTAAAATCGTATCAATTTTTAAAACCTCACTGGTACTGGCATGCAGGTTACTTTCGTGCATGTTCGCATCTCTTCGGATGATCTGAATTAATGACATCATCAGACTTTTGATGATGACTTCGCTTTTCAGCTTTTGTTGGGCAACTTCTTCCAGTATTTTTACAATCAACATTTCGCAAAACGTTTTATCCTGTTCAAGAAAAACCAGATTCCCATGGGTTTGATTGTGGTAATAAAACAACTTTTCGATCTCTTCGATTTCTTTCGTATTTGAGAAAAAATTAGGCAGGAAACGCAGGCAATGAAATTTGGTAGGCTCAAGTGTCTTAAAAGAATGATAATCTCTGGGCGTAAGCAAATAAATATCACGCTCTTTATACTGATGATGAATCGAATTTAAGATGTGGTTGCCTGTCCCGTATTCAATATATAGTAATTCGAAAAAGTTGTGTCTGTGCACCTCTTTCTTCCAGGTTAATTCCTCTACCGAGTAAATTTCGAAATCTTTGTATATAAAAAAGGTCTTTTCCATAATCCTTAATTTTTACAAATATAACCTATATTTTTACATCATTTACTAAGTTCGAACCCATTTACTTTGTAGTATACCCATTGGGTGTAATTTAAAATCTTAAACCATACAATATGAAATCAGATATAACAAAAATAGGAGTTCTTGGGATTGGCGGAATTGGTGGTTTTGTTGGTGCTCCTTTGGCAAAAAAATATAAAGACAGTGCTGTCAAAATCATATTCATCTGCAGAGGTGAAACTAAAAACCAAATACAACATGAGGGTTTGCAGTTTGAATCTAAAGGCACTACAGAAACTGTATTTCCGGATCTGGTATCTGATAATCCAACAGAAATTGGAATTTTGGATGTGTTGATCCTAAGCTGTAAATCCTATTCAATAAGCGCGATCTTACAAATCTACAAAGAGTGTGTAGGTCCCGAAACCACAATAATTACCCTGCAAAATGTAGTGAATGCCGGGGAAATTATTCGGGAAGCTTTACCAGAAGCTGGTCAGATTATGGAAGGGTGTATCTATGTAGCTTCCAATGTTAAGAAGCCCGGACATGTTCAGCATATTGGCGGACCAGGGAAAATTTTTATTGGCGGAAAAGAAAATAACTCCCTGATCAATCTCTTAAGCGATGGAGGTTTAGACATTACTTATGTAGCCCATATCAATGAAATTTTATGGAAGAAATATTTGTTCGTTGCGCCTGTTGCAGCAATAACTTCAGCATACAAAGTTACCTTTGGGCAATTATTAGAAGATCCGGATTTGATGCACATTCTTGAAAATATGATGCTCGAAATTCAGTCACTGGCCAGCAGAAGCAATATTCATTTAACCGCTCAGGACATTGAAACTTCTAAAGATTTATTGACTAAATTTCCGTTTGAGTCCAAATCATCGTTACAATTGGATTTTGAAAATAGGAACCAAACCGAAAAACGTTTTCTGGTAGATTACGTTATTGAAAATTCTAATAATCATCAACTTGAAACTCCTTATTATAATCGTGTAAACGAAAAAATAGAAGCAGCTTATGCGGTCTCATCAACAAGTGAAGTGTCTTGAAAATAATACATCGCTAAAGGAGCTTAAAAAGAAGCTTTGTTTTTGTCAATTTTGCAGAGTTGGATTTTTCAATCCGGCTCTGTAAAATTGATCATTGTTTCGGAATTTTACTTCTAATTAAAATTGATAATCTTATAAAAATGATTCGTCTTATCTAGCCCTGATTGCAACGGTATCCTTTTTCTGGCTTCTTTAGACAGAAAAAGATAGAGCGAAAAGCAGGACATCCGGTCTTAAAAACGCAAAAACCTGCTGCTCCTTAAAAAAAATATATCTTTAAAAATCGAGTAAAATAAAGCCTTAACGAGTTTTTCAGAGCATATCTATGACACGATAAGAAAATATTATGACAAAATTATTTCATAATCAGAAAAACCGTCCTACATTTGCCTAACGGTGTTAAACAATTTAATACTCAAATAAAATGGCTAGTAAAGATCGAATTTTAAGACAAAAAGAAGAGACAAGAAATAACATTCTTGGCGCTGCTTATGATATCGTAAAAGAAGAAGGCTGGAATGGTTTGAGTATGCGTAAAATTGCCGACAGAATTGAATATACTGCTCCAATTATTTACGAATACTTTTCGAATAAAGAAGCAATACTTGAAGAACTTACCGGTAAAGGTTTTTTAAAACTAACGAAGGAGTTGCAAACTGCAAAAGATAAGTTTGAAAACCCCGAAGATCAGTTAGAAGCCATGTGGATGACGTACTGGGATTTTGCTTTTAGTAATACTGAAATGTACCAATTAATGTTTGGTGTTCAAATGACCTGCTGTGCACAACGATGTTCGGCTCAGGAAGCACCTTACAAACTGTTCACTTCGGTAATTGCTGAAGTAATGAAGAACAGTAATCCGAGTGAAGATATTATCAAACAAAAATATTTTACTTTCTTTTCTGTTATTCATGGTTTGATTGCCATTAATATCATTAACAAAAGTGACATCCTCGAAACCATTAACGCTCAGATCCTGAAAGATGCGATTGGTGGTATCATAAAATCAATACAATAAAAAAAAAATTTCATTTTTACTTAACAGTGATAAATGATTTAATAGCCGATAATAAAATACCTTTGCCTTGTTACTTAACAGTGATAAATAATTTAATAGAGTAATTTAGAAGCCTTTTTTTCTCATTTTACTTAACAGTGATAAATAATTTAATACCAGTTTTTAGAATAGAACTGGAAGGGCTTACTGTATAGAATTTCAAGCTTAATTGCTTAACGACGTTAGATAATTTAATATAATTAAATATGAATTTCCGGAATGCCAGAATACCGCATCAATTAATCTCAAAAAATGTTCAACAAATTAAAACCAATAGTAAAATGAAAAAGGTTATCATAACCAGTTTTATTCTGGCACTCGTACTAAGTAGTTGTGCAGATAAATCGCAAGCCCCGGCAGCTCCTGCTGCACCTTTATTACCTGTTTTGGCCGTTACAAGCGAAAATACCACTACAGATGCTGAATATCCTGCCTCTATACAAGGAACCGTAGATGTTGAAATTCGCCCTCAGGTGAGTGGAAATCTGGAAAGAGTTTATGTAGATGAAGGTGCTTACGTTAATAAAGGTCAAACTTTATTCAAAATAAACGAACGTCCTTTCCGTGAACAATTAAACAATGCGCTGGCTAATCTTCATGCTGCCGAAGCTGCTTTAATCAACGCTCAGTTAGAAGTAGATAAATTAACGCCTTTGGTACAAAACAAAGTAGTTTCAGATTATCAGTTAAAAACAGCCAAAGCGACTCAGAAAATTGCAGCTGCCAATATCGAGCAGGCTAAAGCAATGGTGGGTTCGGCCAGAATCAACTTAGGATATACCAATGTTACAGCTCCTGTAAGCGGGTACATTGGAAGATTGCCTAAAAAACAAGGAAGTTTAGTTTCGGCAACTGATGTTGAACCTTTAACGAACTTATCAGATGTGCATGAAGTTTTTGCTTATTTCTCTTTGGGTGAAACCGATTTCATCAATTTTAAAGCGCAATACGCCGGCAGCAGTCTTGGTGATAAAATTAAGAAACTGCCTCCTGTAACTTTGATTTTAGCAGATAATAACGCTTATCCTCAAACCGGAAAAATCGATATGGTAGACGGTCAGTTTGATAAAACAACCGGAGCTATTACACTAAGAGCTACTTTTCCTAATACAGGCGGAACTTTACGTTCAGGAAATACAGGAAAAATTCGTTTAGGCCTTCACCATGACGATGCGGTTTTGATACCACAATCGGCTACTGTTGAAATGCAGGATAAAATTTTTGTTTTCACTGTTAACAAAGAAAACAAAGTAAACAAAATGCCGATCACGGTTGTTGGCAAAAGCGGTACCAACTACCTAATCAAAGATGGTGTAAAATCAGGTGATCAGATTGTGTTAAGCGGTATCGACAAACTTCAGGAAGGACAACTTATTCAGCCTGAAAAACCGGCCACAAAAGTTGCCCAAGTAATTACTAAAAAATAATTTTCACGCAAATGTTCAAAATATTTATACAAAGACCTGTACTGGCAACCGTAATCTCCATTTTATTGGTGATCCTGGGGGTACTTGGACTTACGAAATTGCCCTTACAACAGTTTCCTGATATTGCGCCGCCATCGGTTTTGGTAACGGCGGTTTATCCCGGAGCTAATGCCGAAACAGTTTTACGTTCGGTGGCACCTTCTTTAGAAGAATCTATAAACGGTGTTGAGAACATGACCTATATGAGTTCGACAGCCAGTAACGACGGATCTTTGGCTATTACCGTTTTCTTTAAATTAGGAACCGATGCCGATCAGGCAGCTGTAAACGTACAAAACAGAGTGGCTCAGGCCACCAGTCAATTGCCAGCCGAAGTTGTACAGCAAGGGGTAACCACTGCCAAACAACAAAACAGTTTTATCATGGCAATTGGTATGTACACCGACGACGAATCAAAATACGATCAAACGTTTGTGGCCAATTATGCGCAGATTAATATTATTCCGGAGATCAAACGTATTCCGGGAGTTGGATCGGCCAGTATTTTTGGAGGTGTAAAAGATTACTCCATGCGTGTTTGGTTAAATCCAACACAGATGTCAACTTACAAAGTGACTCCAAACGAAATCATGAGCGCGATTCAGGACAAAAGTTTGGAAGCTGCTCCGGGTAAATTTGGAGAAAGAAGTACAGAGGTTTTCGAATACGTAATCAAATACAAAGGAAAGCTAACCAAACCGGAAGAATATGAAAATATCGCTATTCGATCTAATGCAGATGGTTCTGTACTTCGTTTAAAAGATGTTGCCAGAGTTGAGCTTGGTGCTTATTCCTATAACAGTTTAACACGTTTGAACGGTAAAAAAGGAGTTGTAATTGGTATCATTCAGTTGGCGGGTTCAAACTCCAACGATATTCAGGTGGCGATCAACAAATTGATGGTGAAAGCCTCGAAAGATTTCCCTAAGGGAATCAAACATAACATTTTCTATAGTACAAAAGTATCTCTGGATCAATCTATAGAACAGGTGGAACATACTTTAATCGAAGCATTTATATTAGTATTCATTGTAGTATTTATATTCCTGCAAGATTTTAGATCGACATTAATCCCGGCTATTGCTGTACCTGTAGCAATTTTAGGAACGTTCTTCTTCATGCAGTTATTCGGATTTTCGATCAACCTGTTAACGCTATTCGCTTTAATTCTGGCGATTGGTATTGTGGTCGATGATGCCATTGTGGTCGTCGAAGCCGTGCATGCCAAAATGGAGCACAAACATTTGTCTCCAAAAGTAGCTACACATGAAGCAATGCACGAAATAACGGGTGCTATTATCTCGATTACGCTGGTAATGGCTGCTGTATTCCTGCCGGTTGGTTTTATGGAAGGCTCTACGGGAGTTTTCTATCGTCAGTTTGCTTTTACGATGGCAATTGCAATTGTAATTTCGGCGGTAAACGCTTTAACTTTAAGTCCGGCACTTGCTGCCTTATTCTTAAAAGACAATCACGGTGCTTCCGGAGATGCTTCTTATGAGAAAAAAGGATTTAAAGAGAAATTCTTCAGCGCATTCAACAAAAGTTTTGATTCCTTAACCAATCGTTATGTTGGAGGTTTGAAATTTTTAATTCGCAGAAAATGGTTGAGCTTAGGTGGTTTAGCATTAATTACAGTTGCAACAATTGTAATGGTAAAAACGACTCCGACAGGATTTATACCTACAGAAGATCAAGGATTTATTGCAATTGCGGTTAACACTCCTTCGGGAACCTCTCTTGACGGAACACAAAAAGTAATGACTCAGGCAGAGAATTTACTAAGAAACGACGAATCATCACGATTTGTAACAGCGATTTCAGGATTCAATTTATTAACAAATTCAACCAGTCCATCCTCTGCCGTTATTTTTGTCTTGCTTAAGCCGGATGAAGAGCGTGGAAAAATCAAAGGAATCAACGAAATAATGGCCGATGTTCAGGGAAAATTAGGAAGTATTAGCGGCGGAAGTTTCTTTGTATTCAGCTTCCCTACTGTTCCCGGATTTAGTAACGTTGAAGCTTTAGATTTGGTACTACAGGATAAAACCGGAGGCAAATTGGATAAGTTTAGCGGTGTCTCTCAAAGCTTCATCGGAGAATTGATGAAACGTCCGGAAATTGCGGTAGCTTTTACAAGTTTCAAAGCCGATTATCCACAGTTGCAACTGGATATCAATGACGAAAAAGCGAATCAATTGGGTGTGAACGTAAAAGACATTTTACAAACCATGCAAACTTATTTTGGTAGTGCACAGGCCTCTGATTTTAACCGATTTGGTAAATATTACAGAGTGGTCGTTCAGGCTGATATTGCCGACAGAGCTGACCCCTCCTCTATTGACAGAGTTTTTGTGAAAAACAAAACCGGCGAAATGGTACCTATAAATACTTTGGTAAAACTAAGCCGTATTTATGGGTCTGAAACTGCTTCGCGATACAATTTGTTTAATTCGATTTCGATTAATGCCATTCCGAAACCAGGATTTAGTTCGGGAGATGCCATTAAAGCAATCGAAGAAGTGGCCGCACAACAATTACCTGCAGGTTATAGTTTTGAGTTTTCAGGACAAACCCGTGAAGAGATTTCTTCCGGAGGACAATCCGCAACGATATTCTTACTGTGTTTGATATTCATCTATTTCTTACTTGCTGCACAGTACGAAAGTTACATTTTGCCTTTGGCCGTAATCTTTTCAATTCCTGCAGGTATTTTTGGAGTATTTGTAGCCATTGGTTTAACCGGAATTCAAAACAACATTTATGTACAGGTAGCTCTGGTAATGTTAATTGGACTGCTCGCTAAAAATGCGATCCTGATTGTAGAGTTTGCCGTTCAGAAGAGAAAATCAGGCCAACCCCTGATCAGAGCTTCAATCGATGCTGCAAAACTGCGTTTGCGACCAATTATCATGACGTCACTGGCTTTTGTTGTGGGATTAATCCCGATGATGAATGCCAAAGGACCATCAGCACAAGGTAACCATTCGATTAGTATTGGTGCCGCCGGAGGTATGATTTCAGGGGTAATTCTAGGATTGTTTATCATCCCGGTTTTATTCATCATCTTCCAACATTTACAAGAAAAGGTTTCCGGAAAACCGGTAGCCGTAATTCATAACGAAGAAAAATAAAAATGGAAAACTATATCACAACAGTACTCGTAGCCATTATCATTGGCATCGGATACATCTCCTATAAAATTTCAAGAGATCTTGAAAACAGAAAAGATACTTGTACAGAAATTTAATGACAGCATTTAAAATGAAAAATCATATAACCAAAATCGTAATGATCGCTATTTTGATCACTACCTTAATATCCTGTAAGGTTTCGAAGGATATTGAAACTCCAAAAGATGCATTTCCTGAAAATTTCAGGAATGCATCGGTTTCAAAAGATACGGCCAGTATCGGAGACACGGAGTGGAAAAACTTCTTTACCGAGAAAGATGTTATTCAGTTAATCGACAGTGCGGTTGCCCGAAATAACGATCTGCAAATTGCTACTAAAAACATCGAGATTGCACATTACCGATTTACACAATCGAAATGGGGAAATGTTCCTGAGGTGAATTTATCGGTAGCGGCTAGCAGCAGCAATCCGTCAGACAATAGTTTTACCGGAAAGAATTTAGGTCAGGCATTGGGTCAGAATCATATTAATGACTTTACAGCCGGTGCCACACTTTCGTGGGAAGCTGACATTTGGGGGAGAATAAAGAACCAGAAGAAAGGGGCTTTTGCCGGTTATCTTCAATCAGAAGAAGTTAAAAAAGCTTTGCAGACCACTATTGTTGCCAATGTTTCGAAAGGATATTACAATCTTTTAATGCTGGACGCCCAACTGGATATTGCCAGACAAAATCTAAAATTAAACGATAGTACCACCAACATTATCAAATTAAAATACGATGCAGGTCAGGTCACTTCCTTAGCGATTCAGCAATCAGAAGCACAAAAATTAAACGCTGCACAATTGATTCCGTTATTGGAACAAAACATAGCGATTCAGGAAAATGCCTTGAGTGTTTTAACTGGCTCTTTTCCAAACTCAAAACAAAGAAGTCTTCGTTTGAGTGCACTGGAAGTTAAAACCAATAATTCGATCGGAATTCCATCTTCATTAGTAAGCCGCAGACCGGACGTAAAAAGCGCCGAACTGGCTCTTCAAGCAGCCAATGCGAACGTGGGAGTCACAAAAGCCAATTTATATCCTGCCCTTAGAATTACTGCTCAGGGTGGTGTAAATTCATTCGAAACCAGCAATTGGTTCAACATTCCAGCCTCTTTGTTCGGAACTGTTGCGGGAGGACTGACACAGCCTTTACTGAACAATAAAAAGGTGAGAACACAATACAATATTGCCGTTGCCGAAAGAGAAAAAGCTGTTTTTGGTTTCAGACAAGCTGTTTTAGTTGCCGTTAGTGAGGTTTCTGATGCTTTGGTAAAAGTAGAGAAACTGCAGCAACAGGAATCGTTTTTGCAACAACGCGTAAAAACATTACAGCAGGCTATAAAAAATGCCAATCTGTTATTCAAAAATGGTATGGCGGAATATCTTGAAGTGCTTTCTGCGCAATCGAATTTATTGCAAAGCGAACTGGAACTCGCCAACATAAAAAGAGAGCAACTATCTGCCAATACCGAGTTGTATCGTGCCTTGGGTGGTGGTTGGAAATAATACCCGTTAATTATTTATTTTTTGAGATGAAAACGCTGTGAGACTTTTAGTTTCATGGCGTTTTTTTATGGAGTGACGCATGGTAACGCGGATTACACAGATTCGCTTTGCGAAAACGCGGATTTACGCGGATTTTTTATTCTCGCAATCTTTTATGCGCAATCTTGTCATCCTGACGAAGGAAGGATCACACAAGTAACTCCGCAAAGTATTTCACTAATCTTTGTCGACTCACAATTGTGATTTACTTCTCCTCTTCGCTATCGCTCGAGTCTCGTCCTTCAAAATGACAAAAAGGAGAGAAAAAAATCAGCGAAAATCCGTGTCTTCGCGCTAGCGAATCCGCATCATCCGCGTGCCCTATAATCCGTAATATTTCCTTACTTTTGAAATTGTCAAGCCTTCAAAAAATGGCTCCAGACAATGAATATCGCATCGAATATCAATAAAAAATAAAACAAACCTCTTAATCAATACATTAAAACCCATGAAAAGAATCGCATGCATTGCAATTTTAGCATTACTATTTACAAACTGTAAAGAAAACAATTCGGAAAAAGAAGTAAAAGCGACAAAAGAACCGGTAAAGACAAATTCTACTGTAAAAAAAGTAGAAGAGAAAAAAGAAGATTGTAAAGACATCGAAGTAGAAATGGGTTCCGGAAGAGAATGCATCCTAAAAAACACGGATCTTGCTCAGGTCTATCAAAACATTATTCAAAATAAGGAGGTTGAAGAATCTGCTTATTTTTTAAGTACAATCCCCAACGAAAGCAAATCTGTACCCGTAAATAAAAACGGATTGATCTCCATTGATTATGAAATCACTAAAGAAAAAGTCATCATTACTATGAATTATGAAGGTGGTGTAACCGAGGTAACGCTTGAAAAAATAAAAGATACCATTAAAAAAAGTATTTATCATTATGCCGATTAAACTCTAAAATAAAGAGATTTAGACCGAAACGGTAAAGAACTTTCCTCATTAAACCGCTATAAAACGTAAAAGTTTTTTGGCGGTTTTTTTTCTCACAATGGTTGATCTTTCCTTCGTGAGAATGACAAGATTGCGCATAAAAAAATCAGCGAAAATCAGTGTCTTCGCGATAGCGAATCCGCGTCATCCGCGTACCCTATAATCCGTAATATTTCCTTATTTTTGATAGGTAAAACTTCAATAAAAATGTCAAGCAATCAAGATAAGTACCTCAATGATTTGAAACTAAAATTCGAAAGCTACGCTCCGATTTCGGCAGCTTCCTGGCAGTTAATCGAGGACATTACTGAAATTCAATCCATTAAAAAAGGAGAAGTTTTATTAGAGAGCGGACAAATTGCTAAAGAAATTTATTTTGTAGTCAAAGGCGCTATGCGGGCTTTTATTACTGATGCCGCGGGTAATCTCTATAACAAAAACATTTTCCTCGAAGGTCATTTTGCTGGTTCGAAGGCTTCGTTGTTACAGCAAACTCCCTCTCATTTTACCATTGAGGCACTCGAAGATTCTATTTTAATTCAGCTTGACTACAAAAAATACAGAGCGCTCATCGACCAGCACAACGATCTGAAAAATTATTACATCGCCTACTTAGAAAAAAACTGGGTGATCGAAAAAGAACAGCGCGAAATAGCACTGGTCATGCAAAATGCTACCGAAAGATACCTGCATCTTTTGTCGAACCATCCCGATCTTTCAGAGCGCATTCCGCTGCTTCATATCGCCTCGCACTTAGGAATTACGCCTACCCAGCTAAGCCGTATCCGAAAAAATCTCGAAAAAGATTTGTAAATCAACATATGTAAAGGTTTCCCATAAAAGCCCGAAGTATCTTTGTCTTATATTCTTATAACTAGTATCAAAATGAAAAATGTAAATTTAATCGAGGACAACATAAACAATCTTACTGAATTGTGGAAAACCATTAGCGGCTCTTTCCTATCCTATCATACCACTCCACTTTTTGAATATAGCAAAATCGAAAATTCAGGCTGGCCCAATAAATTGTGGTTTCGAAAAGACATCTCTGAAAAGGATGTTACCGAAATTAGTACAATCCTGCAGGCCAATTCAGAACTGGCTTTTGCTTATTGGGACATCTTCGGAACCAAATCCTACGAAGTACTGGATGCCTATGGTTTCCAATTAAAAAGCGAGCAGGTAGCGATGGCTTTAAAGTTAGATCAGAAATTTTCACTGCAACACCAACTGACTTTTAAAAGAGTTTCCACAGAGCAGGATGCTAAAATATGGTCCGATTTGTATCCCCATGCTTTCGGTTATGTGATCAGTAAAGAAATTCTGATTCATAATCATCAGGATGTTCAGTTCTATCTGGTTTCTTTAGACCAACAGCCCATCGGAACTTTTATGCTGTTTCAGACTCAAAACACAGTTGGAATTCATGGTCTTGGGGTCATTCCGGAAATGCGCCGAAAAGGTTTCGCCGAAGAAATCATGAAATATGCACTCAATCTTTCTATCGATTTAAATGCAGATTATGCCTTATTACAAGCCTCTGCCATGGGAAAAGATATTTACACCAGATTGGGTTTTGAAGATTTGTTTGTTATTAAAAATTATGTTTTAAACAACAACTAAATGCTCTTTGGGGTGAAATTAAAAATTCCAAGTTTCAGGTTTCAGGTTTGCACAATCTTGTCATTTCGAGGAACGAAACTCGAGCGATAGCGAATAGGCGAAGCAAATCACATACGAGGAGCAACAGAGATTGTCGACTTAGTTTGCGGAGTTTCTTGTGTGATTTCTCCCTTCGGTCGAAATGACAAAAGTGAATAATTGGAAAGTGTATGAAGCGAGGAGACCAGGCTGAGCAAGAGGTTTTCAGGTTTCAAGTTTGCGCAATCTTGTCATTTCGAGGAACGAGAAATCACATTAGTGGAGTAACAAAGATTGTCGACTTAGTTTGCGGAGTTTCTTGTGTGATTTATTTCATCTATTCGCTATCGCTCGAGTCTCCCTTTGGTTGAAATGACAAAACTGAGTATGAAGTGAGGAGACTAGGCTGAGCGAGAGTTTTCAGGTTTCAGGTTTCAAGTTCCAGATTCCAAAAATCTAATTATCAAATTATCAAATTATCTAATTGTCTAATTGTCTAATTGTCTAATTACCCTCTCTCTGTCCCAAATGCCCCTAAAATAGTCGTAAATGTGTATTCCATCCAAAAGATAAGAATCGTAAGTTTGTAATGAATTAATTAACAACCTTTTAAAAACAACCCCATGAAAAAAGCGAAAATTATTTTTTGGATTACCACTACTATTATCTTTTTATTCGAAGGCGTTATGCCGGCTTTAACTTCACAAACCGAATTGGCTAAAGAAGGAATCAAACATTTAGGCTATCCTGAGTATTTCGGAAATGCCTTAGTCATTTTTAAAATTCTTGGAGTTTTGGTGCTCGTGATACCGTCAATTCCAAAAAACGTAAAAGAATGGGCTTATGCCGGTTTTGGTTTCGACTTCATATTTGCCTCCATAAGCCATGCTGCGGTTGACGGAATCAATTTTCAGGCCTTTTTCCCTTTGATCTTTTTAGTAATTCTGGCGATCTCTTACGTCTATTATCATAAAATAGAACGTTACAAAAACATCGCTTTGTAAACGTTTGGCGTGATGATAGAAGTTTATAAAACAAATGTTCAGGAAGTGGAGCAATCGCTTTTGATTGTGAGGAAACTTCTTGAACATTTTCCTGATAGTCTTATTAATTTTGATTTAGAAGACTGTGATAAAATTTTACGCATACATGCATCGTCAATTTCGAATCAAAAAATAATAGAACTTCTTGATTCCTATGGTTATCACTGTGAAGTTCTGTTATAATTTTTTAAAACAACACAAACAACTGATTTATAAAGTTTTGTAAATAAAATTTGTAAATTTGAAATACTATCAACCCTCAAACCTTAGCAGATGAATTTACCGGCCGGACATCAGACCATAATGCCTTATTTAATTTTAAATGGCGCCTCACAATTTATAGAATTTACTAAAAAAGTATTTAATGCAACAACTTCTTCCGATCATGTACTGCGCGAAGACGGAACGGTTATGCATGCCGAAATTATCATAACCGGAAGTACTATCATGGTCACAGACGTAGTGGAAGACTGGTCCAGACAAACCGCTAACCTATTTGTCTATGTCCCAAATGTCGATGAAACCTATAAAAAAGCATTAGAAAATGGTGCTACGAGCATAATGGGAGTCAGCGATAAAGAGTATGGCAGAACTTGCGGCGTTACCGATCCGTTTGGAAATGTCTGGTGGATCACTACAATTCTTTCTTAAAAACAAAAAACACTTATGAAAACGGAATTAAAACAAGACATTACCACTACTATTGGACAATTTTACGATACGCTTTCTCTTTTTACGCAGAACGAAGTAAATCAAGTACCGTTTGAAGGAAGCTGGACTGGCGGACAGGTTGCCCGCCATATTATAAAATCGACCTCAGGACTGCGTCAGGTTTGCGAAGCGAATACACAAAAACTTCCCGCCAACTACGACGAAAAAATTCCTCTAATCAAAGAGATATTTCTCAATTTCAGCACCAAATACAACTCCCCTGATTTTATATATCCCGAGGATCGCGAATATGATAAAACCGAGCTGCTTTCGAGTCTTCAAAGAATTGAAAAGGAAATGCAGGATATTGCTGAAAATTATGATTTAACACTCACTTGTATGGATTTTGAAATACCGGGTATTGGAAATTTAACGATCTACGAATTATTAAACTTCTGTGTCATGCACTCCAAAAGACATTTAAATCAATTGAAAAACGTTTATAATGTTGTAAAAAACTAAATATGAGATCCAAAACCAAAACCATTTTAACCGCCTGGCTCGTTGCCGGGACATTAGACCTGACGGCAGCCATTACAGTTTATGCTTTTATACTCCAAAAAACCACTGCAATAAAACTGCTGCAATCCATTGCAAGCGGCGTTTTTAAAAAGGAAGCCTATAGTGGGGGCTCGCTAATGGCACTCTTCGGTGTTGGATTCCATTACTTAATCGCACTAAGCTTTGCCTGGTTTTATTTTATCATTTATCCCTATCTGCCATTTCTCAAAAAAAGCGCAATTGTTTCCGGATTCCTCTATGGAATATTTGTCTGGATCATTATGAATTTAATTGTATTGCCAATTACCTTCCCTGTGCTTCCCGAAAAACACTTAGATTTCCCGCTATTCCTGTCCATGTTGATTCTGATGTTCTGCATCGGACTTCCCATCGCACTTATAACGCGAAAATATTATAGTTTTCAGACGCAGTCCTAACGGTAAACCTGAAATACAAAACGTCAAAAATCCCTTTTCATACAAAGGGATTTTTTTGTTTTTGCCCCCTAACGTAACTTTTCTACTTTTATTTTACTGATACAATGTTAATTATATAAACATCCGAAAAAGTTGTGTAAGATTTATACTTCAGTAATGAGGTAACTTTAATCTTTGATACTAAAAAGGAAATCAGTCTTTTAAAAATTCGTATCAGCCGATTTTTGATTTAATTCTTAAAACACAACATTTTGATTCTCACTATAAAAAATACATTCACCGAAATAGGAAATGCAACTTTGTTTGCCAAGCAGTTTTTTAAGGAGGTTTTTGTGCCTCCTTATGAGGCCAGAGAGTTTATCAAACAATGTTATGCCATTGGCTATAAATCATTGCCTTTGGTAGCCATAACCGGTTTTATTATGGGGCTGGTCCTCACGCTGCAATCACGTCCGACACTTGTTAATTTTGGGGCCGAATCATGGTTACCCGGAATGGTAGCTCTTTCGCTCATAAGAGAAATTGCTCCTGTAATTACGGCTTTGATCTGCGCTGGGAAAATTTCCTCCGGAATTGGTGCCGAACTGGGCTCGATGAAAGTAACAGAACAAATTGATGCGATGGAAGTCTCCGCTATTAATCCGTACAACTATCTGGTAGTGACCCGAATTTTAGCCTGCACGCTAATGGTTCCTATCTTAGTCATTTTTGCAGATGCGGTAGGGATACTAGGTGGTTATGTCGGAATTAATATTCATGGGGATGTTAATTTTTATCGTTATCTGACTCAGATTTTACAGTCATTGGAATATTTAGACCTCATTCCCGCCACGATTAAAACTTTCTTTTTTGGATTCTTTATCGGAATGATAGGATGTTTTAAAGGATTTAATGCCTCTAACGGAACTGAAAGTGTAGGTAAAGCAGCCAATTCAGCAGTTGTAACGGCTTCTCTCAGCATTTTTATTATCGATATGGTTGCCGTTCAAATAACCGATTTATTCTTTTAACCATGATTAAAGAAAAAGAAAATAAAGCCACGACAAAAGTAAAAAGCAAAACTCCAATCATAGAGATTAGGGATTTGCACAAGACTTTTGGTACTGACAATACCGTTTTACAGGGTGTAAATCTGACCGTAAATAAAGGAGAAGATTTGGTGATTCTGGGACGTTCGGGCTCCGGAAAATCGGTCACCATAAAATGCATCGTGGGACTAATAACCCCGGATCAGGGTGAAATAAGAGTGTTTGACGAAAATGTACTGAACCTGACCAAACCATAACTCAATAAAATCAGAGTCCGAATTGGTTTTTTATTTCAAAGTGGCGCTTTATACGATTCCATGTCGGTACGCGAAAATCTGGCTTTCACTTTACAAAAACACAAAAGGGATTTGACGCCCGAAGAAGTCGAGCATGAAGTGATGGAAGCGCTGGACAACGTAGGTTTGAGTGATGCCATCGATAAAATGCCCGCTGAATTATCGGGTGGAATGCAAAAAAGAATCGGCTTGGCCAGAACCTTGATCTTACAGCCGGAAATCATTTTATACGACGAGCCTACAACTGGCTTAGACACTATAACCTCCCGGGAAATAAGCGAATTAATTCTGGACATTAAGCACAAGCGCAAAACCACCTCGATTATTATTACACACGATATGGCCTGCGCAAAATTGACTGCCGACCGGATTATGGTTTTGAAAGATGGCGTCATACATGCCGAAGGAACTTATGAAGAACTGGAAAAAAACGAAGATGAATGGGTGCGCTCATTCTTTGAATAAAGCAAAATAAATAGTAGAAATCATGGATAAACAATCTGGATATACCTGGAAATTAGGAATGTTTGTAGCAATTGGATTGCTACTTTTTATAATGGCCATTTACTTTATAGGGAAACAAAAAAATCTCTTTGGCTCCACATTTCACATTAGCTCCCGATTTAAAACCGTGAGTGGTTTGGAAGTGGGCAATAATGTTCGCTTTTCGGGAATTAATATCGGTACGGTTGAAGAAATCAGACTGATTAATGACTCGTCTGTAGTGGTTTCGATGGTCATTAAAGACGATGTACGGGAATTTATCAAAACTGATGCCCGCGCCAGTATTGGTTCGGACGGATTGATGGGCGACAAAGTCCTGACTATTTCTCCCGGTGTAAAGTCACAAAAGGCTATTGAGAACAATGGTGCCATAGCTTCAATCGACGGAATTGAAATGCAGGACATCATGAAAAGTGTCAAGAAAAGCGTTGATAATGTAGGGGTAATTTCAAACGAACTGGCCATTTTCAGTCATAGCATGAACAACGGAAACGGTGCTTTGGCCAGATTGGTTCGCGATGATAAGATGGCCAATAGCGTTTCGAATACCCTTTCGAATCTTGAAAGTGGTACCAAAGGTTTTAGTGATAATATGGAGGCTGCCAAAAGCAATTTCCTGTTGAGAGGATACTTTAGAAAAAAAGAGAAAGAAAAGGAAAAACAGAAAGAGGAAGCCAAAGAGAAAAAGGAAGAGCAGCAGGAAAAAGCCAACAAAGAGAAAGAAGAAAAAGCTAAAGACGAGAAACAAAAACAGGAAAAGCAAAAGGAAGAAGAGGCTAAAAAAGCAGCTGCCGGGAAAGAAAAATCATAGTTGTTTTTGCCAATAAATAAAAACACAAGTTACACATCCTTAGATATTTACCGTCAAAAACAAACAAAGATATAACATAACAAAAACTACAATGAAAACGAAGAAACAAAATAAAAGCAGTACCTTTGAGAAATTCGCCACCCATGTTTCTAAGGCGGCAGGAAGTACTCCTGCTTTTATTAGTGCCTTTTTGATTGTGGTCGCCTGGGCAATTTCGGGGCCCTTTTTCGGTTATTCGGAAACCTGGCAACTGGTGATTAATACCGGAACTACTATTATTACTTTTCTGATGGTTTTTTTAATTCAGAAAGCGCAAAATAAAGATTCACTTGCCATTCAGTTAAAACTAAACGAGCTGGTTGCTTCCAACGAATACTCAAGCAACAGCCTGGTAGATATCGAAAGTATGACGGAAGAAGAAATGATTATTGTGCAGAAATATTACCAACATCTTAGTGCGCTTGCCAAAAAAGATGAGAGTATCAGAAACTCGCATTCGATTGCAGAAGCCCACGAGCAGCACCAGCGCAAAGACAAAACCCGAACAAAATCCCGTACCCCAAATCGCACTAAAAAATGAAACTACGATCGACCGAAACTTTCTGGCTCCTGAGGAATGCTATGAAAACTAGCTATCCTTCTATCGATTCCAACAAAAACACAGCAATTTTAATCATCGGCGGCGGAATAACCGGAGCCCTGATCGCCTATAAATTAATTGCTGAAGGAAAAAAAATTATATTGGTGGATCGCCGTGATATTTGCAACGGTAGTACCGCGGCCAGTACAGCTTTACTGCAATATGAAATTGATGTTTCCTTACACGAACTCATCGAAATGAGAGGGTTAAACTGTGCTCTTGACAGTTATAGAAACGGTAAAAAGGCAATTTTTGACCTCCGAACGATAATCGATACCATAAAAAGCGACTGTCAGTTTGAATTCAAAAAAAGTATTTATTATTGTTCTTTAAAAAAAGATCTTCCCTTTCTTAGAGCCGAATTCAATACCCGAAAAGAACACGGATTTGACGTGAACTGGCTGGAAAAATGGGATCTCGAAAAACTGGGTTTAAATGCCCTAGCAGCAATCGAATCTAAAACTGCGGCTGTGATGGATCCTTTTAAACTCGCCAATGATCTGCTGATCTACTGTCAAAAAAAAGGTATGGAAATTCTGGACAGAACTAACATTACTGCTATAGAAAAGCAAAACGGGAAACTGATCGCCAGTACCGAAAACAACTACAACATTACCGCAGACCACATCATACATTGCAGTGGTTACGAAAGCACCGAAACGCTCAAGGAAAAAGTGGTAGACCTGAAAAGTACTTATGTCATTGCCTCCGAAAGCCTGCCCGTTCTGCCGGCAGCGTTCCGGAATGCTATTTTCTGGGATACCTCCTCTCCTTATCTCTATTTCAGAGCGACTTCCGACAATCGCATTATTATGGGCGGTGGTGATGAAGAATTTAAAGACCCTGTAAAACGCGATAAATTATTACCCAAAAAAGAGCAGCTTTTATTGAAGAAGTTCCAACGAAAATTTCCGGATATTGATTTCAAAATCGATTATGCCTGGGCCGGAACTTTTGGAGAAACAAAAGACGGACTTCCTTATTTTGGGAAACCCGACCCCCATAAAAATGAGCATTATGTACTGGGTTTTGGCGGAAACGGAATTACCTTTAGCGTCATAGGCATGAACTCGATCCTGGACTCGATTAACAATACCAAAAATCAGGATTTAGATTATTATAGGTTTGGAAGATAGCTTTTTTTTGAGGGGCAAAGAGGCAAAGATTCAGAGTGGCAAAGGTTTTTGTTGCATTCTGAAAGTTGGTTATTTAAGCTGAACTGCAAATGCAGCAAACGTTATTTTCCTCTCAAAGTTTTAATGAAATGCTTTAAAATTAGAGTTTAAAGTCTTTACTTTACTACAGTACAAACGCACTATTCATGAAAAGTTTTTCATTTTCTCCTTTATCCGACAAAGAGGCTACTATTTTGATTTTAGGGACTATGCCCGGAACAAAATCACTGGAACTGAACCAGTATTACGGACATAATCAGAATAATTTCTGGAAATTTATGTTTGCCATTTTGAAAGAAGATTTCTCGAACGATTATGAAATTCGAAAAGCGTTGCTGCAAAAAAATAATATTGCCGTATGGGATGTTTTACAACATTGCGAACGAGTGGGAAGTCTGGATAGCGCTATAAAAAATGAAACCGCAAATGATTTTGAAACGTTTTTGCAACAGCATCCCAAGATCACCACTATTCTTTTTAACGGACAAAAAGCGGCGGCATTCTTCAAAAAATATGTTCAACTGAAAAAAGCCTACCAGCTCATCACCTTACCCTCTACAAGTCCTGCAAACGCTGGTAAAACCTATCAGTCTAAACTGGAGGAATGGAAATTTGCCCTTGGCTCACAACACCATAATCCGGACAGCCTTCAAACCCATTAAAATACTTCCTTAAAAGTATCGAAAACCTCTAAAACCTTCTAAGGATTAAAGTATAGCAGAAACATTTGTTGGCTTAGTCATTTTTTGGAAAAAGTTAATCTATTTTAGGGTAGCTTTGTTATATCATTCAAAACCAAAACGATATCATTATGAAAATTCAAACCTATTACAATCATATCCGGTTTTATACTCCACATCATTTTGTTTATTATCCGGTTTTAGTCTTATTTTTAGGAAGCAGTATTTACTTTGCTTTCACTACCGAAAACACTCTTATTTGGTGCTTTATCAGTGTTTGTTTTGTGTTTTTATTCTGCCTTGCGTATATGCTGCGCCAGCATTATGCCCTGACGCTTCAAAACCGAATTGTACGATTGGAACTTCGCTATCGCTATTTTACACTGACCGGAAAAAGGCTCGAAGAATTTGAATACAAACTAACCGACGATCAGATTTTTGCTTTAAGATTTGCTCCCGATAACGAAATTCTGCCTCTTCTTCAGGATGCCCTTAAAAACAACCTCAGCGGAGACGCTATAAAAAAAGCCATCGTACACTGGAGAGCCGATTACAACAGGGTATAAAAAAGCAATTGGTCTCTCATTCACCTGGCTTAAGCCCCCATTACCACTCAGCTCTTTCTTTTCTTATTGAATAAAATATAAATTAGAAAAAGAATCACCCAAACCATTGCAATCACACCAAAAAAGAGCGCTATAATTGACGGATGCAGATAATTGGGTTCGTAAAACAGCCTCTCAAGAGTTGAAAATTTCTCCGTTAATGCTTTTCGGTCAAAATTGTTTCGAATCGTATTCAGTACCTCATCCTTATGGTCTCTAAAGTAAAAAGCATCTGCCGCAAGCTGCTTCGGAACGATATTACTTTCGATTTTATACTTTTTCAGAAGTGTATCTAATTTTTGAAAATTCAACTGTAGCGAATCTTTCCCGTATTTGTACAACAATTTATATCGTTGCACAGCAGCTTCCAACTGTTGTTTTTCAGGTGTAACTCCTGCTACAGGTTTAAAAAGCGACTTATTTTCGAGAAAAATACAAATGCTATCATCGTACTGAGGGCGTACTTCCTGGCCTTTAAAGATAATTTCGGTACTGTCGTTAATGGTCTTTTTGGTTATAATTCTTCCGCTAAGTTCTTTTTTATCAAAACCTAATTGATCCAGAACGCTACTGGTCACCGTCGAAGCTTTATCAAAATCTTTGGTCAGTACTTTTAAAGTGTCGATACTATAATATCTGCTTTCTGTATTGTAATACCCATTTGAGATCAAAACACTATCCACTTCCTCCACCACCGGATATGGTTTTGGATATAAAATATGAACCGGATTAAACAATTTCTCCGAACTGTACGAGGTATAATTGTATAAAAACGGATTCAAAACATTCAGTAGCGTTTTGTCTTCATTTAATTTATGCTCTGACAGTTCAATTCGTAATTTGGCATTCAGTCCAAAACTGTAACTGATAAAAAAGGAGAAACTCAAAAAACAAATCAGCAGCAATAACAGGCCGATTTTAAACAAGTTGCCAAAAGCATAGTCCTTTCGGGAATGTTTTTTAACTAAAAAAATCAGGAAGAAAAATAAAAATAAACCGCTGATAAAAAAATGGGAAATGGAAACATCATCATAAAATTTGAATCTGTAAAATTCAAAGTAGGGGTTGATAGCGGCAAGACCTTCAAACTTAAAAAAGCCATATAAAAAATAGCCTAAATGAATCAACAACAGCACTACAAGTGACTTTACGAAAAATTGCTTTAATTTTTTATCCATATTGTATTTGAGAATTTACTCTCAAATATAGCCAATCCGATTTAAAAATGAAATTTTTCTACGCTGGCGCATAAAAAAACAGAGCCTCTAACTCAGGTTAAAGGCTCTGTTTTTTTTTAGAAAAAGCGTCTTTCCGTAAATTCCTCTGACGAAAACTTTATTATTCTGATCGTTCCAATTGAAGAACAACGTTTTGATAATGGGTGCTTAACGAGAATAATTGTTCGGCAAAAATCATAATGGCCAGCGGAATAAAGAAAAAGGACAGTAAGTTTTCCTGATATAAAAAGTAGGTCGTTACCATAAATATTCTCAGGTATTCCAGATAGTAAATCCATCTTCTTTGTTCCAATAGTGCACCACAATATACCAGGGTTACCAGAATAATTAAAAGCACAAAAACTTTATCCGGCAGGTACAGCCAGTCAAAATAATACGTAAAAACGGTTAGAAATAAAGTACAGATTCCAAGCTGTATATAAAGATAGTTCTTAAACCGAAGTCTTTGATGCGGGTTTGCTTTGTCCTGTAAAAAACGTTTCTCCAGGGTTGGCCGAATGTCCTGATCCATATGCGCGGGACTGCCAAATACCGCCTTCCATTTTGCTTTAAATCCTGTAGAGCGTTTCCACAATTCATAGATTTCAAAATAATAGTGAAAATGCTGCCACAAAAAGCTATAGCTCTTGAGCGGATGTGTTAAACCGTACTTTGGTTTTTCTTCTTCTTCCTGAAAAGTTCCAAACAAACGATCCCAAAAGGTAAACATATCACCATAATTTTTATCCAGATACTTCTCGTCAGAAGCATGGTGTATGCCATGAACAGAGGGTGTTACAAAAATATACTCCAGCCATTTTATTCTGCCTATAAGCTGTGTATGCGTAAAAAAAGAATAAGCTCCGTGCACGATCAGCATGGTAATGACCATTGACGGATGAAAACCAAGCAGCGGCAGTACACACCAAAACCCAGTTCTGATTACCGCCTGAAAGGTTGTAATTCTGGCTGCTGCCGTAAAATTAAACTCTTCGCTATGATGATGCACGATATGTGCGGCCCAGAAAAAATTGACTTCGTGCCCCAATCGATGGTACCAATACCAGACAAAATCAGTCGCAAGAATTAAGGTAATCCAAACAAAAGCATTGCTTGGAATGTCAAAAATTCGATAGTTATCATAAATCAAATAATACAATTGGTAAAAACTGGCTGCGATAAACAAATTGATTAAACGCTCTGCAATACCAATGCTGATATTTGAAACTGAACTTTCATAATTAAAAATTTCCGGTCTCTTTCGGCGCTGTGCAAGCTTGTACTCTAAAAAGAGGAAAAGAAAAAAAGCTGGCATCGCGAAGGCTAGAAAATTAATATGTTCCATTCTAAAAATTACTTTATTAATTCATAAAAAACTTAAAAAAACACTTCAACCTGTCGAACAAGATTATTCAACAGCTTACTACTCCTCTTAAACAAAGATATTTTCATCAATTAATACCTTCTCTTTTGAAAATACTATTAATCAATGAAAACAATCTTTATGGACTAAAATCTAATTTTTAATTCTGCTTAAATTTTGGAGTATCCAGTGCCACTTCTTTTACGGATTGTGTGTCGGCCACTTTTTGCAACGCAATAATATAGGCTGCAATACGCGGCGTAACATTGTGTTTGGAAGCGATTCTAAAAACCGTTTCAAATCCTTTTTCCAATATATCTTCTAAACGCGTATTGATCTGGTGAATTCTCCAGGACTCTAAAAGCGAATTCTGAAGCCATTCAAAATATGAAACCGTAACACCGCCTGCATTGGCCAGAATGTCCGGAACTACCAAAACATTATTGTCGTGCAGTATTTTATCGGCATCCGAAGAAACCGGTCCGTTGGCACCCTCCACAATAATTTTAGCCCGAATGTCGTGAGCATTCTTTTGTGTGATTACATCTTCTTTGGCGGCAGGAATCAGTACATCAACATCTAACAACAACAAATCTTCGTGTTTAATGGCAACGGAATTCGGATATCCTTTAATACTCTTATTGTTCAGGTTGTAATACAAAATCAATTCCGGAATATTAAGTCCTTCAGGATTGTAAAATGCTTCAGAAACATCACTAACCGCTACAACTTTTAGTCCTTTTTCAAACAAAAACAAAGCCGAATGCAATCCCACATTTCCGAAACCCTGAATGGCTACACTAGATCTCGCAGGTCTTAATTTTAATTTTTCGAGTGCCAGTAAAGTTATAATACTAACTCCTCTTCCTGTTGCTTCTACTCTACCCAATGAACCTCCGGAATGCAAATGTTTTCCGGTCACTACGGCGTGAATTGTTTTACCATGAACAATAGAAAATTCATCCATTAACCAGCCCATTTCGTCGGGTCCCGTTCCCATGTCCGGTGCCGGAACATCCTTTTCAGGTCCAAAAATATCCGACAGGGCTTTGGTGTACGCTCTTGTAATTTTTTCCAACTCACCTTTAGAAAGCGTTCTGGGATCGCAAATAATTCCGCCTTTTGCTCCTCCAAACGGAATGCCTGTTACAGCTGATTTCCAGGTCATCCAGGCTGCGAGTGCCTTTACCTCATCGAGATTTACTGCGGTATCGTATCGAATTCCACCTTTTGAAGGCCCTAAAGCCGTATTGTGAATAACGCGATAGCCTTCAAAGTTTTTTTCGGAACCATTGTCTAGTGTAATCGAAAAGTTAACGACAATTTGTTTTTCCGGACGCTGAAGTTTTTGCCTGATCGCTTCATCTAATTTAAGAATATCAGCCGCAACGTTAAAACGATCAATCATCGATTGAAAGGGATTCTGTTTTATTAATTCTGCACTCATAACTATATATCTTTTAATTGGGGATTTAATTTTGAACTTTATGTTTTAAAAAGTGTTTTTACTATTGGTAAACTCCTGCACTAGCAAGGGATTTTCCTGAGACAGCATCGCATCATAATGTTGGTATTTCTATTAGACCTCATTTCTTTAATTTTTTGACCGTTCTAAAAAAAGCCTTTCATGGTGCATGAAAGGCTAAAAAAAAAAATAATAACAAGTACTTTTCTATTAACGCCATTTCATCGCATAGTCCTGCATGCGGCACATCGTGAAGCTGCATAAAAATGTGATGATATATTGACTATAGTTTCTCATTGTTATTGCAAATCTATAAAAATATTTTATAAATTCTATAGAATTAGTAGAGTTTATTTTTAAATAGTAACATACAACCGCAAAAACAGCTGTAAACTAACGATTTAGCGCCATAAAAAATTTATTTGAATTGCGAAAAAACAATAAAAACAATCGCTATTAGCGCCAGAAAGATTCCGATAAAGTTAATTTTAGATAGTTTTTCTTTAAAAAAAAGCAAGCCGACAAGACTTCCTAAAATGATAACCCCCATGTTCATTCCTGCAAAAACGGTTGATGGATTTTCGGCGAAAGCCTTATGTGCTTTTAAATAGAACAATATGTTTCCGAAATTAAAGATTCCGACCAGAGCACCAAAAAGAATGTTTTTAGACTCCAGCTTTACTTTTTTAACGCCAATTTCATAGATCGAAATTAAACATGCAACCCCAAAAGCGATACAAAAAACAACAAATAAAGACGTTGGATACGGCAAAGTGGTATAAAGTGCAATTTGCTTAAAAAGGATATCAATGATCCCGAAACCTACTAATACAACAGCAGGGAATATCCATTTATTTTCGGTGTTTTCCGATTGCTTTTTCAAGATGAGCAAAAGGGCCAAAAATCCAATGATCAGCCCAATGACTTTATAAGAATTAAATTCTTCCCTAAAGATCAGCCAGGCCGCCACAATTGGTATGAATAGTGATAATCGTTGGGCAGCGTCAGTTTTTACAATTCCCATATTTTTGATGGAGGCCACCAGAAACAAAAAAACAACCGGTAACAAAACTCCAATAGCGATGTAAATACTCCAGGGTGCTGCTGCGTCAACTTCACTCAGATTTGGACTAAAGCTAAAATAACACAGTGTTAAGGCCACAACATAATTAAACGCTATAATTTGAGTGGGTTGTGTATGGTATTTTCGGGTAATTTTAAAAATTACACCAACAATCACACTGCACAATATACTGAGAACAAGAAACAACATAGGATTATATTTTGAATGCAAAAATAACGCTTAAACTCCTTTTGTTCTATTTTTTATTTCTTTTATTCCTGCCTTTCTGATTTCTACTTGTATAATTTTTCCTTTACCGTTTTTAATAAATTCCAATGTTATATCGTTATTGTCTGAGCGAAAGAATTTTGTTGGTGATTGCGGCAGCAGTTCAATGGTATAACCCGCATAATACAGCTTGTTTTCTTTTTTTACAATTTTGATATTTTCATATTCGCCTATATACTGATCGTAAACCTTAGCATCTGCAGCTACCTGAATGTGTTTGTACGGAAGCTCGGTCTCTTTCCCAAAACATATTCCGGCCAGACCATAAGAGATATAATACGATTTTGACTGATTGTTGGATAAAACAGTAATAAAAACTTTATCGTCAGTAAATTTATTAAAAGAGGTCATTGCCCCATAAAAACCTCCATCGTGCGCAATTAACGAATGTCCCTGATTGTAAACCGGATTGATCATTAAACCAAAACCAAAATTTTGCGCATTATACGATGTAAACATCTTTTTCTTAGATTCTTCCGACAGCAAAGTCTCACCATCGAAAAGCGCTTTATTCCACAAATTTAAATCGTCAACCGTTGAATATATACCGTCATGACCAAGATTAAAATTCCAGTTGATGTAGGGGTTTTTAGTCAATTTATTGTCCTTAAAATAATACAGTTGAGTCATTTTATCGACAACGGCATCATTAGTCGAAACTCCGGAATTGTACATTTTAGCTTTATCAAATAAATTTTGCTTTAAATACTCGGCATAAGATTGTCCGGATACTTTCTCAACAATGCGTGCTAATAAGTGATATCCAATGTTACTGTAGGCTGTACTGGTTCCTGGTTCAAACAGCAAAGGCTTTTTTGCCAGATACGTATAAATGGAATCTTTATTGAGATCTGTTTTGATCAGATACAATTCGTCAAAATCCATTTGAAAACCCGCATTGTGGGATAACATCATCTTCAAAGTAATCTTATCTCCTTTAGGGAAATCAGCAAAGTATTTACTCAATTGATCGTCTAGTGACAGTTTTTTATGCTCTGCCAATTGCAAGATCGCAACAGCGGTAAATTGTTTTGAAACTGATGCCAAACTAAACTTTGAATCTGTTTCATTTTTTACTTTCCATTCATAATTTGCAAAACCATATGCTTTTTTCAACAGTATAGAATCGTTTTTAGAAACCAATACCGTACCGCTAAAACCATTAACAGCAGATTGTGCGTCCATGTATTGTTCTAGCGCTCTGCCAAGTTCTTTTTGTGAATATCCGAAAGTAAATACCAACAATACGATTAATGTTAATCTTGATTTCATGCTACTTATTTTTACAATTAATGATGATTTTATGGAGTGTTTTATCCAGTAATGCTATTTCTTCTATAGACAGCCCCTGAAGTGCAGTTTGCCGGTTGGTCTCAATAACCGGTTGTATTTCCTGAAGTGTTTTGATCCCTTTTTTAGTGATCTCCAGATTAAATTTTCTTCGATCCTCGAGATGAATGGTGCGGGTGATGTATTCTTTTTTGACCATCAATTCGATCATTCTCGTAATTGAAGCACTGTCTTTAAATACCAGATTTGCCAGTTCGTTTTGGGAAATGTCCGGATTATCGTTTAGTATAATTAAAACCAGGCATTGATCTACCGTAATATCTTTTACAACCTT
This sequence comes from Flavobacterium sp. T12S277, assembly GCF_048514875.1. Lineage (NCBI taxonomy): Bacteria > Pseudomonadati > Bacteroidota > Flavobacteriia > Flavobacteriales > Flavobacteriaceae > Flavobacterium > Flavobacterium sp. T12S277. The sequence continues at coordinate 13,574 of NZ_JBLYEG010000015.1, read as the reverse complement.
TGTAATGTTTTTTTGCGCCAGTCTTCGATATTCTTTTATTGCTTTCTCTAAGGAGTACAGCGCTGTTCCGGTTGGATTTTCAAGTTTCATGTTTTTTTTATTTGATACAAATATAATTGATATATCAATATAATTTCAAAAAACTTTAAACCCGACAAGTTTTTTTTAACCTGTCGGGTTTAATGATTCAAATTTTAGTCGCTTTTTAACCAGCCTGTAATACTCATTCTGGTGTTTTGAGTAACCAGAACTTCATGCACCAATTCATTACTTTTAAAGAAAACAGTTTTTCCCTGAGTAGGTGCAATTTTTTGATTGTTATTTTCCTGATGAATCATTAATTCTCCACCATCACTTTCCTGCCAATTGCTGTTCAGATAGCTGATCATCGAGTATTTTCGGCCGGGATTGTTTTTAAACTGATCCAAATGCTTCAAATAAAAATCTCCGGTTTCGTATAACGAATAATGAAATTCATAGCCCGTAATTCCGGTATAACAACTTCTATTCAAATACAATATGAAAGCATCTATTTTATCGAAAAACTCATTTTCAAAAACATTGTTGTGCTTTTTATCCAGCCAGTAAATAGAGTCGCTGCGTATAGCACCATCGTAAGACAGTTTTTCTGAGTTTCCGATTCCTGCAGCCTGCAATAAGCTTTTACGATTTAAATCTATCAGATTTTGCTTTAAATGATTGGCCAGTTCAGGACTTAAAAAATGCTCCGATATTCCAACTTTGTTTTCTATATAACTCGCAATCAAATCTTCAAAACTATCTTCCATTTTTATTTTGGGAAACTGCAAATACAGTCAACGGAGCAAGGTAGCCGAAATAAAACTGGTAATGGGCTTTTTACAAAATAATAAACCCGACAGGTTTTAATTATCAAAAAAATATCGTTTTTTTCTTAAACAACAAACCCGACAGGTTTTAAAAACCTGTCGGGTTTAATAATAAAAATAGATTATAAACTACAGTTTACTGATATAGCTTCCGTACATATCTTTAAACTGATGTCCTTTTGCAAAACGGTCTTTGCTCAGTTTTCGGTATTCGACCAATCCCCACAGAATAAATTCTTTCATGAAATACAGATCCTTTTTATCCAATTGAGGCTGGTATTTCTTTATTAAAGTATCTAAGGGTGTGACTTCATCTAAAATGCTCTGATACTCCGCGTCTGAAGCATCGTCTAACAATTCGAAGCCGCTTTCGGCAAAAAACCACTCGATTACATCTGAATAAGGTGTTTTTTCTCCAGGTTTCTCCAGCTTTTCAATTTTAGGCAGAAGTGTTGGAAATAAAGTTCTGATGGACAAACCAATTAAGTTTTGTGCCACCACAGCAGCTCCCTCCTGCTCTCCTTCATAAACCAATTCTACTTTTCCGGTTATTGCAGGAATGATCCCGACAAAGTCAGACAAACGCAAAGTTGTTTTTTCCAGCCCCGCCTTCAAGGCACGACGCTCGGCGGTACTCATTAAATTTTCGAAAGCAGTAATACTCATTCTCGCGCTTACACCACTTTTATTGTCGATGTATTCGCTTTCCCTCGCTTCAAAACTAATCTGCTCTAAAATATCTTTGGCCAGACCTGGTACGTAAACCGATCTGTGCTGTGTTTCATCCAATTTTGCTTCCTGCTCTGTAATAGCTCTTGCAATGGCAATAGTTTCAGGATAATGCGTCAGGATCTGCGAACCAATTCTGTCTTTTAAAGGGGTAACTATACTTCCCCTGTTGGTATAATCTTCGGGATTTGCCGTAAAAATAAACTGCATGTCCAGTGGCATTCTCAATTTAAAACCCCTAATCTGAATGTCACCTTCCTGCAAAATATTAAAAAGCGCTACCTGAATTCTGGCCTGTAAGTCCGGCAATTCGTTAATCACAAAAATGCAGCGGTTTGCTCTTGGAATCATTCCGAAATGTATCACGCGATCGTCTGCATAAGACAGCTTTAAATTGGCTGCTTTTATAGGGTCAACGTCACCAATTAAATCGGCTACCGTAACATCTGGTGTGGCTAATTTTTCGAAAAAACGCTCGTTTCTGTGCAACCATGAAATCGGAGTATCATCGCCTTTTTCGGCAATTAAATCTTTTGCAAAACGTGAAATTGGGTTTAACGGATCATCGTTAATTTCAGAACCTGTAACAAACGGAATGTACTCATCGAGCAATTCAACCAGCTTACGCGCCAGACGTGTTTTGGCCTGACCGCGAAGTCCTAATAAATTGATGTTGTGGCGGGATAAAATAGCGCGTTCCAGTTCCGGAATCACCGTATTTTCAAAACCGTGAACGCCTTCAAAAACAGGCTTCCCCGATTTGATTTTCTCCCTAAGGTTATTTCGCAATTCATCTTTGATGCTAATACTTTTATATCCTGCGGCTTTTAACTGACCTAATGTGTTTGTATTTTTTATTTCCATTTTTACTGATTGAAAAATTTCTAATTTGCTTCTCTTTTTTAAACTTTTAATGGCCTTTTGTTTCTCTCCCGCTTCGACTTCACTCAGCAGGACATTTGTCACTGCGACTCATTCTTAGGCTTCGCTCAGCAGGACAACAGTGACTGAGACTGAGACTAAACAACTACCTCACTCTCTTCTTCCTATTCGTTTCGTAATCTTCAAAAATCATCTCTCCCAAACCTTTTAATCCGGTGTAAAATGCTTTTCCCTGATTGGCTTCGGTAAAATGATTAACAAAACGTTGCAAATACGGATCGTTTGCAATCATAAAGGTGGTAATCGGAATGTGCAGTTTTCGGGCTTGTTGTGCCTGTGTGTAACATTTATCAACGATGTATTCGTCGAGTCCGTTACTATTCATATAATACGAACCGTCGCGCTCGCGCACGCAGCTTGGCTTTCCATCGGTAATCATAAAAATCTGTTTGTTGGTATTTCGTTTTCTGCGTAAAATATCCATAGCCAATTGAAGTCCGGCAACCGTATTGGTATGATAAGGGCCAACTTGCAAATAAGGCAGATCTTTAATCGGAATGGTCCAGGCATCATTTCCAAAAACCAAAATATCAAGTGTGTCTTTAGGATAACGTGTTGTGATTAGTTCAGCCAAAGCCATGGCTACTTTTTTTGCCGGTGTAATCCGGTCTTCCCCATACAAAATCATGCTGTGACTGATATCGATCATCAAAACAGTGCTCATTTGGGCTTTGTATTGTGTTTCTTCTACAACCAAATCATTCTCGGTTAGCATGAAACTTTCAACACCATTATTAATCTGAGCATTTCGCAGACTTTCGGTTAACGAAATTCGTTCTAAACCATCCCCAAAACTAAACTCCCGAAATTCTCCTGTATGTTCGTCACCATTTCCGGCATGTTTTGTTTTATGATTTCCGTTTCCGGACCGTTTCAAATTGCCAAAAATCTGATCCAAAGCTTGTTGTCTGATGGCGCGTTCTGTTTTGGCGGTAATTCCAAAACCTCCGGTTCCATCAGGTTTCACTTCGTCTTTTATATAACCTTTCTTTTTTAAATCTTCGATAAAATCATCGATCGTGTAGTTTTCGTCCGTTAGCTTGTATTCTTTGTCTAACTCCCGAAGCCAGTTGATAGCTTCGTCAAAATCACCCGAAGTATGGGTGATCAGCTCTTTGAAAATACCAAAAAGCTTTTCAAAAGGAGACTGAAACGGGGCTTCATACGTCTTAAAATAAAAACCCTTTTTAATTTCATTTTTCATAATTCTAAAATTACGCTATTTTAGAATTATGAAAAAAGAAACAGTTATTAATTTTTAGTTAAAAATTTTGAATAAAATCAGCTAAATTTAGCGAGAAGCTTAGTAATTATTCAAACTTTCCATCCAGATAATACCAAGCATTATTTTCGAATTTAAAGGTCGAAAATTCATAATGTATCTGAGGTTTATGATCTGCATCCAGAAAATAAGCTTTAAACTCAACCGTATTTTCGGAATGGCTTAAAATTTCCAGTTTTTGCCAGCTGTTGCTGGTAGCCCATTTTAAAATCTCTGCTTTTGAATAATACTTTCTTTCTGAAACAGCGGTAGTTTCTAAAAGATAATCCGCATTATGCGTAGCATAGGCAGAGTAGCGCGAACGCATTAATGCTAAAGCTGTCGGGGCTTTCTGGTTGTTTTCCAGATACAAACCACAACAGTCTTCAAATCTTAATCCGGTGTCGCAAAAGCAGTTTTTACTCTCCATCAACCTGCTCTTCTCCATTAATTTTTACATGCAGCTGATTCAAGAGCACCTGATACCTGCTGATTTCTCTCAGGTCTTCATCTTCTTCGGCATGGTCCAGCATTTCATCTAAAACTTCATTTACTTCCAGTAATTTGTTGTTAGCTTCTCTGTTATTTTTTGCAGCAATTAAATCTATGATTTCCTGTACACTTATTTTTAAATCTTCGAATTTACTCATGTCTGTTGTTCTATTTTTTTGTTTCAGGTTTCAAGTTTCAAGTTTCAGGTTTCAAGTTTCAAGTTTCAGGTTTCAGGTTTCAGGTTCCTATAAAAACTTGAAACCTGAAACCTTTTTTACTCCTCTTTACTCTCGTTAAACTTTTTAATAATTTCTTTTAGCTTTTCTTTACGTGCAATTTCAGCCTGTTTTACTTTGTTTTGGGCTTTGTGCAATTTGTCGTTGTGCTTTTTGATGTTCCTTTCGTTGTTGCGTCCCATTATATTTCTCTTTTAATTTCTTCTAAAGTTTTCTCGGTATAAATCAGCTCGTTGATGATTTGTTTCCTCAACTCGTCTATGTCTTCATAATCAAAATGTTTCGCCCATGAAGTGAGTTGTTGCAGATTCCGAATCTGTTTGATGCGCTTGGTGGTTTCAAAACTGGTTCTTAAAACAGGTTTTCCATCGTATTTTGGGTTTTTCTTATGCTGGTACGTTACTTTGTTCTGCTCAAAATCGGCTTCAATATAATAAAGCTTTTCTTCGGCATTATCAGGGTAAAATTCGCTCCAGGCAGCAAAACCTATTTTTGTTTTTGAAGGCGTTTCCGGCTCCATAGCAAGCAAACGCCATTTGCTGTTGGCCAATCGACCCCAGTGATTTGACACTCTGTACATCCCGGCTTCTGTATAATAATAGGTACTCCCGGCTTTGCTTTCAAACTGTTTCTTTAGACCTTCAATTTCATTTGAAAGTACTTCGTGAAAAACACAAAAGGTATTTTTGAACGAATTAGGATGTGGCTTGAAGTTTTTTTGCATGTGCAAATATACTGAGATTGTCACGAACTCCCTAAAACAAACATAAATTGATTAACTTTGTACCTTCAATTTTAAAATAAAAAAGTCATGTCTAAAGATTCACACGAAAAAATGTTGCAAAAAGGAGTTTATACGGGCATCATAGAAAAAGATGAAAACAACAACTATTTTTGTGGTGAGTACCTTTTAGATTATAAAATAGCACATTCGAACTTCAACATTGGCGATTGGATTACGATTAAATCTATTATCGAAAATCCGAGCGATATCAGTTATGATAAGTACCCTAAGAAGTCTAAGAACTTTGATAAAGCCAATAACAAACCTGAAAACAAATAAGAGAAACTTCCATCAAAAGAAGGAAAACACACTCACTCACGTTACTATTTTATAAAACGCAAAGTTTGCAAAGCTTTTAGCTTGGTTAACCTTGCGTTTTTTTATATCATTTACCGTAAAATGAATCTATTTTCGGTCTTCCCGTTTCATTTATCCGTTAATACTTAACCGCTAACCTTTTATTTTTTTGATTATTTTTTCGATCAAATCTAAAAAGTTAAAAAAAAGTGTACCTTTGCAAAAAATTTGTCGTTTTGAAGTAAAAAACACTCATTTCAAACTAATAGACAAGAAGTTACCTTTTATTTATGAAAAAAATAGTTGAATACCGCAAGTTACTAAATGTAGACAAAACTGCTGAATTAAAAGATTTAAAAACAATCTATCGTAATGCGATGAAAGAATCTCATCCTGATAAATTTCAAGGTGATGATGCTGGTTTAAAAGCGGCAGAAGAAAAAAGTAAAGCTATTATTGAGGCTTATCACTTCTTGGTAAGTATTAATCCTGAAACGATTAAACTTAATTTACCAGAATACACTGAAACAATTTCGACTTGTTCAATTACTGATTATAAATTTGTTGAAGGTCGTTTGATTATCGATTTCTCTAACGGAAGTGTTTACGAATACATCAGTGTTCCAAAAGCAACTTACGTTAAAATGGTAAATGCTGATTCTCCTGGAAGATTTGCAAAAAGACACATTTTGAATTCTTTCACATGGAGAAAGAAAACAAATCAGGAATAGATTTATACCAAAATATTTACAAAAGCACTCTCTCACAAGAGTGCTTTTTTTATGCATAAAAATTAAAAAAAGCGTTATTTATTTTCATAATAACAATATAATTAAGAGTTTTAAATCAAATCAGGCCAGTAAACAAGCTGATTCTATGCGAATTAAACTCAAAAAAACTATAACAAAATTTTAGGTTCCAAAATTCTTTAAGTTTTATAATTTTAGATACTTTTGTTGCACAAATCAATTAACTAATTAATTTTTTATAATGAAAAAAATACTTTTTTTACTAACCGCTTCTGTAGCGATTATTTCATGCAGCAAAGTTAAAGACGGAGAATACCTAATCACAGGAACTGCAACAGGTATCGAAAACGGAAAAACCATCATTCTTCAGGGTCAGGACCCAACAACAAAAATGGCTGTATCTCTAGACACAGTAAAAGTTGAAAACGGAAAATTTGAAATAAAAGGAAAAGTAACTGAACCAGCTTTCCATACTTTAATTGTTCAGGGAGCTAACGGTCCTATTCCTTTCATCTTAGAAACTGGAGAAATCACTATTGCAGTTGACAAAGACAGTATCCACAAATCTAAAATTTCTGGAACTTACAACAATGACGAGTACGTAAAATTCAATGAGGACATGACTAAAACTCAAAAAAGTTTAGTTGACTTCCAAAAGAAAAACACTCAAAAAATGCGACAAGCTCAACAAGCACAAGATACAGCAACGATCAATGGCTTGATGAAACAATACATGACACTTCAAACAGAAGTTCAGGAAAATTCTAAAAAGAAATATTTAGCTTACGCTGAAACTCACCCAAAAGCTTTTATCTCTGCATTAATCATTCAAAGTATGATTAACGATCCAAGCACTGATGTTAAAAAAGCAGAAGGTTTATACAACTCTTTAGACGAGTCTTTAAAAAACTCTGCTCCAGGTAAAGAAATCAAAACAAAATTAGGACAAATGAAAAATCCTGCAGTTGGTGCATCAGCAGCTCCTGTTGGAAGCCCTAAATGAAGAGCAGATTTTTCAGCTCCCAATCCGGAAGGAAAAGTAGTTTCGCTTAAAGAAAGCTTAGGCAAAGTAACTATCGTTGATTTCTGGGCATCATGGTGCGGACCGTGCAGAAAAGAAAACCCTAATGTTGTAGCGATTTATAAAGAATTACACGCGAAAGGTTTAAATATTATTGGAGTCTCTTTAGACAAAGAAGCTGCTGCCTGGAAAGAAGCTATCGCAAAAGATGGATTAGTCTGGACACAAGTTTCGAATCTGAAATTTTGGGATGAACCAATTGCAAAACAATACGGAGTAGAATCTATTCCGGCAACTTTTATCCTTGACGCGTCAGGAAAAGTAGTTGCTCAGGACTTAAGAGGTCCTGAATTAAAAGCAAAAATAGTAGAGCTTTTAGCCAAATAATAGCTCTACTCTGCATAAACAAAAAAATCTCCCTAGTGGAGATTTTTTTGTTTTTACTCCACTGCTAAAAATCAAACCTTCATTCACAAAGACAAATATTGAAGAAAAGAGATTAAGCGAAACCTATAAAGGGAAATCACCCGCATTTGCTGCAACAACTCCTTTTTTTGGCATCTCAACTAAAATTCACATTTTTTAGCGCTTAAATCCGGAAATAACAATGTTGATAAAGAAACTCAACCTAAAAACAGGAACAAGCTTATTTTCCTTAACAGCGAGCAATTACTAAAGAATACCTGATAGATTTGTTTCGTATCGTTTTCCTCGATACCTCAGGAAAAACGCCTGCTAAACACTTAATAGTTCTAAAAACAGGACTAAAAAACCACAATAAAATCAAAAGAATAATCCTACTTTTAAAAACAATTCCTAAAAACATCTAAAAAAGGTGTTTTTTATTTTATTCAATTCCAACGAATTAAAAAATAACTTTAAGATAACTTAAAATTAAGTTCCTTTTTTGTTTGTAAACATCGAAAACGTTCCTATATTTGCAACCGCTTAGAACAACAAAGCGCAACAATACAAGCTTCGGGGAGATACTCAAGCGGCCAACGAGGGCAGACTGTAAATCTGCTGTGTGAACTTCGCAGGTTCGAATCCTGCTCTCCCCACGGAAAGGCCTAAAAGGCGGAAAACTTAAAGTTTTCAATCTTTTCAAAAAGCCACAAAAAATGTCTGAAGACCTGCAAATTCAACGATTTGCAGGTTTTTTTTATTTTAGGCCTGTTTTCAATATTTATAAATCCTCACAAAATTAAAGGTGCAGAATCGGTGCACTTTCCGGCGCGCTGAAAAGTGCACCAGAAACAGTAAAAATCCCTTATACCATAGGGGTTAACGAGATTAACGACTTGATTTGGCAGTAATATTATTCTACATTTATTAATTTAAAAAGTAGGATTATGTTGGAAAGCAGTTTTGGTTTGGGATTCTTTTTAAAAAGACCCAAAATAGAAAGTAAAGAATGGATCGTATATTTCAGAATAACTGTTGACGGTATCCGTAAGGAAAGCTCAACTAAAAGAAAATGGGATAATACACGATGGGATCAAAGGTTCGAAAGAGCGGTCGGCTCAAAGGAAGATGCAAAGTCGCTGAACTTCTTTTTGGATTCGCTGACTTTAAAAATCAATGAAATCAAAACCGAAATGATGTACAGCGGCAAAACCATAACCGCTGAGAAAATTATGGACGAGGTTCTGGGAAGGACAGCGCCAAAGATTAAGGTGCTCGAAGAATTTCAAAAGCATAATGATGAAATGGAGGCGCTTCTTGGAAAAGGCTATGCAAAAGGCACCCTTGACCGGTTTACCATTACTAAAAACCATTTGACTGCTTTTATAAAATTCAAGCTTAAAAAGCACGATCTTGAATTTGCGGATTTGAATCTCGAGTTTGTAAAGGACTTCGAGTTTTACCTTAGAACTGTACGCGACTGCAGCAACAACACCACCCTAAAGTATATTGCAAATTTCAAAAAGATTGTAATCCGCGCCATTGATAAGGAGTTAATCACCAAGGACCCATTTAAGAACTTTAAGGGACGTAAAACAAAACTGGTAAAAAAACCACTCACCGCACAGGAATTGTACGAACTTGAAAGTCATTATTTCACAACTGACAGGCTCAATGTCGTAAGGGATGTATTTGTCTTCCAATGCTACACTGGCCTGGCTTACATAGACGCATATCAATTAAAGAAAACTGATATCAAAGAAGGCATTGATGGAAATCTATGGATTATGTCCGAAAGGCAGAAAACAAACTCATCATTTAATGTCCCTCTTCTTCCCCAAGCACTGAAAATAGTTGAAAAATATAAAGAGCACCCGCTGTGTATCCAGCGTGGAACCGTGCTTCCTGTTTCATCCAACCAGAAAATGAATGAGTATCTAAAAGAGGTGGCAGTCTTGTGCGGCTTTCCTTTTACATTAAACACGCATATGGCACGGCGTACTTTTGGAAGCACTGTGACATTAAACAACAACGTCCCTATTAATGTAGTTAAAGAACTGCTGGGTCATGCATCGGTAAAACAGACTGAGGCATATGCTATAACTGAGCAGGCCACAATCGGACGTGAAATGTCTATTCTCAATAAAAAACTCAATAAAACTGGGTCCAAAATGTCTAAGCCTGATTTGGTGGTTCTCAGCAGGCTCGAAAAGGAAATTCAGGCAATCAAAAAGAAATACAACATTTCTTAGTGATAAATAATTTTAAAATATCTTTAAACTTAAAAGAGGCTATCTCAAATATTTTGAGATAGTCTCTTTTTACACAACTTAACTTCGCTTTTATATCCTGGATGATAAGATGGGGTGTACTTAATGTATCCTAAATCCTGAAGCTGTTTAAAATACTTATGATAAGTCGGTAACGTATTCACATGCGACAGCTCCATAAGTTTACTTCGGCTGACTTTAATCCTATGCCTCTCCCCTTGCCTGAATCCTAAACTTAGAATTGCTGCTAAAAGAGCCAAATGCCAAACGTTGAGTTTGGGATCATCCATATAAATGGATAAGTGACCTATGATTTGTTCTTCTCCTTTATTATTAGTTTGACTCATCATTGAAAAGTTTTAGCAGATCTTCTTTATTGTAGTAGTACGAGCCAAGCACTTTTTTGAAACGGACTTTTTGGCTTGTTCTAAGATTCTGAACTGAACCTGCTGAAATATCAAGCAGTTTTCTGACGGCTTTACTTTTTAACCACTCTGGATCTGACGATTCGTTTTGCTGAGAATTCTTTTCTTTAAATATAGTTTGTATTTTATCCAGTAATAGAAGACCAAACTGCCTTAGATCTTCCTTTGTAACAATTTCTTCCATAACATCTTTATTTATGATTCTAAATGAAATAAATGCTGCTCCTTTTATTTTTATTTTTCGTTGGAACATAAAAAAGGTATCCATATTCATGCAATTCACGCATGCACTTATGATATGTCTTAGGTGACATTATTTTAGCAATCTTTTGAATTTCTATGCTGTATGCTTGTATTGGGTTTATAAAATCTCTGTTTGCCCGAAATTGAAGCAGTGCGGCAAAAATTGCAATGTGAGTTGTGCTTATTCTGAAGTCATTGTCAATTGCCTGAAAAAATCCCGATAAAAGTTTAAGATTTTCCATAACTATATAAGATATATTAACATCACATGTGATGCGACTTTTTTGCGCTCTGAGTCTCAATATTCTGCTGCGGTTTTCGCAGCGGACTAATTTTACAGCCGTTTTTAATTTCTGTCAAACTAACTTTCTGCATCCTGTCGTTATAAAAAGTCAAGGTCTTAAAGCGTGGATTTGCTTCCAAAAAAACTTTCATTTCTCTCCCTTGAATCAGAAGCACTGCTTCTTCCCTCCTGCCCTTTTTCAAAGAATCGGCCAAGGATTCGAATGTCTCATGTTCATCATTTTTAATAGGAATTGCTCTTAAAACATTGCTGACGTTATATCCATACGCTTCCGGAAATTCATGCATCCGATAATTGTCATTAAGGTCTCTATCGTAGAAGTTAAACTGTTTCCAGGTTCCGCTCTTAAGAACTGCTCTTCCCGCAAGCATTTCGTATGCCTCTGCAGCGTTAAAACTCTCAGATTTTTCATTCTTAAAGTAGTGCGTACTGCGGCTAGATGGCGACGAATCAGTATCTAGACTAGATCTGAATCCATCAAACTGGTAAGCCCCCTGTGCATCTTTTACAAATTGCAGTGAATGTTCAAGTCTTTCATTTTCTGAGATGTGATAAGAAACGGGAACAGAAAAATTTAACTGCTGTTCCTGCATATGCTCCAATACTTTGCTATAAGCCTCATGAAAACCGCTTTTTATAAGCTGTTCCTCTAAAGTCTTCTTGTTTAATTCCAGATCTCTAACATAATCACGTTTATCTATCCTTTCAAAAACAACAGCACTAATCGCTTCATTTAAAAGCCGGTCAATGATATTAGGATAGACCTGATGTCTTAATTTATTATATTCATGCTTAAGAAATCTCAAAGTTATTTTTTCGTCTACTGCTTTCGTCTTTTTATATTTAAAAAGCAGCATCTTAAAAAATTTCAGTTTCTCTATGCCAAAAGAGCGTTCTATCGGTGGGCTGTTTTGAAATAAAAATTTTAATTTTTCTTCCTTTGACATCCACAATTTTATCTCGTTTTCTACTCTATTGTTTTCAGAAGACATAGCCTATCCTTATTACTGCAGAGCCTTAAACCGATCTGCCCGCTTTTTTTGAACGGGAGTTACTGTTCTTTTCCTTCTGAGAGGGCTCATCATCGTTATTATTCTGGCTGTGATCTTTCTGCTTTGACTCAGTCTTTTTTTCCTCCTTGCTTTCGCGATGATTAATTCGCTGTTTATCACCGTCGTAGACATTTAAAGTTTTAAATTGCGGGTTTGCCTCTACGTACATCTTGCTTTCCACGCTCGCTACAACAAAAGTTACAGACTGCAGATTTCCTTTTTTTAGCGAGTTTAAAAGATCTTCTTTGTACTTTGGAGTATTGAGTTCTTTAATTGAATGTTTCTCAAGACTTGCTTCCAGATCGTAACCGTAATTTTGGTGGTATTGATCCAATTTGAAGTTTGAATTGCCGTCGCTTTCTTTGAAATTCATTTTCAACCACGCGTTATAAACTTCACCCTCTTTGGTTTTCAGATCTTTATTTACCGAGCGTCCTTCCATTAAATTATAAGCTTCTTTAAGGGTAATATTACTGCTGTTGTTATTAATATAAAAAGTCTGTTCCAATCCTTGTTTGGAATCTTCTTTTTTAAGGTTTACATGATAGGAATTAAAAAAATACAAATCGCTTTGATCTGATTTTTTAAAATTCAGCACTGCAGTCATGGAATCTGTTCCATAGACACCTTCCTTCATAAGCTTAAATTCTGTTTCTCCTTTAAGCATTTTCTCCTTCAAGTCCTGGTCGAACGTTTCTCCAAATCCGGTATATTTCAGCTGATCTTTCAAGAATTCTAAATTTTTCTGATTCATGACAATTATTTTTTTTAGTTATTACTCATTTATAAGCTGTTTAGAACATCGAGATTTATTAGATCGTTATTCTTAATATCTATTTCTATATGCCTCCCGCCATTTTTTTCAATAAGCTGTATAGTGAGGTATTTCTTTTCGGGGATCGTAAACTTGGATACGGCATAAACTATATTCACTTCAGATTTGTCCGGAATTACAGAAGAGGCAGAAGTTGAATACAGAGGTATTACCTCTATTTCCTGAGATGCGGTGCGCTTTGATTTCTTGCGGTCTCTTATAAAAAACCTCAGCTGGTCTATCTCATAATTAATTTTTGAATTATTACCCAGCACAAATCTGAAGTACAAAACGTCCTGATGAATAAATATTCCGGTAACATTCAGTTTCATTTCAAATCTTGAACGTTTTAGTCCTTCTAATTTTTTCTTTTTAGACAAAGCAAGGCTGGCATAGTGCTCAATTTTCTTTTGATTATCGTTCTCCATTGAAAACAAAATATTCCCACTTACAACAGCTGTATTATCCGCTTTAATATTTAAATCAGGACAGGATTCATCATAGTTCAGAACAAATACATACAGCCTATTGTCAGCTGTCACTACAGTGAGGTTAGTCTGATTGAAATTCTCCTTTGCTGCAAATTCCGGTTATATTGATCACCCCATTCCGTTTTAAAGTGAGCACCTGATTCCAGTTCAAAATGACCACCTAATTCCGGAGCAAAATGACCACCTCCGTTTTGATTAAAAACTATATTTT
>NZ_JBLYEG010000014.1:0-166221 GCF_048514875.1 Flavobacterium sp. T12S277 | reverse complement strand
TTTTTAATCGTTAATTAACCACAAAACCTGGTGGTCAATTTGCTCCGGAATCAGGTGGTCAGTTTGCTCCGGAACGGGTGGTCAATTTACTCCGGAATTAGGTGGTCAAATTGACCGGTTTTTCCAGATTATCACTAATTGTGTAATTATCAAAAGTTCCAATTTGTGAATCATTAGGAATATCTCCATTGGTAACACTTCTGTAATAATCTATAACTCTCTCTCTGGTATTAAAATAATATTTAGTCCCTAGGGCATCCGTAATAACCCAATTATCTGTTAATTGGAGATACTGCATTTTTAAATTATTCTTTTGATCTGCATAAACTAGAGAACCATTGGCTAGTTTCCCCAATACAAATTTTCCTGAGTATCCGCCAAAGTTGTAGCTAAATGTATCCGGTTCAGTATCTATCCATCCCTGATCAAAATTATACAAATACTCCTGATCATGGAAACTCAGATTTGTCCAATTACCTGATAAAACTTCCATTTTATTTGGCAATGGATCTGCCTCATAATATCCTTGCTTGGTAGAACCCGTACCAAATAAATCATCGCCGCCTTTAACCATCTTTGTTATTACTCCTCCTGCAGACATGGACCAGCCTAAACCAACCCATCCTGCATTATCAGCAACTTTAACACCAGAAGAAAAATAATCTAGTTTGATTGGTAAAGTTAGATTGGCTAACTTTATTTCATACAACGGAACCGTTATTCCTACAGTTCCATTATAATAATTAACGGGATTATTGCCATAAACACCAAGAGATGCTGCTGTGGGTGATGGAGGAATAACTTTCATCGGATCGAAGGGTTGTTGTCCGTATAGTATACCTAAAAAATTAAAAATCAGTATAAAAGGCAATAGTATTCTTTTCATTATTTTTTGGTTTATTATTCTTTTGAGGTTTATTCTTAGGGCATTGTTTTGTTTTCGTACTTCACAAGATTGGTTTAAAAAAACTATCGTTGCGAAACCGATTACGAGATATTTCAAGACAAAAACAAACATTTTTTATAGGTAAACACACTAATTATTTACTTACAAGCATATCATTCAATTAAATATTCTAAAGACTTAAAAATCAAATATAAACCATCTTATAATCAAAAAATTACGGCTTTCCTCATTGCTTTCATTTTTGCTAAAAAAGCAAAAAAATAAAAAACAAAGTCTATTTTAAATATAAAAACAATCAAAAACGCTAATTAACTGAGATATTGCTAATTAAAAAAACATCTACATAAATGTACTGCTTTTAAAATAACGAGTTGATTAAGTATAAATATTAAAATTCTACTAGTAAAAGAAGATTGGTGTATAAATATAAAATTTTATATTTACTGTGTTACGTCATAGAACTATCAGAAAGATAGTTTTTAAGATATAAAGAATTTACAGTGTTAACAATTCTGTAAAAACAACTCCCTTTAGCTATCTTATCTTGATAATGATGCTCATTTAAGTTTGTTTACACTTGTATGACTTAATTTGGCTTGTTTTTATCTTCTTAATCATCCAAAAAAAGCACTGCAAAGCCCCCCGAACTGGAAGAGACAGGCTTAATCTATTAATAAAAAAAATTAAAACTTCTTAGGGAGTCTTCTCAAAAAATTCAGTATTCTTATCCCAGCTAATATCACTGAAATCTTTTGATAAATTCCATCATATCACCTATGGTTTGTATCTCTTCTTTTTGAGTATTACCAAGCCCTTTCATCTTTTCAATATGCAGCAAACTGGTTAACATCGTCTTTTGTAAGCCGTTTAATGGATCCTTGCTGGTGTCAGGCTCAGGAAGCAGCTCTTTTAAATCGATATGGAAAGGAATATCAGACCAATCCGTTCTTTTCTGATCGGAAAAGACTTCTGTAAACGGTAAAACTTCAGGATCGCTATCCCTTTCGGTCAACGCATCCAGGTCCCATTTCTGACAGGCCGTTTTGATAAAGGAAGTATGCTCGAACTGCCCGTTGATTATGGTATTCGGCTGAATATAAGACGATACCATTATCATCGGAACACGAACACCCAAACGATCAAAAGTAAAATCGCACTCTCCTATCATATCGGCAACAGGCGGTACTGTAGCAGGCGGGACCACATGATCAAAACAACCGCCATGCTCATCGTGAGTAATGATAAAAAGTATTTGGTCTCTTAGCGGACTCTCTTTGATAGCATTATATACTTCGCGGATCAGTTCATCTCCTAATTTTACTGTTCCGGTTCCTAAATTGTGTTTTACTGCCGACGGATGCTGATCGTTGTGCTTATCAAGAAATTGAGGTTCTACAAATGAATATTGTGGTAAATCACCCTTTCTAAGATCATCAAGAAAATCATCATATCCATGTGTATGGTCCAGCCCTTTCTCATACCCGTTGACAACATAGGTCAGGCTCAGAGGTGCTATAGGCGAATAGATTTTCCAGGAAACATCCCTATCATACATGCGGTCAAAAATAGTAGGCAACGACCATACTTCTTCGACCCATGAATCCATTCCTTTAAGATCACCATCAAGCCCCGGAAAACCGCTCCCATCCTCTCCAATCGGATTAATCACTTTACCTCCCGAACTGGCGGCATGCCAGAACGCCCTATTACAATAAGTTTGACTCGGCACTGAACAATACCAATGATCAAAAACGGCAAATTGTTTTGCCAAAGTAGCCATCGCAGGAATCTGATCCGGCTGAAAGCATTCCATAATTACCTTATAATCGTCGAACGAGGGCTTTGCAATACCGTAGGTCGACATCAGATTACTTTCATAATCGTTAACAAAGCCATTCATAGTGGGTTCCTGTGCAGAATTAGGCAGGTTGTATGGTTTTATCATATCATGATCGAGCACACCTACATTGCAATCAGGATTAATAGTATCAAAAAGTTGTGTATTAACATGCGGATATTCTTCACCCGGATCCGGATAAGGTGTCCAATAATCGGCTGCACGTGAAGGAGAAATACTCGTTTCACCTGGCGGACTTATAGCCCTACCGGGAATAGGATTCGCATAATCAACCTCCGGATTGTAAAGTCCTTCAAAAGATTTGCCATCCGGTACTTCATTCTGCTCATAGAGATAGCCTAATAAATTATCGAAAGAACGATTTTCGAGCATCAGTACCACGATATGGTCAAAAGTATCCAGACCGTTAAATTGCTTTTCATTTTCCATACAAAACTGTTTTATCATACTAGATAACAGTAAATTAAAATGATTAAAACAAAAGTTGTACACGTAGTTTTACGTGTTTTTCGAAATGTAGTTTCTTTATCGTTCTAATCTTTTACCATACAATATAAATATAGTAAATTTCTTTCATGTTTATGAAACAACTGAAATCAAAAATCAGCAGACATTTTTCTGTAATTCAAAAAAAACGGCTTAATCCACCAAAATCTCATCAACAAACAACCACGAGCTTCCTCCTGTTGGAGCCTTTTTTAAGTTGCTTACAATTACTTTTATAAATCTGGCTTCTTGTTGTACAAAATTGCTTTTAAAGTCTTTCAGCTCCGAATTGACATTCACCACAAAGGGACGTTTGATTTTCCCAACTTCTTTATAGTTAATGCTGTCCTTTGATACTAAAACTTTTAATTGTGTTGGAAAATAAATCCCGGCACCCTGACTTTCTAAAGTTCCAATTGCTACCTTTTCGATACTTTGTACTTTTTCAAGGTCGATTACAATTTCCATATCATTAACCAGCCATGCCTGCCATTGACCATCATGAAAATTTTTAGATCCTCTAATGGAATTTACCATTCCAAAAGGACCATCTCCTTTATAACTCTCACTGTAAGGCGTTAAGTAACTCACCTTATGACCAAACCCCTTGTGAAATACGATCGTATCTGTAAATATTCTTCCAACCGGTTTATTGTCCTGAAACAAAGCCGCTTTTAACACTGTTGTTTGATTAAACGGAATCGGATTTGTATATTGTATGGCCTGATGTTCTATGTTTTTATCGCCCAGAACATAACGAATGTCCGAATTTGGAAATTCATTTTTAAGAGTAACCTGAATTGCTTTTTGGCGCAAATCAGCCACAGCCGAAGCCGTAACCAAATAAGCGCTTTTGGCATAATTGATCCCTAAATAATCGTATCGTTTCAATAAAGAAGGCAATCGGGAAGTAAAATTATTCCAATTGTGATTTTCTTTTGAACTCCATAAAACCTCAGACAAAGCAGCCAGTCTCGGAAAAATCATATATTCCGAAGCTTTTGGATTTGTAATAAATTCAGCCCATAAATTTGCTTGTCCGCCCAGAACATGATTGGCTTCCTGTGGGGTCATAGTCGTCACAACGGGATCAAATTCATAAACCTTATTCAGTGGATTATAAGCATCAAAAGCCAATGGCTCTACGTTTTGAGGTCCCTGATAAAAATTGAAATAACACGGAGATTCCGGCGACATGATGACGTCATGACCCTGCCTTGCTGCTTCGGTACCTCCTTTTGTACCTCTCCAACTCATTACGGTAGCTTCTGGAGCCAAACCGCCTTCGAGTATTTCGTCCCAGCCGATAAGTTTTTTACCTTTAGAATTAATGTATTTCTCTATTCTTTTCACAAAATAGCTTTGCAGTTCGTGAGCGTCTTTCAATCCGTTATCTGTCATTCTTTTTTGACAATTCGGGCATTTATCCCAATTGGTTTTAGTTGCTTCATCGCCGCCAATATGAATGTATTTCGAAGGAAAAATGGCAATGACTTCATCTATTACATCCTGCAAAAATTCGAAAGTAGTCTCTTTTCCGGCACAATAAATATCCGTAATAGGCCATAATCCACCTGACGGAACTCCAATTCTCTGATTAAAACAAGCCAGTTCAGGATAAGCCGCGATAGCCGAGCTCACATGCGCCGGCATTTCGATTTCGGGAATAATTTCTATATTTTTTGCAGCTGCATATTTTACAATTTCTTTTAATTCTTCCTGAGTCAAAAAGCCTCCGTAAGTTCCTTTCTCATCCGGATTGGTAACCAATCTTGCATTCCAGGCTGCATTTTCCTGATCGACTCTCCAGGCTCCAACTTCGGTAAGTTTTGGATATTTTTTCATTTCAATTCTCCAACCCTGATCGTCAACCAAATGCAAATGCAAAACATTCATCTTAAGCATTGCCAACCGATCGATAGTCTCAATGATGTAATTTTTATCAAAAAAATGACGTGACAAATCCAACATCAATCCGCGCCATTGAAAACGAGGTTCGTCTGTAATGGTAAGATTCGGAATCTCCCATTTTGCAGCTGTTATCACGTTTTTACTTTCAATACCTTCAGGAAGTAATTGTCGAATGCTTTCTAAGCCGTAAATAAAACCTGCATTTCCTTTCGCCGTAATGGTTACGTTTTCTTTATTTACCTCCAATACGTAAGCTTCGTTCTTTAAAGTTGCATCGACTTTAAACTGAACATAATTTCTTTTTGGAAGGGTACTTGAAATTTCAGGACGAAATCCTGCTGCAGTTTGAAATTTGTTTATTAAAACCGTAGCGATTTCTTTTTGAGCGTCGCCGCTTACCACAAACTTAGTCGCTGCGGAAAACTGAAAATTTCCTTGTTTAAGAACCAATTGCTTTGGTTTCGGAATGATTTGAATGTCTTTTTCTACAGATATTTTTTGGCTATAAGCCTTGCTTAAAAACGTCAGAAGAAGTACAACAAAGATTGGTTTTAGTATTTTCATACTTTATTATTTTAAAGAGGGTAAAATTTTAAACTGATACTGATCACTTTTGGCTCTTAGCAAAGCCCCTTAATAAAACCGCTATAGGCAGCAGACTACTTCTAATTGTGTTAAGAGCGTGGTTTCGGTAAGTTTCTGTCGTACATAATAATAGTTCCGGCGACAGCCACATTTAAACTCTTTACCGATTTAAACTTTACTAAATGGTGGCACTTCTCCATTACTTTTTTGGACAGACCATGATCTTCTGCACCCAATAAATAAACACAACGTCTTGGATGTTCATAGGTTTCCAGATCAGAAGCATTTTCGTTTAGCTCAACACCAACCAATCGTGCTCCTTTGGGTAAATTTTCAAGAAAAGCTTCAAAGGTATCGTAATGGAAATAAGGAATTGCTTTGACCGCATCATGTGTATCGCAGGCTTGTTTGGCATATCGATTTCCGATAGTAAATATAAAAGTAGCACCCAAATTTTGAGCGGATCGCCACAAAACACCCAAATTCTCAGGTGTTTTACCATTTTGGATCCCTATCCCAAAATATTCATTTGTAAAATTATCATTCATAAGGGCAAAAATACAAACTGTACCCAGATAAATCAATATTTTATTGAGAGGAAACAAAGACTTTATAGGAGTTATTTGATCGTACAAAGTCAGAAAGTGTAACAGAATCAATTTATTCGCGTCTTATTTTAAACCCAAAACAAAATGACGACACTAAAAAAAACAGCCCGAATTGCAGGTCTACTATACTTAGCAGTAGTCCTGACAGGAATATTCAGTTTGGCATATGTCCCTTCCAAACTTATTGTATGGGATAATTTAACCGCAACTTACAACAATATCAAAGCAGCTGAATCGCTTTTTAGATTTGGAATTGTAGCCGGATTATCCTGTTATCTTTTCTTCTTTTTCTTAGTGCTGCGACTGTACAAACTGTTCGAACCAGTCGATAAAGATTATGCCAAAACAATGGCGGTCTTAGCAATTTTAAGTGTACCCGTTTACTTTTTGAATGCTCAGAATCAATTCAATGTGCTTTCTCTCATAACAGATACTAATCTTGGTTTATCATTAGAGCAAACCAAATTACAGGTTATGCAATATCTTAATCAATACGATAACGGTATGCGAATGGTACACATCTTCTCGGGACTTTGGCTATTCCCTTTTGGCTACTTGGTCTACAAATCTGGTGTTTTGCCTAAATTTTTCGGTGTTTTATTGATGATGGGATGTTTTGGATATCTGATCAACTTTTTAGGCAATACTTTGCTTTCAGATTATTCAAGCATCGGAATTTCAAAATACATCAGCATGCCGGCCACAATTGGAGAAATTGGAATTTGTTTGTGGTTATTGACTTTTGGTATAAAAGAGAAACAATCTGATCGATGAAATATAGGAAATATTATTAAGAAGAAGCCTTTTATAAATAATGCATCCTCAACTGTAAAATAGTTGGGGATTTTTTTATTTCAGAAGCATTGATTTTACTGGACTTTAGAAATGCTTTTCTTAAAATTAATTATTTTTCAACATGAATTTATTGTTTATCAATAAATATTTATTAATATTACATGGAATTTTTAAACCAAATACTATGGAAATTAAAATTAGTACCCAAACCATCCTTAAAGTATTACACGTGCTTTCATGGATTATTTTTGTTGGATTGTGTATCGAAGCGGTTGGAATACTAACAAAAACAATCGCAACGCTAACCCTGAATCCTGATGATGCCGCTAAATTCTGGAAATCAGTTGATTTAACGGAACTGTACCGCTACAATCAGAGTCAGTACATCACTCTTAGTAGTGTTATCATTATTGTAGCTTCATTAAAAGCAATATTGTTTTATTGTATTATAAAAGTTTTCCTGAACAAAAAACTGAATATTGCAGCACCATTCAACAGCCTATTCAAGGATTTCATATTGACCCTGGCTTATCTATCCTTTGGCATTGGCTTATTTTCTTCATGGGGAATAGAACTCGTAAACAATTTGTCTAATAGCGGTCTTAAACTACAAGACATTCAACAATTACAAATTGCCGGTGCAGATGTTTGGTTATTTATGGGTGTCATATTGCTTGTTGTAACTTATATCTTCAAAAAAGGAATCGAATTACAAGAAGAAAACGAACTAACAATATAAGCTATGGCAATTATCGTAAACTTGGATGTGATGATGGCAAAACGAAAAATGTCATTAAACGAACTTTCCGAAAAAGTAGATTTAACTTTATCGAACCTTTCCATATTAAAAACCGGAAAAGCAAAGGCAATAAGATTCAGTACGCTGGAGGCCATTTGCAAAGTATTAGAATGTCAACCGGGGGATATTTTGGAGTACAGAAATTAGGAAACAATTATAACTCTGAACGCTGCTAATCAACGACCGAAAGATTTATAAATTTTGCAAAACTCAGCCAAAATTTTACAACAGTTTTGTGACATAATCACGCCACCTTTGCAACTGATTATGAAAAAAGCACTCATACTACTTCTTTCGGTTTTTTATCTGGTATTGTCGTCAGGCTTTACCACGATAACTCATTTTTGTAAAGGGGTACAACAGGAAACCAATCTGTTTGGTGATATTCCGGTTGGAAAAGTTTGTCCAAAATGCGTTGCGAAAAAACAGCAAAGAAGCAAAGATTGCTGCAAACATAAAGCACAATTTCATAAAGCTACCGAAAAGGTACACCAAACAGCTCCCGCTGATCTGGTTCCTAAGTTTATTGGAATTGCACTTCCTTTTCATTTTTACGAAGTAGTATTTGGCTCTTATTCGCCTAAGGTGAACAAAGCTGAATATGCATTCTCCACATTTATTCCGATACGGAATACCCCTCTGTATATTTTTTACTGCGTTTACCGTATTTGATTTTAGACAATTGAACGAACTGTAGCATTTATCCCAAATGTTATACGATTTCTATTGTTTAATTTTTAAATACATACTATGAAAATGCAATATTTTGCATTGGTTATGTTCTGTATGGTTTCCGGAAATCTCTGGGCACAAACGGTAACATTGTCCAATGCTCTTGAACGCTCTATTCAAAATTTTGAAAAAATAAAAGCCAAAGAAGCAATTGTCAAGGCTTCAAAAGAAAATACTATTTATCAAAAAAGCCAGTATTTACCCGACTTTACGGTAATGGCACAACAAAGTTATGGTACCATTAATGCACAAAACGGTCCTTTGTACAGTTATGGTGGATTAGGCAGTGCCGCAACCTCGATGCCTTTACAAGATCAAAACTGGAATGCCGCTTTCGGATCGCTGTACCTTGCCAACGTCAATTGGAATCTTTTTACTTTTGGTAAAATTAAAACGCAGGTTGCCATTGCCAAAGCCGATGAAAATGTGGCGCAAAAAGATCTGGAACAGCTAAAATTTCAGCATCAGGTAAAAGTGTGTGCTACTTATTTAAATCTGCTCGCTGCCCAGCGCATTAAATTTGTACAGGACAAAAACCTGGAGCGTGCCCAAGTGGTAGAAACCACTACAAAAAGCCGCGCAGAAAGCGGTCTGATTCCGGAAGTAGATTATTCTTTGGCAAAGGCCGAAGTTGCTAATGCCAAATCGGCTGTGATAAAGGCGCATGATATGGAGCTGGATCATTCAAAATCACTGGCAGTAATGCTGGGTGAGGAATATCAGATCTACAAACTCGATAGTGTGTTTACTACTAAAACACCTGTCCTTCTTTCAGAAACCTCTGTAGAAACAAGCAAACATCCCATACTGGAATGGCGAAGCAGTGATATCCTGAAAAGTGAACAACAGGAAAAACTTCAAAGCACACTCGCTTTACCAAACATTTCGGCATTTGGCGTCCTACAGGGTCGTGGTTCGGGGTTTGACTGGAATTATGTACAGGACAATACCGCTTTTTCAAAATCCTATGCTGATGGTGTCGGGATAGATCGCAGCAATTATATTGTTGGAATCAATTTAAGCTGGAACCTGACCAATATCTATCGTCAGTCCTCTAAAAAGCGCGAACAAAAGCTGGTTACCCAATCGCTTCGAAACGAATACGAATATATGAATCAGGAGCTTATCGCCCAGCGGAAACTTGCCGGGGATAAACTGAAAAATGCCTATGAAAATTTTGAAGAAACAAAAACACAGGTAATCGCTGCTACAGATGCTTACCGTCAGCATACCGCTTTGTACCATAATGGCCTTACAACAATTGTCGATTTAACCCAGTCCTTTTACACCCTCAACAGGGCTGAAATTGAGTATGAAATTGCCCAGAACAACATTTGGCAGGCCTTATGGGTTAAAGCTGCCGCTACAGGCGATTTAAACATTTTACTAAACGCGATACAATAAACCCGAAATTATGAATCTAATACGTTTTGCCTTGCGCAAGCCCATCTCTGTTATGGTGATGGTGCTGGGGCTTTTGTTCTTCGGGATTAAAGCTTCTAAAGAAATAAAGGTCGACATCTTACCTGATATGAATCTTCCTGTGGTGTATATAGCCCATTCTTTTAATGGATATACACCTCAGCAAATGGAAGGTTACTTTACAAAAATGTATGTAAACATGATGCTGTTTACCAGCGGTATCGA
The DNA here is from genome assembly GCF_048514875.1 of Flavobacterium sp. T12S277. Classification (NCBI taxonomy): domain Bacteria; kingdom Pseudomonadati; phylum Bacteroidota; class Flavobacteriia; order Flavobacteriales; family Flavobacteriaceae; genus Flavobacterium; species Flavobacterium sp. T12S277. Next base: position 155,893 of record NZ_JBLYEG010000014.1, on the reverse strand, counting down.
AAGCATTGAAACGAAAAATACGCAAGGACTTACCTTAATGAAGATTAACTTTTATGAAGGTACAGATATGGGTCAGGCCATTGCCGAAATCAATGCACTCTCTAACCGTTCGCAGGTATTTTTACCTCCGGGAGCCCCGCCTCCGTTTATTATTCGTTTTGATGCTTCCTCCCAGCCAGTTGGTCAGCTGGTGTTTAAAAGTAAATCGAAAACAAACAATGAGTTACAGGATATCGCCAATTTTACCGCGCGTCCGTTTTTGATTAAAATTCCGGGATTAACAACTGCTCCGCCTTTTGGGGGAAGTCCAAGAACGATCGAAATCAATATCGATCCGAATAAACTACGCACGCATCAGCTAACGCCTGAACAGATTGTTGAATCGATTAGCCGAAACAACATTACGTCGCCTTCAGGTAATATATATGTTGGTGATATTAATTATCTGACTCCTACCAACAATACGATTAAGGAGGTAGCCGATTTTGGAAATATTCCAATTTTTAAAAACGGGGTCGATAATATCTATATCCGTGATGTGGCAACTATAAAAGACGGAGCCGATATCACTACCGGTTATGCCCTTATTAACGGTACGCGATCGGTTTACATTAACATTGCAAAATCGGGTAATGCCTCGACCTGGGATGTGGTAAAAAACCTTAAAAAGGCGATTCCTGCCATTCAGAATAATTTACCGGATGATGTTACCATTTCATATGAATTTGATCAGTCTGTATATGTTATCAATGCTGTAAAGAGCTTAATAGTTGAAGGTGTTTTAGGAGCGATGTTAACCGGATTAATGGTGCTTTTATTTTTACGCGACCGCAGAGCTGCTTTAATTGTGGTGCTTACCATACCGATCTCTATTATTTCGGGCGTATTATTCCTTAAATTATTCGGACAAAGCATCAATATCATGTCGTTGTCAGGACTGGCATTGGCTATTGGAATTTTGGTTGATGAGAGTACCGTTACCATCGAAAATATCCACCAGCATTTTGCCATGGGCAAAACCAAGGCCAAAGCGATCTTAGATGCTTGTAGGGAAATCGCATTTCCTAAGCTGTTAATTCTGTTGTGTATTCTTGCCGTATTTGCACCTGCTTTTATGATGACAGGCATACCGGGATCGTTATTTATGCCTCTGGCACTGGCCATCGGGTTCTCGATGTTACTTTCCTTTATACTATCGCAAACCTTTGTTCCCGTAATGGCAAACTGGTTAATGAAAAACAAGGAAAACCACGAACACACAGAAGATAAATTCGACCGATTCAAAAATCGTTTTGTGCAATTTTTACAATCGATAATGGGCAAACGTGGGCCTATCTTAATCGTAAGTTTTATTGTAGTGGCAATAGGTGCCTTTTTAATGTACAACAGCACCGGGAAAGATGTATTGCCTACCGTAAATTCAAGTCAGTTTCAGGTACGTATTAAAGCTCCCGAAGGAACTCGTATAGAGAAAACAGAGCTAAAAATAAAACAGGTTTTACGCGAGTTGGAATCTATTATTGGCAAGGATCATATTGCGATATCATCGGTGTTTATTGGTCAGCATCCCTCCTCTTTTGCGGTAAGTCCAATTTATTTGTACAATGCCGGTCCGCATGAAGCATTAATGCAAATTGCACTGAAAGATTTTGACGGGAATACCAATGAACTGAAAGAAACGATCCGTAAACACATGAAAGAAAAAATGCCGGAACTGCATTTTTCTTTCGAACCTATCGAACTTACAGAAAAAATTCTGAGCCAGGGAACCAATACGCCTATTGAGGTTCGTTTCTCCGGTATGATGAAAAAGATGAATGTGATGTATGCCAACAAGCTTTTGGCTAAACTAAAAGAAATTGATTATTTAAGAGATCAGCAAATTCCGCAATCTCTAAATTATCCGGCGTTCGAAATCAATATTGACCGGGTAAGAGCCGCACAACTGGGAATCGACGCTCAGGATATTGCTCGCTCTTTAATACCGATAACAGCTTCTTCCCGCTACACCAGTAAAAACATGTGGGTAGGCGGAATGATGGGAATTGCTTACGATGTTCAGGTGCAAACCCCTCAAAACATTCTAAACAGTAAGGATGAGTTAATGAATGTTCCGTTAGGAAAGAATTCAGACCGACCTGTTTTGGGCGATGTTGCAACGATCACACCAACAAAGGTAGTAGGCGAAAGTTACAATCTGGGCACGATGGGTTACACACCCGTTACAGCAAACATTCATAATACCGATTTAGGAAGGGCACAAAAAGACGTACAGGCAGCTATAGATTCGCTTGGCGAATTGCCTAAAGGAGTTAATGTTCAGGTGTCGGGAATGGTTCCTGTCTTAGAAGAAACCATGAACAGTCTGGCCACAGGATTATTGATTGCAGTGATTGTTATTTTCTTAATGCTAACGGCAAATTTCCAATCCTTTAAAGTATCCTTAGTCATCTTAACGACTGTGCCTTTTGTAATTCTGGGTTCTTTGATTTTAATGAAACTCACGGGCTCTACGCTGAATTTACAATCTTATATGGGAATTATTATGTCCGTAGGAGTTTCTATTGCCAATGCCGTTTTACTGATTAGTAATGCCGAGTCGCTGCGTTTGCAAAATGGCGATGCACTTAGTTCGGCCGTTCAGGCGGCAGCCTTGCGTATACGTCCGATCATTATGACCACATTAGCCATGATCGCCGGTATGCTTCCAATGGCCATCGGACATGGAGAAGGCGGTGATCAGGTAGCACCATTAGGAAGAGCTGTAATTGGCGGATTAATCGCCTCTTCGTTTAGTGTCTTAATCCTTTTACCCCTGGTTTTTGTATGGATCCAAAACAAAACCTCAACTAAATCACCTTCACTAGATCCTGAAGACGAAAACAGTATTCATTATATAACGTTAGAAAAATAAACCATGAAATTAGTCTATTATATCCTTATCGGAATTGTATTTGCATCCTGCAATTCAGAAAATAAAAAAGAAGAAAAACCGGCAGCAATGCCCATGATGATGCAGAATTTTGAAACGGTAGCGCTGAAAAAAAGCAATCCGTTAGTTCCTTTAAAACTTGCCGGAGAATTGGTCTCCGACAAGGAAACTGCTATTTATGCAAAAGTAAACAGCTATGTTAAAAAACTCTATGTCGATATTGGCTCTCCCGTCACTACCGGACAGATCATCATGGTTTTGGAAGCCCCTGAAATACAAGCGCAACTGGCCGCTGCAAAATCCAAATGGAAAGCGCAGGAAGCCATATACATTGCAACCAAATCCAATTACGACCGAATGTTTAAGGCCAATGAAACTAAAGGAGCTATCGCCAAAGATGCTTTAGACCAGATTACCGCCAGAAAACTATCCGATCAGTCACAACTGGAGGCTGCAAAATCGGCCTATCAGGAAATACAGGTTATGAATGATTATTTGGTCATTCGGGCACCCTTTAACGGAATCGTTGCCGAAAGAAATGTAGATCCGGGCTCTTATGTGGGCCCAATGGGAAAAGGATCTGACAAACCTTTATTGGTGCTTCAGGACAATAAAAAACTACGTGTTTCGCTCTCCATTCCAGAGGCTAATACCCCTTATTTAAACTTAGGAGATTCAATACATTTTAAAGTAACGTCACTTCCTCAGAAAAAGTACATGGCCAAAATTTCGCGCAAATCGGGAGTACTGGATTTCAAACTACGTTCGGAACGCATAGAAGCCGATCTTCTGAAAACTCAGCCCGAACTCAAACCTTTAATGGTGGTAGAAGCGATGCTTTCGTTACAAGCTAAGGAAGCTACATTTTTTGTACCTAAAATGGCCCTGGTTGAGAGCAATATGGGCATGTATGTCATTCAGGTTATAGAAGGAAAAACTAAAAATATACCTGTAGCCAAAGGACGTGTCTTACCGGATCAGGTTGAAGTATTTGGTGCACTAAACGAGGGTGATGCTATTTTAATAAAAGCGACTGAAGAAATAACAGAAGGGACAAAAATTAAAAAATAAAACGATGAAAACAATTCGTAACTTTTTCCTTATTGCTGCAATGGCAATCGTAGTGATTTCGTGTAAGGATCAGGAAAACAAAAAACAAAATGAGGTTTCTGACCAGCAGGAAGTAATCGCAAAAGACGTAGCTGCTGTTGCAAAAGGAAATCCCGTGCCCAGTGATGAAGTCTGTATGGTCAACGATATTCATATGGGTAAAAAACAAATGGAAGTTCCATTTGACGGCAAAATATACTACGGTTGCTGCAATATGTGTGTCGAACGCATTCCGAGTGACGAAAGTGTCCGCAAAGCAGTTGATCCGCATACCGGAGCAGAAGTCGATAAGGCAACAGCTTATATTGTTTCGTTGAACAAACAGGGAAATGTGGCTTACTTTGAATCAGAAGAGAACTACCAGAGTTTTCTCCAGGCCGGTAAGGAAATGAAAAAGTAGCCTCCGAAAAACAGCTTTATTTTCCAATGAGCATGCAAAAAGGGCAGTCCAAAAATGATTCGGACTGCCCTTTTTTATAATTAAATAAAAGCTTTAGATATTAGATCGTTAAAGGTTCTGCTTTAAAACCTTTTGATTTTATAATAGCAATTATTTCTTCTTCGGTAGCACCCTCCGATTGAACAGTAAGTATTTTATCGTTAGTCGTAGTGTCTACATTCCATTCGCATATACCTGCTGCATGATCCAGATCTGATTGCACTTTCGCTACACATCCACCGCAATTAAGGTTTGTTTTAAATTGAAAATCTTTCTTTTCCATTGTATTGATATTTTAATCGTTATTTAATACTGTAAATTTCGGTTAATTAAACCTCAACTGTTATACACTATTTCTGGTTTGATTTATGAGATTTACTGATTCCCAACTCTAAATTTCAAACTCCAAATTCCAAATTCCAAGTTTCAGGTTTCAAGTTTCAAGTTTCAGGTTTTCAAAACTGTCACTATAACTCTGCATTTTTCATCTCACATTTTACATTTATCCATATTACTGTTAACCATTAGACCAAATCAATTCTTTTCAAGTATTACTTTAATTATATTTTACGGGTCCTAAAGCTAGAATCACAACCCACTGACCGACATTAGCCATGTTTCGGGTGTTACCATTAACTAAAAATGACCTCACTTTAACCCGCTCCAAAATGTTTAGGAAGGGGAAAAATGAGGTCATTACTACAAATCAATTATAAAAAAAATATAAAAACGGCGGCCTTTAAATTTGGAAACCGCCGTTAGGCAAACGCATCAAGAGTTTACTTTTTCCATTTTAAGCGAAGGCTGTTACTCACCACACTTACGCTGCTTAAAGCCATTGCAGCACCAGCTATCATTGGGTTCAGCAAGAACCCGTTTATCGGATACAGTATCCCCGCAGCAAGCGGAATACCGATAAGATTATAAATAAATGCCCAAAATAAGTTTTGTTTAATCGTAGCTACCGTTTGTTTAGACAAACGAATGGCTTGCGGTATCTTCGTCAGATCAGAAGAGATAATGGTCATTTTGGCCACATCCATTGCAATATCACTCCCCTTACCCATTGCGATACTTACATCGGCAGTTGCCAGGGCTGTACTGTCATTGATACCATCACCTACCATTGCCACTGTTTTTCCTTGTTGCTGCAATTCTTTTACAAAGTCGGCTTTGTGTTGTGGCAGTACTTCTGCTTTATAATGTTTAATACCGGTTTGGGTAGCGATCGCTTTTGCAGTAGCTTCGTTATCTCCTGTCAGCATATACAGCTCAATATTCATGTCCTGCAATTCTTTAATAGCCTGAACTGAGGTCTCTTTGATCTTATCTGAAATTGCAATAACCGAAAGCGCCTGCTGACTATTGGCAAACCAAATCACGGTCTTCGATTCTTTGCCCCATTCCTCAGCCTGATTCAACAGTGAATCCGGAATCACAATAGTGTTCTCTGCCAACAATTTCTTGTTCCCTACATAATAGGTTTCCTCTTGGTAAGTGGCTTTTGCACCTTTACCGGTAATACTGTCAAAATCTGATAAAACGACAGTCGGTACGCCTTCCAGGTTTTTTACTACAGCTTCTGCCAACGGATGTTCGGATTGCTTTTCGATGCTTAACAGAACCTCTTTGGTTGCAGCGTCATTGTTGAACCATTTTATACCTGTTACCTGCGGTCTTCCTTCGGTAATGGTTCCGGTTTTATCCAGTACGATAGCGGTTACTTTTCTTGCCAGCTCTAAACTTTCAGCATCTTTGATTAATATTCCTTTTTCGGCACCTTTACCTACTCCTACCATGATCGCCGTTGGGGTAGCCAGTCCCAAAGCACAAGGACAAGCAATAACCAATACGGTAACGGCAGCCAATAGTGCTTGTGCAACAGCATTATCTCCCCCCAGAACAATCCAGGCAATAAAAGTTAGAATTGCTATACCAATTACGATCGGAACAAATATACCTGCAATTTTATCGACTAATTTCTGTACAGGGGCTTTACTTCCCTGAGCGTCCTGCACCATTCTGATAATTTGGGCAAGCATGGTCTCTTTACCTACTTTAACCGCCTGAAACTGAAAGCTTCCTTTTTGATTGATCGTTCCGGCAAATACTTTTTCATTTTCTTTTTTCAATACCGGAACCGGCTCACCGCTTAACATACTTTCATCTACATACGATTGACCGGAAAGAACCATACCGTCGACAGCAATTTTTTCACCTGGTTTTACCAGAATAATAGCTCCGGCATTTACCTCCTCAATAGCTACCTGTTTTTCTGTTCCGTCGGGTTGAATCACGATCACCGTTTTGGGCTGTAAACCCATTAACTTTTTAATGGCAGATGAAGTATTTCCTTTAGCTTTTTCTTCCAACAATTTACCCAACAGAATAAAGGCAATAACGACTGCTGCCGCTTCAAAATATACGTGGGCGTGCAATCCGCGTTGGTGCCAGAAATCCATGAATAACATATTAAAAACACTAAACAAATAGGCAATTCCGGTACTCAGAGCCACCAATGTATCCATATTGGCCGAACCATGCTTCGTTTGTTTCCATGCATTTATAAAGAAATCTTTACCGAGCCACAGAATTACAGGTGTAGAAAACAGCCACATGATCTCATTGGCATAAGGCATATCCATAAAGAACATCCCTATCACTACTACAGGTAGCGACAGCAAAACGGCCCAGATGGTTTTGTTTTCTAGTTTTTTAAATTTCTCTGCATGAATAGCCTCTAAAGACTCCTGTTGTTTCGATTCGTCTAAAATTAGCAAGTCGTAACCAACGGCCTGAACGGCTTTTTGTAGTTTAGAAGCGTTGGTGAGATTTGGAAGATATTCTACGGTAAGGTTTCCTGTTGCAAAGTTTACCGATGCGTCCACTACTCCCAATTCATAAGATACGATGCTTTCTGCACTTCCGGCACAAGAAACACAAGTCATTCCTAAAACAGGAAATGTATTTTTGACGGTTGGCACACCATATCCCAGATCTTTTATCGCCTTTACGGCAATACCAACCGTTTCATTGTTTTTAACGGTAATAGCAGCTCTGCGGTTATTGACTTCTACTTTGTGGGTTTCAACGCCTTTAACTTCTGCTAATCCTTTCTCTACAATTAATGCACAGTGCTCGCTCTCTACATCTTCCAGCGGAATGTAAATTGTTTCCTTAGTATTATAATTTGTTGCCATAATTCGCTTGTTCTTTTATACTTGCAAAGTTGGCAACAATACCGCTGTTTTCTATTGTGGAATTATGGATTTGATTTGTAAAATTTACTTAAACCTCATCCAAAGGTTTTCTTTTTTCTTCCCGGATTTGCTTGAAATGGCTTGGTGTTAATCCGGTTACTTTTTTAAACTGATTGCTCAGATAGGCAACGCTGGAATAGTTTAAGCGCAAAGCGATCTCACTAAGTGATAACTCATCATAAACCAAAAGTTCTTTAATTTTTTCAATTTTTTGTGCTATGAAGTATTTTTCTATGGTAGTACCTTCTACCTCAGAAAACAAATTTGAAAGATAGTTGTAATCATGATTGATTTTCTTGCTCAGGATATCCGACAGGTTGTTTTTGGTATCATTATCCTGATGATGCACCAGTTCGATAATGATGTTTTTTATCTTTTCGATAATTCTGCTCTTTTTATCATCTATCACTTCAAATCCAAGCGGAACCAGTACTTCTTCCAGTACGTTTCTTTCTTCAGGGTTGAGTTCTCTTGTCAGTGTAACTTCTCCCAATTTAATATTGGTAAAATCCAACCCGAGTTTTTCTAGTTCGTTTTGAACGACCATAATGCAACGGTTGCAAACCATGTTTTTAACAAATAATGTACTCATATCCTTGATTTGATCAGATTTTTTGATTCAATATGCCTTTACAAACTTAGCACTAAAATTCAATTAATCCTCCATCAGCAGATTATTCAGAGGCAATAAAAAGTGATCAATTCCTTTTTTTTGGTAAAGAAAAAACAGCCGAAATACAGGGGTTTCTTTTTCTGTTTTACTAAAATAAACAGGTGTTTTTACCTGTTAGTACTCGTGTTTTTATTTTTAAATTTACGTTATCATTTTATCATTGCTCACTTAATCAGTAGCGTTAACCATTGACCTGACCATTATCAATAAAAACTATCTTTTAATACCAGCTGAAGCCTGTTGCCCTTACTTTAAGTATGGGTAAAGCAAAGTATCCTTTATACGCTGAAGAAATTGAATTAAAGATAAAGATCACACTTCAAAATAAGTATTGATAACCGAAAAGAACTTTAGAATTTGCTCTCTTTTTCTGCAAATCCGGATCACCTGCACAAGCCTTTTGTTGTTACAAAAAGGCTGGCTCACTGAGAATACTACCAACCAAAAACAAACCAAAAAACAAACCAAAAAACAAACCAAAAAATAAACCAAAAAATAAACCAAAATCCATGACAAATCTTGAAAAAATCTATTATGTAAACGCCGGACCGGGCGGAACATTTCAAAAATCCGGAGACTATTATACTACACCTGCCGATGTTGACAACCTGTTTAAACATCTGGAAGATCACGACATCGAAAGATTACTGGTTTATTTCCATGGCGGACTCGTAAATGAAGCCAGTGGAATGGAAGCGGCTGAAGTTATGCGTGCCAATTTCGTTGATGCTCCTTCCAAAACACATGCGGTTACCTTTGTATGGGAAACAGGTCTTTGGGAAATCATAGTCGAAAATCTTAGTGCCAAAAGCTCAGACAATCAATTCCAGAAAGTACTCAATTATGTCATTAAAATTGTAGGTAAAAAGCTGGGCGTTGGTTCACGTGGTGGTGGCGAAACAATGGACAATCTGACTATTGAAGCAGAAAAGCGAAAAGAATATCCTTTTGCTGAATTAAGTGATGAACTCGGAAATAGCCGAAGCGGAAGCGTCATGTTTGATGAAGATGATGAAGAAGGCTTTTTGGCCAGACTTGAACAGGAAAGTAATACCATGATCCGCGCAGAAGATGAAATAGCGACAGAAGAAATTGAAGTGGCAGAACCTGATCCCGATGCAGGAGATTCAAGAGGATTATTACTGACGCTAGGGAAACTGGTAGCCAAAATTGCGTTTGCTGTTTTAAAACGTTACGCGCAAGAGACCCATCACGATTTTTACCCAACGATTGTAGAAGAAACTTTTAGAAAGATCTATATCGACCGCGTAGGCAAATGGGGCTGGTCTGAAATGAAAGAAAAGGCCAAAAAAATGTTTGATGATAATCAAGGACGCACGGGTGATGATTTACATGCCGGAACCTATTTTCTTTCCTTATTAGAAAAACATTATCAAAAAAGACAAAATGCAGGCAAAAAGTTCGCAATTGAACTCGTGGGACATAGCGCGGGTTCTATCGCCATTTGTAACATGCTGGCCGCAACATCCGAAAATTTCAAACAGTTAAAATACAACAATGTTGTTTTTCTGGCGCCTGCCTGCAGAACCGACCTCTTTATCGCAAAAGGAATTCCTGCTAAACAGAAAGGGGTTTACAAAAAATTCAAGATGTTTACCATGAAGGAAGAGAATGAGAAAAAAGATTACTGCGTTAAATACCTGTACACCTACTCCCTGCTCTACCTGGTATCAGGCTTGTTCGAAGACGAAACAGATGCAAAGATAATGGGGCTTCATGAGCAGTTTAAGGCTAAAAAACGTTATGAAAATTTCGCCGAATTGAAAACGATCAATAGCTTTATTATGAGCAATAAGCTGGCACTGTCAGATGATATCACCAATACGGATGACAGCATGTGGACCGATTCTTTCCGCCATGGTGATTTTGACAACAACCCTGCCACTCTGAAATCAATCCTTTCAACTATCAATATCGTTTAATTATGGATTATGCTATTGTAATAGGAATCGACCATTACGAGAAAAAACCATTGTCGGGTGCTGTAGCTGACGCGAAAGCTTTTGCCAATTGGCTGGAAACAAAAGGAGGTGTTAAAAAAGAAAACCTCAAACTCTTTGTCTCCAACAGCGCAGACCTGCTCGTTAGTGGTCCCGAAATTGACATTGCCATCAACGAAATGAATCGTGTTGCCAGACCGAAAAATGAAATAAACAGATTGTATTTTTATTTCTCCGGGCATGGTATAGGCGTCACTTTTGAGAATACGGCACTGTGCCTTCGTCTCTGGCCGGCACTAATCAACCATTGCATCTCGGGTATGGATTACCGTACCTGGTTTACCAATGCGGGAGCGTTTGATGAGATCCTAATTTTCTTTGATTGCTGCCGTGAACATGATACGCTAATTAAAGGGAATTCCCCTATGGGTCCCTGGAATCTTCCGGTAGGTAACCGGAATCCAAAAGTGCTCATTTGTAATTCTACCGCCTACGGCAAACTGAGTTATGAGGTGACTATTGATCCGGTAATAAACAATCCTTCAGACGGTGGAGCAGCGACCGACGAACTGCCTAAAGAATCAGAGTCTGATAAAAAACGAGGGGCTTTTACCACTTTCCTTATCGACAGTCTAAATGGTGATGCCGACAGTGAGGCAACCGGGCAAATTACGGCAATGAATCTTACGAATCATATTCGGAACAATTTTAAAAGTCATGCCGAAAAATTCAAAAAAATACAGGATGCTTCAGCCGATTTCCTAAATGGCGGAGATCAAATTCTGATTTGCAAAGTTCCTGTGAGACTGCCAAAATACAATTGCGAAATTACCTTCGAACGAAACTCCAATGTGACCCTCTACGGTCCGAACCTCGAAGAAGTCTGGCACGGTGATGTTACCATAGGGCAGGTTTTGCAACTAAAAAGGCTGGCCAAAGGCTTCCATCAGTTAAAAGACAATACTGATACTGCAGCACCACCCAAAACTTTTATCAATTACTCTCCAAAAACAATCAGTTATGAACGATTCTGATCCTAAATATTCCATTCATATTTCTTTCAGACAACCTCTGGAAGGGCTGCAGCTTGTAGTTGTTGATGGCACACTGAACAAAATTGTAGAGGAAGAGACCCAACAACTTGAACTTTCGCTGGTAAAAGGAATCTACCAATTAAAAGCTTCTTTTATAGACTACTTTGAAGAATACTTTCTCACTGTGAGCCAGGATGAGCATTTCGTTTTGGATTACCATTACCCGATGACTTCTCCCAGTATGGAATTTGCAACAACGCATGAGTATTTTTCGAACCCTGCTGAAAGGTGGAGCAGAGAATGTACCTATGACGGCAAAAATAAAATACCTAATTTCTTTTTCTTTGCCGCAGCTTATGACAGGGATTTTCCAAATAAAGAGCAAACCGTTACAGACCTTTTAACAAGCTTTTCTCTATTTGATCCTAACGGTAAACTATATATTCGTTTCAGGGATAAAAACTCGTTTATCGATCCAGATGCTGCCGTACTGGTTTTTTCTGCCCGACTCAAAAAAGGGATGTATTTCCTCCAATATGAAAAAGAAAAGAAACGCAGAATTTTTCCCTTTTATATCTATGACCGGTTTCAAACCCAGTTTTTGCTGCGTTACAAACAAACTCCCGATTTTTCCAACAGTTTTTTCTACTATGACAATAAATTTGGATTTAACAGAACCGACGAACAATACCTCTTACTGGACAAAATTCAATATGTTTATAAAGACTACAGCAATTATAAACTGCTGACTCCTTCGGATCGCTCTGCTATAAAAGCCCATCCTTATCTGGTTGCCCTGTTGCATGTTCTTCATCTGGTTACAGAAAACGAACAGGACAGTTTAGAATTTGCCAATGTGCCAATGTTATATCTTCCCGACATTGCATTACTCACAGCCTTAAAAGACAGCAAGCAGCAGATCAATTCAGATCAATTACCAATCGTCTCGGCGATAATGGCCAAATGTATGGTAACTGCCGGAAAAAAAATGGAATTCAGACCCGGCTCTATAATGGATCGTGTACTGGACAGTCTGAGTTTTGATATCTTCTGGAACAATTTTTCAGCGGTAGAAGACCTCTTAATTATGGAAAAACTGTACAATGAGCTGTTAGATAAATCAAAAATTTTCAGTAAAAATCTCAAAAGAAAAGCGACACAAATCCTTGCGAATTCGATCGCACCCGAATTGCTAAAAGAGGAACGTCTCAACACGCTATTAGGAAATAACCCCTTTGACACGCCGGAAAGTGATCTCAAATTTATAGAAGCCATTAAGAGTGTAGGCAACGTATCGCAAATCTCCAATAAACTCAATCTCCCTCCTACAACTGTTCTTCGCAACTATGAAAAATATGATGATATCTACAAAAAAATGAATCTCAAATAATATAAAAAAAGAATACTTTAGATGTAATAAACTAAAAACTAATTAACCCATAGAAACATCGTGTGTTTTTACAAATGCAAAGCCTATGTTTCTATGGGTTAAAACGAATTATACCTAACAAATTAATAAACCAAAACCACATTCATAATGACTGATGACGAAATTATAAAAAAGAAAGACGAACTAATGTCAGAGCACTGGACAGAAACTTTACACCATTCCCTGCGAGATCTTCATCCCGATGTAGCCCGAAGAATAGTCGATACTATGGACGATTCTGAGATATATGTAAAAGTAAATCACAGAAGAACACAGGAAGATTATATTGCCGATTACTTAAATTATCTGTGGGATATCAGCGAAGAAGCCTTCTGGAAACATATCATCATTTCATTAGACCCCGAAGTTGGTATTTTATGGGGGAGCTACATGCCTCACTTTGAAAAAATTTGCAGAAATCGCATCCCCGAAGAAGTACTGGAAGCTGTTATTTTATTCCTGATCAATGATGTAAACAAATATAAGCAGGATACTGACGCTATAGGATGTGTTTTAAGAGCTCAGGCAAAGCGATTTAATCGGGCAGATGAAATAAAAAATTATGTTCGTTCTCTAAACCTGCAAGAAGAAACTCAAATCCTAAATCAAATTGAACAATTAATAGAAACCGAACCTGGTTATTATTTTTACTAAACAAAAACTTCATTCCATAATGACAAATGACGAGATTATAAAAAAGAAAGACGAACTAATGTCGGAACGCTGGACCGAAGATTTACACCTTTCTTTACAAGATTTTCATCCCAATGTAGCCCGAAGAATAGTGGATTCAATGGATCATCATGATATATATATGAAAGTCAATCTAAGAACACACCAGCAAGATTATATAGCAGATTATTTAGAGTATTTATGGGACATCAGCGAAGATGCCTACTGGAGACATATCAGTATCTCATTAGATACTGAAGAAGGATTGCTGTGGAGCGATAATATGGCACACTTAAAAAGATTGTGTACGACCAGAATTCCTGAAGATATATTGATGGCTGTTGTTCTTTTTTTGATTGATGATGAAAGAGGCATCTATCAGGATACAGAAGCAATTGGTTGTATCTTAAAAGGTCAGGTGGAAAAGTTTGACCGATTAGAAGAAATAATCTCTTACATTAAATGCCTAAAGCTAAAAGACGAAAACGACATCATACATCAGGTCGAAGAATTAATTAAAAAAGAAGTCAATTACATATTTTTATAATGAACTATAACCATTTTACCATAAGCTATATTACGGCACTACAAAAAAATCTAAAAATTGAAATCGTCGATGGAGACGCTTTATTCTTTCCGGATTACATTCAACCTGAAGATTTAGAAAATTTAAAAACCGAGTTACAGCAAATCTGGGAACACTCAGAATCTGCCATTACCCTTTTAAAAAACAAAGAAGACGCAAAAATTCAACTAGGCCTTTTTGGATTGGTTACTGATTTTGATTTAGCCCTAAAAACCGGTTATTTACTAGGCGATCGTGTTGTAGTTATAGACTACATCTTTGAAAGAATTATCAATAAGAAACCCTTAGATCAAATTGATATCCCGTATCTGGGCAGCATAAGTTCTAATCTGGTTTTGGCTCTTGAACTGGCTAAGAAAGGACGATTTGTTATCATCCCAAATCCTTTTAACTGGAATGCAGATTCAAAAAAAATTATCGCCGAGATTGTTGAAAAAACAACGATGTCCGTCGAACTAATGAGTTTATTAAATATGCTATCCATCACTACTCTTTGTAAACTTCAACCGTATACCATAGCAGAGTCAGCTGAAAATTATGAAAGGATTATATCAGACCAGATAAGCCATACTGATGCAATGGACAGAACAACAGAAGAGTATGCTTATCAAGGAATTTTAGGCGGTTTATTAACTGAGAAATTAATTAATGAAGCTGAATTCCAAACCCTCCTAAATATACCATTAACCGAATATGCAGAAGTTATAGCATTACAACAGAATTTTTATACGGAATACTTAAGAAAAATAACATTTGGAGGAGCGCTACATGCAGAAAATAACATTGAAGAATTAAAAAAGGAGGTATTAAATTTAATTGAAGAACGAAACGACAACGTTTACAAAAAAATAGTAGAGCGTGCGGGAACAATTACCGGAGTTGGAGGTGCCGCCATATCATTATGGGCAACAATGGTTGTTGTCTCTGCTCCATTAGCAATAACAGGTGCTATTCTGGCGACATCAGGTACATTAGCCGCTTTAATAAAAAGTAAAGAACTCGAAGGAACTCCTGTAATTAATGTTTTTAGTAAATTAATTACATAAACCTGCCAAAGAAACTTTTACTATAATCTTTATCACATAGGAACATAGGATGTTTTTTGAAAATACGCTATGTTTCTATGTTTTAAGATAACTCACAATCATACAGCTTTAATACCATTATAAATTGCGATAAAGAAAAAAATTACCCCCAATCCAAATGAAATTTCGCTGAGAATTAAGAAGATTCTCGAAAACAGTAATGTTCGATGCAAACCCTTTTTTTCTTTAGCTGCTTTAGCCGCATTTCCATTGTTCTGAGCGCGCAATAAACTAATAAACCAACTCATCACGTCTGTAGCAAAATACCTGTGACACAGACAAGCGCCTGAACAAATAACAAAAAATACTAAGGCTACAATAAATTCAGAACAATCTAATTCAGCAGCTAATCCTTCATTTTTTATTTTCGCAACGAAAAGTGCCCCAAACCCTGCAATGGCCAATAAAGATAGCCGAAGCAACTCAGCGGTAAATTTGATATAATTTTCAGAAATTATAAAGTCAGCCTGATAATCTGCTTCGTCAACTGTGTAAGGTGTTGCCATGATATATAACGGTTAATTGGTTAATGCCTTGCCATCAAGACTGAAATTACTAACTAAAAAAGCTTCTCAAATATACCAATCTCAAAAACATAAAAATCAAGTGTTTCTACTTGATTTTTATAGTCATAAGAGATTTAGGAAGCTGCGTTACGGGAATAGCCTCCTATTTTATACAAGAAAAACGAGTTAAAATATCTACAGTCAATATTTAACTCGTTTTCTTACTGTTTCAAAGTTTAAAAATTACTCTTTTTTATACGGACATTCCGAAGCAGGCTCCGACGATCCTGATGATCCTGATGATCCTGCTTTATAAGTACCCGGGAATTGCTCCTCGATTAAACGTTTTTGTTCAGGGGAAACATCTTCCATTTTACGAAGTGTATTCACTTGAATGTGCGGCCAGCTTGTGGTACCTCCGTCGTCTCCGAAATCAAACTCGAAAAATATAACCTGCTCGTATTGCAACTGAAGAATTTCTTTATCATTTTCAAAAATTGTTTCTAACCACATTCTCATGTTCATTTCCACCGTAGGAACAAAACGATTTACAAACGGAACATTTAATATACCTCCTTGTGCTCCCGTTTTATTTTTGGACGACAATTCGATCAATACATGGTTTCTTACGTCTTCGCCTTTCAACGTATCACGAAGGCGTAAATCTGGCCGTACCGAATAAGGATATAAATGATGCGCTAATATTCGTTGAGTATAAATTTTATTTTCACCTTCATCGTTTTTATCATCCAATGTCTCAAATACCCAAGGTGGTGGCGGTGCATCAAGATTTATAGGCTCATTGCTCGTATCTGCTCCTCCCATTGTTTGCGAAATAGCAAGATGTTTATAGTCCCAGGCCGCAAACCCTTCCGCGTACTGTGGAGCACCATTAATCAAATAACCTGATTTATTTGGCTTTAAATCTCCCAGCAATGTAATTGTACTTCCATGTGGAATTACCCCGCTTCGGGAAATCGAGTAATCGGGTATAAAATAAGGTCCGGTTTGGCCCGCTCCTGCTTTTAGTTCTTTAGAAGCGATAATCTCATAGTACTTACGCCCGTTTAAGTTTTCCAGTGTTACATATTCCTTATTGCCCTGATCGTCCTTGATTAGAAAAAGAGTTTCGTCCTGATATCCGCTTTTGTATAAATCTTTGTGCGGGTTATTTGGTGATACCGCATGTACACCGCGATCTTCTTTAATCGTTTTATCCGTTGCCGCATAATTAAAGATATCACTCAACCATAAATACATACCGTTCTCTTCGTGAATTGGGGTATATAATAAAGAATCCTGCCCAGGTATGCTGTTTACGCTTTTAATACTTTGCTCGTATTTTACTGCTCCACAAAACTGCTCATTTGCACCTCCACGGTTGCGAACGCCTCCGGGTACCAGGTTAAAAGTTAGTTTTTCGATGTATTCTTCACATTCAAAGCTGTATTTTCCCGGAATGGTTCCTGCACCTGTACCAGGCGAAGGCATGATGGTGGTGTGGATTCCGCTGCCTATTAATTTTTTCTGAGTCTGATTGTCATTGTTATTGTTGTAGCTTACCCAAGTGCCTTCTAATACTCTTAAAATACCGTAATCTACATTTTTTACAATGGTTTGCAGGTTCTCTTCATAAAAAGGTCGGATAGGATCTTCAATCAGAACTTTTTGATACTTGGACAGCAGCTTGTGTAATATTCCTTCTTCTTCCTGAAGAGCTTCAAATACCGCTTCATTTGCCTTTTGAGCAAAATCAGCCGTGAGCTGATTTAAATTCCCTCCTTCTTCGAGGTCTTTGCGTTTTAACATAATATTCTTTTTTTAGCGTTAATAAGTTGTTTATTCAAAAATCCGTCTCTCATTCTCCTACCCGCTCAAAGCTTTTTTTCTCTGTAAAAATCCTTTCAAGCCCATCTTTATTGAATGTAAAATACGGGGCAATTTACTGTTCGATTAAAACCAAATCATCCTGTTCAAAAGGTGTTCAGAGCGATTTCTAAGGCTTTAAATCTTTGTCAGTTAATTTCTTACAAGATTGTAAAGTAACCTAATTTGTAGCGATTGAAGACAAGTAGTAATACCTGTTTTGTGGGTAAAAAACATAGAAATAATAGAATATCAATCTTATCGTAGTACTAAAAAAATTACTCTAGTAAAGGCAACGGAATTACACAATCCTTCCAAATGTAGCAGCTCTATAAATCAGATACTACAAATAAAGATTCTTTTATTACACTAACATACAGGCAAATAAAAAGAACAGTAACTTTATTCGATTTCAGTTAGCTCTTATTAATTTGTTCGTTTATCGTTCATCTTTTTAAAGTATTTGACATTGGACTTTTATCAAAATAGAATCACCTTAAAAATCGAAAAAACATAAAAATCAAGTTGAATTTTAGCAAACGATTAGAAAAATTCAGGAAAAAATGTAGTTGGAATTATAAATATGCCATAGGCAAATGGGACTACATGAAGGATGAAAAAGAGCGATACGAAAAAATTATTGAGTTTATCAAAGCCTCTACTATAAAACAACCCAAAATATTAGATCTCGGTTGCGGGTACGGAGCACTTAACGCCTATCTCAAGGAGTCCGATTATTCAACAATACTGGGTGTTGATTTATCGTTCACTGCTATTAACAGAGCCAAAGCGCAAAATTTTATAAACTCCTCTTTTCAAGTTGCCGATCTTACTCAATTCAATACCAATGAACCCTGTGACATCATTATCTTTAATGAAGTGCTCTATTATTTAGAAAACCCAAAAGATCTGGTATCCAAATTTGTTACGAATACGGATAGCTACTATCTCATTATTTCTCTTTATAGTAATTCAATTAGTAATGATATTATAAGTCTGTTATCCAATCAATATGAATTAGTACAAAATGAACTCGTATTACAGTCAGACAAAATTTCCTGGCACCTTTATCTCTTCAAAGTAAAACCTGACCTGTGACTCCGTTATTTCAAATAAAAAAACCTCCAAAATCAAATGACTTTGGAGGTTTCTATTTTTTTGTGGAATGAATCCCTATTTACACTAGTTAATGTCGTTAAACTCGTGTAATGATTTTAATGTGCTTTCGTAAAATAAAATTGCAGCAATTAAATTTCCTTTATCTGAGTAAGGCATCATTTTTCTTTGGAAATCTACAGTTGTATCCAAAAATGTTGTTGTTCCTTCGGCTTGACCGTCTAATACTTTTTTGTGTTCACTATCGTCCGGAATACCTAAGTCAGCCATTGTTACACCTGGTTTTGTAACCAAAGCGATGTACGGAAGTGTTTTTACTAAAACTTTAATACGCTCAATGTATAATTCCAAAAGTTCTCCTTTTTGCATACCACTCAATTCTTTTTGATCATGGTACTTGCGGATAATAGCTGTTGTACTGATTATACTTCTTGGAGCATTCTTCGCCTGTGCTGAAATAGCGCCAGTTGCAAGAAAGAAAAAGAAACTTACTAAAATAATACTATTTTTCATTTTGTTAATGTAATTGGTTGTTGAGGAAAACAAAAGTATACAATTTAACTTAAGCCGCAAGTTTAATGATTCCTTTTTTTTTAAAAATTTTAACAATTTGCATTATATCAATCTATAAGACAATTCTGAGGTGCTGTAAGCCCTGTTTTACTGGGGTAACGATCTGTTGTAATTTTGAAAAATGCTGAAATTTTACAGCAATTTGTCTCTCGTTTTATGATTTAATTACCCTAAAACGTCCCGGATACTTGATCCAGATACTTTTTTTATTGCCGTAATAGTCCATAAAATCTTCACAAACAAAAACGGCATGAGCCGTAGACCAGGCAACAACTCCGCAAAATTCACTTCCCGACTGTCGCTTTAACTTTTGAACTTGTTTGCCTTCTTTAAATCCTAAATATTTATAAATTGTAGGAGTGTGTACCGAACCGTCTTCTAAATCCTCCAATGCTTCATCAAAAGTTGAGATCTTATCTATAATTTGCTTGTATTTTGCCATTACAGCATAAGTCAGTACGGCGTAATCTGTAATTTGTTCGCTCTCGCAATTGTCTTTGATATAAATAAAACCAGCAGATACTGTGGCTTTCGTTAGCTCATCCTCTTTCAGATAAAAGGATGCATTATTTTTTAAGGTAATTTTATGTGAATTGTCCGCCATCTTTTCATTTACAAACAAATTGTCCAGTCCGTAAACATTAAGAGAAGCTTTAATAAAGGCAATCGACGAACAATTGGTGCGCTCTCCCTGCTTAAAACTTTCGAATATTTTATCTGAACTTAGTTGTGAATAAGAATTTGGACTGGCAAATATTAAAAGTAAAAATAGTGAAGTAACAGCTTTCATTGTCTTAAAGTTTTATAATTGCTCCCCAATCCATTTTTGGGAATAAATTGATTCTACAAATCTATAAAAATCAACCCATAATTGTTTTTTACTTCTCACTTTTTATCAAAAAATGTTACGAATACACTAACTAAATCCTTTTGAAAGGGTTACGATTCTATTAGCCCAAAGCTTTCCCTCTTTTGAAAAATTCAAGCAACTTATTCCTTTTTGCTTTACATTATTTTACGCGAGTTTATATTGTTTTCTATGCAGGTCAATCTGCTAAGCCTGCTAAATACCTAATCACGCTTTTTGTGTTGAAAGATTCTATCCCGCGGTTCCTATTTTTTCTCCAAATAGGTCTCTCAAAAAAACCGTATAAATACCTGTTTTTTAATGCGTTAAAACCAGCAACACTTTTTTTAACTAATTTTACATTATCCAAATTTAACCCCCTGATTGTCACTAAAAACAATACTAGCCTTACACACGGAAAATAAACTTTACGCCTCATTAAAAAACGCATTTATTTAACCTTCACCCTACCGTTTTAAATGCCTTAGTCGAAAAACCTACCTCCCTATTTGTTACAACGAATTGAATCCAACGGGTTGAATAGAAGCTTATCCATTTTTGAAAAGTACACCAAATTAATTCCTAATTATAACAAACTATCATGGCAACAACAGTACCCGAAGACAAAAAGACCAATTACGAGAAACTATTTGCCAGCTGTATCATAAAAGCAGCTAAGTATCCTGAAATTGATGCACTTGTAGCAAAAATAGTCGAGAATAAAACCAGGTATCAATCCGTAGGCAATCCCCTGAATATTCCCTGGTATATCATCGCAATTATACACTGTATGGAAGGAAGTTTGAGGTTCGACAGGCACTTACACAACGGTGATCCACTTACCAATCGTACCGTTCAGGTTCCTGCAGGACGTCCGAAAGTGGGAAAACCACCCTTTACATGGGAAGTAAGTGCAAACGATGCTTTGATTTACGACAAACTAAACACATGGACCGATTGGAGCATTTCCGGAATTCTCTACAGACTTGAATTGTTTAACGGATTGGGATATTACAAACAAGGAATTAATTCGCCTTACTTGTGGAGTTATTCCAACCATTATACCAAAGGAAAATACGTTCAGGATGGCAAGTATGATCCAAACGCTGTTTCTAAACAATGTGGTGCTGCCGTTTTGTTGCGCCGTATGATGGAGCAGCATTTGATTACCCTGCCCAATCCCCACATCGTAGAACGCATACTGCTTCAGGGAAACAAAACAAGCTATTTCTCCGGAACACCTACCGCCGAAGCTACCGAACTGCAAAAACTTCTTAATAGCGCCGGAAGTGTCTTAAGAGTTGACGGTAAAGCAGGAGAAAGAACTTCGACCGAGTATTTTAAATATAGTAAAACCTATCTAAAAGGTGATCCCAGAAGGGTTTAATGCCTACAGTTATCGGCTGTAAAATACTCACACTCTCAAGCAAGGCAAACGGCAAACTTTGGGTTTGCCGTACCAATACTTAAGCTTCGTCTTTAATTAATACCTAATTTTTTTCCCATTCTACATTCAATCGTATAACTTTGTAGAGATGAAAATTTTAGTAGTAGAAGACGACCAAAGAGTGGCTGAGTTGATTCAGCGTGGACTTACTGAACATGGATTTTTCCCTACAGTGGCTTATGACGGTCTCTCTGCGAAAAAACTGGTGTTACAGAATCCTTTCGATCTGGTTATTACCGATATCATCCTGCCTAAAATGGACGGGCTTGATTTGTGTAAAGAGATTCGTTTGATCAAACCCGATCTACCTATCATAATGTTAACCGCTTTGGGCTCAACAGATGATAAAGTGGAAGGTTTTGATGCGGGAGCCGATGACTACCTCACAAAGCCTTTTGAAATGAGGGAATTATTGGTTCGTATCAGAGCTTTGTTAAAAAGAAGCGGAAGTAATTCAATCCATACTACCGGGTTTATTTTGAAGTATGACGAACTTGAAATGAACCTGCAAACCAAAAGTATCCGAAGAAATGAAACGGAAATTAGCCTTACTCCAAAAGAATTTAAACTTTTAGAGTATATGCTCCAAAATCCCGAGCGGGTGCTTTCGCGCGTAGAAATAGCCGAAAAAGTATGGGATACTCATTTTGATACCGGTACCAATTTTATTGATGTCTATATCAACTATCTGAGAAAAAAAATTGACAGGGATTATGATAAAAAACTCATTCATACAAAATCGGGGATGGGATTTATTTTGAAAACAGAATGAAAACAAGAACCCGGCTAACCCTATTGTTTACCCTTGTCACGGCCACTATTCTATTAGTGTTTGCTGCTATTATTCTGATTTCGGCAAAAGAAAACAGAGAAAAAGAATTTTATGCTTTGTTAAAGAAAGAGGCCATCACCAAAGCCAATTTATTTTTGAATGCTGAAGTCGACAGTAAAACACTACAGGACATTTACAAAAACAACAGAGCCACCTTAAACGAGGTTGAAGTTGCCATCTATACCCCTGCTTTTCACCTACTCTATCACGATGCTGTTGATATTGATGTGGTGAAAGAAACCAAGTCGATGATTAATGAAATTGCCCGTAAAGGCGAAATAAAATTTTATCAAAAAGAATGGCAGGTTATAGGCATGACCTATCGATTTCAGGGAAAAGAATACATTATCACGGCCGCAGCATATGACGGATTTGGCTACATCAAATTCTACAACCTCCTTGAAACCTGCATCCTTGTTTTTATCTTATCGATTCTGCTGCTGTACGTTGCCGGTCGTTTTTTTTCGAAAAAAGCATTTGAACCTATTGTTAAAATGACGAACAAAGCCAAAACCATTTCGGCTACAAATCTTGATCTGCGTCTGGACACTTCCAAAAATAAAGATGAAATTACCGAACTGGCTACCACGTTCAATAAAATGCTGAACCGTCTCGAAAGTTCCTTCGATTCTCAGAAACAATTTGTTTCAAACATCTCACACGAGTTGCGAACACCGCTTGCTGCAATTATTGCCGAATTAGAGCTCTCAGGCCATAAAGAACGTAATACGGAAGAATATAAAATAGTCATTCAAAACACTTTACAGGATGCCAAAAAACTGGCCAAACTTTCCAACAGTTTACTCGATCTTGCGAAAGCCAATTATGATCCTTCGGAAATTGCTTTTAAACAACTTCGTATTGATGAAGTACTGTTAGATGCCCGCCAACAAGTTCAAAAATCAAATCCGGACTATAACATTAGCATCCACTTCGAGAACGATTTTGAAGATGACAGTCAGATTTCCATCCATGGAAACGAGTATCTCCTAAAAGTTGCTTTTGCCAATTTATTTGAAAATGGCTGTAAATTTTCAGCCGATCAGCAAAGTACAGTCTCCATTTCCTTTCTCAGCAATACAATAGAACTTCGTTTTTCGGACAATGGGATTGGTATTTTACCCGAAGAACTGGAGCCTATTTTTACTCCATTTTACAGAGGTTCTAATAAAACTCACGCTGATGGAAATGGTATTGGTCTTTCCTTAACAAAGAAAATCATTCTGCTCCACAAAGGTGTTATCACCGTTACTTCCCAAAAAAATCGGGGAACAACTTTTACCGTAACCTTCAACTTACAATAGCATTCTTTCAATGCTAAACCTTCTGCTATTCAGAGTCAAACAGCTGTCATAAAAAAGCATGACAAGCCAAGTTATACCATTACGTAAAATTGCTCTATTTCAACATTTTAAACACCTATGATTCATTCTTAACTTAAAGAAGTGTCAGCTTGTATTTTCTTCCTATACGTGCTCCAAACAGCGGTACATTCTCTTTATTTTACCCGGTTATTTTCTAAAACCCAAAAGCAGTTTTGCTCTATTTTCTAATAGAATTCTAATTTTTTTCTAAAAGGTCTCTAATGGCTCTTTCGGGAATGCCAGTCTAATTTTGCGCCAGATTTAAGGATCATGATTTGTTGCTGTAGCACACGATGTGTTACCCTACCAATACTACTGTTCCTATATTTTCTGCGGTCATGCTGTACCTATAGCGAACCACAAAATTGAATTAATGCGTATAAAATCAAAATGACATGACATTAAAGACTACAAAACTTTTCAGGCTTCAACTATCAAAAACCTGCCCTCAAAATCCCGAATGTAAAAACCTCCTACTTGTTATAATGACAGCTTCAATGTTGCTAGCCTGCCAGAACAAAACCGAAAAAAAAGAGGTTGAAAGCTTTTCTCTAAAGGGAGATACGATCCTCGTTCCGCAAAAATCAAATATTGTCTTCAAACTAAAATTGGAAACCGTTAAAACTGAGCCGTATCAATTCGAATTACAAACTGCCGGAACGGTCAAAGCTATTCCGAATTCCTATGCCGAAATTGCTCGTCCTTTCTCCGGAAGAGTTACCAAAGTACATGCAAGACTCGGAATGAAAACATTGCCCGGAACTCCTTTATTTGAAATGGTTTCTCCTGATTTCACAGCGGCTCAGAAAAACTTCTTTCAGGCTAAATCAGGTTATCAGGTTGCCGGTCTTTCGTTAAAACGTCAAAAAGACTTAAAAACTCATGGTGTTGGTTCGCAGAAAGATCTCGAAGAAGCCGAAACCAATTTCGAAATCAGTGAAAAAGAATACCAAAATGCGATGGCCAGCCTTAAAGTTTTTGGAATAAACACCAACAAGCTGGTTTTCGGTCAGCCCTTAGTGATCACCTCACCCATAGCCGGAGAAGTAATAACCAATGAACTGGTACTCGGGCAGTATTTAAAAGAAGATGCCGGACCAAAAGCAAAAGTTGCCGATCTCAAAAAAGTATGGGTTGCCGGGCAGATTAAGGAAAAAGACATTCATTTTTTGCAAGAACTGCAAGGGGCCGAAATCAGTTCCGGCGCTTATCCGAACACGAAAATTTCGGGTAAAATCTATCATATCGACGAAATAATAGATGAGGATACCCGAAGCGTACAGGTGTTAATAGCCTGTAACAATACCGATCACATCCTTAAACCGGGAATGTTTGTCTCTGTAAAATTTACAGACAAACCTATAAATACCCTGTTCATACCCGCCAAAGCAGTATTACAAGTCAATGACAGAAGCTTTGTCTTCATCCAGTCAGAGCCGGGCAAATATGTCCGTCGTTACATCGAGACCGGAATATCACAAAATGGAAAAATAGCCGTGCTCTCAGGATTAAAAACAAATGAAACAATTATCAGTGAAGGAGCTTTTTATCTCCTTGAAGCGAAATAAATGACTTTATGAAACAAAATATATTTGAAACAACAATAGCAAAACGCTGGTTGATACTGGCATTATTCTTACTCCTTTCTTTGTTCGGATATTATTCCTGGACACAACTTTCTGTTGAGGCTTATCCCGATATCGGCGATGTCACCTCGCAAGTCGTAACACAGGTTCCGGGTCTGGCAGCGGAAGAAGTGGAGCAACAGATCACCATTCCGATAGAACGCGCTATAAACGGTTTGCCGGGCTTACATGTAATGCGAAGCAAAAGTACTTTTGGTTTATCAATGGTAACGATCGTTTTTGATGACGGTATTGAAGATTACTTTGCCCGTACCCGAATTCAGGAGCGCTTAAATGATGTCGAATTGCCTTATGGTGCTGTACCGGGTTTAGATCCGCTGACCTCTCCTACAGGCGAAATTTATCGTTATATTATTGAAAGCAGCAACCACGAACTAAGAGAGCTGAGCGAATTACAGGAGTATACGATTATTCCGCGTATCAAACAGGTATCGGGAGTGGCTGATGTTACTAATTTTGGAGGAATCACAACACAATACCAGGTAGAGCTCGATCCCGCTAAACTGGAGCAGTACGGTTTATCCTTAAGTGAAGTAACGGAAACCATCGAAAAAAATAATGCAAATACCGGGGGAAGCGTTATCAATCGCGGAGACCAGTCTTATGTGGTACGCGGAATCGGTTTGGTAAAGAATCTAGAGGATATTGGACGCATTGTTGTAAAATCGGTAAATGGAGTTTCTATTTATCTGAGTGATATCGGAAAGTTAAAATATGGGAATCTGGAGCGCAAAGGAGCTTTAGGATACACCGACAAACGCGGGGTTGATTATTCGGACAATATCGAAGGGATTGTATTATTGCTCAAAAACCAAAACCCCTCTGTCGTCTTAAAAGGAGTCAATGAAGCCGTGGACGACCTCAATAAAAATTATCTTCCTGAAGGTGTTAAAATTCACGCTTTTCTGGACCGCACCAGTCTCGTAGACACCACACTTACTACGGTCTCTCATACATTATTGGAAGGAATGGCACTTGTAATTATTGTTTTAATTGTTTTTCTGGGCAGTTGGAGAGGTGCTTTATTGGTGGCAATTACCATTCCTATCTCGCTTTTGATTGCTTTTATCCTGATGAAATTCACTCACATTCCTGCCAATTTGCTTTCGCTTGGGGCAATTGATTTTGGTATTATTGTCGACGGAGCCATCGTGATGATGGAAACCATTCTAAAAAAACGGGAAGACAACGAAGGAGAAGAACTCACCGAAAATACGGTTGCCATCAGTGTAAAAAGTGTAGCACGTCCCATCATTTTTGCCACCCTGATTATCATAACCGCGTACCTGCCATTGTTTGCTTTTGAGCGTGTAGAGAAAAAACTATTCACCCCAATGGCTTTTACCGTAGGATATGCCCTTTTTGGTGCTTTATTGGTTGCTTTACTGCTGATACCCGGATTGGCTTATTTCATTTATCGCAAGCCACAGAAAATGCATCACAACAAATGGCTCGAAAAATTAACCAATGCTTACCATCATCGCATACAGCAAATCATGCAGGTCCCTAAAAAAGTATTTGCCCCTCTGATTGCAGTATTAGTGCTCGCTTTTATACTTACTGCCGTGGTCGGAAAAGATTTTTTACCGCCATTGGATGAAGGATCGATCTGGCTGCAGGTGACCTTACCACCGGGCATTACTTTAGAAAAATCGAAGGAAATGAGCGATACACTGCGCCATCGTACTTTAAAACACGAAGAAGTAACCTACATGATGGTACAGGCAGGTCGTAATGATGACGGCACCGATGCCTGGACGCCCTCGCATTACGAATGCAGTGTAGGTTTAAAACCCTATAAGCAATGGAAATCAGGAAAAACAAAAGAAGATTTAATAAAAGAATTAGCTGCCGAATATGCTACTATGCCAGGCTATAATATTGGGTTTTCGCAACCTATGATCGACGGGGTGATGGATAAAATCTCAGGTGCTCACAGCGAACTGGTGGTGAAAATATATGGCGAGGATTATAAAGAAACCCGACGAATTGCCGAAGATGTCATCAAAACCCTTCAAAAGGTAAAAGGTGCTGTCGATCTTGCCATCGATCAGGAACCGCCATTGCCTCAGGTACAAATCATTGCAGACCGCCAGAAAATTGCACAATACGGATTAAATGTCGATGCTGTTTCGGAATTAATCGAAGTGGCTATGGGTGGAAAAGCGATTTCGCAAATTTTTGTCGGCAATAAGGTATATGACATTACGGCTCGCTACAATGAAGAAAGCCGAAATGATCCCGAAAAAATAAGCAACCTGATGCTTACCAATTCTGAAGGTGTCAAAATTCCGTTGTCACAAGTATGCGATGTCAAACTTAATACCGGTGAAAGTACCATTGCCCGGGAAATGAACAAACGCCATCTGACGGTTCGTCTGAATTTAAGAGGCGCCGATTTAAGTTCTTTCTTAAAGGAAGCACAATCAAAAATTGAAGAAAAAGTAAAATACGACCATGCAAAATTTAAATTAAAATGGGGAGGACAATTTGAAAACCAGGAGCGGGCTTATAGTCATTTGGCCATTATTGTCCCTCTCGCATTAGCCTTAATGTTTGTGCTGCTCTACGGTGCATTTGGAAAATTTCGTCAGGCAGGACTGTTAATGAGTATTGTACCATTGGCTTTATTTGGCGGCATGTTAGCCCTTACGGTCCGTGGGATGACGCTGAATGTATCCTCAGCGGTAGGTTTTATTGCTTTGTTTGGCGTGGCCATACAAAATGGAGTTATTATGATTTCACACATTAATCAGCTTCGTAAAAACGGAATGGCACTGCTCGAAGCCGTATGCAATGGTGCCAAACAACGCTTTCGTCCAGTTTTAATGACAGCGACCGTCGCGGTACTTGGTTTGCTGCCCGCCTCTTTAGCCACAGGAATAGGCAGCGATGTGCAAAGACCTTTAGCAACGGTTATCGTTTACGGACTATTGTTCTCCACCATACTAACGCTTTTTGCTTTGCCTTCTCTTTATTATCTGATCGAGAAAAAGTTTGATTTGCCCAAAGAGGAAACACAACACAAAATCGACAATCCATAAAATGAAACCTTATGATGAAAAAGAATATACAAAACTGGATAATCCTCCTGCTACTGCAACTTATTTCGACAGTATCCAATGCTCAGGTCGATACTACTTTCACAAAAATAAAAATGAATTACACTGATTTTTTGGCCTTAGTCAGTAAAAATAATCTCGAGTACAGCGCCCAAAAATTCAATGTAAATATAGCTGAAGCCAATGTCGCAGCCGCAAAAGTTTTTCCTGATCCCGAACTGGCTGTAGGAGCGAGTGATAATGGCCAGCGCCGAATGCAAATGGGCTACGGTTTTTCATCCGAACTTAGCTGGACGCTTGAACTTGGCGGAAAACGAAAAGCGCGAATCAATATGGCCAAAAGCACAGCGGAACTTACCAAAGCTTTATTAGAAGATTATTTTCGAAACCTGCGTGCAGCCGCTACTTTGAGTTTTCTGGAGAGCTTAAAGCAGAAAGAGATTTTTTTAGTACAATTAAACTCTTACCAAATTTTAAAGAATATCGCTGCAACCGACAGTATCCGATTTAAGCTTGGGAGTATTGCCGAAATTGATGCCCGTCAAAGTAAACTTGAAGCGAATTCGATGTTAAATGAGGTGTACCAAAGTGAAGCCGATTGGAAAACCGCTTTACTGGAATTAGGAACTTTTATTGGAGAGCAAAAAAAGGATAGTTTGAATTCTCCTTCCGGGGATCTAACAAAATTTGACCGATCGTTTGATTTAAATGAACTGATCACTACTGCTCAAAACAACAGAGCGGATGTGCTGGCCGCCTTAAAGAATAAAAATGTATCGCAGGATATTTTAAAGCTGACAAAAGCCAATAGAGTTTTGGATTTGGGAGTACATTTTGGAGTAGAAACTGCATCGGTGGTCAGTAATGTTGTTGCTCCTACTCCATCAACAACTGCTGTATCGGCGGGTATAAGCATTCCGTTAAAGTTCTCCAACCAAAATAAAGGCGAATTAAAAGTCGCTGAATATGGATTGTTTCAGGCCGATGTGTTGTACCAACAGACAGAGTTAGTGGTTCAGACCGAAGTACGAAAAGCATGGTTTAATTACCTCACCGCACAAAAACAGGTACAGCAATTTAATACAGGTTTGTTAACCGATGCCGAGAAACTGCTCAACGGCAAAATATACAGTTACAAACGCGGAGAAACCTTATTGCTGGATGTCCTGAATGCACAGCAAACGTACAATGCAACACAACTCAATTACTTTGAAGCGGTATATCGCTATGCTGCTTCATTAGTCGAACTTGAAAAAGCGGCCGGAATTTGGGATATTAATTTTTAAAACAAGAAGAAATGATGAAAAAAACATATACAATTTGCCTGATATTGCTTTTTATGATGCGAATGAGCGCACAGCAGGAAGGCATTACTTTTGGAATCAGTGCCGGTACAAACTGGTCATCGCTAAAAGGGAGAGATTTAGACAGTCTGTCTACTAACGGAGCTTCAAAAGGTTTGAACGGCCTGACTATCGGAATCACTTTAGACAACAAAATTTCACAATATTTCGGTTTAAAACACGAATTGTTTTACAGCAGAAAACAAACAGCGCTTCAAATCGCAGATAGCATAAACGGAGGATTCACCAGCAGGCTAAAACGCCAGTATGTTGATTTGTTCCCCATTAGCCCTGCTTTTTACTACAAAGGCTTACAAGTCTATGCTGGTCCTTACCTCGGTTTTTTACTGAACGCTTCCGTGCAGCGTAAAGATGCCGATGGAAATGTATATACCGATACCGCATTCTACGGAACAGGCAAAGCTTCCCATGGCTACAGTCAGAAAATGGATGCAGGTTTTGTGACAGGTTTAACGTATGAATTTCCGAATGGTTTTACTATTGGCGCAAGATATCTTCGCGGTTTTGTTCCGCTGATAGAAAATGCAAATACAATCCGGCAATGGAAAATTTATAACGAGAACTTTTTCGTGACTATTGGTTACAGCTTTAAAAAGGGATGATTTCAGCTCTCAAAGCTAAAATTCTTAGACAACAGATTTACAAATTTAGAATGATTCAATATTTTAAAAATTTACCTTAAGTTCTCTTTGAAAAACGATCATGATAACCTAAAACTTGTTAATTTTATATCCTAAAACTTTTCCTATGAAAAAATACTTCACCCTAATGTTGGCAGCTGTTGCCTTAGTTTTCACTTCTTGCAACTGCACGAAAAATACCACACAAAGTACTGCTCTTTATGACACTACCTGGGAACTGGAATACATTTCCGGTCCTCGTATTGCTTTTGAAGGTTTATTTCCCACTAAAAAACCTTTTATAAAGTTTGATCAAAGTACGGGTCAGGTTTCCGGAAATGCCGGCTGCAATGGCTATAGCGCTCCTTATACTTTAAAAGGGCAAACCATCAGCTTTGGCGAACAAGGTCCGACAACCATGATGTTCTGCGAAGGCGGCGGAGAGCAAACTTTTACCGAAATGATTAGAAAAATCAATGCCTATTCTATTGATAAAGAGGGTAAACTAAACTTGTTACTGAACGATGTTCCAATGATGCGCTTTAAAAAAGTGGCGAAGTAATTTTACTATTCCAAATAATACAAAAAATGGACTTTCTTACAAGTCCATTTTTTGTGTTCTATAATCAATGTAATTCATAAATTAAATTGTGTACGGCTTTAGCCGAAGGAGTGCCAAAATATTCATAGCTTAAAAACCTAATAATTTATTTGGCTAAAGCCTCTTACTTTATTCCATTTTTACCTCCAGCTAAAGCTGGAGCCAATCAAAAACAATCTATATCTATTGTTCCTATGGAACTTCCTATAGGACCAAATCTATTCTCAACGGATTAAAATCTGCTGCTACGATAGGAACATTTCTAAGGAATTCCAAAAAAGAACCATCGGCTTGCCACGTTTTGTAAATCCGGATTCTAATCCGCTTAAACAAAAAAAAACATCTGACATAAATATTTATATGCCAGATGCCGTTACAAATCAACCTTCAATTAAAATCTTACTTGCCCGGATAGACAATATTATCGTTCTCTTTTACTACATAGGAAAAGGTGTCTGCTTCGCAAAGCCTGAAATAACCAAAAGCAAAATTATTAGCATTCGTAGTGTTCACGATATTCCCTCTGATATTTCCAGGAGGAACAGAAAAAGGGTTCCCTCCATAAATCTCTAAAAGCAGACTCATATAGTTATAAAAATTCTTAGAAACACCACGATTTATAACCGCAACACTTTTTCCTGGTTTCAATTTGGTGTCAGAAAATCGCGGATTTATTTCATTTCCATTAAACAATTCATCGTCCAATAAAGTGTAGGTCGGGAAAAGAAGAACATCAGTTTTATAATCAGTCAGATAAAAATTTACCTGATCGATCGGATCTTTAAAGAAGAACCCAATTTCATACAGGTCCTCTCCTCCTACATCCGGAACAAGTTTTTGCTCTATTCTGTCAATTGGCGTTACCGACATTAATTTCTCTGCTGCAGTAAAAACCTGCCCTTCTGCCTCAACCGTAAGCACATAATCCATGTTGATCACAGGCACAAAATTAGTACATACATATAAGCCCGGTTCTTTTTCATTAAAAGTAAAAATATCCCCTTTACTGTTCGTCACTTTTACTTTTGCTCCCGAAACTTTTGGGGTTTTGTTGTCGTAATAAGGCGCTGTTTTGCTGATCTTGATCAGCTGTTCATTACCGGATGTTCGTTTTTTCCAGAGAATTTCAGCGTCAACTACAATTCTCGTTTCGCCGGTTTCTAAATCAAGCTTTACAGCTTCATCACAAGAAGAGAAAAACAGTACCAAAACTAGACTTAAAACGGCTAGTGTTTTCTTTTTAATCATTTTTATATCAATCCTTTGCATATTCATTAAAATTTAAAATTATAAGAAACTCCGGGTACTATTCCAAAAATAGACAGTCTTCTGGTTTCATTTAGTCCTGTATCTTCATTTGTGTTAAAGGTCATCGAAGCCGCATTTTGTCGGTTGTAAATGTTGTAAAGACTAAATACCCAATAGCTCTGCCATCCTTTCTTTTTGTCCGGTTTTGGCGTATAGGTCGCACCCACATCCAGGTGATGGAAAAGTGGAAGTCTGTTTTCGTTTCTTAAGGAGAAGTTCGGAATATTAATTCCTCCAAATTCATAATACCCATTCGCATAAGTTACCGGCTGCCCGGACTGTAAGCTAAAGTTGGCATTAAAAGACCATTTTTTATTGTATTCGTAATTCCCAACAACGCTCAAATTGTGCAGTTTGTCGTATCCTGATAAATACCATCCGCCATTTGCAATTCCAGGTTCTTCGGGTGTTCTGCCGGGTGTTTTTTGTTCTGCTCGTGATAAAGTATAAGAAACCCATCCGGAAAATCTTCCTGTATTTTTTCTCAACATTAACTCCAAACCGTAGGATCTGGCTTTACCATTCAAAATCACCTGTTCGATATTATCGTTGGCCAATATGTCTGCTCCGTCAATATAATCGATACGGTTTTGGATTTTTTTATAGAACAATTCTCCCTCAAAGGAATATTCCTTGTCCTTAAAGTTCTGAAAATACCCTACAGCATACTGATCCAATAACTGTGGTTTTGTAAAAGGTCCGCTTGGTGTCCAGATTGTCGTTGGCAAAGGAAACTGGGTATTGGATAACATGTGAATGTACTGCGCCATTCGGTTGTAACTTGCTTTTACCGAAGTATTTTCATCAAAAGCATAGGATAATGCAGCGCGTGGTTCAAAATTATCAAACTTACTAATGGTCGATCCGCTTTTATAGGTTTTACTTCCTGTTGGCGTACCTTTTTCATAAATTTTGTACAACGGATTATACACTACTGCTTTTCCATCCTCATACGTACTGATTTCCTCACCTCCTAAACGGTAAAACATGCTGTAACGAAGACCGTATCGAAGATTCAGTTTCTCGGTAAGCTGATGTTCGAAGTCCAGGTAAACGGAAGATTCAAAAGCATACTTTTTAGCCAGCTGTTTGTAATTGAACTGCGAAGTTGAATTGGTAGGCTTTACGGTTCCGGGATTAAAATCGTAATACTGGCCGTCTAATCCATAGTTCAGTTTTAATTTTTCGGATAAAGTCTGACTCCAGCCGTATTTAAGACCATACGTCTGAATGTTATTGTTCCATTTAAAACCTTCTCTTTCTAAGCCAAGATTAAATTTATAATCACTGAAGTAAACAGACAAATTGGTATTTAAATTCTCCGAAAACTTGTGTTTCCAGCTTAAAATCCCCATCGTATTTCCATAGGTACTGTCGAAAAGATTGTTCAAATCAAAAAGGTCGTTTCCAAAGTATCCCGAAAAAGACAGGGTGTTATTGGCGCCAAAACGATAATTGAACTTTGCATTCAAATCATAAAACATAGCGGAGTTCTTGTTATCGGCCAGTTTCATAAATAAGTGTGCATACGAAGCACGTCCTGCAACAATAAAAGATCCTTTTTCTTTCTGAATAGGTCCCTGCACCAATAAACGGCTGGAAATTAAACCAATCCCTCCGTTGACTTTATAGTTTTCGAAATCTCCGGTTTGCTGTGAGATATCTAAAACAGAAGAAACACGTCCTCCATATTTAGAAGGAATTCCTCCTTTGTATAAGTCTAACCCGCTTACAATATCGGCATTAAAAATAGAGAAAAACCCAAACATGTGTGAATCGGCATAAACCGGACCACCATCTATCAAAATCAAATTCTGATCGGCGGCACCTCCACGAACATTAAAACCCGATGAAAGTTCTCCGGCATTGGTTACCCCGGGTAATGTCAATATCGATTTTAAAGGATCGGCTTCCCCCATAGCAACCGGAATTCTTTTAATCTCGGCCATCGAAAGTTTGTTCACACTCATCTGAGTGTTTTTAACATCAACGGCTTTATTGGAGGTGATCACTACCTGCTCGAGTTCGTGACTGTCGGCATCCATGTAAAAATTGATTCTCGAATCGTCAGCAACTTCAATTTGTTTCTCTTTGTTTTTTAGGCCGAGATACGTAATGAGTACGGTATAATTTCCTTTCTCTACTTCGATCGCAAATTTTCCATCTGCATCGGTTGTGGCACCGGTAGAAAGTTCTTTAATAAAAATATTCGCACCAATAACCGGTTCTTTGTTTTCATCAAAGACCTGACCGGTCAGCTTATTTTTTTTTTTAGGTGCTTTGGTTACTTTTTGCTTTACAAAAATATTATTCCCTACGATGGAGAACTGAACCGATGCGCTCTTATTGAGTTCATTGACAAGTTCTTTTACGCTGATATTTTTGTAAGTCCTGGTTTGAGTAAAATACTTTTGACCTGTATTAATCTGATCTGTGTGGGCAAACTTGAAATCGGTTTGGCTTTCAATTTGCTTAAAGAATTCTTTTAAGGTTACTGATTTATCAACAGTTACGGTTACGTTTTGAGAAAACACCGCCCAACTGAATAAAAAAAAGCATGCTGAAATTATATGCTTCATGAAATTTTGTATTTTTGAAAATTATTAAATGAGATAGTTTCGTACTATCTTGACCATGAGGAGGATGTTTAGTTTCGCGGCTAGTGCATCCTTTTTTTTTTCTATTGAAAAGTAATTACTTTTAATTCTTCATTTATTTCAAAGTTTAGGTTATACATTTCGGATATTAATTGGATAAGTCTTTTAAAATCTTCTTTTTTATTAATTCGCATTGTAATACGATGGTCATAGTACTCCTGCGGAAATTTTAACGTATAACAAAAACAGGCTGAAATTATATGTTTCATAAAATTTTGTATTTTTGAATATTATTAAACAGGATAGTTTCCTATTATCCTGACCATGAGAAGGATGTTTAGTTTCGCGGCTAGTGCATCCTTTTTCTTTTCTATTGAAAAGTAACTTCTTTCAATTTTTCATTTATTTCAAAATTTAGGTTATACATTTCGGATATAAGTTGGATAATTATTTTTAAATCTTCTTTTTTATTGATTCTCAATGTAATACGCTGCTCATAATACTCCTTTGGGAAGGTCATCGTGTAGCCGTAATTGGTTTTAATGTAGGTGGTTAAAACCGTTATCTTTTCATTTTCAAAATCGGTAAATCTTTCAAACTCCGTTACCTCAACCGTGTTGTTGGCATAAGTAAACTTCTCACCCGGAACTAGGATCCATTTTTTGTCCTGATCTTTCACGCTCATTTCAACGCTTCCTTCAAAAAGTTCCACCGTTACCTCTTTCTGTGTATATCCTTTTACTAAAAAAGAAGTTCCTAAAACCGTGGTTGTGGTTTCATTGCAAAAAACCTGAAAAGGGTGCTTTTTATCTTTCTTTACATGAAAATACGCCTCTCCTTTAATTTCAATTTTACGATTGGTTGCAAAATTATTGACATACTCAATTCTGGAATTAGGACTTAATTCAACCTTCGAACTGTCCGGCAAAAAAACTGTTTTTACAATGGAAGTGGTGTTTTCAATTACGTTCGAAGCCAATTTAACTTCTGATTGTTCCTGATTTTTATTAAAGAACAAACCCGAACCAATAAACCCGAAAAGCAAAACAGCTGCCGCTGCGGCGTAATGCCATGCTTTAAATTTCGATTTATTCGAAGGGAAGGTTTTAGATTGAAACGCTTCCCACGAAGCTTCTTTCTCCTCGTCGGAATGTGAAATGGGAATATCATCCCAGATCTTATTTAATTCTTCTTCTACTTTTTTATCATTCATATCTTTGGAGCGTTAAAGTTTCTGACAATAAAATCCCTGCTTATTAAAAACACCGTAAACCATTTCCTTAATCTCCCTGTTGGTTTCGATTCTCAGAATATGATTTGTATCTTCTACATCAAAATTCATGATACAATCAGAAATAACAAATTGAAGAAGCGCTACAACAAATCTTGCATCTTCTTTAGTTGTAACGTCCGTTTTATAAGTTTCAATATTCATTTTATGTTCTCATTTTTATAGATAACAAATGAGAACAAAAAAGTTCCTAATGGTTTTCGACTTTTTTTCGAATAAATTTACTGGCGAGATAAATATGATTGGCTATGGTCTTCTCAGAAAGATCCGTTAAAGCTGCAATCTCCTTATAGCTAAGGTTTTCCAGTTTATGTAAGGTGTAAATTTTTTGTTGCTGTTCCGGAAGCAGATTTATGAAAGTATTTAGCTTTTCCTGTCTTTCCTCAAAAATTTCAGTATCCATATCCTCCTCGTCCATTACCACATGCAACGGATCGAGCTGTACAATTTTATTTTCTCTGTTGAGATGATTGAGGATGATGTTTTTGCAGATGACAAATATTTGTTTGTCTAATAGAACATCTTCGTGAAGCAATTCTCTTTTATTATACAATCTTAAAAAAGTCTCCTGAACAAAGTCCTGTGGGGTAAGTACTGTAAAGTTAAAGCGTTTGGCTATGTTTATTAGTTTATCATAGTAATTGAGATAAGCTTCTTTGAAAGTGGCTTCATTACCTTTTTTTAAACTTAATATAAACTTCCTGTTGTCCATAACGCAAATATGATAATTAGTCTAAACTCAATGTCTAAAATAATATTGTGCCCGAAAGCAAATCCACTAAGACTTCCTTAATCTTTTTCTTAAGCAATCTTAAGGTACAAAGAACAGAAATTTTCTTGTAAAAGTTTTTAACAGAAAAAGAAATTAATCTTAAAAAAAACACAATTTTACGATCGTCGTTTTAATCGTAATTTTCTTATTTAATTTATTTTCAAATTTGAGAACTCCAGTAAAACAAAGCCATTCGCAGTTTTTTGAAAAGCAGTTTTTTCTAAAAACAGCTCCTTTATTTAAAAGTATTTAAGACACTTATTACAAAACAAAAGCAGTAACAAAAAAATCGTTACTGCTCATTTTTAAAGAAGAAAATTAAATGATCTCTACTGCTTTGCAAAAAGCGCTTCGAGTATTTTGGTATAAATCTGGGTGTTTTGGTACACTCCCATGAAATTCGAAGCACCGGGTCCGTAAGCAAAAACCGGAACTGGCACTGCTGTATGGTCGTTGGTACTGAAACTTCCCTGTACATATCCTTTTGCAATACTGCCATCAATTAAGGAAAGTCCTCCGGTTTCGTGATCGGCTGTTACAATCAAAAGTGTTTCCTGATTCTGATCGACAAATTCCATAGCCTGTCCAACCAGTTTATCAAAATCGAGCATTTCGCGAACGACATATTCGAGGTCATTTTTATGTCCGCCATAATCAATCTGTGCTCCTTCGGCCATTATAAAAAATGGATTCTTAGTTTTTGAAAAAACGGTTGTCGCCTTTGATAAGGATTTAGTTAAAAAATCACCTCTGCCCTCTTTCATCGAAACGACCGCAGCATCTTCTAAAACCACAAATCGGCTATTCTTGATGGTGTCCAGGGTTTTAAACTGATCCGAGAAAGTATATCCTTTTTCCTTCAATACTTTAGACAGGTCCTTGCCGTCTTTTCTGTTTTTAAATTCTTTTGCTCCTCCTCCAATCAGAATATCGGAAGGGTTTCTGATAAAATCGGCAGCAATTGGTTCGCTAAAACTTCTTTCAGGCTGATGTGCATAAAAAGCGGCCGGAGTAGCATCTGTAATATTTCCGGCAGAAATAATGGCTGTTTTGTACTTTTTCTGCGCCAGTTGCTGCGTGATTAATTCCAGCGCTTTTCCGTTTTCGTCTACGCTAATAAAACGGTTGTTGGTTTTATGTCCGGTTGCCATTGCCGTAGCACCCGCAGCCGAATCGGTAATATAACTGTCCGACGATTTAGTGATCGACAACCCCTGAGTGGGTATATTAAAAAGACTCAACTGCCCTTTATTGGCCGTATAACCCGCATAAATCTGTGTAAGTCCCATTCCGTCACCAATCAGCAGAATTACATTTTTCGGACGTTTGTTTTTAGCAAACAAAGCTACATTCTTTGGCACATAAGCCTCATGGAATTCTGTATTCTGATAAAAAGTGCTTTTTATTTTCTGGATGAATTCGGTCAATGCCGGCACATTATCGGTTCCAATAAAATCGACTTTTAAATTCATTAAAGTCATCCAGGTGTTCACATTATCCTGCGTCGACCAAAATCGGATTTTTTTATTCTGATCGTGCACTTTTTTAATGATGGCTTGTATTTTTTCTAAATCGACCTGTGTCATCACCCCTTTACCGTTCCAAACTGTGTGTTCTTTCAAATCATCGCTAATCATTTCGACACGCGCCAATTGCTCCGCGGTATAATTTTCACTCAGTCTGCCGTCAAAAGAAATAAAATCCGGATACTCTTTCCAACTTGCCGGTGAAGGTCTACTTCCTGAAACAACTACTTTTAGATTTTTATTCGAAATCAGCTCCGGATAGGTTTTTAACTGCTGAACAATGGCTTTTAATGTTGCCGCTGCTTCCGATTTGACGTCGATCATCAAAATCAAAGGTTTGTTGTCAGGGTATGCTTTGCCGTCTAAGGTTTTTAGCTTTTTGGACAAAGGGTCTAAATAAAGACTTCGCAATGTGTTATAAGTCTTAATTTCTTCTGACGTATGGGCAACCAACAGTTCGTTATTTACCAGAAAAACATCGGCTTCGATAACACCTGCTTCATTGGAGTAGGCTTCATAAAATGGTAATTTACCTGCATAATCATTGTGCGAATGAATATTGACAGAGCTGTATTCCTGAGCTTGTGCCAACATAAAAAAATGAAGACACAAAAGGATTATTGTTTTTTTCATGGAAATATACTTTATATAAAAATTAACCCGTTAGGTTGAATCTATTTCAACACTTCGTTACATCAATTTTGTATTCCTAAAAAAGACGTTTCAGTTCGTTTTAATACACCCAACGGCTTAAAAATCATTTGTTTTTTTACTACTGCAAGCTTCACAACTAAGCTTGCAGCGTAAAAAAAAAAACAAACAAAATGAAACTACTAAACTACCAGCCTTTATTCTGAAAAAGGGCTCCTTTGCTCACTGCAATTTCATCTGGTGGTATTGGCCATACATGGTGAATAGCAGGATTGAAATTACGGGCAGGATAAATCACTGTCCCGTTATAGTGGTGTAAAGGTTTTGCATAGGTTGCCTGAGCGTCGCCCCAGCGTACTAAATCGAAATGACGGTCTGTCCATTCTCCGGCCAGCTCACAACGTCTTTCTCTTTTCAGATCGGTTAAGGTTGCTCCTCCAATGCTTGGTAAACCTGCACGATTTCTAATCAGGTTTATCTCGGTATCAGCGCTCAATCCTTTCATTAATTTTGCTTCAGCCAGCATTAAAATAACATCGGCATAGCGTAAAAGAGGCACATTTAAGGCTGTTGAAGGTTTGTCTCCGTTTGCATTTACATAACGAATGTCAATTCCACCCGAAGTTGTTTTTGGGTAACCGAACGGCTCCATGTATTTTTTAAACTGATAACCGGTTCTGTTACTTGAACTTACGATGTATTTCCCTTCATTAAAAGTCACTAATTCGCCAAAATACATAAACTTATCTCCTTTTTGTAAAATGGTAGCGCTACGTCTTTTATCTGCCGGATCATAAGTGTCAAACAGCTCTTTGGTAGGATAAAAATTTCCCCAGCCATTGTAAACTCCCCAGCCTTTATCTTCCAGACATACTCCCGGAAAAATTGACCCCAGACTTGTATTTTCGGCACTGGA
Organism: Flavobacterium sp. T12S277; assembly: GCF_048514875.1. Taxonomy (NCBI): domain Bacteria; kingdom Pseudomonadati; phylum Bacteroidota; class Flavobacteriia; order Flavobacteriales; family Flavobacteriaceae; genus Flavobacterium; species Flavobacterium sp. T12S277. Next base: position 115,807 of record NZ_JBLYEG010000014.1, on the reverse strand, counting down.
AGTTACCGACCAAATGTATTCTGATGACCAGTTGTTTTTAATTTTAAAGACATCTTCAAAATTATCCAGTAATTTGTGCTTTCCACTGTTCACGACCATATTAGCATACTTAATGGCATTGTCCCAGTCTTTTGCATACAAGTAGGTACGTACCAAATAGGCCCAGGCAGCAGTTTTGTGAGCACGTCCGTAATTGTCAGTCGTTAGCTCATTAAAGTAAGGCAATAAATCAGCGGCTTTCACCAAATCGGCAGCAATGTAAGCATAGTTTTCGGCTACGTTTTTAGCACGCGGTACATATACATTGGTTGGATTTTCTCTGTCCTGAATCGGAATCCCGGCACGCTCGTCTCCGTAGTGATAGGCCAGTTCCAGGTGCATCACAGCATGATTGAAATAAGCCTCTCCCAACATCATGTTTTTTGTTTTATCGTCTAAAGCGATCTTCGGAATGTTGCGAATCACATCGTTGCAACGTTTCATTACCTCATAATGCAGTCTCCAGATGTCTTTGGTATCCGACTCTGCTCCGTCTACAATAAAGTTCTTGATTCGTTCTGCATTTTGTCTTGGCTTGGTCCCAATGTCATCACTTGCATTGTTGAGCCAGAAAAATCCACGACCGTACATATTGTCATCCGAATAAAGGGCATAGATTGCATTTACTCCTGCTTTTGCATCGGCAGGTGTTTTCCAGAAATTACCACTTGAAGGTGCTCCCTGAGGCACTAAATCAAGTTCATTTTCACAAGCCGAGCTGCCTATTAAAAGCATAAAACTCAATACTAAAAGACTTAATTTTTTCATTTTATTTGTATATTTTTTAAAAAGTTGCGTTTACACCCGTCATATAAATACGGGAAAGTGGGTACTTCCCTAAGTCCATACCAAAATTCTTAAGCCCTACTTCCGGATCCATTCCTGAATACTTGGTAATGGTAAACAAGTTTTGCGCAGAGATAAAAAATCTAAGTTTTGCTTTTCCATTCAACCATTGTTCTTTTGCGGTATAGCCTATTGACAGGTTTCTTAGTCTTACGAAAGAAGCGTCTTCGATATAAAAATCAGAGATTCGTCCAAAATTATTATTGTTGTCTGTCGATGAAAGAACCGGAATATTGGTATTGGTGTTTGTTGGTGACCAGGCATTTTTAGAATCAGCCAATAAATTGTAACCCGGGAAAGAAGCATTCAGACCGGTATGTTTTACGGCATTAAAAACGCTGTTTCCGGCTGCTCCGCTAAAAAAGATGTTCATATCAAACCCTTTGTACCTGAAATTGGTATTCAAACTGAAAGTGGTTTTCGGAAATGGATTTCCAAGCACTACTCTATCGCTGTTATTGATGACTCCATCACCGTTTATGTCTTTGAATTTAATATCTCCGGCAACCGCATTTGGCTGATATACGACGCCTTTATCGTTTACATACGCTTTTACTTCGGCAGCACTTTGAAACAATCCGTCAGTCGAGTAACCGTAAAAAGCACCTACAGGACTTCCTACCTGATAAATGTTAGCCAAAGGCAAACTACGCACTCTGCTTAAATTCAATGGTTCAAGAGAGGTTAAATCATCTTTGATCGAAGAAATTTTGTTGCTAAGGAAAGCCGCATTTGCTGTTACATCAAATTTAAACTCACCCTGTGTTTTCTGATAGGTTAAACTCGCTTCTAACCCTCTGTTTTCAACATTTCCTGAATTTACGATTCTTCCTAACGGAGTTCCCGAAACACCCGGTAACTGATCGCGAACCAACATGTCTTTATTGGTTTTGATGTAGGCATCCACAGAACCTGTCAAAGCATTGTTAAACATGGTGAAATCCAATCCAACGTTGGTTTGTTCGGAGCTTTCCCATCTCAAATCAGGATTAGACAATTCGGCCTCCGAATAACCGTAGCTGATTACCGGACTGCTTCCAATTAACGCTTGTGTTTGTTTTAAAGGCACACTAAACTGATACGGTCCAAGATTTCCTAAGTTTCCAATTTGTCCCCAGCTTGCACGTAGTTTTAAGTTGCTTACAATTGGATTTATATTCTTCATAAATCCTTCTTCAGAGATCAACCATCCGGCAGAAACAGAAGGATATACTTTCCAGCGATTATCAGAAATCAGTTTTGAAGTACCGTCGCGGCGTACAATTCCGGAAATTAAATATTTTTGATTAAAGTCGTAATTCAGCCTTCCCACATAAGAAGAAATGATTTCTTCAGACATTCCTGCATCCAATTGCTGTACTAATTTAGCATTCAATAAATAACGCTGTGAAGCATCTTCATTGTCAAAACCGGTTCCCTGTACCGTATAAAAATCTCTTTTGGTTTGTTGGTAGGTGTATCCTGCCAATGCTTTAAAATTGTGTTTTCCTAATGATTTTTCGTAAGAAAGGGTCTGCTCACTTAACAAATCAGTTGTAGCAGAAGCCGTTTGTGTCAATCGGTTAAAATCAAATATTTTACCCGGTTCTGTAATTTTAACCGCAAAGTCGGTTGCATTGTTCTGAATTCTGGTATAACCCCAGTTGGATTTGAATTTTAAGCCCGATACAATTTCCCACTCGGCATAAGGATTAATTAAAACGGTAGAAATCGGATTGCGGTTGTCCAGTCTTTTTAAATAGGCTACCGGATTGATTACGTCTCCATACGAACCAATATATTTTTCAGGAACTCCTCCAAAACTTCCGGAACCGTCTTCTCTGTAAATAGTAGCATTGGGCGGATAAAAAATGGCTGCTAAAATAGCTCCTGTATACCCACTAGAGGTATTGGCTGCCTGACCGTCGGTTAAGGAATACGACAAGTTTTCACCTATTGTAAAATTGGGCGCGAGTTTAAATGATGAATTGGCTCTTGCGGTATAACGCGTTCCGAAAGTATTAAGTAGTATCCCTTCGTTTTTGCGATAACTTCCTGAGATAAAGAAATTAGATTTTTCGGTTTTACCATTTACAGAAATGGAAAGGTCCTGAATTTCTCCTGTACGGAAAATTTCATCCATCCAGTTGGTTTTAGTGGTTCTGGCCGTTGGTTCAAATGCCGGATCAAAAGCCGGAATTCTTGGCATACCTGCATTGTCTCTGGCTGTATTCATAGCATCAGCATATTCGGCAGCATTTAAAACGTCTAACTTTTTAGCCACGCTTTGAAAACCTCCCTGGTAATTTACATTGATGTTAATTCGCTCTGAAACTCCTTTTTTAGAGGTAATTAAAATTACTCCACCAGAAGCTCTCGCTCCGTAGATTGCCGCAGAGGCCGCATCTTTTAAAACACTGATCGAAGCAATATCGTTCGGGTTTAAGGTATTTAAGGAACCGCTGTAAATAATTCCGTCCAAAACAATCAAAGGAGTTTCGGCATTCAAAGATCCAATACCACGAATGTTGATTGTTGGCTCGGCTGTTGGGTCTCCTCCATTGTTAATTACGGTAACACCGGCCACAGTACCCTGCAATAATTCTGCTGCACTGTTGTAGGTTCTGCTTGAGGTTTCCTTCATCGAAACGGTACCTACAGCTCCCAAAACTTCATTCTTTTTTACACTTCCATATCCCATTACAACCACTTCCTGCAGTTGTTTCATATCGGCTGCTAATTTGATCTTTATATTTTTGTCCGATTGGGTTACTTTAACTTCTTGTGTCACATATCCCACATAAGAAAAAACAAGTACGGCCACAGACGAATTGATTTCCATCTTAAAGGTACCGTCAAAATCTGTTGTAGCAGCTGCGTCCGAATCTTTGTCTTTGATTCCGACACCCGGCAACGGCATTCCGTCATCCCCTCCAAAAACAGTTCCCGAAATGCTTATTTTGCCCTGAGCGGCATCTGAAATTTTCAGGTTTTTCTTGATGACGATATTGTTGCTTACAATTTCGTATCTCAACAATAAATTGCTGCATATTTTATCCAACGCCTGTTCTAAGGGTACATCGTTGAGTTTTAAGCTAATCTTTTGATTGGTGTTCACCTGATTGGTTTCATACATAAAATGCACGTCAATTTGCTTTTCAATTTTCTGAAAAACATTTTTGATGCTTTCGTTTTCTACTTTTAAGGTTACTCTTTTATTTATATCAAAACTGCCCGCTTTCACGGTTAATCCGATAAAAAATAGAGCTGTAAAAAGCAGCGCTCTCGTTAGTACCGATTTTTTAATGCTCTCGCGGTTTGGAACATACCGCATTTGCTTTCTAGTCATGTTTGTGATTTTTTAATTGTTTTTGATTATGGATCAGTTTTCTACGTAGATTTCTTTTTAATTGGATTGGTAACGAATTGTTTTATGGCGGATAGATACAGTTACTCCCACTAAATCGCATAGCGCTATACGAATGGTGTTGCTGTATGTTATGTTTCTTTTGCCCGTTCTGCGGCTTATCGTATCACATAAGTCCCTGCTTCTACTTTGTACTCAGCATTGATGATGTTGCACACCAAAGCAACTACCTGCCCTACCGGAAGCTCTTTGAAATAGGCACTGATTTTTAAATTGTTTAAATTCTTATTCCCAATTTCGACGGTTACATTATAATTCCGATTGATGGTTGCAATGACTTCGGGCAAGGGAGCGTCTTCAAAAACGATAATGTTCTTTCGCCATAACGAAATTGAATTGACCGGAATATCCTTGAAAGCCTGCAATTTGTTATCACGTGATTTAAAAATCACTTTTTGACCCGGGGTGACATAGACGTTCTCTTCGGTGACGGTTGATTTTACATTTACTCTTCCGGTCAAAACCGAAACTTCCTGCGTGGTCTGATCCGGATAGGCCTGCACGTTAAAGCTGGTTCCCAATACTTTTGTATCCATTTTATCGGTATGAATGATAAAAGGGTGTTTTTTGTCTTTGGCTACATCAAAAAAAGCTTCTCCGGTTAAATAAACTTCTCTTGTATCTCCTTTAAAAGCAAGAGGATATTTTACACGGCTTCCCGCGTTAAGCCATATTTGAGTGCCATCGCTTAAAACTATTTTGGCATGTTCTCCTGCCTTGGTAGCATATTGCCTGCTAATGGTTTTTACCGTTGATAAATAAAAGAAACAGGAAAGGCCCAGTAAAACAAATAGAGAAGCTGCCATTGTCCAGTTTCTGTAAGCAATGGAAATAACCTTATCGGATTTTTTGATCTGCTGAATCTCTTTTTTTAGTTTTGAACGATCGGAGGTGATTGTTGCAATGGTATCAAAGATTTCTTCCGGATGATTGTACCAGTTATTCCATAATTCTTCTCCATTTAGAGAAGGCTTACCTTCTAAAAAATGTTTTATATCTTGGTGTAATTTTTCAGGCATTATAATTTGTTTAATAGTATGTCTTAGAAATAGTATTTTCAGGTAGGCGGCCAAGGTTACGCTTTTGTTAAGAAAAAAAGCGCAGCCTAACATTAGAAATCTGCTGTTAGTTAAACTCGCCCAGATAGCTTCGCATAAATTTCAAAGCATAAGCAATGTGATACTTTACGGTTTCGTGCGAAACATTAAGTTCTTCGGCTATCTCTTTGTTGGTATAATGCTTGATCCTGCTGAGAATAAAAACTTCTTTGGATTTTTTGGGAAGTAATAAAGTAGCTTTGTCCACTGCGTCCTGCAGTTCTTCGTAGTAAATAGAATCTTCAGTAGTGTTACTGCTGTTATAGTCATTTGTATTTCGATCGGTCACCTCTTTCACATATTGGTCTGTAATGGTGTGTGATTTGATGTAGTCTAAAGTCACATATCGAACGGATGTATAGATGTAAGCCGAAAATTTCTTTTGAATAACCAGCACCTTTCTCCTTTCCCAAATTGCAGTAAAAACTTCCTGAACAATTTCTTCAGAAACCGGAACCGATTTCATTCTGATGTAAACAAACCGCACCAAAACATCGCGATAACGAAAATACAACTCATCAAACGCCTTATCTTTCCCTTGTCTTAACAATTCAACAAGTTCTTCATCCGTGAACTTTTTATACATAATACTCCACTTTTGAATGATTCGGCGAACAAATCGCTGTTACTAAAACTTCCATTCCCATTATCCTGCTGCGATGTATTCTTATTTTAAAAAATGACATATACTACAATTGTGTTGTTTTATAATATGTCTCCAAAATTAAAGCTGAGGGTAGGTCTGCAAGGTTACGTTTACATTAATAAAATGCCTTCTTTATAAAACATTGTATTAACATCTGACGTGTTATGTTATGAAGATATTGGGAGGATCTGTTGCGGGGTACCATTTTCTAAAATGCTGAAGGTGTAACAGAACGACAAAGTTGTATTACACTTCCTACAGCTATCACCTGTACTGATTGAAAGCTATAAACACCCCTAAATACAAGAGATATAGTCTGTTTTTTAGGTGTCATATGGGTTTTCTCGCTCTGCTGGATACTTTTTCCAACACGAATAAGATATTTCATGACAATAAAAACCTGCCTCATGACATATTTTTCAGTATCGGTGCAGAAGATGTTTAGTTTTAACCTGTTTTAGAAGATAAAATCAGGTAGAAACACCTGTTTTTGAGAGTTTTATATTTTATACCTTAGTTGAAATATAAAAATTGCCCTTTTATTTCTTAGTAAAAAAAACAAGTAATATCAAAAACAAATATAAACACTAACCTATTAAAACTAAACACTATGGAAGAATTCATTGGAGTTGTAAAACTTTTTGCGGGAAATTTTGCCCCAAGAGGCTGGGCCTTTTGTAACGGACAAATATTGTCAATTGCACAAAATACGGCATTATTCTCAATCCTTGGTACAACCTATGGAGGAAATGGTCAGACTACTTTCGCTTTACCAAATCTACAAGGTGCAACAGCTATTGGACAAGGAACTTCCCCTGGAGGAACTTACGTTCTTGGACAAGCTGCAGGTACACCAAACGTTTCAATTTTAACAAGCAACCTTCCTGCTCACGTTCACGCAGGACCAGGTAAAATTTCTGTAAGTGCAACAAATGCATCAGATTCAACACCGGTAGCCGGAGCATCGATAGCAATACCGGGAGCTCTTGTATCCAGAGTATTTACACCAACATTAGGCTTTGCAACAGCAACTCCAAGTGTCGATTTATTAAGTAATGTAACAACTGGTGCCACTGGTAGTAATCTACCTATCTCAATAATGCAGCCTTATGTAGCATTATCTTATATCATTTGTTTAGAAGGAATTTTCCCTTCCAGAAATTAAACTATTTAAGAGCATTTTTTACATTATAAGACCATTTGGGTATATCGCTGAAGTCGTATAAAAACTGAATTTCAGAATACTCTGTAAGATTGTACATTGAAACAAGACAAAAAGGGTTTGTAATATAAGACTCCGCAGTTTTTAATTCGATGTCTTCAAATATCCTGATTTCAGTAAAAATACACACATCGGGATGGTTACTAAAATCATCGGGCAGCTTATAAAAGTCACTTTTAAATTCTAAATCCTGACTTTCATTGCCAAAAAGTTCTTTGCTTATTGTAAATAATCTATCTACAAATACACTATGAGGATAGGGCTGTATTTCGTTACGGCCCTTAACCTCTGTTTTAGCATCTTTTAAGGATGGCTCATGATCGGAATACGTATAAGTTAAATCGATCTTGATTTCTTCGGGAATTAAAATTCCATGCGAAGACAACTGCGAAACAATGTTTCGCGTAATAGCCACCTGCGGCTCTCGGGTAAGAGCATAATGCATCGTTTCGGAGATGGCCAGATCAATTGCAAACTCCTCTGGTTTTGTATAGGTAATGGCATCTGTTTCGATTAATTCTAATGAATAATCGTTTAAACCGGTAACCGATAAAATATGATGTACAGATGCTATTGAAGCCGTATTGATATCTAGTAAAATGGCTTTAATTCTATCTTTATTAAACAAAGGAAGTAAAGGAAGAATTAAAGTTGCATAAGGGCCACAACCCGCATAAAGAATATTAATACTTCTTTCAGGAAAATCAATACACAATTTTGTCAGAGCCTTATAAACGCCTTTTATGAAATAAACCGTGCGTAAATAATCGTCAACACAGTCTGCCGCACCAGAGCTTGACAAAGCAGCACCACCTTTAACAAAAACTTCATTGTTCTCAAAATGGTTAACTGTTGCGATTTTTTCATAAAATTCTGAAAGGTTTCGCGCACATGTGGTGTGTTCATCAATAGTATTTGACGCAATGATAGATTGAACAATAATCGTAAGCTCTTGTTTATACATGATACTCAATTTTAGTTAAAGCTTTATAGTTTGAACTGGAAAAACAAATGTAAGAATACAAAATGATAAATCTAATATCAGTTAATTATGAAAAAATTCTACTTATTACTCATTCTACTGTTTTTTACGCTGCAGCAATTGACTGCACAAACAGTAGAGACCTTTGAGGCTTCCACACTTAACCAACCTAACTTTACCAGCAATGGTAAAACTTTTAACCTGACTAATACTTATGTTGCTTTTCAGGTGGTTACTTCACCTGGTTATGGCTATAACGGTTCTAACAACTACATACAGGTTTCAGATGGTAACGCATCACAAAGTTTAGGGCAAACCGGATTCATTACCGCTGCCTCAGGAAGCTTTAAAATGAACAGTTTATGGATTTACCTTACAGGTACTTCTGGTCAGACTCCTAATAGTACCTCAAATGGTGCTCCGGGTTCTGTTGTCTTAACCGGAAAACTTGGCGGTGTAACGCAATTCTCTATTACAAAAACTACGACGGGTGCCAATATAGGTACTGCCTTACCCGGAAATGGTTTTATCCCTGTTAACTTCGCTACAGACGGAGTTTCGAATTTTACCAACATCAACATTGACCAGCTTGAAATTCAGCTAAGCGCCAATTACGATTATTTTGCAATTGATAATTTTGTCTGGGTTGATGGCGTAAGTTTACCAACCGTAACTACAACAACCGCTACAAACGTTGGTTCAACCAAAGCAATTATTGGAGGTAATGTAACTGGTAATGGCGGAGATGTCAACGTAGAAAGAGGAATCGTTTGGGCGGTAACAGCAAACCCAACTATCGCAAACAATAAATTTCAAATAGGAACCGGAACTGGAATTTTTAGTAATACCGTAACAGGGCTTACTGCTGGTTCGACTATTTACTACAGAGCTTATGCAAAGAATACTGCCGGAACAGCTTATGGTGCCGAATCGACATTCGTTACATCAGCAGCTTTAAGCACTTCTTCGACCTCATTTACCAATATAAGCTGTAATGCCGGTACAAATGGAACGGCTACAGTGGTTGCAACAGGAGGTGTTCCTCCTTATACCTATTCATGGTCACCAGCTGGTGGTACCGGAGCATCAGCTACCGGGTTATCAGCCGGATCTTATACGGCCACTATTACAGATGCCGAATTAACACAAATTACAAGACCTTTTACACTAATAGCGCCTCCTGTACTTAATGGAACTCCTTCGGTTACCAATGTATCCTGTTTTGGAGGTACCAATGGTACAGCTACTATTGCTCCAACAGGAGGAACTCCGGGTTATACCTACAGCTGGTCTAACGGAGCTACAACTGCTACTGCAACCGGACTTAGTGTAGGAACCTATAGCGTTACCATTACAGATGCTAATGCGTGTTCCAGAACAATCAATAATATTTCAGTAGGACAACCACCTGCAGTTTTAAACGGGACAACTTCTACTACTTCAGCTTCTTGTTTTGGAGGAGCTAATGGTACCGCTACTGTTACTGCAACGGGCGGTATACCAGCTTATACTTATGCCTGGTCTCCATCAGGAGGTACTGCTGCAACAGCAACAGGACTACAGGCAGGAACTTACAGCGTTACCATTACAGATGCTAACGGCTGTACTAAAACCATAACCGGTATTTCTGTAGGACAACCAGCAGCCGCTCTTGATGGAACGACTTCCAGCACAGCAGTTTCCTGCTTTGGAGGAAATAACGGTACAGCTACTGTTGTTGCATCTGGAGGAACTCCAGGTTATACGTATTCCTGGTCTCCATCAGGAGGTACTGCAGCAACAGCATCAGGGCTTCAGGCAGGAACTTACAGTGTAACCATTACAGATGCCAATGGTTGTACTAAAACGATAGGTGGTATTTCTGTTGGGCAACCGGCCGCATCACTTAACGGATCTATAAGTACAACTTCTGTTTCTTGTTTTGGAGCTGCGACTGGTTCTGCAACTGTAAGTGCTTTTGGAGGAACTCCGGGTTATACTTACTCTTGGTCTCCATCGGGAGGCACTGCAGCAACTGCATCAGGACTTACAGCAGGGACTTATAGTGTTACCATTACCGACGCTAATTCTTGTATGCGTACGATCAGTAATATTGTAATAAGTACGGCTACCGCTATTAATCCACATGCAACACAAATTAATGTAAGTTGTAATGGTGGCAGTAACGGTTCAGCAACAGTTGCGCCTACGGGAGGAGCTGGTTCTTATACTTATCTTTGGTCTAATACTGCTACAACAGCATCCATAAATGGTCTTTCGCAAGGAACTTACAGTGTAGCTATAAAAGACGCTAACAACTGTACCGTTACACAAAACTTTACTATTACCCAGCCTCCGGTTCTGGTAGCTTCTCAGGGTGCATACACTAGTCCTTCTTGTAATAACGGGACTAACGGTAGTGCAACTGTAGTCGCTTCAGGCGGAACACCTGGATATACCTACTCATGGTCTCCATCAGGAGGTACTGCAGCAACAGCAACAGGTTTAGCAGCCGGTACTTATACGGCTACTGTTACAGATGCAAATGGTTGTAGTACTACTCAGGCTTTCACTCTTAGCAACCCTGCTGCATTTGCCGTAACAACTTCACAAACTGATGTTTTATGTAATGGAAGTGCAACCGGAAGCGCAGGTGTAGTCGTAACCGGAGGAACTCCAGGTTATACCTATTCATGGTCTCCATCAGGAGGTACTGCTGCAACAGCAACAGGATTAATAGCCGGTACTTATACCGTAACAATTACAGATGCAAATGGTTGTTTTACAACCAGAACATTCACCATCATACAACCTACAAACCCATTGGTAGCTACACAAGGTGCAATTACTCATGTGAATTGCTTTGGAAATTCAACCGGAGCTGCTACTGTAAATGTAACAGGAGGAACAGGAGCTTATACCTATTCATGGGCGCCATCAGGAGGTACTGCAGCAACCGCTTCAGGATTAACATCCGGTACCTATGTAGTAACGGTTACAGATGCAAATGCCTGTACCACTACACAAAGTTTTACCATCAATCAGCCGGCAGCATCTCTTAGTGCTTCTACCGCTGTCTTAGATGTTAGTTGTTTTGGAGGTGCAAATGGTAGTGCAACGGTAACGCCAAGCGGAGGAACACCTGGATATACGTATTCATGGTCTCCATCAGGAGGTACTGCTGCAACAGCAACAGGATTATCAGCAGGAACTTATATCTGTACCATTACAGATAGTAAAGGCTGTACTTTAAACAGAACAGCTGTAATAGGTTCGCCAACAGCATTAACAGCTACAATTTCAAAAACTGATGTAAGCTGCAATGGAGGCACTAATGGTACTGCTACTGTAAATGCAACCGGAGGTACAGCTGGATATACCTATTCATGGTCTCCAACAGGAGGTACTGCTGCAACAGCATCAGGATTAGCAGCCGCAACTTATACAGTAACGATTACAGATGCAAATGGTTGTTCGACTACTAAAAGTATCGCTGTAGGTTCACCAGCTGCATTAACTGTTACAAAATCACAAACAGATGTTTTATGTAATGGTTCAGCAACGGGAACCGCTACTGTAACTGTAACAGGTGGAACTACACCTTATACTTATGCATGGTCTCCAACAGGAGGTACTGCTGCAACAGCAACAGGATTGACAACCGGAAACTACAGCTGTTTAATTACAGATGGTAACGGTTGTTTTATTACCGCAACATTCTTTATCGATCAGCCGGCAGTATTGGCGGCAACAACATCTAAAATAGATGCCACTTGTTCAACTACAGGTCAGGCTACCGTAAATCCAACTGGCGGAGTACTTTCATACACTTACCAATGGTCATCAGGGGCAACAACAGCCACTGCTACAGGATTATCAGCGGGAAGCTATACTTGTATCATTACAGATGGAAACGGATGTACCAACACTCAAAGTGTAACCATTAATACAACCAACACTTTAGTAGCCACGGTTAGCCAAACAGCTGTTTTATGTAATGGCGGTAACACAGGTTCAGCAACGGTAACACCATCAGGTGCTCCGGGTCCGTTTACCTATGTATGGGCACCTACAGGAGGTTCTGCTGCTACAGCCAGCAATCTTACTGCAGGTAACTATGCTGTAACGATTACTTCGGCTAACGGTTGTTCAATTATTAAAAATATTACTATTGGTGAACCTACTGCTTTGGTAGTAGTACCATCACAAACCAATGTTTCCTGTAATGGAGGTGCTAACGGAACGGCTACTGTAGCTGTATCTGGCGGAACTACACCTTATACTTACTCATGGTCTCCATCAGGAGGTACTGCAGCTACGGCTACAGGATTAAGTGCAGGTACTTATATTGTAACAATTACAGATGACAATGGTTGTACCATAACACAAAGTTTCAATATTATACAACCAACTGCGATTACTGGCACTATAGCAGCAACAAATGTTAGTTGTAATGGAGCAAACAATGGTTCGGCTACTGTAACTGCAACAGGAGGAACAGGCGCTTATACGTATTCATGGTCTCCTACCGGAGGTACTGCTGCAACAGCTACAGGATTAGCTCCTGGTAATTACACTGTTACAATTACCGACGCAAATTCTTGTACTACAACAGTAAACACTGTTATAAGCGAACCTGCCGTATTAGCAGCAAGCATAGCAACGCAAACGAATATTTCTTGCAGCGGATTAAGCGACGGTGCCGTTACGATTAATGTAACCGGTGGTACTCTTCCTTACACCTACTTATGGTCTAATGCTAGTACAACTAAAGATCTAAGCGGACTAACAGCAGGAACTTATACGTTAACAGTTACTGATGCCAAAGGTTGTATTGTTACTAAATCTGTGACTTTAATTACAACTCCGGATGTAACAGCACCAGTACCAAATGTGGCAACTCTTCCTGCAATTACAAACTCTTGCGCTGTTTTATCAGCTCAAATTCCGGTTCCAACTGCAACTGATAATTGCAGCGGTACGATCACGGCAACAACAACAAGTCCGTTAAACTACAATACACCGGGAACTTATACCATTACATGGAAGTATACTGATGTAAGTGGAAACACAAGTACACAAACACAAACGGTACAAGTATTAAACTCAGCGCTTCAACAAGTAACTTTTACGAATGCAACTGTTACTTACAATAAAAACCCCCAAGCACTGCAAGTTGCCAATTTACCGGCAGGAGCGACTGTTAGTTATTCTATCTCGCCTTCAGGTACAGGAAACTCAGCAACAAATGCGGGAACTTATACCGTTACTGCCGTAGTATCGCCTGCCGCAAGCGCACCAAATTGTTCACCAATTACGCTTACTGCACAGCTTACAATTCAAAAAGCTCCACAGCTAATTACTTTCCCAATATTGGGAATCAAAACGCTTGGAGGATCAAATACTTTCAATCTGGGGGCTACTGCCAATTCAGGTTTAGCGGTAAACTATACCTTTACTTATAAAACGGCCTTACCTCCTGCTACTGTTGCTCCATTAACTGGTGTAGTAACGATGTTAAGACCTGGAGAAGTAACAATTGTAGCATCTCAGGCTGGTGATAGCAATTATTTAGCTGCTCCGGATGTTACACAACTATTGGTAATCAAAAACAACGACATTACGGTTACTCAAATTACCATTGGAACTAAAGTATATCCTAATCCGGCTAAAACGCTTAACTACCTGATGGCATGTGGCGAGAACAACGTAAATGTGACATTGACTAATACAACCAATGCAACCTTTACTCCTTCGGCTAATTTTACTATAAATACTCCTAAACCAGGAATTTATAACCAAAATGTAACGATTACTTCTGAAGACGGAAGTGCAAGTGCTACTTATGCTATAACAGTTGAAAAACCATTTGGATTCTATGATATCGTACACCAAAAATTCAACAATGTACTTATCGTAAACAACAATCCGCAAACCAATGGAGGTTACGAATTTGTTTCATACCAATGGTTTAAAAATGGACAGTTAATTGGTACAGGCCAATACTTTTCAGCAGGAGACGATCTGGCGAATAAATTAGATCTAACTGCCGACTATAGTGTAAAAATGACGACTAAAGATGGTAAAGTGTTGCAAACATGTACTAGTAAAATTAAGTCACAGAAATCACTTGAGGTTAAATTGTATCCAAATCCGGTGGAGACAGGAAAAATGCTTACTGTAGACGCTGATTTACCAGAAGGTGATTTGGAAAACATGCAAATAAGCCTTTACTCTGTGACAGGTCAACTGATTACAACAGTGAAATCGTCTACTGCTCAGACACAAATACAATTACCTTCAACTACCGAAAGTAACATGGTTCTTGTAGTTGTTGAGTCAGGCAATATCAAGAAATCATTCAAAGTACTTGTAAAATAAACAAAATCACGCCAGTACCACTTCAAAATGGTACTGGCTAATACAACTTTAAGATGAAAAAATATATCAGTACCTCTATAAAATCTATAGCAACAATGACGGCAATTCTGGCGATTTGTCTACAGGGTTATAGTCAGGATAAAAAACAGGAACTATCGATCTCTGTCGCAGGACCGGGTTCTTTTCTAAAATATGGTTTTGCCGGTGAGCTGGTACCCGGAAACGGAATTAGTGCAGGAATTCGATATTCTTATTATCTAAATGAAGGATTGAGTATCGGAATCGGCGCTGAGTATCAAACGTACAGCTCTGATGCAAAATTTGCATTTGTTAGCGGGCAATACGCAACAACCGATGCTGAACAGGAAAACTTTCAATTCCGATATAAGGCTACTAATTTGAGAGAAGAACAAAACTTAGGTTATGTAAATGTTCCGATCGGAATTCAGTATGAAACTTCAGGAACAAGCAAATTATATATTGCTGCCGGAGCCAAAGTAGGATTTGCGGTCAAAGGATGTTACCAAACTACCATCCAGAACCTTACTACCAGCGGTTACTATCCGCAATACAATGTAGAATTGTTTAACCCGGCATTTGCAGGCTTTGCCAGTACCAATGATGTAAAAACCGAAGAACAGGATTTAGACACCAAAGTATCTTATTCGGCTACGATTGAAACAGGTTTAAAACAAAGCATTGGAAAAAGAAGCTCGATTTATATCGGACTTTATTTAGACTATGGTTTGAATAATATCTACGACAGAACTAGCGGTAAAAATCTGGTTCAGTACAATCCGGAACTTCCTGTAAAGCTACAACACAACAGCGTACTTGATTCTCCGCTGGCAAATAATGTCAGATTGGTCTCTTACGGACTTAAGTTGAGATACGCTTTGCGCTAATCAATTGAATACAAAGTTTTAAACAAATACTTTCCTCGTAAGGGGAAAATTAAAAAAGTCGGTTTCTTGGGGGAAATCGGCTTTTTTTTATGGATTAAAATATAGCAAAACAGTTAAATACCTATTGCTGATAAAATGATTCCCATCTGAGAAACTTCATTACTTTATATTATCCAAAATAAATAACAATCATCATATTCCAATTAAAAAAGCAATATTGTATGTTAAATATATCACTATTTCTTTCTTTTATATTTTTTAATTAAAAAAATTCTTACTTTTAACCCCTTACTAGCCTTAACTATATACTTTTTCCGATGAATTCACAGTTGCTCAACACTAAGAAAATTATTAATCTTACGAAAAAAAAGCTATTACCCGCTCTGGCTTTAATTGCTCTCCTTGCAAGTTGCGATAATGATAACCAAATCGAAGACACAAATAAACAAGTAAATTCAGAAAACCAAATTAAAATTTTGGCTGAAACTTATGGTTACACTTTAGAAAATTCTAATATAAAAAAACCAAGCTATAAGGCATCAAGTTCAGAAGAATTAGAAACTATATTAAAATCACTTAAAACTAATTATGAGAGTTCTAAAATGATAAGCTCAAATGATATTTCTAAGGAAGACAATTTAGGATCTAAGAAATGGAAAGAAATACTGTATGCTAATTTAAAAAGTAGCAAAACCAGTAAAAATACTTCCACTAATGATGATCCTCCATACAAATATTCTTCTACACTGTATTTTGACAATACTTTTCCGGCAGCAAATATCTCTGTCAGAATCGATTACAATCTAGACATTAATGGCAATGTTACTGAATCTTCCGTGACAACATACAAATATGGTTATGATATGGCAGGAGATTATTCCCAGATAACAGTAAACATAACTACCTATGGCAACATGATTGTTTTTGAAGCGATTGGTCAATTTTCAAATTCGCTGGGCATAGGTTCATTTACCCTAAATAGTACAAATTCTGTAACATATACTGGATATGTTAAAACAAATAGATTTGGAGGAAGTCCGACAATGCAAATTTGGCAAGAACCATATATGGGACCTCGTGGAAATGACGATCAGAATACACCTAGAAACCAATAATTCTTTACTATGAATAAAAATCAAAACCGATTAAGATTGTTTCTGAGAATAATAGGAACATTATCAATAGTGATTTTTTTTATTTCAAAAATGTTTGAGATAGACAACAAATTTACTGACTGCCTGTTAATTTTAAGTGTACTATGTTTTTCAATAATTATATTATACACTTTTATAAAGTATCTAAAAAACAATTACTTTATTAAGTAAATTAGGCAATGACAATCCTAGTATAACACTCTAATTTTGTCTTTCTTATTAATTTTATTGAGATTTTTTTTAACTACGAGAAGTTTTAAAATAAATATTACTCTTTTTGTATCAAAAATTAAAGCATCATATATTTTTATCATTTTTTGTTGGAGCTGGTAGTTTTAATTACTTTTATAGTATTAAATCTGAAGCCCGCTAATGATTATAAAGAAAAAGAATACCTGGTTCAAAATGCTCTTTGAGTGGAGAGGTTCCGTTTTGCCACAACTGCTTCCGAGGCTTTTACTGCTGTTGTTATTTTCCTTCGCAGTTGTTTATTTTAAACCCTGGCTGATTCAATACGATCTGCACATCAATCCTGCTATTTTCACACTATTCGGTATTGCTCTGGCAATCTTTCTCGGTTTTAGAAACAGTGTGAGTTACGATCGTTTCTGGGAAGGCAGAAAACTCTGGGGTGCCTTGCTCAACGACACCCGATCTCTCGCACGCCAAAGCATCACGCTTATCCCCGATCAGGAATACGAAGCCAAACGCGAAAAATTTACTAATTTGCTTATTGCTTTTGTATACAGTCTCAAACACCAGCTTAGAGAGACTGACGCTGCTGCCGATATGAAACGACTGCTTCCACAAGAACTCGAAAAACAGTTACAGGAAGTTCGATACAAACCAATCATTCTTTTAAGAGAACTGGGACTTTGGGTTAAAAATGCCAAATCAGAAAACAAAATCGACAGTGTGACACAACTGGCTTTTGAAGAAAACCTAAACAAACTGTCTGACATTGTTGGCGGATGCGAGCGAATTGCCGGTACTCCTATCCCCTACACCTATAGTGTATTGTTACACAGAACGGTTTATATTTATTGCTTTTTATTGTCCTTTGGCTTTGTCGAAACTATGGGCTGGATTACGCCCTTCATCATTGTTTTTATTGCCTATACTTTTGTAGCGCTCGAAGCAATTGCAGACGAACTCGAAAACCCTTTCGGATTACAGCCTAACGATCTGGCACTCGATGCAATGTCAGAAATGATCGAAAATACCTTACTAGAATTAAACAATAAAAAAATAAATCCGGTACGTCAACAAAAGAATTATTTTATTACCTAAAAAAAGCCCATACCCCAATTATATTTCGAATATGAACAGAGTATTATTAGTCGAAGACGATCCCAGAGTTGCCTCTTTTATTACAAGAGGACTTGAAGAACATTTGTATGAAGTAAAAACCATCACCAAAGGTTTTGAAGCCATTAAGGAGGTCATGGAAAATGAGTACAATATCATCATTCTCGATATCATGCTCCCGGACATCACCGGATTTGAAGTTTGTGAAGTTTTACGAAGCCGAAAAATAATAGTGCCCATCCTAATTTTAAGCGCACTCGATACGCCGCAGGAAAAAGTAAAAGGCCTCCAATCCGGTGCCGATGATTATCTGGCAAAGCCTTTTATGTTTGAAGAACTCTTAGCCCGAATCAATGCCCAGCTGCGTCGCGCCGAATTCAGCACTGGAATTCTCGATTTTCAATCCTATGCCGGAATCGAAATCAATATGAAAGAACAAAGTGCCACAAGAGACGGAAAAGAACTCAACCTTTCGTCAAGAGAACTCAAACTCTTAATTTTCTTTATGAAAAACCGCGAAACCGCATTATCAAGAGTCGCAATTGCACAAGCCGTCTGGAATATTGATTTTGACAGCACCTCAAACACAGTCGACGTTTACATTAACTATTTGCGCAATAAAGTCGACAAAAACTTCCCCACTCCACTCATTCATACGATAAAAGGAACTGGGTATATGTTGAAGCAGAAGAGTTGAAAATGTTATACGTGAGATGTGAAATGTGGAATGTGAGATGTGGAAAGAGTAAAGAAGAAAGAAGAAAGACTATAGATTGAAAATCTGCTAACCCGAGCGATAGCGAACAGGCGAAGCAATCTGCCAAATCTGCGAGAGAAAATAAATAGATCTAAAACGTTATGAATCTTAAAAATAAGTTAGCTGTAAATTCTACGTTGCTTTTTGCTTTTATCGTCGGATTGCTCATGGCCGGATCTTTTCTTCTTTTCAGAAGCCACATGAAAGATCTTTACTATGACAATCTGGAGGATCATGCGATGACAGCTGCCTTGTTTTATTTCAAAAAAGACGAAATAAAAGAATTCACCAACGAACGTTATCATCAAATTGAAGTTCAATACAACCGAATCAACAACGAATCGATACGGGTTTACGATGCCAAAACAAAAAAATTATACCTAAAGGATTCTGTTGACATTCCGCTAACAGATCACGATCTGAATAGTATTGTAAAAAATAAAATGGAATCGTTTACGATAAACGACAGGCAGTTTGTGGGGTTATTTTACAAAGACAATCAGGGCGATTTTATAATTGTAGTCTCGGGTATCGATCGCGCCGGTAACCGACAGCTGGAAATTCTGGGCTTTATGTTTATTCTTTTTTATCTGGCCGGCATTCCATTAAACTATCTTATGGGAACATTTTTAGCCCGACAAACCTTCCGTCCTTTCTCGGAAGTCATTGCAAAAGTAAATACCATCACCACCGAGAACCTGCATTCGAGATTAGAAGTTCAGCAGGCTCAAGGGAAAGACGAAATTAAAGAACTGGTTACCACTTTCAATTATCTTTTAGAAAGACTTGAAACCGGTATTATGACGCAAAAAAATTTCCTCAAAAATGCGTCACACGAACTTAAAACTCCCCTAACCATTATCATTGGAGATATCGATGTATCCCTGCAACAGCCCAGAACGAACGAGCAGTATGAAGAGATCTTAAAATCGCTTCGAAAAGACACCCTGCACTTAAAATCAACTTTAGAAGGGCTTCTGGTATTATCGGGTCTTGAACTGTCTGAGCCTCAGCAAATGGAAACGGTAAGGATCGACGAAATACTATGGAATGTTTTGGAAAAGAAGGCAATCGAATATCCCGAATCAAAAGTATCGGTAGATTTGAGTGCACTGGCAGAACACGAAAATTTACTTTCGGTCTATGCCAATAAACACATGCTTTTTATAGCGCTGTACAATATTCTGGACAATGCGATTAAATTCTCATTTCCTGAGCCGGTAACTGTTTTTGCGCTCACAGAAAAAAACAAACTTTTAATACAAATTACCGATCAGGGGCCCGGAATTACAGAGCAGGACAAAGAAGCTATTTTTGATCTTTTTTTCAGAAGCGATCATACCCGTCACATACAAGGACAAGGATTAGGTCTTTTTATTACCATGCAAATACTCAAACTGCATCACATTACCGTTAATGTTGATTCTGAAGTCGGAAAAGGCACTTCTATCACTTTGCAATTTCCATAAATTGTTTCGTTTTTTTGCGACCGTACGCAGATTTAACAAAGCCTGTTTTTACATTTGGTAACCTTGGCTTAACACTCTAATCTTTCTCTAATCTACTTTAAATACAACTCTAATCTTTTTATTTTTAACCAGTTACACAAATCATTGATTTTAAAGGCTTAGAAAATTTTAAAAGGATAACCACCTGATAATTTTAAGGTAACACTATATTTTTTTATCATTTTAAGTTAACAAAAGCGTTAAATCCGATCCGAACAAACAGAGTTTCTTTGTCAAATAAAAACTAAAAATCAATGACAAAACTAAAACTCTTTTTTTCGGCTGTAATGCTCCTTGCCATGGGAAACATTTTTGCCCAAATTACGACCTCTTCATTATCTGCAAAGGTAAATGACGGCACTAGCCCGCTTACCGACGCGGAGGTTACTTTAACACATTTACCTACTAACGCAGTGTATAAAGCTACAACTGACAAACAAGGTAGGTTTAGTTTCGAAAATTTAAATGCCGGAGGACCTTACGAATTAGAAATCAAAAGTGCTTCCACCAAAGATTACTCTAACGCACAAATACACTTAGCCCTTGGTGATAACGACCTGCCAACGATAGTGGTTAGCAAAGGAGACAATAATGTATTAGAAGAAGTTGTCATTACAAGCTCTAAACCTTCTTCTAAAAATAACGGAACCAATATTAATGAAAAACAAGTGAATGGCCTTCCGTTAATCAACAGAGGAATTCAGGATGTGACCAAACTAGTACCACAGAGTTCTAATAACTCTTTTGCCGGTACCAATTTCAGATACAACAACGTTACTATTGACGGTTCGATCAACAATGATGCTATTGGTTTTAGCCCGTCATTAGGAGGACAATCAGGGACTTCAGGAATGCCGGGAAGCAGTACGCGTTCCAATTCGATAAGCCTTGATGCGATACAGGATATTCAGGTTTATATTGCTCCTTACGATATTAAACTAGGAAATTTTTTAGGCGGAAGCGTAAATGCCGTTACCCGCAGCGGTACCAACAATGTGAGCGGGTCGATTTACAGTTATGGCAGAAATGCAGCCATTACAGGACGCAACAATGCCGGTGATGGTTCAAAAATGCCAAATTCGTTTGGTGATTATCAAATTGGATTCCGTCTAGGTTTACCAATCGTTAAAGATAAATTGTTCTTCTTTACCAATATGGAGTATGCCGAAAGAACAGATCCTTTATTTTACAATGCAGGACAAACCGATTCTAATGGTAAATTGACTTCATTGGTAGACAACACTACCGCACAACAAATCTCGGACTTCGTAAAAACAAATTACGGATTTGACGCAGGAACTTTCGGTGGGTACAACAACTTTGCAAAAAGTCAAAAATTCTTCAACAAATTAGATTGGAAAATTAATGACAAACACGCGCTGTCGTTAAGAAACAATACGGTTATCTCTCAGGCTTCCAACTTAGAGCGTGACGCTGCTAACTTCAGGTTCTCGAGCATGGATTTTACACAGAAAAACCAATCTATCAGTACCGTTTTAGAACTTAAAAGCCATTTTAACAGCCAGTGGTCCAACTCGTTCATTGCCAGTTATTCGGCTATCAAAGATTATCGCGATCCAAAATCAGGCAATATCATGTTTCCCCAAACTGAAATTGGTTATAACGGAGGAACAATCTTTTTAGGAAACGATCGTGAGGCAACAGTATTCAATATGAAACAAAACACGGCCGAAATCACGGACAATCTTACCTATAAAACCGGAAACCACACTTTGTTGTTTGGTACACACAATGAGTTTTACGACATCAATTACGGATTTGTAAACGCCCTTAACGGAAGAGTATCATACAAATCTTTGGCCGATTTCTACGGCAAACTTCCTACCCGTGTTCGTGGTACCTACCCTTTTGACGGTTCAACCAGAGATCAGATTTTCAACAATCCATATGCACAGTTTAAAGTAAACCTTTACAGTGTTTATGTACAGGACGAAATTAGAATTGGAAATAAATTAAAACTTACTCCGGGCGTAAGAATTGACTATACAGACTTGCCTACTAAGCCAAAATTGAGTTCACAAGTACAAAACTCTCCGGCTGATCCTAATTATGGCAACACCTATTCGTACACGCCATTGAGCCAGATTAAAAACAACTTCTTCAGCACAGCATTGGTGTCACCAAGAATTGGATTTACCTATAATGTAGACGAAGACAAAACACTGGTTATTAGAGGTGGATCGGGAGTATTTACCGGAAGAATTCCATTTGCATGGCTGGGATATGCTTACTACAATGATGGTGTAGGTTACGGAAGTTATGACAAAAACAATCTTACTCCGGCACAGGTTGCAGCAGCGGGAGATCCTTTGGCAAACAATGGATTAAACGGCTATCACGATGCAACGCCAAAAGTACAGGCCGATTTAGTTGACAATAAATTTAAAATGCCTGCAGTTTTAAGAAACTCACTTGCGATCGATAAAATCATCGATGGGTACAAATTTACAACCGAAGGGATGTATACCAAAGTAATTCGTGATCTTGAATTTCAACAGGTAAATAAAACCGATAACCCTACTTACTTTTCGTATGATACCAATCACCAGATGCCAATTTATGCAGCCAATATAAATCCGGCTTTCTCTAATGCGTATCTATTGTCGAATACCAACAAAGGATACCGATACAGCATTACCGAGATGATCTCTAAAACGTACGATTTCGGTCTTAACTTTATGGTGGCTTATACTTACGGAAATTCTAAAGACATTACCAACGGAATCCGTAACTCGATGGAGAGTAACTTTCAGATGAACCAATCGTTAACACCAAACAATCCGCAATTGGCAACGTCCAACTTTAACATCAAACACCGAATTGTTTCGAATGTTGGATATGCAGTAAAAGTAGCCGATAACAATATCTTCTCAGCAAATGTATATTTCAATGCTCAGTCCGGAAATCCGTTTTCATGGGGATTTGTAAACTCTACTATTGCAGGAACAGGTCAGGCAGCAGGATTGGCTTATATCTTTAAAGATGCCACAGAAGCAGCGAAATACATTGGTGTAAATGCAGCAGGTGTTCCATCGGCTACAGCAGCACAGCAGGTAGCAGATTATGAAGCTTTCATTAACGGAAACGATTATTTGAAAAGCAGAAGAGGAAATTTCACCGAAAGAAATGGTGCTACAACACCTTGGAATATCCAGGCCGATTTGAAATTAATGGATGAAATTAAAATTACCAAAGTGGGTACTTTACAGCTTTCGTTCAGTGTAGCAAATATTGGAAACCTGATCAATAAAGATTGGGGAAGAAGTTATTTCGTTCCAAACACTTACAATTCAACAGCAAATCTTGGGTTAACAAAATCAGGAAATTTAGGCGGAGTAGCTACTGGCGATCCAACCTATACGTTCCAAAAACCTTCGACATCACCTTATACTGTAGATCAGTTAGCCTCAAGATTCCAGGGACAATTTGGAGTGAGGTATACGTTCTAAAGATTGTGTTTTATTTTTTTTATGATCCCCCAGTTCCAATCCCTATGGAGCTGGGGGATTTTTTTTTACTTAAAACTACTGCTCTCCTCCGTTCCTGAAAGCCATCAGCAACGTATAGGCATTTTTGATTACAATTGCCGAAGAAGCATCGATAATCGAAGACTTGATCTGACGGTATCCTTCACTGGCAGTACCCAATTCAATCGGGATCATTTTAAAATTATGCCCGCCAGTCTTCACAAAAACAAAAAACTTACCCTGCCATCTTACCACAGCATCTTCGGGAACTGTAAGCGCTTTTTGGTTATCAAACTCAGCCTCGGCATTAATAAAAAGTCCCGGTATTAATGAACTTTCATAGTGATTCACTTTGCAAATTACCTCTGCTGCACGATCGTCGTTCAGGCTTTGATTGATATAAGCAATTTTTGCTTTGTACTTTTTTGACGGATTGGCATTGGTATAAGCCGTAACCGTCTGCCCAACCGAAAGCAGGTGTACGTCTTTCTCAAAAGCATTCATTACCAAAACAATATCGCTCATTTCGATCAACTCAAAAAGCATATCGGTTGGCGAAATGTATTTGCCGACATTCACATTAATCTTCGCCACCAAACCATTTATTGGGGAATGAATTGCAACCGTTTTGCTTATCGTTGAAGCCGTGAGTGTTTTAACATTAATACCCAGCAATCCCAGTTTTTGTGCCAGCGATGCCATGTAAATGCGCTGTGTTTGCATCTCCGTCGATGTCTGTTCAAACAACTTATCACTGCTGGCTTTCTTTGCATTAAGCTCTTTCTGGCGGTTAAACTCACTTTGAGCCAACTGAAATTTTTCTTTTGTCGTAAGATAATCCTGTTGCAACTGTATGTACTGCATGTCCTCGACTACCGCCAGCAATTGCCCTTTTCGAACGTGCATTCCGGCCATTAAATCGGTCTTTTTAATATAACCTCCCAAAGGAATACTTACCGTTACCACACTTTTTGGCGGTACGGTAACCGTTCCCTGAAGCTGTAATATTCCTTTCACAGTTCGTTCTTCCGGAGACCCCACCACCAGTCCTGCATTTTTAACCTGTGCTTCGCTGAACTGAATACTGTTTTCGGCTGTTATTTCTTTTTTAGTCTGTTGTTCTTTTTTATCGCCCTGACAGGAAACTAAGCCTAAAAAAACTAAAATGATGCTGCTATATGTTTTCATTCTTTTATAAATTATTAAGGGTTTGCCAATTAATCACGGCCTTATTGTAATCGTTAATTCTGTCGAAGTATTCATTTTTTATGGTTATCGCCTGATTGACAACCAACACCCATTGCAGGTAATCAATATCACCATTCTCCAACTGACTATTCGCAGCGTCAATAATTACCGTTGCATTTTTTAGTCCTTCGTTTTCATAATAAGCAAGGCTTTCTTTGTACTTTTCGATCTCACTTTCGGCATTACTAATCTCCGTCAGCATTTCAATCTTTGTCGTTTCTGCCCGCATCTTATAGGTTTCGTACTCCGCTTTGGCAGCTTTGTTACGCGCCGACTGACTGCTGAAAAACAACGGAACTGACAGCCCCAAATTGACATAATTAAACCTCTGGCTGCTATTGTAATAAACATCCTGACATGAAGTACTGGTTTGTGTACCTATTATGCTTAAATTATTGTACCCAATTGTTACATCAGGTAGTATTTTGGCCTGTTCGGTTTTCCACTTCCACTTTGCTGCTTCGGCTTCATACAGCGAAAGTTGCACCTGAGGAAGTGCTGCCGTATTTTTATTCTGATTTAAGGAAACAGCAAAATCATTCTTGATCGTTTCAGAAAAAGGTACATGAATCTTACTGTCCTGAAGAACGGTATTGAACATTTTAAGCGTAATAGCAATATCCTTATTGACCATTGTAAGCTGATTGGTGTAAAATTGCCGTGCCGATTGAGAAGCGCTTTTTTCCAGTACATTGGTCTCCCCTGTCTTATAACGCAGCTCCGATTTCTGCTCCATTAACCTGTAAATCGAATCGGCATAAACCAATAAATCCTTTTTGCTGTTCAGCCAGATGTAGTAATAAAACAAGTTCCTCACATTCGACTTAATCTGCTGTACCGTTAACTGCGATTCCGCTTTGGCTGCATTGTAATTTTCCCTCAAAGCTTTTTTCTGATGGGTATACAATGTCGGAAATGCAAAAGTCTGGCTAATGCCAAAACGCGTATCGTTTACAGCGCTGTTAAACTGACCATAATCGGCACTCAGAGCTGTTTTGGGAAAATCAAAAGCCGTTTTTTCCAACTGTTCTTTTGATCTTTCATTCAATTGCGAAGATTTAATTCTTCTGTTGTGCTGAAGCGCTATTGACAGCGATTCTTCAAGAGATATTGGCGCTTCCTGTGCCTGTACCGAAACGGTAAGGAACAAAGCCAGCACCAGTAAAGTCAGCTTATTCATCTTGTGTTTTTTATTTTTTTTCGAAAAAACTTTGGTATGATACGTCATTAAATAAATAGCCGGAAGCACAAAAAGTGTCAGCAAAGTAGCCGTAATCAGTCCGCCGATCACAACGGTTGCAAGCGGGCGTTGTACCTCTGCTCCTGCGCCATTGCTTAAAGCCATTGGTAAAAACCCTAAAGAGGCTACCGCGGCGGTCATCAATACAGGACGTAATCTGTTTTTGGTTCCGTTAATAATGATTTGAAGCGGATCGGTAATTTCGCCCTGCTTTTGGATTCGGTTGAACTCGGAGATTAAAACAATTCCATTCAAAACAGCCACACCAAACAGTGCAATAAAACCAACTCCGGCCGAAATACTAAACGGCATATCGCGCAAAGCCAGTCCAAATACACCGCCAATTGCCGATAACGGGATGGCTGTAAAAATGATAATTCCTTCTTTAAACGATCTGAACGCAAAATACAGCAATGCCAAAATCATAAACAAAGCTGCAGGAACCGCAACTCCCAGACGGGATTTTGCCTGTTGCAGGTTTTCAAAAGTACCGCCATAGGTAATATAATAACCGGGCTCAAATTTGATCTGACTGTTTACTTTCTTTTGCAATTCTTCGACTATCGATTCGACGTCTCTCCCTCTCACATTAAAACCGACAATAATCCTTCTTTTAGCGTTCTCACGCTGAATCTGATTCGGACCTTCGACTTCTTTTACAGAAGCCACCTGATACAGCGGAATCTGCATTCCGGAACGGGTTGCAATCAATAAATTGCGAACATCGGCTATGTCTTTTCGTCCACTAGCCTCCACGCGCACCACCATATCAAACTTTTTCTCTCCTTCGTAAATGCTTCCCGCTACAGCACCTGCAAAAGCAGCATTTACGGTTTGATTGATATCCGAAACATAAATCCCGTACTTCGCCATTTCGGCCCAGTCATAATCAATAACGATCTGTGGCATTCCGGTAACTTTCTCTACATAAAGATCCGTAGCTCCTTCTACTGTGCTACTAATCGCGCCCAGCTGTTCAGCATATTTTGCCAATTTATCGAGATCTTCACCATAAATTTTACAAACCAGATCCTGCTTTGCTCCTGTCATCAATTCGTTAAAACGCATCTGTACCGGAAACTGAAAACCGGTCGTAACTCCGGGTGCGACCTCTTTAACCGTCTCCGTCATTTTATCGGCCAATTCAGGAAACGAAGAAGCACTTGTCCATTCTGATTTGTCTTTCAATACAATAATCATGTCCCCTCCTTCTATAGGCATCGGATCTGTTGGGATCTCGGCACTTCCAATTCTCGAAACTACTTTTTCTACCTCGGGATACCTGTTTTTCAATGCAGTCGAAATTTTCTCAATAGTGGCCGTTGTCGTCGACAGATTTGTCCCCAGCAGTAAACGGGTTTCTACCGCAAAATCACCTTCTTCAAGCTGCGGAATAAATTCTCCTCCCATTCGGCTAAAAATGACTAAGGCAATCCCAAACAGCACAAATGCCGAAATCACAATTCCTTTTCGGACTTGCAACGCTTTCGACAATCCAATTTCATAGTAAAACTCCAGTTTTGCCATGATCCGATCCGACAAATTGGGTTTGTGGCTGACTTTCTTGCTGATAAACAAAGCACTCACCATCGGAACATAAGTAAGCGACAATATAAAAGCACCCAAAATAGCAAAGGCTACGGTTTGTGCCATTGGTTTGAACATTTTTCCTTCGATCCCTTCCAAAGACAAGATCGGCAGATAAACAATCAGAATAATAATCTGTCCGAATACGGCGGCATTCATCATACGCCCTGCCGAACCTGTCACCTCTTTGTCCATCTCCTCCTGCGAAATAGAATCGATTGCTTTGTATTTTTTAGCCGAATGAATGTGATGCAAAATGGCTTCTACAATAATCACCGCACCATCCACAATTAAACCGAAATCAAGCGCCCCCAAACTCATCAAATTACCGCTCACGCCAAAGGTGTTCATCATGATAATGGCAAAAAGCATCGCTAAAGGAATTACCGAAGCCACTATAAAACCCGCTCTTAAATTACCCAGGAAAAGCACTAGTACTAACACCACAATCAATGCTCCTTCGATAAGGTTCTTCTGAACCGTACCAATCGCATTATCGACCATTTTGGTACGATCTAAAAAAGGTTCAATTTTCAACCCTTTCGGTAAGATTTTCTCAATTTCGGCAACACGTTTTTTGACATTTACGATCACATTATTGGCGTTCTCCCCTTTTAGCATCATCACAATTCCACCTACCGATTCGCCAATATCAGCTGTTGTTAATGCCCCGTAACGTATGGCCGAAGACATTTTTACCTCTGCAATATCTTTGATCAGAATAGGAGTTCCAGCCTGTGTATTTTTGACAATAATATTCTGAATGTCCCTGATGTTTCGAGTCAGTCCGACACTTCGGATGTAAAGTACGGTTGGGCCTTTTTCAATATAAGCGCCGCCAGTGTTTTCGTTATTACTGTTCAGTGCTGTAAAAACCTCTTTTATCGTCAGGTTCTGTGCTTTTAGGCGAGACGGATTAACGGCAATTTCATATTGTTTTAACTTGCCTCCAAAAGTAGCGACATCAGCAATTCCGGGAGTTCCCAAAAGCTGTCTTCTAACCGTCCAGTCTTGTAGGGTACGTAAATCTTCCAAAGAATATTTGGTTTCGTAACCGGGTTGCGGTTTCAGGACATACTGGTAAATTTCGCCCAAACCTGTTGTTGCCGGTGCCATTTCAGGAATGTTGGCATTCTCCGCGATCTCTACTTTTTGCAATCGTTCCGCAACCTGCTGACGCGCCCAATACACGTCGGTATCATCTGCAAAAACAATCGTGACCAGCGAAAGTCCGAAACGCGAAATGCTCCGACTTTCTTTGAGCTGCGGGATGTTGCTAATCGCCTGTTCGATTGGAAATGTAATTAAACGCTCTACATATTCTGCTCCCAAAGACGGAGCTGTTGTAATAATTTGTACCTGATTGTTGGTGATGTCAGGAACGGCATCAATAGGTAAACGGGGTACTTCAAACACGCCATAGATAATCCATAGCAAGGTGAAGACCCCAATTACCAGTTTATTTTTAACTGAGAATTGTATGATCTTATTAAGCATAATTTGATTTAATTTTTTTGAAATACTAATGCCATGGCCAAAACATCAAAATGTTTTCACCACAATAAAAATTCCGGAAAATTAAATTAAGCTACAGGAGGGCGGAATACCGAAAACAAAGCGGGATTCGAATATAAATCTGAAGTATAAGGAATTGCAACAGCTTGCGAAAATCCGATCGTAAAGGGAATATAAAATAGAGGTTTATCCTGCGGAACAAATACCAGCTGCACATAAGGGCCGGATATGTTTTTAAACGGAAGCTGCATGTCTCGGTCGGAATCATTGTCTTTTAAATCTTCTCCCCAATAATGCATTTCTAAAAAATCAAAAAAGCTAATCTCATGTCTTTCCTGGTGCTCTCTAAAGTGTTCCAATAATATCGGCAGTTTATAGAACTGCTGAAAGAACCCAATATTGGATACAATTAAAAAGATGAACAGGTATATAATGAGTTTTCGCACTTCACAAATTTAAACGATGTCGCAAAATAATTCCCCACTAAGTACGAGAAGGAGTGAACTTTTACCATTTTATAACCATAAGCCAACAAAAAATCGATTTATGTTATTAAAAATTTAAATGTTTTGCGTTTTTATGATTTTAAAATCAATTTTAATTGTTATCTGCAAACGCAAATTAAGCGGTTCGCTATTAAAAATTGTGTCTTTCGGACATTGATAAGCCACTAGACAATCCGGTTTTTACAACGGCAAACACTTTTGCCAAAAGAGTTCCAAATTGGATAAAACAGTTCTTTAAAGCGGGTTGTTTCTGTAAATACTCATTTTGTAAGAAAACAAAAATTTAAAGTTTTATTTACAATCATTTCACCAGAAATATATCGATTATTATTTCATTTTTCCTCATTCAGTAGTATTGTTAAAAAGCAGGAAAAACCAGCATTTACAAGGCCTATAAGCATTAAAATGTAAAAAATTACACCTGATTTAACCACAAACAAGTACGGACATTCTCATAAATTTTTAAAATTTATTTTTTTTGTTGGGATTAATTTATACTTTTGTCAAGTACTATTCTTATTCATTCTAAATAAGAATTACTTACAAATATATTTTTTTAACCCCAAATAAAAAAGAAATTTCTTAGAAAAATTTCAAAAATATATGAAAATCAAGAACAACCCCAGCAAAACCAAGCCGTCAGACTCTTCTTATAAACTCAATAAAATTTCAAAAAATATCCGCAACCGAAGAAGCATCTACGCCAATCAATTTGTCAAGGGAGAATTGCCTGAACCGCTGCTGGAAGAAATTTTGATTAATGCGACCTGGGCACCCAATCACAAAATGACAGAACCCTGGAGGTTTGTCGTTTTTCGCGGCAAATACCTGAAGAAGTACGGTGAATATATGGCTCACTATTACAAAGATTTCTATAGTGAATTGTCGCCCGAAGATCAAAGAGATAAACTTTCTTATCTCGAAAACTACCCGTTAAATGCAGCCTGTATGATTGGGGTAATTATGGTTCGAAACACCAAAATTGCCTTGCCTGAATGGGAAGAAATTGCAGCTGTCTCTTCTGCTGTACAAAATATAGCGCTTAGCTGCAGTGCTCATAAAATTGGCAGTTACTGGAGTACCAAAGGAGTAGCCATCGATTATGTTGCCAAATTTGGCCTCGCTGAAAATGAAAAATCACTAGGACTTCTTTATCTCGGTTATTATCCCGAAGCCTTAAAAACCCTCCAAAAAAAAGAGAACCCCACTATCTAAAAAAGTCGTCTACCTCGACTGAAAAATAACTTAAACCCCTTAAAACAACTATTTTATGAATACCACATTGATCCGTAAGGAAGCATTCGACAGAGAGGTCCAGCAGGACCAGGATTTTTACAAAGACATTTTCCATCAGAATTCCGGCCCGGAATATGCACAGGCAATGAAATTGGCACAAGAACGCGTTTCGAATTTCTTAAAAAACAATAAAAAACCGTTCAGTGGCATCAGACCGGAAGAAATAAGGGCTAAAGTGGAAGAAATAGATTTTGAAACACCCCTACCCGATTACGAAAGTCTGCTGAACGAAGTAGACGAACTTTATGTGAACCACGCCACTGCTTTTCACCTTCCGGAATATATTGCACACCTAAATTGCCCTGTGGTGATACCTGCACTGGCAGCAGAAATTCTGATAAGTGCCATCAATTCATCACAAGATACTTATGACCAGAGCGCCGGTGGAACTTTTATCGAAAGAAAGTTAATTGACTGGACCAGCGAGCAGGTGGGCTATACACAAGGCGATGGCGTTTTTACAGCAGGTGGATCTCAAAGTAATTTAATGGGGCTGCTCTTGGCGAGAGATTACTATGCCATGCAGTATCAAAAATGGAACATTAAAATGGACGGACTTCCACCTGATGCGCACAAGTACAGGATTTTTGTTTCGGATAAAGCGCATTTCAGCAATCATAAAACCACCTGGGTTTTAGGTCTTGGAGAACAAGCCATCGTAAATGTGGGTGTCGACAAAAGATACCGTATGGATCCGGAAAAACTCGAAAAGGCGATCGCTGACGAAATTAAAAAAGGAAACATTCCAATTGCCATTACCGCTACTGCCGGCACAACCGATTTTGGTAACATCGATCCGTTAAAAACAATCGCCGCTATTGCTAGTCAGTACAATTTATGGCTTCACGTAGATGCTGCCTATGGATGCGGATTGCTTTTAACAGAGAAACAAAGGTATTTATTAAACGGCATAGAACTGGCTGATTCGGTAACCGTCGATTACCACAAATCATTCTTCCAACCGGTAAGCAGCAGTGCCTTTATTGCTAAAAATAAACTTCACCTCAACCTGATCAAGCATCACGCTGATTATCTGAATCCTAAAGAGCAAAATTACGATGCGCTTCCGGCCCAGGTCAATAAATCAATTGTTCAGACTACACGTCGTTTTGATGCTTTAAAACTTTGGTTTACCCTTCGTTATATGGGCAAGAAAAAGCTCGGACAATTTACGGAGACCTTAATCGAAAGGACCCAACAAACCGCTGCCTATATCGAAGCCGATCCTAATTTTGAACTGTTATGCCACTCTGATATTGGTATTTTACTCTTCCGTTATCTCGACGGACCAGCTGAATCTAATTCTTGTGAAGTCAACAAATACATCAAAGAGAAACTGTTTTTTGGCGGCGAAGTTCTGGTAGCCAGCACCAAAGTAGATGGAGAATTCTATTTGAAATTCACCATTTTAAATCCCCTTACAACCCTAAATGATATTAAAAACATTCTTAACCTCATAAAACAAAACGGAGATGAATACCACAGACTTAACTAATTTCAAACAACTTGCCGAACAAGTAAATTACAAATCCCTCCTCAACTGTTATTGCAGAGAATTCAGCAACTGGAGCCAATACGAAGGTGTTCCGAAATACGACCCTGCTTTGGCTGAATTTATGCAGACTATCGATCACAGCTCTTTTCTTCGATTTGACTTTAGCACTGTTGGCCAGGAAGTTTTTGCTCCTTTGGTTTACTTTTCTGAAAGTGGCGTTCATGCTTTTGGCTTTCCGATAGTGTCCCGCACTATTGCAACCGATGAATTCAGAGAAATAAATCCTATCGCGTTCACAGAAATTGTTGCGGGCTATTGCAAAGCAGAATATCCGGATATTGATCCGCTTCCTACCCAAAAACGTATGGAAAACAGTATTGATAATCTCGCACTTTATCTGGAGCATTATAAAAATAGCGGCCGCAACGCCAGCAACCCGGAACAAACTTTTATATCAGCCGAACAATCTTTGATTTTAGGACATACGGTACATCCGCTGCCAAAAAGCAGAGAAGGGTTTACCAAAGACGAATTGCTAAAATATTCTCCTGAAACCGAGGGGCAGTTTCCGTTACACTTTTTCCTGGTGCACCCTGAAAATGTTATCGAAAAAAGTGCCGAAGACTATCTGATCACCGATTATCTGAGAAATGAAATTTCAAAATATGCCAATAAAAACGCCCAAGAATTACTGGATTTTTATTCGCAATACAAAGTAGTACCGGCACACCCTTGGGAAGCCAACTATTTATTAGAGCAAAAAGAGGTGAAAGAAATGCAGTCCAGACAACTGCTTTTCAGTCTCGGGCAATTTGGTCCTTCCTATTCGGCAACCTCATCGGTTCGTACCGTGTACAATGACGAAAGCGAATGGATGTATAAATTCTCACTGCATGTGAAAATTACCAATTCGTTCCGTGTCAATTATCCACATGAGCTTAATCGTGGTTATGATGCAGCACAGTTGATGAAAACAGATTGGGGAAAAGGCATTCAGAAAGACTATCCACAAATTCAGCTCGTTACTGATCCTGCGTTCATCACAGTGGTTTTTGAAGATAAAATTATCGACGGTTTTAGTACTAGTATTCGTCAAAATCCTTTTCATGGAGCCAACGCCAACAAAAATGTAACGCTGGTAGCTGCTTTGTCTCAGGATAACATTTTGAATGAACTGCCAAGAATCGTAACCCTGATTGAGGAATCGGCCAAAAGACAAGATACAACAGTAGCTGACACTGCTATTGCCTGGTTCAAACAATACCTGAACATCAGCCTTACGCCTTTGATTGGTGTTTTTAATAAATACGGATTTGGATCAGAATTTCACCAACAGAATGTAATGGTCGAATTTGATGAAAATCTGTTCCCATCAAAACTTTATTTCAGAGACAATCAGGGGTACTTTTTCCGCGAAGGAATCGTACCGGAACTGGAACGTTTAATTCCCGATTTTGGAAAAGAAAGCCGCTCTTTTATTGCCGAAAAAAGAATTATTGATTTCTGGGGGTATTACCTGTTAATCAATCATTTGTTAGGAATTGTGAGCGCATTGGGCAAAAACAAACTTGCTGACGAAACGGTATTACTGGACTTAATATACGATGCCTTAAAAAAAGAAGAAGATTCAGATGTAACAGGTTTGGTTTCTCATTTTACGAACAGTGTCAAACTAATCGTAAAAGGAAATTTACTAACCAGTTTAAACAATATGGACGAAGCCAGTGCGCCACGAACCAATCCGGCGGTGTACAAAACGTATCCTAATCCGTTAAACAAACACTTTTTCTCCAAAAAATTGATTCAGCCAAAACCAAACACTACGGTTTTCAGCCGCTTTTTTGAGAAAGACAACGTTACGATCAGCCTGCGTCCGGTAGATGTAGACAACGATCTGGAAATGCTTCACGAGTGGTTTCACCGCGAACATGCTTTGAAAATCTGGCAAATGAACTGGCCGTTACGTGAGTTGGAGGTATTCTATCGCACCATGCTTCCCGGAGGTCATTCGCACAGTTATATCGGAGAGGCCAACGGGGTTCCGACTTTTAATATTGAAGTGTACTGGCCGTGCCGTGACATTGTTGGAGAATACTATGACGTACTTCCCTCCGACTATGGAACACACCAATTTATCGCCCCAACCGATCCGAAATTAAAATACGGTTCTCCGGCAACGCAGTCTATGATGGATTTTGTTTTGAGTGAAGCCAAAGTAGGCAAAATGGTGGGTGAAGGTTCTGTAGACTCTATCGCTTCGATGATGAACAAGGCTCACGTTGGATTTAAAATTCAGAAAGTCATCGAAATGCCGCACAAAAAAGCCAATCTGAACTTCTGTTACAGAGAATGGTATTGGGCTAAATTCCCTGCTGCCGAAGCCTTTCAAAAAAATACCGTTTCAGCCACACAAGTTTAATTCGTAATACAACCACAATGAATACAGAAAAAATATATTCGGTAATCGGAATCGGGATTGGTCCTTTCAATCTTGGACTTGCCGCACTTATCGAACCCATAGAAGATTTATCAGCACTGTTTTTTGATCAGTCCGAAAGCTTTGACTGGCATCCGGGCTTAATGCTGAATAATGCTACCTTACAGGTTCCGTTTTTAGCCGATTTGGTTACCATGGCCGATCCGACTAACAAATACAGCTTCTTAAATTACATCAAACAAAGCGGACGTGCTTATAAATTTTACATCCGTGAAAACTTCTTTATCTACAGAAGAGAGTACAATGAATATTGCAAATGGGCCGCTGCTCAGCTTAGCAATTGTAAATTTTCGCACAAGGTTCTTTCGATCGATCCTGTTGACGATGTTTATAAAGTTACGGTGATTAATACCCAGACTTGTGTTACGGCTGTTTATTATGCACATAAAATAGTTCTGGGTACAGGAACTTCACCCTATATCCCTGAATTTATTGATGCTGAGGCATTGCCAAATGTGATTCACGCCTCTCAGTATTTGTATTTCAAGCCACACATTCAAAAAAATACAGCTGTAACGATTATCGGTTCAGGGCAAAGTGCTGCTGAAGTTTTCCGCGATCTTTTGCCGGATACCGAAGACGGATTGCAACTGAAATGGTTGACCCGTTCGTCCCACTTTTTCCCGCTCGACAATAAATCAAAGCTGACTTTGGAATTGACTTCTCCGGAATATGTAGATCATTTTCACAGTCTTTCGGCACAAAAGCGCAAACAGCTTTTAGACAGTCAACATGGGCTTTACAAAGGAATCGACACCGAATTGATTAATGAGATTTTCGACAGTCTCTATGAAATGAGTTTAGAAGACAAACCGTTGAATGTGGAGTTGCGCTCCAACATGCGTCTTACTTCGGTAAGTGAAGCGGCTGATGGTTCGTATACGCTTGATTTCGTGCAAACAGAACTCGAGCAGCCGTTCGAGGATCAAACTGATTATGTGATTCTGGCAACAGGTTATCGATACAAAGAACCAGCTTTTCTTTCGGGAATTGAAAACAAAATTGGCCGTTTAGAAAATGGCTTGTTTAAGGTGCACCGTAATTATACCATAGATAAAGACGGGACAGATATTTTTGTTCAGAATGCAGAATTGCATACACACGGTCTTTCGACTCCTGATTTAGGAATGGGTGCTTACCGAAATTCGTACATCATCAACCAAATTGCCAATCGTGAAGTGTATAAGGTTGAAAAACGAATTGCATTTCAGCAATTTGGAGTTCAAAAAGCAACTCCGGAGTTTTCGACAACGAATGTTATGGAATTAATAGACGAGCAATTAAACAATTAGATTTTAGCCCATTGATGTAATTAAAAAAAAATTGAACACTTAGAAACATCGTTTTTTAGTGATAAAACTATTACACCCAATCGGCAGATCTTACTAAAAATCAACTAAAATGACAACCCCAGAAAATACCTTTAAAGACGCTCAACATCTCAACGCCGAGATCTGGAACCAGGTAAATCGCAATTTACTGGCCAAAAGTATTTCGGAATTGATGCGTGAAGATGTCGCAAATCCCCAAATAACGGGTAAAGACGAGGACGGTCTTACCCATTTTATTCTAGAAACCGATTCAGAGCATATTTACTATATCTTTTCGGCCTATCCAAGATTTTTAAATTACTGGCACATCGTCAGAGACAGTATCTGCAAAGTCGAGCATGAAGTAAAATTAGATCATATTGACGTACCTAATTTCTTTATCGAACTTAAGGAAACTTTTGGTATTAACGATTTCACTCTTGCCCATTATATCGAAGAGTTACTGCACACTTTATATGCCGATGCCTACATCCATTCTAACCGTCGTGTGCCTGTGTCCACCTTAGTCGATGCTGATTTTCAGACCATCGAACACAGTCTGGACGGCCACCCATGGGTAATTGTCAACAAAGGGCGAATTGGTTTTAACTCGGGAGATTACAATAATTTCACGCCGGAGTCAGACCAAAGAACCCGTTTGATTTGGATTGCTGCTCATAAAAACAGAGCCGCTTTGCGTTTACAAACCGATATGGAGCATCAGGCTTTCTACGAAAGTGAAATCGGAAAAGAAAAACTGGATGTTTTTAGAAAGAAGTTAACAGCACTAAATGTAAATGCAGACGATTATGTTTTTATCCCTGTGCATTTATGGCAATGGCAAAACAAATTGGTCGTGCAGTTTGCTAATGATATTGCTTCCAAACATCTTGTTCCTTTAGAATTAACCGAAGATATTTACAGCCCTCAGCAAAGCATCCGTACTTTTTTTAACGAAAGTGCACCCAATAAACATTATGTAAAAACATCGATGTCTATTTTAAATACCAGCCACGTTAGGGGTTTATCGCCTAAACAATTATTAATTGCGCCACGTTTGACAGAATATCTGAAAGACGTTCTTAAAAAAGACGAGCATTTACAAAAAATGGGCGTTGTGCTTTTGGGCGAAGTGGTCTCAGTTACCTACACCCATCCTAGTTACAGCAAAATTGCCAATCCTCCGTACCAGTACAATGAATATTTGGGTGCCATGTGGCGCGAAAGCCCGGTAAATTCGCTTAGAAAAGGCGAAAAATTAATGACGATGGCGGCCTTATTATATGTAGACCAAACCGGTAAAAGTTTGGTAGAGGAACTGATAGAGAAATCAGGTCTTTCTACAGAGCAATGGCTCAAGGCTTATATGACGGCCTATCTTAAACCTGTGCTTCAAATTTATTACCAGCATTCTTTATCTATTGATCCACACGGACAAAATGTGATTCTAATTCTAAAAGATTATGTACCAACACGTATTGCTTTGCAGGACTTTGTGGGCGATATTCTGATCAATGAAGAAGCGAAGAAAAAATTGCCGCAGGAATTTATTGAGAACTTGTTTAATGCCTCTCCAAATCCTGAAAACGCACCATTAACGATACTGATTGCCATTTTTGATGCCTTCTTTAGATACCTGAGCGATGTGATGATCACAACGGCAAACTATACCGAAACAGAATTCTGGAATTGTGTTTACGACATTGTTACCGAATATCAGGCAGAACATCCTGAACTTCAGGAAATCTTTAACAAATACAATATGTTTATTCCTGAATTCAAACGTCTTATTTTCAATAGCCGACGTTTGTATAACGGGTATGAAGAAACAGCTGGTTTTCCACACATGAAAAAAAGTGGTTTTATTCCGAATCCACTGCATCAGTTAATCAATGAAGAAGTACTAACGGCAAAAGAAAACTAATGAAAGAAGCCCTTTTAAAAACACGCTCTTTCTTTGGTTTGTTAAGGCGTTCACTAGCCGGCAGCGAAAGCAATTTCACTTCGGGAAGTATCAACAAAACCATTATTTTGCTGTCTGTTCCCATGGTAGCAGAGCTGCTGATGGAATCTTTATTTGTATGCTCCAATCTGTTCTTTGTTAGCCGATTGGGAACAAATGCTATTTCTATTGCGGGAGCGACCACTACTTTTATCACCTTTTGTTATTCGGTTTCTATTGGTCTCGGAATTGCGGCCTCCGCCATGATTTCCAGAAGAATTGGAGAGAAAAAATTCAAGGCGGCAGGTCAAACAGCCATGCAGGTTATTTATGCTACAGTACCCATTGCGGCGCTGATTAGTATTGTCTGTACCATCTGGACCACCGATATTATGGGTGCAATGGGACTTTCTGCTGCGATGGTTGAAGAAGGAACTACTTACGGAATCGTCATGTTTGCTTCCAGCGGGTTTTTAATTCTTCGTATCGTCGTAAATGGGATCTTTAGAGGTACCGGAGACGCCTCCACCGCTATGAGAATACTTTGGCTTTCGAATGCCCTAAACATAGTGTTGTGCCCGATATTTATTTTTGGGTGGGGGCCAATTCCGGCTTATGGTCTGTTGGGAGTTGGTCTGGCGACTTTGATTGCGAGAGTGATCGGCGTACTTTATCAGGCCTGGTATCTGATAAACGGCAAAACCCTGTTGAAAATTGGTCTGGCACAGTTGGTTTTTAATCTCGCTATTTTCAAAAGAGTCTTAAAACTGGCTTTTGGCGGTACGGTACAATTTATCATTCCCGCTTCAAGCTGGGTGTTCATGATCAAAATTATGTCACATTTTGGCGAAAATGCCCTTGCAGGTTACATACTGGCGCAAAGAGTTACCTCTATCGCTACGATGCCGGCCTGGGGTCTTGGAAATGCCGCGGGAATTTTAACCGGACAAAATCTGGGAGCCAAACGTCCCGACAGAGCCGAAAAATCGGTTTGGAGAGCGGGAATGCTGAACATGGGATTTCTGGTTCTAATTGGAGTCTGCTGGATTTTCCTTGCCGTTCCGGTGGTGAAAATCTTTACCGATAATCCCGAGGTAATCTCTTTTAGCACGATGTACATTCATCTTATCTCGATGGCTTATATACTGCTGGGTTATACAATGGTTATTTCGAGAGCCCTTAACGCGGCTGGCGAAGTAAAAGTAGTGACCTGGCTTTACATCCTGATGTTTTATGTCGTGCAGATTCCGCTTGCTTATGCCTTAGGAATTTCTTTTGATCTGGGATCAAATGGTGTATTTACAGCCATTCTTATTTCGGAAATCATATTGGCTGTAGCCTGTATTGTGGTCTTTCGAAAGGGAAAATGGAAGCACACAAGAGTTTAAAAACAAACCAATTTAAAGAGATTTCACCCCGCTGGGGTTCAACAAAACGGATTATAGAAATGTTATAAATATTAATGTCTCGATGGAACATAATAGCTATTAAAAGCTCCGAAGGAGCGACATATCTATAGAAAATTAATGATACCATTTTTGTCAAAGCTCCAGCGGAGCGCTATCTCTTTACCCATTAGAACATTACACAAAATAAAAATATCAATTTAATATTAAATCATAAAAAAATGAGTACAGTAGAACAATTACACGGAGTATTTGCAAGAGCTTTTGAAATTCCTGTTGAGGCAGTTAACGACGGACTGGAATATCAGGCTATCGCCGAATGGGATTCAATGAGTCATCTGGTATTGGTAGAAGAACTTGAAAGCACCTATAAAATCTCTATCGAAATGGAAGATATCCTTGAAATGGGAAGTGTAGCAAAAATAAAAGACATCCTTAAAAAATACGGATTTGAAATTAATTAGAATAGACCACTAAACTTATGGAACTATACGATTTAATCAGGAAAAACGAAAAACTGACTTTTACCGATTCCAGCACAGGACTTTCAAAATCTATTGCAGAAATGGATCAGTCGCTGGAAATTGAAAACATTCGTTCGGTTGTTTTTATTTACAATGACAATCAGTTACCCGCTATTGAAACCCTGCTCAACTTTTATCAGAGCAGGTTTACTATCGCTTTGCTGGGAATGGGCTTACACGAGCATTTTAAAGAAAATTTAGAACAAAAATATACGCCTTATTATATCTTCGACCCTACGCGTACCGAGATAGAAGGCTATACCACGGTAAATGCATCGGACACTATAGTATTGTTTAAACGAAATGTAAATTTAATTTACCCGATACACGCCAAAATCAAACTTTTGCTCAGCACTTCCGGAACTACCGGATCGCCGAAATTCGTGAGGCTTTCCGATGAAAATCTGGTGCACAATGCAAAGTCGATTATGGAGTATATGCCTATTCGAACGGACGATGTAGTGCCTTTAAATGTGCCTATTAATTTTGTTTACGGCTTATCGATTTTTACCACCAATTGCATCAAAGCCAGTCAAATTGTATGTACGGATAAGGATGCTTTTCAAAAAGAATTTTGGGCCGATTTCAAAAAATACGGATACTCTACCCTGGGTGGCGTTCCGTACTTTTATGAAATGTTATACAGTATTGGATTTTTCAAAAAAGATCATCCTTCACTGCGTTACCTAACGCATACGGGCGGAATGCTGAATCACAAACTGATCGAAGCGATTTCCGACTTTAGCGAGAAATTTGGCAAGCAGTTCTATGCACAATACGGTCAGACAGAAGCTTCGGGCCGTATGGCTTATCTGCCTCCTAAAGACCTGTTGCGAAAAGGAACCTCTATTGGTTTACCTGTCAAAAATGGACGTTTTGAGATTGATAACGAAACGGATGAGCTGATTTATATTGGTCCTAACGTTTATGGCGGTTATGCCAATGTCAGAGCCGATTTACAGTTTTTTGAACAGCAGGAAAGACTTCACACCGGAGACAAAGCCCGTAAAGACGACGAAGGTTACTACTACATTGTGGGCCGAATCAAACGAATTGTGAAATTGTTTGGCGTACGTTTGAATCTTGACGAAACAGAATTACTGTTAAAAGATGCACTGGGCGGACAAACTTTTATCTGTTTGGGAATAAACGATAAGCACCTGGCCGTTATGTACACCGACAAGAATATGAACAAAGAATTGATTCTAAAAATCTTAAAAGCCAAACTGAATCTTCACGCCAATTCTTTAAAAGTAATGCATATAGAAGATGTTCCGCTTACACCAAACGGAAAGGTAAACTATCCATTGCTTAAAGAAGCACTCGAATTAGAGGGAGCTTTGTAGGTTTTCAGTCTCAGTCTCAGTTTTCAGTCTCAGTTTTCAGTTTTCAGTTTTCAGTCACGCTAATCAGTAAACACTAAAACTGGGCACTGTGACTGAATACTGTGACTTTTTTTATTCTTCAAAACAAAAAGACTCCTGATACTATTCTTTACTTAAGGAAGCACTAGAATTAGAGGGAGCTTTGTAGGTTCTCAGTCGCAGTTTTCAGTCGCAGTCGCAGTCACGGTAATCAGTAAACACTAAACTGAGCACTGTGACTGAATACTGTGACTTTTTTTCTCATCCTTCAAAACAAAAAAGACTCTTGACACTATCCTTTACTTAAGGAAACATTAGAACTAGAGGGAGCTTTGTAGGTTTTCAGTCGCAGTCGCGGTCACAGTAATCAGTAAACATTAAAACTGTGCACTGCGACTGAAAACTGTGACTTTTTTTTCATTCTTCAAAATAAAAAAGACTCCTGACAAAATACGTCAGAAGCCTTTTCATAAAAAAAACAAAATAATACTATTGCTGAAAAGCTATTCTTTAGAAACTGTATCCAAGTGCTAAGTTAAATCTTGTACCGTTTCCTCTTGTATAATTGGCATTTGTACCATAGAACTGAGAAGTTGTTGGGTAATAATCGGTATTGAAGATGTTTTCTATTCCAAGTTTTACTCTAATGCTGTCGGTTACTTTGTATGCTGTAGCCAGATTCCATAAGTTGAACGAATGAATTGGTCCTTCACCAATAGCATAAGCTCCTTTGGTATTTGGTTTAAAAACATCGCGATCGCCTACATACATCCAGTACAATTCAACGTTTAATCTTTCACCGCCATATTTTGCATAACCTGTAATTTTAACCGGAGGGATTCTGTTTGATTTCAGGTAAATATCTGTCGGACCGTAAAAATGACCGTCAGAATCTTTATCCCCTCTTCCCTGTACATTCGCATAGTTTCCTCCTACTGTCAATTGTTTCAAAATTTGGTAATCGGCCTGAACTTCATATCCCCAAACTCTTTCCGGTAAACGTTCCGCTACCAGGAATCCATCTACCTGAATCAGATTGGTTCCTAGTTTTGAAGTACTCAAATAATAGGAAGCACTCAAATTGAATTTCCCTAACTGACTGCTAAAACCACCTTCATAATTGTTAACGATAATAGGTTCAGTTTCTAATTTAGATATGGCATCCTGTTTGGCGTTTGTTAAAACTCGTCCTAAATCAAATACAGAGAAAGCCTGAGAAAAACTCACAAAAGGATTAAAGAATTTAAATCTTGAATATCGGATACCCGTGTTAAAAACAAAGGCATCGTAAGTAAGATCACCGCCTTTTACAGCAATGCTTCCTGCTCCGTTTGCACCTGTAGCAAGTGTGTTGTAATCGTCGATATTGATTTTAATGTTTTCCGCACGTAAACCGGCTTTTACATTCCAGTCGCTAAACAATTGTGTCGATATTTGTGCATAAGGAGCCAGATTGACCATATTGATATTTGGAACCCAAACACGTCCGTCAACCAGTTTTTGGTTCGTTTTGTCATTTAGTAAATCGAAACCATAAGTTACATCACCTGTAAAATTAGAAGAGAATCTGAACGGAGAATTTAAGTATACTCTAAGACCTTTTTTGGTAGATGCCGTTTGTGACTGCCCGCTTCCATAGAAAAAAGTAGAGTTGGAAAATATCGTT
The DNA here is from genome assembly GCF_048514875.1 of Flavobacterium sp. T12S277. Taxonomy (NCBI): domain Bacteria; kingdom Pseudomonadati; phylum Bacteroidota; class Flavobacteriia; order Flavobacteriales; family Flavobacteriaceae; genus Flavobacterium; species Flavobacterium sp. T12S277. The sequence goes on along the minus strand of NZ_JBLYEG010000014.1, from coordinate 72,493 downwards.
AAGAAATCCTGAAAGTAAAGGTTAGCCGTAAGCGAAGTATTTCCAAAAATTTCTTTGTTTACATACTGCAAATTAGCGTTGTGATTGTAACGATTTCCTTCGTCTACCCCAGGTCTGTTGCCCAATACTCCAATTGCCGGACTTACTCCGTACACCCCATTTTTAAGAACAAAATCAGAATCCTGATTGGAACTGAAGTAATTGTACATCAAATCAATTCTTTGTTTGGCGGTTAAATCGTAACCTACTTTTGTAAAAACGTTGTAAGCTTTAGTTTCCCCTAATCCGTATTCAGGAGAAATAACCTGACCCGCTCCATCACGAAAAACACCTGTTTTTTCATAAGTTCCGCCTACCATATAGTTGAACTTATTGATTTTTCCGTAAAACTGCTGATTAAATCGGTATCCTGCTGTACTGTCTCCTTTAATATTACCTGTTGTTCCGGCCTCGCTGTATCCGGCAAATTTCTTTTGTGTTTTTCCCGATTTGGTGATGTAATTGATCAAACCTCCATCGGCACCATTCCCATAAATAGCTGTAGCTCCTTTGATTACTTCAATACGTTCAATTACCGAAGGATCTATTGAACGAAGTTCACGTCCTGCCGATTTTAATGGTGTCGATTGCGGAATTCCGTCAATTAGAACCAAAGGATTTCTTCCTCTAAGAGTCTGACCGTAATTCCCTGTATTGTTAGTTGCCGATCCTAAACCCGGAACTGCAAATGCCACAGCATTGGCAATATTTGAACTCACGATCGATAAATTGTCAATATCCTTAGCGTTGATTACGGTTACAGAAGAAGGTGTTTTAGATAAGGTTTCTACCTTTCTGCTGGCCGAAACGATAATTTCATCCAGTTGATCGCCATTTTCTTTCGAAATCTCGCTTTCTTTGCCGGTAAACTTCAATTGCAAAGTTACGGTGGCAGTTTCATTGTTTGCAACGGTAACTTCCTGCTCGATCGTTTCATAACCGGCTAATGAAGCCTGCAGCGTATAAATGTTTTCAACTATTTTATTGAATTTAAAACTACCATCGCTATTAGAAGTGGTTTTGTATTTTGAATTTTTAAGTATGATTGTTGCTCCGTAAGCTGATTTACCGTCAGAAGTGGTGATCTCTCCTTTAATTTTACCACTATTTTGTTGTGCAAAAGAAGAAAAGACAGAAAATAAAAGGCTAATAATAAATAAAAACTTTGATGTTCTTAAACTAAGATATTTCATTGATTTTTAAGTTTTGGTTAGTGATTTTATTCTTATTTAGAATTAATAAAAACAGCGCAAAAGTAAAGATTAATAATTGTTTAACAAGTACTATTTCGATTTATTCTATAGAATTTTTACTAATCTTCTTGTTATTGTCAGAAAATAAATCTATTTTCTGACAATTCATTAGTCCTAAATATTTTTAACTCCATCTCTTTTCTTTTCTCGCAGATTTTGCAGATTAAGCAGATTTTTTAATCTCTCTATCTGTATCAATTATATAAACACATACCAAACGTCTTTGATTAATGCATGGAATAATATGGACCGAGCCTATGGCTCTTTTTATTATGATGTTCATTCTTTACGACGGATTAAAATCCGTCGCTACAATATCATTTGAACCTATGGCTCTTTTCTAATGCTGACGCTTATTTTACGGAAATCGATTGTGCTGAACCTACCAACCTGAATTATTGCTCTATCTAGTTTATATAGATGGATATGGTCCATTGACAGCAAAAAACATCAAATAATTAGGTTCTAATGGGACAATAAATTTTATAGCAATGGATTTTAATCCGTCGAAAATAAAACGCCTCCAAGATAAGTTCCGGAAAAACAACACATTTCACAACAGCTTTAAACCACTACAATGATTTTCTCTCAGGCATTCGTTTCCTACCTATAAATCTTGTGTGTGTGTTTCTCGCAGATTAAGCAGATTTTTTAATCTTTCTACCTGTAGTAATCATTTTAACACGTAGAACATTTATTTTCTTGCCGAAAATAAAACGTTTCACATTTCACAGTTAACATCTCACATTCTCACATAAAACTAAGCTGTAAGTTTTCACTGTAAAAAGCATTGCCCTCTTGTCTACGAAGCGTAATTCTTAAGTATTTTTAAGAGATTCTCCTTTATTTTTTCCTTAAAACTGAAAAGATTTAGTCTAAATAAGTATAAATTTGCGACGGTTTTTTGGTTGGAAAGAATTTACGTCCAACGAAAAACTGACACTGTTAGGGTGTGAACTCCAATGCCATAAACCAAAATAAAACTATTAATGAAGAAAGGAATAAAGAAAACCATCGGACAATTACATTTATGGCTGGGGCTTGGCTCAGGTTTAATCGTTTTTATTGCTGCATTAACAGGGAGTATTTTAGTTTTTGAAAAAGAGATTGACCAATTGGTAAATCCACAATATTACCACGTTTCTTCTATAGGGAAAACCAAAAAGACAATCGATTACTGCACAGATGTTCTTCAGAAAGAATATGGCATCAAAAAGATTAGCCGAATTTCTACTTTTAATGATCCTTCGCGTACGATACAAATTCTGGGAAAAGATTCAGATAAAAAAGCACAATTTTTTTCTGTTGATCCGTATTCCGGAAAAGTACTAGCAACAACACCTCAGGAAAGCAGGTTTTTTGTAGTGGTCCTTTCACTGCACAGGCAATTGCTACTGGGAGATGCTGGGCAGCTTATTATGGGATCTTCTTGTCTTATTTTTGTCTTTATGCTGATCTCGGGTATCGTTTTGTGGTGGCCCAAAAAAATGAAACATCTAAAGCAGCGTCTGACCGTAAAATGGAGCGGTTCTTTCAAAAGGATCAATTGGGATTTTCATTCGACTTTTGGTTTTTACAGTTTTTTAGTTTTACTTCTTATTTCGCTAACCGGTCTGACATTTGCCTTTGACTGGTTTCAAAGTGGTCTTTATCTGGTGACCGAAGGAACAACGAAGAAAACCTCTTTAAAAGTAGAAAATCCAACCAAAATAGATCCTAAACTCAATAATACTGCTTTTTACCAAAGTATTTACAATGCTACGGACAGTATTTTTCCTTATAATGGAAATATTCAAATCAGAATGCCTGTGGATACCATTAACAGTATTACGGTTCTTAAAGAAGATGTGGAAAGAATCATTCCGCACCAATCCAGTTCCGCTTATTTTGATAAGTATACTGCGAAAAATATTGAGAACAGACACTTTGCATCCTATTCCAAAGGAGATAAACTGAGACGTTTGATGTATCCTATTCATACCGGAAGTGTCTACGGTTTACCAACCAAAATAATTGCTTTTCTGGTGTGTCTTTTTGCTGCAACATTACCTATTACAGGTCTGCTGATTTGGCTGGGCCGAAAGAAAAAGTAGGTTTTGTTTGCTATTGTGTTTCTTTAAAGAGCACCCTTTTTTGTAGGATTTTGCTATACTTTTGAAGCATTTTGCAAAATAAGGACTATCGTAAGTTGCTATATTTCAAAAAATTAATTAATTTTAGTCCCCCCATTCTAATAAATCTTTTTATTATTTGTTTAATCTGTCGGCTAAAATCTAATAAGCATGAAATGGTTCAACACTTTAACAATAAAAAAGTTTACGGAAAGACTTTCAAAATCCCATTCAAATGAAGGGTCAGCTCATCTTGAAAGAGGGAGACAATTCTATTTGTCGAACCAGTTTCAGGATGCCTTATTACATTTGAACATCGCCATCAATTCAGGATTTGATCAGGGCGTTTATGCTTTGAGAGGAAATTGTCTTCAAAAACTCGATTACCATTATAATGCCATTGAAGATTTTGACAAAGCCATTGAAACCGATCCCTTGGAGTTTTCTATTTATTACAATCGCGCAGTATCCAAAAGAGCGATTTTAGATTTTACGGGGCATATCGAAGATCTGCACAATGCAATTTATTACTACAAAAAACATTCGAATATCGAAAACCAGGTGCTCAAAGCTTTTGAAACCGATTTACAGGCAGCTAAAATGGACATAGAAGGCCCGGTACAAAGCAGATACGAAGGACTAAAAGCTCCATCCCTGGAAATAAAATCGCTGATCAGAGATTCTCTAAATCTCATTAAAAAAGCAAGGGTACGAAATCTGAAGGTAAATTGACTGTCCTCAAAAACTTTATCTTATTCCACATAAGAAAAATAAAATCCGTGCGAATCTGCGTTTTCGCATAGCGAATCTGTGTTATCCGCGTACAATCCTTTCAACAGAACACAAAGTTTATGCAAAGGCTTCCCTGCTTTTGCAACTGACCCGCTAATTGTGTTATATTTACCATTTAAACCGAAGTTTTTATTATGGAAGATTTTTTAATTGGTATTGGAAAAAGATTAAAAGAGATCAGGAAGAAAAATGCATTAACCATACACGAAGTAGCCAACAGAGCCGGAGTTAGTAACGGTTTGATATCCAGAATTGAAAATGGCAGAACTATACCTTCCCTACCCGTTTTAATTGAATTGATACAATCCTTAAATACCGATGTGAGTTACTTTTTTGAAGGAGTTGAGAATACCAAAAATGCCAAATACCTCCATATTAAAAAAGAAGACTATCAAAAAATAGAAAAAGAAGACCGTGCCGAAACGACCGGTTTTAACTACTATCATATTTTCAGTAAAAGTATTAATTCTATTGGTTTTGAAGCTGTAATCCTTGACGTGGAACCAAATTGCAAACGCGAAAAAGTAATTACAGATGCTTGGGAGTTCAAGTATATTATCAAAGGAAGTGTAACTTATATTATCGATGATGTAGAAGTAGTGGTCAGTGAAGGTGATTCTTTATGTTTCAATGGAAGACACCCGCATGTTCCTCAAAACAGAACAACCGAAAACTGTGTGATGCTGGTGCTTTACTTTTATTCGGAGAGTAATAGTTAGTTTTTTTTTAACCGCAAGGAGCGCAAAGTTTCACGCAAAGTTCGCTATGCTTTTTTGGCTCGCAAAGGCGCAAATAAATATTTTAATTTGTCTCCAGCTTTAGCTGGAGGATCTTAATTTAATACAGATTGGGCTTTAGCCAAATACTACTGATTTAGGCTAAAGCCAATACTCCTGCACTCTATAATCCCCCACCAGCTAAAGCTGGAGGTAAATTATTTTGTACTTAAACAATAAAGCTACCTCCATAAATGAAGATAGCCTTATAAAAACAAAAAACACAAATTTTTTAATTCCCTGCCGGAAGCCATGAACGGCCGTCTAATGCCCATCCACTATTAATGGGTACACCAAACCATTGCAGAGAAGAATAAGCGATATCCACCATTTTAGGAACAACTCCCGTCGCAGTACCACATTTTAAAGTAGCGGTGCTGGTTGTCCAACTTGGTGTGCTCGGAAAAGTAAGCGTCACTTGCTGGCTGCTGGAATCGTTGAAACTGTTTCCTGATCCGTTATCTCCTTTCCAATATCCGATAAGATTTGAATAATCCGGATGAGAAGCGGTAACGGATGAACAGGTATAACTCAAGATGGAAGCCACGGATAAGGCTTTGTTCCAAACACGAATCTCAGCAATATTTCCGTTTACATTTGCGCCATACGTCAGCGTTCCGTCTTGTCCGATAGCGAAAGGCAAGCCCGAAGTCAGACTTCCAAAACTAGCTCCAATCGCAGCTTGTCCGACAAAAGCACCATCCTGATAGGTTTTAACCAATTTTTCGATACGATCTACTACCAATGTCAAATGATGCCATTTCCCATCATTGATGGTACCTCCTGAAATATCAACGCGATTTTGCGTATCACCTATATTTACTTTCCATTTCCCGCCGGTATTCGCACAAATTACAAATCCGCGGTTTTTACCACTCACCCAGTTTTTATTCGAAACCAATGACGGATCACTGCTGTAACCTGATGTTTTTACTCGGCATTCCACCGTAAAACTTGAAGTTCCGAAATTGTAAAGCGCATTGGCTGTTGAAGCATAAACACTATTTGAATTAAAATTGACAAATTTACCGGTAATCGTGGTGGTTGGATCTACAGGCTTTTCGATCTTAGTTGAAGTGAAGTTTTTGTTGTTGAAAATGGTAAAAATATTTCGCTCTTCGTAGGAAGTCCCGCCATGAGATCCGCTGGAACCTGTAACAATACCACCATGATCCGGTGCCACTACAACCAGCCAGTCTTCATTGGCATAGTTGGGTCTGTTTTTTAAAGCTGCTAAAATTTCTCCAATATAACCGTCTGTTGTTTCAATTGAAGCTTTGTATTGCGGTACATTGAGCGAAAATCCATAACTGTGTCCGGCATGATCAACATCATCAAAATGTAGAAATAAAGCATCCGGATTATCGTTTGTAAGTGCAGCAACCACCTCATTTTTAACAGCCACGTCAGTCGTGAGTGTTTTCTCTACATCAATTCCCTCCACAATGTTGGTATTGATCGGTGCCCAGTGCACGATTGACATGGTTTTTAAGGCCGCATTATAAGTCTCCAATCGTTTTAAAAAATTCGGATAAGCTGTAAAATTCGGACTCGAAAATGAGTTATCCGTTACACCATGTTTCAAATGGGTAACTCCGGTAAGCATCGTCGACCAGCCGTTTCCACTCCACGTAGGTGCTTCGGTCAAAGCATCCAAGCTATAAACAGCATTGGGTAATAAAGCATGAACATTAGGCGTATTGGCTCCCATTAAAGCATCTCCGCGACAGCCGTCAATTCCAATAATCAGTAATTTTCTGGTTCCGCTGCTTAAAGCAGATTTACCTGTTTTAGCATTTGTTTTATCATTTACGGCCTGTTCATTATCCCTAAGTGCGGAATCATTGGTACAGGATGTGACTAAAAGCACACTTGCAAGAATTGTAATGTAACTTAATCTAAAAATCTTTTTCATTGGGTTGAATTGTTTTATGGTTACTATTTATTTACTTGTTTGAAACTTTTCCTGCAGGGATATTGTTTTAACTAATTAGCGTATTGTTTAAGGTAGAGCGTAGTTACTCAAAATACACACAAAAGATATTTTTACTCTAAATAAATGATGTGCTTTTTTTCTCTCGCAGATTGCTTCGTCTGTTCGCTATCGCTAGGGTTAGCAGATTTTTAATCTTTCCTCTAAAATCTTTAGTCCTTTTTAACACATAGAAACATAGCTCGAAATGCTTGTAAAAGACGCTTTGCTCAAAATAAACCGCAGAGCGATGTGTTTTCTCTCTCTCGCAGATTGCTTCGCCTGTTCGCTATCGCTTGGGTTAGCAGATTCGGCAGATTTTTACTCTTTATTCTATAATCTTTACTCCTTTTTAAAACATAGAAACATAGCTCAAAATAAACGGCATAGCCATGTGCTCACTTTTCACAACTAACATTTCACATCTCACACCTAACACTTCACCCCAATAACTCCATAAAGTGATGCCAGCGAATCTAATATGTAATCGGGTTGGGCTTCTTCGAGCTGCTGTCTGGTTTGTGCGCCTGACAAAACTCCTATGGTTACACCACATTTGGCATTTTTTCCTTCTTCAATATCTATTGCAGAATCACCTGCTTTTAGTACTTTAGAAGCGTCTTCAATGGCAAACAATTGCATGGCTTTGTGTATCATATCCGGAAAAGGACGTCCCAGCACTACATCATCGGCTGTGATTAGGGCATCGTATTGATTTCCTTCTTTCCAGTTTAGCTTTTCTAATAAAGTATTGGCAACATGACTGCTGTATCCTGTGTTTAAGACTACTTTTATACCGTCATTTTTAAGGTTTTTCAGAACCTTTTCGACACCTTCTATGGGTGAAACCTGAGCCGAAAGATATTCTTTGTCCAGTGTTTCTTTAAAGTAGTCAAATATTAAAGCCGACTTGTTCAGATCTGTGATGTTCAGGTGTTTTAAAATATCTTTTATCGCCTGATGCTTTTCTTTCCCTGCTCCTAAAGACAAAACCAGTTCAAGAGAAACATCAATACCGAAGTGATTGATCGATTTATGCAATGTTTTGTAAACTATATTTTGCTCATTTATTGTTGTTCCGGCCATGTCAAAAACAACCATTTCAATTTCATTAATTTTCATTTTGTGTATTTATTTTTATAGCCCTACAGGCTGTATATTTAGAATTAGAATTGTTTCAGGTTTCAAGTTTCAGGTTTCAGGTTTCAGGTTTCAGGTTACCTCCATAACTCATATCCACATTTAAAACCTCACAATCCCTAAGTATTAAAGATAGTATCAATATTATGTTTGGCAAATCCTGCGCTGCCGGTCATTCCTTTACCTCCTATTCCGGTTATGATGTGAATGTTTTGGTCAACGGTATATTCAAAGATATCCTTTGTTTTGCATTGCGAATACATTCCAAACCATCTGTTTTGGATTTCATACGTTGGAAGATCGATTATCTTTTTGGCTTCTTCAATCATAAAATGGTCGATATCCATATTCAGGTCAAAACCTAAAGAGTCAATTTCTTTTGCGGGAGCATATTCATGAGAATCTCCAAGAATTACTGAGCCGTCAAGGGCCTGCTTGAACAGGATGTGAATGCCGTATTTTTTCTCGAAACTATCCGGATTTTCCTTTGCTTTAATGGCCTGATACGATTTGCATTCTTCAAAAGATTCGTATCTTCTAATCGTCAATCCGGTTAAGATAGAACCGTCCAATTTATAATTTTTCTGAGGTTTGGTTTGCAGCATCTGTAGTTTAGAAACAATCAGATCGCTGTTGTTGTAAATCTCAGGATATAAAATTTTGAAATCACTTCCGTTGCAAATAATGATTTTTGAAGCTTTGTATTCTAATCCGGCGGCAGTGGTCGCTATAACCTCATCATTTCGCTCTTCTGTTTGCACCACTGTAGTATTCATAAACAAATCAAGTCCCAGACTGGCTGTCATAAACTGATGCAACTTATGAATCATCGTATTAGGTTCAACAGTTACTTCCTGCGGGAAAAATAATCCTCCTTTGCAATAATCAGCACGTAACCCATCATATTTAACCAGACATTGTTCTTTTGTCAGCAAATTAGATTCGTAATCATTCGAAACATTTATCTGATGTAACTCTTCAATCAGCTGCATTTCTTCTTCATTTGACGCTACATAAACAGTTCCGTTTTGACGCAGGTTGATATCAAACTGCGACTGAATATCTTTATAAATCTTTAAACTTTCTTTTCCAAAATTTTGCCATTTCTGGTCCATTCCGGACGGTACTACCTGTCCAAAATTTCTAACAGTTGCACCTTCCGGTTTGCTGTTTTTTTCCAGAATGGCTACGGATAATCCTTTTTGCAGGGCGTGATAGGCGTGAAATGTTCCTAAAACTCCGGATCCTACAATTATTAAATCATACTTCTCTTTCATTTTTGTGTTTGTGTTTTTATGTGTTTTACTGCTTAATTATTTTATTTGTTTTTGGTTTGTTGTTTTTTGGTTTGTTGTTTCAAGTTTCAGGTTTCAGGTTTCAGGTTTCACCTGCGTCTCACATTTTACATTTTACATCTCATAACTCATAGCCGTGGGAATTTCGACAGTTTTTCTAAACTTCCTTTTAAAATAATTAAAGGACATTATAGTGGTGATGATGCCTACAAAAGAAAGCAGGTAAATACAAGTGGTAAAAAAGTTCAATAAAGAAATTTTTCGGTCTCCGAAGTTTTTGAAAAATAATACCAAAACACTTCCTAAATATCCAAAGGCGTCGGCGATGTAGATTAAAAATCCTGTATTTCCTTTTATTTTATAGGTAGCGATCATTCGGTCAAAAAACAAACCGTTGAACGGAATATAACAAACGTACATTCCAAATCCTGAAATCATCATCCACGGAAATGCTGATATCAGCTGTTTTTGAAACAGGAAAGTTGTAGTACTAATGAGCACCGAACCTACCAGCAATACGAGGTGATAATTTCGAAACGCTTTGTAATTGTTTTTCATGCTTCCCAGAAACCCTAAAATAACCAAAACGGATATCGCAATGGGAATTTCTGAGTACATATAAATCGAAATACTTTCTTTGTATCCTAAAGAATCCCATAGTTCGCGTGCAAAATTGTCTCTGAACTCACGCATGGCCGTTAGCATGGCATAAAAGATAATCAGTATGGTGAGCGGAAAAGCAAATTGTCGGAATAACGAAGCGCGTTCTTTTTTGCTCAATGGTTTACGCTCAGATCGCAGGGCTAAATCCTCGCTATCCGGATTTGGGATTTTTTCCAAAAACAATGAAAATACGATTAGCGGAACAATAAAGAGCGATCCCGAAACAAAAGGCATCCAAAATTCATTGCATCCCAAAACCTTCAAGACAAATATTCCCACCGATTTTGCAGCTCCCGAGGAAACGATAAAACTCGAACATAAAATCACTCCCAATAACTCAGTTGTTTTCCGGCCCTCGATATAGGAAAAAACAATTCCCCAAATCATTCCGAGAGGTAATCCGTTAATGAATAAAAACAGAATGTTGTAGGGTGCCGGTACCAAAGCAAAGCCCAGTAAAGCCAGTTCTGAAATGGCTATAAAAGTGATTAGGTATAGAATTCTCCTGGCTGATTTCAATTCAGATATGATCTTGATTCCTAAAAATTTTGAAAAGGTATATCCTAAAACCTGTGCCAGAATCAGGAGAATTTTATAATCGATTCCCCAAAAAGAAAGCTGATCGAATGTGGCTACCGTAAAGGGTTTTCGGAAAGCATACATACAAAAATAGGTGCCAAATGCCGCTATAGATGTTTGGAGTATGAACCTGAAATTAGATGCTTTTTTAGACATTAGTTCCTGAAATTTAGCGTGATAGTTGTCTTGTAACTAAGAATCGTTTGTTGTTGTTTTTAAAAACCCGTTGCCTGCAGTAGATTGAAAAAAAAATAAACTGTAAAAATAAAACCTACCAGCATCCAACGGGTTAACTTATAGTTGTCTATAAATTATATTTTAAACCAAGATTAAACTTCATTCCGTAATATTCTACCTGCTTAGGGCGATTTGGTGTTTCTCCAAAGTGGTACATCAAAGGCTCATTCAACACATTATTTACATCACTGAAAAGGGTAAAATGATCGCCTATTTTATACGAAGCTGAAAAATCAAGTGAGTTGTATTTACCGTAATAAATATCGTTCATGTCTGTGTTTTTGGCATTGGCATCAAAACTTGTAGCATAAGCTCCTTTGTGGTTAAAGGCAGCTCTCACATTCAGTTTACCATTCTCATAAAACAATTGAAGGTTGTAAAGTTCTTTAGCCTGATACGGAGTGGATACTTTCCTTCCGTTTGGATTGTTAGCATTTTGCCCCAATGTCATTTCAGAATTCATAAGCGTTGCATTGATCTGAGTTCCGAAATATTTCAGGAAGCCCGGCAAGAAACTGAATCTTTTGGTGATTCCAAATTCAACTCCGCCTATCCATGCATTTCCACCATTGGCGGGTGAACTGATTTCGATGTCTGGAATTCCGTTGATCGTACCCTGATACGTATCGTCAAAAATTGGATCGGTAATCGATTTGTAAAATACTCCCGCATTAATGATTCCTACTTCATCAAGGAAATACTCTCCCAGTAAATCAAAGTTCCACGAATAAGTTGGATTTAAATTTGGGTTTCCTCCTGCATATTCCCCATCAATCGTGTTTAGTGAGCCAGCTGGTGAAATGTCACCAAAGTTGGGTCTTGCAAATGTTCTGGTGGTGGCAAAACGAAGGTTTAAATTGTCAATCGGGGTATATTTTACATGTACCATTGGAAGTACCGATGTATAGGTTTTGGTATTTTCGGCATCAACTACTACATTATTCTCTACTGTTTTACCAGTTACCTGTGTTATGGTATTGGTTACGCGCACACCTCCTAAAATAGTCCATTTGTCAGACAAACTGTAGGTTGACATGGCATAAACAGAAGAGGTCGTTTCGCCTACATTAAAGTTTCTTCCCAAACCTTTTCCTAATTCCGGAATCTGAGAATCCGTAGGATTTAGAACCAAATTTCCTTTTGAAGTATTGAATAATTTCGACATTCCGTCTGCTGATAAAACCGGGCCAAAACTATTTCCGATCAAAGAACCGGTTTCTTTTCTCATATAATCTGTACCGCCAGGCTGATTGATTAAATCGGGACCATAGTTAGACAAATAAGGCGTTGGCGAACCTGTCCAGTTGTAGTATTCGTCTCTGAAAGTAGCAATACGGTCTTTGTCGGTTAATTTTGCACCGAACTTCATTTTAAGATTTTCATTAAAGTTGTGCTCGTAATTTACGGCAGCAATTATATTGTCTCTTTCAACGATGTTGATTTTGTAAAGTTCTAAAGTAGAAAACTTCATTTTTGTCGGATCTGTTTTAAAATTAGGATCTGAATAAAAGTCAAATATTGACTTCGGATTGTTCGGGTCCAGCTTTCCGCCATCTGCAGCCCAATACGCTCTTGGACCTCCCGCTCCACCATTGACAAGAGGCACCGTGTTTAAATATTCCGGCTTAACTCCTACTCCGGTTTGATTGAACTGAATTAAAAAATAACTGTTGTCTTCTGCATTTGGAATGTTACCGTATTTGAACCTGTTTCGGTAAGATGCGACGCTCCAATCTAAATTTCCATTCGCTAATTGGTGTTTCCCTCCTAAATCAATACCTATAAATTGAGTCATTAACTGGTTGTGAATATCCTGTTGCTCAACAGTCAACGCATTTGTTGCTCCATTGAATTTGTCAAATCTAATACGGTGTTTGTAATGCGTTTCTTCATCCGTAAGTCCGCCATAAGTAGCTTTCAGGAAAATTTTATCTCTTGATGAAGGATTGAATTCCATAGCTCCATTCAAACCTGTAGTTTTTCTAACTCCTGTATAGTCACGCAGCTCTAATCGGTAAACTCCCTGATCTCCCTGTCTTCTGGCCTCGTAGTTATCGGTTGCCCAGTTTCTGTCCCAATACGTACCATTGATGATGTATCCGAACTTTCCGTTTTTACTTTTGTCGCCAATAGTAAGCGATCCGCTATAAATTCCTTTATCAGATTTTTGATTGTATCCGCTAAAAACAGTGGCTTTAATGGTTCTTTTGGTTGGAGCGGTTTGTGTCGTAAAATTTACGCTTCCGCCAATTGCATCCCCATCCATATCCGGCGTAAGGGCTTTGGTAGCCTCTACATAGGCAATAAGATCTGAAGGAAAAAAATCAAATGCCGTCGCTCTCGAAGTCGTTTCTTCCTCGGCAGTTGGAATTCGGTTTCCGTTGATTGTAGTTGATGACCAAAAAGGCGGTAATCCCCTCACCGATACAAAACGTCCTTCACCCTGATCGCGTTCAATTGAAACTCCCGGCATACGCTGTACAGTTTCGGCAGCATTACGATCCGGAAGTTTTCCGATTCCGTCGGCTGCAATTACGTTTACGATGCTCATTGCTTTTTTCTGCATGTTCAGCGCTCTGGCTTCACTATTTCTTTGTGTCATTCCGCTCACCACAACTTCATTCAGTTCTTTAGAATTGGTTTGCAGCTGAATGATTCCTAATTTAAGCTGTTGATTGTCTTTAATATCAATTTTTATATTTTTTACTTCATATCCGATATAGGAAATCTCCAATTCGAAACTACCTGCTGCAACATCCTGAATGGTAAAATAACCACTGAAATCAGTTGTTGCTTTTTGATTATTAGACAGAACAATAGTCGCCCCTGGAAGTGGCGATTGCGTATCCGTTATTGTTCCGCTAATGCTTGCCTTTTGGGCGGTCATGTTTTGAGTAAAAAGTGCAACCGAAAAAATTAAAATTGCCTTGTAAATTGTTTTCATGGTTAATTTGTTTACAAATATTAAATTTATACAAGCAAATAAACAATGAATTTTATAAATAGTAAATAATTGAAAATTATCTAATTGTTAAAGAAAAGAAAATTAAGCGGCCTGATTTGTTAAGTATTTGTAAAAAAACTGTACTATAATGTTTTGATTATCGGTACACTATTATTGCATTTAGGTCTTTAAGTGCAGTAATTAAAAGGAAGTATGATAAAAAATACTTCATCGGACTTAAGTTAAGTCCTGATTAAGTTCTGATTTTTTGAAAAGTCATTTTTTTACTATTTGTAAAATATTAGTTTGATTTTTTACAAATAATGGCCTCCATAAAAGTTATGAACTGACATAAATTATTCCGTTTGTCCACTTCGGTACAACTATTTAAAAAAGGCTGAAAGGGCGAAAACAGATTACATCCTATACTACAAACAAAAAAGACCGCAAAAAGCGATCTTAAGTGTGTAAATACCAATTAAATTATCTAAAAAACGGCTCCGTTATTACAATCCGGAAACGGCAAAGTTTATTGTTTTATTAAAATAGAACCGATCTGCCAATACGGTTTTGATTTCATTCTTTACTACGCAACGCTTTCCAATATAGCATTAGACTGATCTTCTACTATAGCCTCCGGCGCGTATTTTCTAAATTCCAGGATTTCCGCATCACGGGAATCTCTGTCTTTAAACATTTTACTTGTTCCGATAATCTTACCGTTAAAAGCCTTAAGGTTAAAATATCGCTCTTCTTTTGAATTTGTTTTTTTGAAGAATTTTGTGCTGTCCTGTGAATTGTTTTTTACTGATTCAATCCCTTTTATGCACATAAATTTTCGGGTATACCCTCCACTGCTCAAAATAACTTCGCCATTTTTATTTACAAAATCAAATTGAAATTCTCCATTAGCCTTTCTATTAACTACAAATTTTTCCATTCTTAAATTAATTATTTATATAATTTGATATTTTTTATCATGCTGAAAACAGCATCTTTAGTCTTTAAAAACAATTTTAAATGTGGTTCCTTCTCCCACTGTACTGTCTACCGTAATCTTCCCATTCATAGACTCAATCTGGTTTTTTGTAATGTACAGCCCTAAACCGTTTGCTTTTTCGTGTTTATGAAATGTTTTATACATTCCGAAAATTAGATCTCCATGTTTCGCCAGATCAATCCCTAAACCGTTGTCTTTTACAGTCAGTACTTTCTTTCCGTTTTCGATGAAAAAATCAAATTCAACGATAAGGGGTTTAGCAGGATTTGCATACTTTATAGCATTGGTGCTCAGGTTTTGCAATACGCTTTCGAGATAGGCCGGGTTAAAACTAACAACTGCTTCGGGAGAAACGTTGTTGATTACCGTCATCTGGCTGCTATCGCTATAAGCATTGACAATGTTGAGTACCCTGTTCAGATAGCTGTTTACGTTGAGGGGCTCGACATTAATTTCGGCGTTGTTCTGAATGTTTACAATCTGAGACAAATCTTCAATTGTTTTACTAAGATCTCCGGAAACCGCACGCAGGTATTTTATGGTTTCGATTTTTTCATCAAAACCCTCTTCTGAATCGATCAAGTCCAAAAGAACTTTAAAATTACCTGCGTGCGAGTTTAGGTTATGAGATACGATGTGTGAAAAATTCAACAATCTGTTGTTTTTCTCTTTATACACTTCCATTTCTCTTTTTAGCTCCAGCTCTTTTTCTTTTTGAAAAGAAACATCACTGTGAGTTCCTATTACTTTTAAAGGTCTCCCTGCTGCGTCACGCTCTATCACCATTCCTTTGCTAATAATCCACTTGTATTCCTTGTTTGAAGTCAGTACACGCTGAAAACTTTCGTAAGAAGGAGTTTTGTTGTCCAGATGATTCTGCAATACGCTTAAATATCCTTCAAGATCTTCCGGATGTACCATTTTATTCCAGCCATCACGGGTGCTTGGAGTATCTGAAGCTTTCAATTCTAATATTTTCAGGGATTGCGTAGAGTAGTAAACTCTGTTCGCTCTTAAATCCCAATCCCAGATACCTGCATTTGAAGTCTCCATCATTACTTTAAAGCGCTGCTCTGTTCTTTTCAGTTTTAGCTCTTGTTCTTTTAACTCGGTAATATCTGTAATCCTACCGTAAAATTCTGTACTTCCATCCTTATTAACCAGTCTTTTTGAAGTCACTTTAAACCAGCTTAATCCGTTCAAAGGCAATTCTGCTCTGAACACAACACTCCACTTTCTTCTTTTTTTAATGGCGTTTAATAATGATTTCTTTACGTGTTTTTTATCTTCCTCATGGATTCGGTTGTAGATAGAAAGTACCGTGGTGGTAAACATTTTATTGGATAAAACTTCAAACATTTCATAAGTGGCATCATTTATAAATGGCATCTCATACTCGTTATCTGCCGAAATCGTAAATACGAAAAGCGCATCCTGAATCTCATCAAATGATTTAGATTTAAAAACATTCACATTTGCTTTCTTCTTTGTATTATAAAAATCGAATTCCATAACCTTACTTTTTTACATTCTAATTCTGTTAACTGTCGTTTTCCCTAATGCTAAGTTTGCATTAGATTTCGAAAACCATATTTGTTGATCAGACGGCCATATCAAAAAAAAATAACCTGACTTGTATAAACCCAAAAACACAAACAAAAAAGCCGTCCGCAACAACAAAAAAATATCTTTTAATACAGGAAGCTAGATGCTGAAAAAAAATAATCCTTTTCTACTACAAATCCATCCTTTTTATAGACTTCCAGCAACTGCATCTTCCTGACACAACAAAAATACATGCAATAAAATCAATACTTTATAGTACATCGAACGTGCTGTTGTAGAATTATTTCTACAGAAAATACATCTTAAAATAATACGTCTGGTCCAAAAAAAACAGGAACGCAAAAGTTCCTGTTTTTAAGATGCAGATTCTACTCTATTGGTGCTCTGCAATTCCTTTTTATACTGTATCTGTTTATTAATCAGAATACAACTGAAAAAACTTAATCAAATCGGCCAGATTATCGATTTCCAGTTTTTCAAAAATCCTGTTTTTATAAGTACTTACCGTTGTTTTCTTGATGTTCAGATGTTCTATTATTTCCAGATTGCCATAACCTTTAATTAAAAGCTGTGCCACTTCAATTTCTCTGTTCGACAATACATCCAACGGGTTGGTTGGCTTTTTTGAAATATACGAATCCAGAATTCTGTCTTTGACATTCTGAGTAATATATTTTCCGGAAGAGATCATTGCGCTGATGGCATTTTTCATTTCTTCCTCAGAAGTCTCTTTGTTCAGATATCCGGATGCTCCTGCATTTAAATACCGCATCGCATAAATATTCTCATCATAAGCCGAGAAGATTAATATTTTAACTTCCGGCTGGATTGCTTTTATTTCTGCTATAATATTGATGCTATTTCCGTCAGGAAAGTTCACATCTAATATCAATAAATCTATATATTCCTCTTTTAAAAGATTAAGTGTATCCTTAAAATTTCCTGCTTTATGAATTATAGCATTCGAAAATAATTCTTTTATCATCAAAGAAACGCCTTGTCGAACCACACTGTGGTCATCGGCCACTAGAAAACAATAGTTGTTGGATGGTGATTTCATTTTCATTTACCTAATTTAGGGTTATTTCAGCGCTTTTTTGTAACTAATTACCACTTTAACATAATTAATTTGGTCTTATTTTAAACTAAGCTTATAAGGAGATTAAAAATTATTTTAGTCCCTTTACCTTCCTCGCTCTGAACATCTATTTTTCCATCAAACAATTCTACTATTTCTTTACACAAATTAAGCCCTAAACCTACTCCAAGATCGTTTACTTTTCCTGAAACGGTTCCCTGATAATAAAGCTCAAATATGTTTTTCAGGTCGTTTTTGGCAATTCCAATTCCGCTGTCCTGAATTTCAATTTTTAAATTCACCATCTTATCCGAAGTCTTTTCAAGATCCATATTGATCTTTATGAGGCCATTCTCTGTAAACTTATTCGCATTACCGATAATGTTATAAAAAAGCTGGTGAATTTTTGCCGCATCAGAGTTAACTTCAAGCTCTGAAATCAGATTAGAATTAACTTCAATTTTATTTCCCTTACTTTCTACCAGTGAAGTCATCGAATTAACAATCTGGTGCACCTCTTCCTTAAGATAAAAATGTTTCTTGTTTAGTTTAGGCTCGTAAATTCCATCTTTAGAATACTCCAGAATCTGATTGGCCAACAGCAACAAAGAATTAGTGGTAAACTGAATCGATTTAAAAGTGTCTTTTATTTCGGGATCCTTTATCGAAGAGCTGATCATTTTACTGTAAATAGAAATGATGCTTAGAGGCGATCTGATCTCATGACTGATCATTCCCATAATTCTATTCTTAAAATTCAAACTCTCTCTAATTTGCATCTGCGCTGTCGTAAGTCTTTTTTCATATTGAAAAGCCAGTCTAGTAAAACCGAAAAGCACAAGCGATACAATAAACATTAACAGGATCAGAATCGCAATGGTGTAGCTTCTTACTACTTTATTGGATTCGTACTGCTTTTGCAACTGTTTTTGAGTATTGTCCTGAAGCACTTTCAACGAATTGTTGTAATTAGGCATTATCTCCGCTTCTAAATTCAACAAATCATTATTAAACCCTTTTAGTTTAGCATCCTGATCTTTTAAATTTGCAAATGACTTTTTTAAGTTTTTAAACTGATCTTCGTAGTACTTATTGGTGGTATTAAACAGGTTGGCAAATTGTTCTTCGATACTACCCGAAACCACTTTATTGTCATATTTCATGGTAACGGTAATCTTCAACTGCTCTTTTTGCACATCCACTTTCCCGGCCAAAGCAGCTCCCAGTCGCGAGAATAATCCTTTTTTAGATACACTGTCGACTTTTATATAAGAATCAGTTTTGATACTGTCTAAGATCTTTTTGTACGCAAATTTGTTCAGTTTAAAAGGCTGAGTCAAAGTCGTCTTATCCGGATTGATCTGTGACTCAATAATAGAGTCGATACTAGATTTTAAGGACTCCACAGAATGTTCAGACTGATTCTTCTCTTCCAGAATCCTCATAAACTCCTTATTGTCTTTGGTAATTAAGCTCAAACTGTCAATCAAACGGCTGATTTCGTTTAATGAAGCGGTATATTTATCGAGTGATTCCTTGTCTTTATAGTAGGTATAATTACTAAAACTTTTTTGAGAATCGACAAAGGAGTTGTTTATGTTGCTGGTAAAGTGTGTTATTTTATTTAATGAATCCATCGAACTCAACGTTTTCGACATTTCGGCTTCATTAGAAGATTCGTTGTACCAAATAATTATTGCAATTATCTGTAAAAAAATGACACAGGCTATTAAGGTGTAGTGAATTATTTTTCTGTGTTTGAACTTTAGCTTTAAAAAACTAAAGGTACTATTTAAGGAATGTTTTCTAATCAAAATTTATATTTTAAAATGATAAATAAAATAAAGAGCCATAGAATTTAATCTGTAACTCTTGCAACTTTTTTAATTAGGTATCGAAAGAACATCCTGAATGATGTACTACATTTTGAATAAATATTGTTCTATAGTTAAAATTAGCCACCGCCAATTCAATTTTAATGCCAACATCAGCTGTTATTCCTCTAAGATACAGCTTTTTGCTTAAAAAACAGCAAAGCCACAGCAGTTGTCGATCATTATTAACCATAGCACAACAGATATTTAAAAGAGATTTGGGGGATCTTTTTAATAGAATAAATAGGTTTTATACGAAAAACATACTTTTATTCTATTTTTTAAATATACTTGTTTCTATTTTCTTAATAAGAAGCAAAAATAGCATGCAGGGATTAAACCGACTGTAGAACATTCTCTGACAGTCTGTAGAACTTGTTCTACAATTTAATCATTACTTATTACTACAATTTTCTTGCTGCAAAGATACTATTTTTGGAAAAATACGTCAGATTATTTACGAAATCGTTTGATCCGAAGGTTAATTTCGACTCAAAAATAAAGAGTTTATTTTTTTTCCAGCAAAGGGTCTAAATCGGATAAGGTATAGAATTTAAGATCGTTTAACTTCATGTATCTGCAAATGAACTCCAGCGTTTCGATTTTGGTCTGATAGTTTTCGGTCACATTTCGCACCGGTTTATGCCCACATAAAAGCAGAATTTTATTGTGTTTTTTTGCGTAGTCTAATAATTCCAGAAGATATGGGATGCTAAAATGAATGTGACTGTTGTCGATATCAAAGGCAAATACAATTTTAGAATTGTTAAAATAGCTGTCCTGCTTTTCCGGGAGTTCTCCTCCAAAAGCCCTTCCTCTGATGATTTTAAATTTGGGAGACAGCGCTTTATCCAAGGCGTCAGAGCGTTCTCCGTACGGGTAAGCAAATGTAGTGACTTTAAAATTGAGTCTTTTCATGGAAGCAATCATAGGGGTAATTTCCTGATCGATGTAGGCACCCATTCCGTGTTGCTTCACAAATTTAACGGCGTTGTAATGATGGTAACCGTGTCCGGCAATTTCATGTCCATCTTTTTGCATTTGCAGCAGTTTTTCGATTTGCGGTTTGCCGATGGAATCAATTCGGCACACATTAAAAGTGGCTTTCCAGGAGTACTTTTTCAATACCCGATCTGCCTCCGCCCATTCGTCGACATAGGCATCATCAAAAGATAAAATAACACCTGCTTTATATGCTTTGGCAACCGGATTTTGCCGTTTGCTTTCACAGGAAAATAAGGCCAGACAAGAAAAAAACAATACGGATTTAAGGAAAAACATCTTCATAAATGATCCCGGTTATTAAAGATTGAAATAAAGTTTTTATGCAAATAGAATGGTATTCTCTCAAAGATAATCCTTTTTTTCAATTTTTCTGAAATTAAAAAAACCTTCAAAATGTGCTCACTTTGAAGGTTTTACTTTTACGGTTTATTCATATTTTAAATATTTCAAAACATCTATTTTTGTTACCTGATAGGCTTTTGCCAGTACAATTGATAAGGTTAAAAACAGCAGCAATACAAAAGCAATTATAAAAGGAAGTAAGGGAATCTCGATCCGGAAGGCAAAGTCCTCCAACCACTTTCGCAATAAAAGATAGGCCGGAATTATTCCGATTGCAAAACCAATCATACAAAAAACCACGTATTGTTTGGATAATTCCCGGAGTAAGACAGTCGTGTCTGCTCCCAGTGTTTTTCTGATCGCAATTTCCCGCACTCTTCTTTCCATTGAAAAGGAAGCTAAAGCAAATAATCCAAAAACGGCAATGAGAATCACAACTCCGTTTAAGAGTGAAAACAATTGGCTTTGGCTTTCATACACCTTATAGGTTCTGGCAAAGCTTCGGTCTACAAAATTATACTCGAAAGGATATTCTGCATCTACTTTTGTTGTCCAGAATTTATTTATCGCCGCTATTGTTTCGGGCATATCCTGGGGTGCAATTTTAACCGAAATATTAAGCAAGTCTTTTTCCATCCATTCGAAAGCTTTGATGTGCATGAAAATCATCGGAGAAATATTGTTTTCAAGTCCAAAATAATTGAAATCTTTTACCACACCAACAATTTTCAATTTTCGATCTTCCCAGATAATTTCCTTATTTATAGGATCTTTTTCCATTAATGTTTTAGCCGCAGCTTCATTTAACAAAACATTACTACTACTGTCTGACGCAATTTTGTTGTTTAAATCTCTTCCTTTAACGATTCGAATTCCCAAAACGTTCATCATCCCAAAATCAATCGCCATTTGCTGTGTGATCACCTCTTTATTGTCCTTGTAATGCATACCAGACCACGAATTAACATTATTCCCGATAGAAAATACACCCGCTGAAACTGCCTGAACTCCTTTTATTTTTAAAAGTTCCTGCTGTATAGTTTTGTATCTCTCAAATTGGTTTCTTCCTTTCTTAGGTTTAAAAGAAATATCCATCACCTGAGCGCCTTTAAACCCAAGGTCTTTATGAGCCATATAGTTAACCTGCTGGTATACTATAAATGAACCAATGATAAAAAATGTGGCAATGGCAAATTGCAAAACCAGCATACCGTTTCTAAGCCAGATTCCGTTTTTGCTGCGGGAAAAATTCCCTTTTAAAACCTTTAAAGGATCGAAGTTAGAGACATATATCGCAGGTAAAACTCCTGAAACCACAATGACCATAATAAAAATGAAAATTAGCTGCAAATAAAACTGAGAGCCTTCAAGAATCAGATCTTTGTGTAAAAGTGAATTGTAAAAAGGCAATGAAAGCTCTACAATTACCAATGCCAACAAGAGTGAAAAAAGCGTAATTAAAGTCGTTTCAAATACAAATTGGGTTATAATCTGCAATTTTGTGGCGCCAACTATTTTTCTTACTCCCACTTCTTTAGCCCGCTTTACAGCATTTGCGGTGGCAAGGTTAACATAGTTGACAATGGACAACAGTAAAATAAGGATTGACAATCCCATTAAAATTTTTAAAAAACGCAGATTGGTAATTCCTTCCGGAAAAGGGGTATTTCCCTGGTACAATCTCGCTCCCGAAAACGGAAGCAACTTGGCTTTTTCTACCTCTCCATACTTCTTCAAATAACCTTCATAAGTGATTCCTTCCGCTTTTGCCTGTTTTTTAACCTTCTTTTCGATATAGATTGTATTCAGGTTTTTAAGTATTGCTGTCGTATCACTTTGCTTTTTTAACTTTAACATTAATCCATAGCGTAGCCCCCAGCTTTCTCTGTTTTTAGCTATTTCGTATTCAATGTTGGAAGTCACTACATTGGGCATTATCGAAGCTTTTTTAGACAATCGGTATACGCCCCGAACAATAAAAATTTTGTCGGCATACTTAACCTGTTTTCCTATTGGGTTTTCATTCTGAAACAAACGCGAAGCTGTCTCTTCAGAAAAAGCAATACTGTTGCGATCGTGAAGCGCGCTTTTTCCACTGCCGTGAATAAATTCAAAAGGGAAAAAGGAAAAGAAATTCTCCTGCCCTGAGAAAATTTTATCTATTACTTCAATTTTGCCCTTATACTGTATCGTTTCCCGGGCATAATTGTTTGTGAAATAACAATAACGCTCTAAAGTCGGGCTCATTCTTTTTAAAAGAGGTCCCGGAATAGGCGAATTTACAGCCCAAATATTACCCCCTCCTATATTGTTCAGTACCGCGTAAATTTTATCTTTTTCAGGATTCCACTCGTCATAAGAATGTTCATCATTCCAATACAAAATGGCAAAAATTAATCCTGCAATTCCAATACTTAAACCCAAAACATTCAAAGCTGTAAAAAACTTATTGTTTTTGATCTGATAAATAAAGAGGTTGGTCCAGTTTTTTAGCATGTTACTCGTATTTTAAGTATTTCAAAACATCTATTTTGGTTGCCTGATATGCTCTTGTAAGTACCACCAACAACGTTAAGGTCAATAAAGCAGTAAATCCAATTAAAAAAGGATAAATGGAAATTGTAATTCTATAGGCAAAATTCTCTAACCATTTGTTGAGTAAATAATAAGCCGGGAACAGTGCTATTAAAAACCCGATGACACTGAAAACTACATATTGTTTACAAAGTTCTTTTAGCAAAACATTGGTTTCGGCACCCAGCGTTTTTCGAATGGCGATTTCTTTCATGCGGCGTTCAATAGAGTACGAAGCAAGGGCAAACAACCCAAAAAGCGCAATTATGATAACGATGATGTTTAGTAAGGAGAACAGATTTTTTTGCTTTACATAATTACTATAGGATCTTTTGTATTCTTTATCGACAAAATCATAGGAAAACGGGTATTCTGTATCCACTTTTTTGGTCCACATCTTTTCAATGTCTGCCAAAGTTTGCTTCATTGTTTTGGGGTCGACAGTGATATAAATGTTGTTCAAAAGTTCCGTAAACCAAGGCACTGTTTTAAAATGTAAAAATGACATGGGAGGAATAGCTTCACCGGGATTCATCAGATTAAAATCTTTTACCACTCCTGCAATTATTACTTGTTGACCATTCCAGTTTAGTTTTTTACCTATCGGATCTTTTTCGTTTAGTAACTTTAATGCAGTCTCGTTAATCAACATACTATTGACCGTATCCTGAGCAAATTTTGGATTCAGATAACGTCCTTTAACCATTTTTATTTTCAGCATTTCGAGCAGTCCAAAATCTATGGGTATGTTGTTTCCGTCTACATTTTTATCTTTATAATGATAAGATATAACCGATTTCGGGCCATTTCCCAAAATAAAACCGCCTCCCGAAACTTCTTTCACTCCTTTTATATGCAGTAATTGATTTCTAATGGTATTGTATCGGTTCAGTCGGTCTTTATTGGTAATATTCTCACCATAGATATTCTTATAGGAAATGTTCAACACCTGCTTTCCACTAAAACCCAGATCCTTCGAATTCATATGTTCTATCTGCTGATAAACAATATAAGATCCGATAATAAAGAATGCAGCTATCCCAAATTGAAAGATCAGCATTCCGTTTCTAAGCCAGATCCCGTTTTTACTTCGTCCAAAATTTCCTTTCAACACCTTTAACGGCTCAAAATTAGAAACGTAAACCGCCGGAAGTATACCTGCCAGTATAACCGTGATAAAAAATATTGCCACTAGCTGCAGGTAAAACTGACCGCTTTGCAAAACGAGCGATTTTTCTAAAAAGGCATTGTAATACGGTAACGAAATCTCGACAATAACCAATGATACCAGAATGGCAAATAACGAGATTATAGCTGTTTCAAAAACAAACTGCTGAATTATAGCATACTTTGAAGCCCCTATAATTTTTCGAACTCCAACCTCCTTAGCTCTCTTCACTGCATTTGCCGTAGCGGAATTAACATAATTTACGATAGACAGCAGCAGAATTAAAACTGACAATCCTACCATAGTAAGCAAAAACTGGAAATTACCTTTCCCTTCTGTCAAACCTCCGGTTTTTGTATGCAGCCGTACTGACGATAAGGGTTCTAAAACAGGTTTTACTTCACCATATTTACGAATAAATTCCTTAGGGCTAATCCCCTGTTCTTTGGCGAAACGAAACGTCAGGTTTTCTAAATACAGCTTTTCCAGATTGTTCGTTACTTGTTTTTGATGCTCCGGATTTTTCAGTTTCAGTAATAAAACATACTGAAAATTCCCCCAAAACTGAATGTTTGCCTTAATTTGTTCCTCCATAAAATTAACCACACAGGCAGGATTATAAGCCGATTTTTGATCCAGTTTATAAACGCCTCTCACAATTAAGGCTTTTTTTCGCAAAACAACTTTTTTACCCAAAGCCGTTTCGTTTCCAAAAAGTTTAAAAGCCAAATCTTCTGACAAGCAGATACTGTTTACATCCGGTAATGCCCCTTTTTGACTGCCTTCTGTAAACTCAAAAGGAAAATATTCAAAAAAGTTTTTTTGAGCTATGGTAATCCTGTCTGACTGCACTTTTTTACCATTAAAATAAAGTATATCATCATCGTAGTCTCCGCTCAAATAACAAAAAGATTCTATTTCAGGACTCACAGTTTGTATCGCCGACCCTACTGCTGCCGAACTTGAAGACCAGTAGGTCGTAGGATTCATTTTATTGGCTACTAAAAATATCTCGTCTTTATTCGGATTCCATTGATCGTATGATTGCTCATCGTTCCAATACAAAATGGCAAAAATTAATCCTGCAATTCCAATACTCAACCCCAAAACATTCAAAGCTGTAAAAACTTTGTTGTTTTTGATGTGATAAATAAATATGTTGATCCAGTTCTTTAGCATGATTTAGTTGATTGAATTGTTTACTAAAACATCTACATTTCTATGATTCACTTTCTCAGAAAGAATCACTCCGTCTTTCATCACAATTGTTTTTTGCGAAAACGAAGCATCATAATCCGAATGTGTTACCATCAAAATTGTCGCACCGCTTGCATGAAGATCTGTCAATAACTCCATTACTTCGTTACCATTTTTACTGTCCAGATTCCCTGTAGGCTCATCGGCCAAAATAATTTTCGGGTCATTAATTAGCGCTCTTGCAACGGCCACACGCTGCTGCTGCCCTCCCGAAAGTTGTTGCGGATAATGTTTCAAACGATGCGCAATGCCTAATATAGTGGCAATTTCCTGTACTTTTTTCTTTCGCTCTGCCGAAGGAACATTATTATAAATCAGCGGCAATTCGATATTGTCAAAAACGGATAATTCATCAATTAAATTAAAATTCTGAAAAATGAATCCGATATTTTCTTTTCTGGCTTTCGATTTAAATTTCTCTTTCAGCCCAATCATTTCCTGTCCTAACAATTCGTAACTTCCACCCGAAGCGCTGTCTAATAATCCGATGATGTTCAACAACGTTGATTTTCCGCTTCCGGATGGTCCCATGATCGACACAAAATCGCCTTCGTTAATGGTTAATGAAATTTCGCTTAAAGCTTTTGTCTCTACTTCTTCGGTTCTGAAAATTTTTGAAAGCTCTTTAATCCTGATCATAATAATTTCTTTTTGATGTTTGTTTTTCTCTCTGAGAATTTTATTGCCGAAGTAAAAAACAGATCCTAAATTAAGATAATAGATAACATAATCTATAAATATCTATTTTTGTTACATTTACCAGCAATAATGATTCTACTATTTGATGATTTGTTAATGGTAATGTGATTTTCATGCCAAAAACTTAAAATTTGTAACTGCCTAATTTTAAATTTTTTATTATTTAAAAGAATTCAAAAGTGTCCAATAATGGACAGCTTTCGTCCAAAACCGAACAAAAATGAAAAAGACAAATGCTGCAATATTAATCATAGACGATCAGGAAGACATCCTTTTTGCGTCGAAAGTGTTCCTGAAAAAGTATTTTGAAGACATTTATACGCTCAATAATCCGAAAAAAATTGTCGAATTATTGGCAAAAAACAGCATTGATGTGGTCTTATTGGATATGAATTACAGAATAGGTTTTGAAGACGGAAAAGAAGGTTTGTATTTATTGAAGGAAATTAAAACGCTTTCACCAAAAACCGTTGTGATTTTAATGACCGCTTTTGGCAAAGTCGAAACCGCTGTTGAAGGCTTAAAATCAGGTGCTTTTGATTATATCTTAAAACCCTGGGAAAATAAAAAACTGCTGGAATCTGTCAAACAGGCTGTCGACAAATCCCGAAAAGAACAAAAGAAAACCAGGAATGCCGAAATTGAAAATGACTTTTTTATAGGTACTTCCGAAATCATCAAAAAATCCTATTCTCTCGCCGACAAAGTCGCAAAAACGGATGCCAACGTGCTTATTTTAGGTGAAAACGGAACCGGTAAATTTGTTCTGGCGCACCATATTTTCAGCCAGTCTGAAAGGAAAAACAATCCTTTTGTAGCGGTTGATCTGGGAGCCTTAAACGCTAATATTTTTGAAAGCGAACTGTTTGGTTATGCCAAAGGTGCTTTTACAGATGCCAAAACGGATACACCCGGACGTTTTGAAATGGCACAAAACGGAACTATATTTTTGGACGAAATTGGAAATGTGCCCTTGCATTTACAATCGAAATTGCTGCAGGTAATTCAAACAAAAACGGTGACTAGGCTGGGAGAAACCAAAGCGCGTCCCTTAAATGTGCGCATCATCACAGCAACCAATCTCAATCTGAAGCTGGAAGTTGCTGATAAAAACTTTAGAGAAGATTTGTATTATCGTATCAATACGATGGAAATCGTTCTGCCTCCTTTGCGGGAGCGCAACGAAGATAAAATTCCGCTGGCTCATTACCTACTCGATAAAATGAGTGCCAAATACGACCGGACTGCCATTCAGTTTGATAAAAAAGTGCTCGAACAAATTGAAAAGCACGCCTGGAATGGAAATATCAGGGAAATGGAGAATAAAATTGAACGTGCCGTTATTCTGTGTGAAAACAATAAAATAACTACGTCCGATTTAGATTTAGAGATCATAACCCCATACGATGAAAATCCCGACGATATTCAGCTTTCTTCCGT
Organism: Flavobacterium sp. T12S277; assembly: GCF_048514875.1. NCBI lineage: Bacteria > Pseudomonadati > Bacteroidota > Flavobacteriia > Flavobacteriales > Flavobacteriaceae > Flavobacterium > Flavobacterium sp. T12S277. The sequence goes on along the minus strand of NZ_JBLYEG010000014.1, from coordinate 44,689 downwards.
TGAAAAAGCTGCGGTCGAAAAAGCTCTGCTCAAAAACAACAATAACATTAGCAAAACGGCCGAAGAATTGGGCTTGTCCAGAGGTTCTTTGTACCGTCGTTTAGAAAAGTACAACATCAATATCAACTAATATGTTTAGAACCTTCCAAACCTATAAACTGCTGTTTTTAAGATTGATCATGATTGTTGCCATGATCGAAATCTCTCTGTATTTTTTTAAGAAGGAGTTGCTCTTTACGGGAATATTTGGCCTTTTTGTAGTCTTTCTGCTTGTCCGCGAAATGTACTTTTATGTTCGCAATTTTGTTTTACTCTACAACAGAACGATCTCTTCTATACTACAAAATGATTTCGGCTCAGACTTTTCGCAGCATAAATACAATAAAAATTATCACGAATTATTTCTCTTGTACGATACTCTAAAAAGCAAACAAAATGAGCAGATATCCAAAGACATTGTTTATCGTTCGATCTTAAACAATATTGAAACCGGGATTGTCATTCTGCAAAAAGAAGAAAAAGAATGGGATATTTTTTTGATGAACGATTATTTTTCTTCCCATTTTAGTGTTCCAAAAGTGTCCAAATGGAAATACCTCAAAGATCAGCTACCCTCGTTGTGCGAGATTATTGAAGCTGATGATTTTCAGGAAATCAAAACTTCCTTAGAAATTCGTGTAAGAGAACAAAACATGCAGACCTTTGTTTTGCAGGCTTCGCGAACAGAAATTTTCGGAAAAGATTATTTTATCGTTTTACTGGATTCTATTCAGAATGTTGTAGAGAAAAAAGAGAAAGATGCCTGGGTCAATTTAATGAAAGTCATTTCGCATGAGCTTCTAAATTCGATCACGCCAATTCGCTCGATCTGTCAGAACTTACAAGATCTGGTCGATCAGGATACCATGTCGGCTGAAGATTTAGAAGATGTCAAAAATAGCGTTGAAACCATGCTCAGACGAAGCGATCATCTGCAAAAGTTTGTTGAAGGCTATCGAAAACTGGCCATGCTGCCAAGTCCCAAAAAAGAGAAAGCTGACTTACAGCTTCTGATGCACAATTGTCTTCAGATTATAGCTCCCCTGTTCAAGGAAAAAGGCATTGAAGTGATCAACACCATTACTTCCAAACACTGGATCACGATCGATTCTCAGCAAATCGAACAGGTTTTTATTAACCTTTTGACCAACTGTATCTATGCTCTAAAAGATGCCACAAAAAAGACCGTAGCTGTGTCGGCTGAAATCAAAGAAAACAGAGTCTTCATTAAAATTACCGATACCGGAAGCGGAATCGAAAAAGAGATTGAAAACAAAGTATTCCTTCCTTTTTTCACCACCCGAACAGAAGGCGCCGGCATTGGTTTAACGCTCTCCAAAAATATCATTGAGGCACATGGCGGCTATATCACTCATCGGAACGAAAAAGGCAAAACCAGTTTTGAAATTTGTTTGCTTGAGTAGTAAATCCATTGTTTAAAAAGAGGAAAGTCTATAACTATCATCAACAGCTCTGGAATACTACTCTGCCTTTGAAAGCCAAAGGCAAATGAAACTTTTTAATGTATTACTAAATCAATGAATGTTCCAACAAGTATAATGGCCAATGAAAATGTTATCATTCCTAAAATGTAGGCAAAAAAGGCTTTAACGTAGGAAGATGCTTTTCCTCTGTCATAAAAATTCCCAATAGCCCAAGTGGAGTATATGAATGCCGCAATTCCGGCAAATTGCATTATATTTAAATGTGTCAGACCGTAAACAAGTCCAAAAATGGCGTAAATTAACATCCCTATTCCCATTACGAAACAGAGAAGAATTAATATTTCAAATATGTTATAATCTCGTTTTTTGAAAAATAGTTTTGTCCACAATGCAATAAATATCCCCATCATTATATTGGAATAACCTAAATTCACCTGAACCCATTTTAAAATAGTACTTGTTGTCGTTTTTTGACTGTCAAGGAAACTCATATAACCATCCTGAAAATGAAAAAAATGATTACTTACGGAATAAATTAAGGAAGTAACAATAATAAAAATGATAGGTTTAACCAATCGACTTCTGTTTTCAGTAAGATAATTTCTGATATTTTGCCCCGGGTTTGTTATAAGTTCTTTAATGGTATATAATATTCCACGTTCAAAATGTAAAACGTGTTCAATTTCGTGAACGATATAATGTCCGTTGATCCTTTTGAGTGTTTTGGGCTGTCCACAGTCTGGACAAAAATTAGAATTTAATTCGTTGTTACAGTTTAAGCAGTTCATTTTTTTGGTGAAATATTTTGGTCTTTTTTTATTTGTGGTCAGTTCGATAAAATGTCATCAATACAACTAAATAGGGTTGGTTTTACGCAATTGATAGGAGTGTTTTATTTTTACACAAGGCTAAAATACAAAAAAAGCCAATACTCATAACATTGACATTTGTTGATTATTTTATAGGTTTTAGCATTACAAAACAAAAGACTATTAGAGGATAAAATTCTTAGCTTTACATTTAAGACCTAATTTGATAATTTATCAAATTCATTTAATTTATAAGTTAATGAATCTCCTTGCGTAAAAATAATTACAACCTTATTCTTATATAATTCAAATTTTTGAACTTTAAGATTGAAAAACTTGCTTGGTAATTTTGCAAAAAATAGTTTTCCTTTTTTCTTATTAAACATAAAAGCGTTGTGATTTATTTTAAAAAATAAAATTTCGTTTTCCGGCTTTTCTACAATTTCTGTTTCGAATTTGTTAACATCAATCTTACCTAATTCATTGTTTAAATTGCAGATTATTAAATATCTATAATTAGTACTTGAACCTTGGCCCAGAGCAATATAATCAGTTTTAAACAAGACTTTTGGAATCATTCCATTGTAAGAATCACAATCAAATGAGTAATTATCAAGTGTATCAACCATTCTATTCATTTTTATTTCAATACCATAACTTTTGTTAACTGGTATAAATTTAATATAATCACCGTTTTTAAAAATTGTATCTTTAGCTGTAGTGCACTTAAAAAAATTCTCTTTACTTAGATGTTCCTTTTCTTTTATATTAGAAATTATATCTTTCCTTTGTTCTAATTGACTATTATTTTGGCAATTAAATAATAAAACACATAATATTAATATACTACAAGGGCTTACTTCTTGTCCCTTTAATTTTTTCATAATTTAAATTTGGATTAAAATTCATTCCTTTTGTTGAAAAAGTCGGTGTCTCCCGCTCCACTAAGTGTTCCTTAAACAATCTATAAACGCTTCGCAAATGTCTCTGACTTTGTGCTACTCCAAACAAATATATTTAAAAAACGTAAACGTCTTAAAGTCTATGAGTTTAAAACAATTTTGAAACAAGTCTTATAACTAATTTCCCCAAAAAGTATAATTAAAAAAGTCAGGGACTTTCAAGACACCTGCAATTTCTAAAAACAAAAAAAGCGCAAAGTCAGAGACATTTGCGCAGCTTTTCAATTGAACTCTTCGGAGAGCGGGGGAATTCTAGTACTCCTAATTTCATCAACACTACTGATAGATTATCTTTTTTTTAACACAATATTAATTTAATTTAAATGTATTTCTAAAAATACTATAATACTTATCATCTCGAAATTCAACAAATTCAATATTAGTCTCTTTTGATTTTGGAATAAAGTGCACATAAAAACCAATCAGAACATCATTTTCTGGGTATTTTTTCAACTGAATGGATTTAAAGACAGTTGCAATTAATTCATTAACAATGCTATTTAACTGAAAATCAACATTCAACATACTTATATTAATGATTTTCTTTTCATGAACATTAAAAATGATAAGTGAAGATATAATTTCTGTACTTAAGCTATCCTTATATGCTGCACAAAACTTAACAAATGCATTATTCATCTTGATTTGTTGCACAATATATTTACTATTAGAAAACTTAATTTTACTTTTTCCAGATATTATATAATCTTTTGAAATGGTCTTATCTTTATAGTAATAATTAATTGGCTGGCAAAAAATATCAAAACTTTTAAATAATAAAATAAACAACAATATTACTTTCGAATAATTTTTCATAATTAATTTATTCTTATTGGACTTTCAGATTTTTTAGACACCCGCTCTGCTAAGTGTTCTCAATTATGCTAGAACTCTGCTCACGCTGCGCAAATGTCTCTGACTTTGTGCTACTCCAAACAAATATATTTAAAAAACGTAAACATCTTAAAGTCTCCGACTCTAAAACAATTTTGAAACAAGTCTTATAACTAATCTCCTCAAGAAGTATAATTAAAAAAGTCAGGGACTTTCAAGATGCCTACAATTTCTAAAAACAAAAAAAAGCGCAAAGTCAAAGACATTTGCGCAGCTATTCAATTGAACTCTTCGGAGAGCGGATTACGCAGCTTTTCAGGTGAATACTTTGAGGAGCGGGGAATTCCCTTAATTATAAAAAATAACTTTAAATATCTGAATTTCAAATATCACTACATAAATCAATGCTCTTTTGCAATTTTAAGTAAAAAATCAGAGGATTTTGGCATAGGTTTTAAGTTTGCGTACATTTCATTAACTTCATATTCAGCATTAGCATTTTTCTTTTCGTATGCCTTAAACAAGTAATAATTGGCTAATTTGTTTACTCTTATGGCACTATCATTTTCACGAAGCGTTAATAAATAAAACGTGTCAAAGTAGGCATCTCCAAAATCATATTTTTCAGACATTTTTATCGAATAATACAAAAAGTCTTCATAACAATTGATCGAAACATATTTCTTAAATGCTTCGACATATAAAATTTCATTTCCATTTTTTAAAGCGCTATCAGCAAGTTTTTTAGCTTCTATTTTGTTGTTGTAATACTTCTCATAATTTGAAGAAGAAGAAGAAGAAGAAGTTTTTTGACTATTTATCTTTTCCTTTTGCTTATTACAAGAAAACAATAATAGCACAATAATTAATATATATGTTTTCATTATTTATATTTTTTTAAATTTTTTTGTTCTCGAGCCAGGAACTTCATTTCCTGATTTGTATGTTACTTGCTCACCTTGATTATCACCACGGCCATCAACAGGCCATTCCTTACTAATTCCGGTTATTACCCCTGTAGGACTATACATTACATAACCATCAAACGCAATAACTGTAACATTATCATATGCTTTAGAAATTTTTTGGGCTATAGATTTTCCGTTAGGAGACCCTGAAGAGCAAACATAAAGTACTAGTGTAATTTCTTTATGTTCTTTCATAGCTTTAGCCCAACTTGCGCTTTTCTTGGACATTTTATCATTAAATATTTTAGGGTTATATACTTTTTCATCTTTTGTACCAGTATCATCCCATAAAAGACTTAACCAACCATGCCCATATACTCTGAAAACCCCATCGCCTTCAGTCCATGCATACTTCTTAAAATCTTTATTAAACAGATTGTGCCAAAAAGAGCTATCACGCTTTCCAAAGAAACTCACAGGAGGTTCATCATCTTCCATACTAACTTCTTCTAAATTATCTGCAGTTGCAATAGATTTTTCGGATGTAGTTTGTAATACATCCATTGATAATTCAGGATTAGTAAACATAGAAGAATTACTACTTTCATTAGCAAAAGAGCCCGGATGTCTGTCTGACCACATTTGATGCCTTCCATTTATATTTTGACTATCATGAACATACGAATTTTTAGTTTCCATCCCATCAGGGTCAATAAAAAATACAGGATTGTTAAGAGCGTAAGTGTATGGCGAAAAACGTCGTGATGTCTCAGCAAGAGGATCAGTATTCATCCATCGTCCTAATGCAGCATCGTAATTACGGGCTCCATAATCATAAAAGTCAAGCCCAAGTTCGTCCTGTAGCTCCTTGCCGTTATACTTATATTTATTAGCCGTGGCATTTCCTAGTGAGTTTACAACATTATTTCCATCCATTTGTTTTAATCCAAAAGGATAATAATTGTTTTCTTCTACGATGCCCAGGTTTTTGTTGTAGCTCAAACGAACATTGCCTAAGTGATCTTTGTACTGGTAAATATATTCAAAAACTCCGTTGTTTTGCTTTACATATCCCTCCGGTTGCGAAAAAAATTGCAATACATTATTCTCATATTGAAAGCCTCCGGCATAATCGGTTGTAATACCACTTACTACTTTACGCTGTTTTGTACCAATGGCATCATACGCATAGTTAATCGTTCCTCCTGGAAGTGTAATTTGTGTAGGAAGATTTAAATAATTGTATATTATATTTGTCGTAATCCCTTTGTTCGCGTCGGTTTTCATGTTGCCATTATCATCATAGGTATACTCCACCGGGAGATTGGCTCCATTTTTAAATCCTGTATATAAACTCTCACTATCTTCTACTTTTAGAAGTTTGTTCCCATTATCATAGGTATAGGCCAAATTATCCCAGATCTGCATCGTCTTTTTAGAGGTTCCTGTATTTTTGGGCATATTTCCTGTTCTATATAGACTCATTATGTTTCCGTTCTTGTCATATGATACCTTTTCCTGCTGGTCCTCTAAATCTCCCGTTGCAGCAATCAACCTGTTGAGTTCATCATAACCATACGAATAGCCTTTTAAATCGGTATCTCTATTGCTCGTTTTCCAAAATGTCTGGCTGATGTTTCCATTAAACAATCCAACAGAACGATTATCACAATCATTGTAATTAATTTGAAAAGCAAACAAATCGGTTCCAATGGTATTTACATCGTTAATACTTTTCAACCAGCTTCTAATATTGTATTTGTAATTAATAGTCTGCAGACTTGCCCCTGTACCTCCAACATCTTTAGTAAGCAACTGTCCTAACTTATCATAACTATTAGTAGCAATATTCTCCTGAGCCTGACCGTTTATTTTTTGCTTCTGCGAGAGCACTCTTCCTGTGTGATCGTAAGTAAATGCATCTGTTATTGTGATAACGTTGCCAGAAGCTTTTTGGTGCGTTGTGGTAGTTTCCAATATTTTTCCAATAAAATCAAACTGATTTTTAACTGTATTTATTGCAGATAAATAGTTGTTTTTACTATAGCTGTATATTGTTCTTCCTTTGGCCTCGTAATAATTTACATTAGTTGTCCAAAGTGATGTCCCTAAAATTCTAATTTTTGTTACAGTTGCAAGTCCTTTGGGATTGTTAATAGGCGTAATATTGTATGATGTGGCAGCTGTACCTCCGTCTAAATCAACATTGGCATAGTCATCGTAATAAGTAATGACAAATGGGGTAATATTGCTTGTTGGAAAAGCCGTATTGCTATAATTAACATAAGTATCGCCAACGGCTACTGCTGAAGCAGAACGATTTTCAAACAGCATCGTTCCTCCTGCCAATACCTGAACTGCTGCCCGGCTTGTTGCTGTAGTATTCACATATTCCCCAGTATAAACAGGTCTGCTAAAAGCATCGTATTTGCAAAACATCCATTTATTCTGGGCTCTTAAATTGGCATCCTGAGTCAGAATAGGTCGGTCGAGTTTGTCATAGACAATATATTCCCAGTCTTTTCCAGGAAGTTTTTTCTCCACAAGTCTGTTTCGATCATCGTATTTATATTGATAACAAAGATCATTCAGGACAGCAGTTGTTACAGATCCATCTGCTTTTGGAGGAATTACATAAGTTAGATTGCCAAAATCATCGTAGACGTAGTAAGTTTCATGGGCTACACTAACTTCTGTTTGATTTACTACTGATGTCCCGTATGTTTTTTTAAGTAGTACTTTTCCCTGTTTGTCTTTGAATTCTTCTGTTGTGTGATTTGTCCCTGATTTCCAATTCTCGTCCTTTATCACATTTTTATACAATTTATTGGCGCCATAAAAAATGTTTCCTGAGCTGTTTCCTAAAGCAACATCATAAAGCCCTGAAGCCGGGTTCCAGCTTGTTGAAATCGTAAAAAGTTTAACATTGTCTAAAGCAGTATTGGCCAGATAATCCAACTTTATTTCATGACCAGAGCCTAATGCCCATGCACTTCCGGGAGCTCCTTGTACTAAAACACGATTAAGAGGTGAATCTTCGTATTTTTTTTGAGAATACGGATTAGGGACCAAACTATTAATTTCGGTAGGATAGTTCGTGCTGTAATAACCATTAGCATTGACTTCGGCACCAGGTCTATAAGATGCCAAAGCACCTGTTTGTTCAAAATAAGGAAGATAATCTTTCTCTTGCCTACCAAAACCATCATATACAATAGGGGTTACAATATCCAGCTTCAAAGGAGAAGCTTTAATTGCAATATTCTGTATTGGTCTGCCAAGTCCGTCAAAATAACTGATAGATTCGAGAACATCTTTATTACTCAAGATTCCCGTACTACTTGTCATAGGACTTTGAAATGTTCTGGTGTAAATATAATTCTCATTGCTCAAATTCAAGGGAATATAAGCATCTGAGTTTATTGTGGCTAAAAATGTACTTCCTGCTTTTATCCAAGTATTGGGTTTTAAAACAATACTTTGCGTGGCGATCAGAGTTTCTGTTCCTGTGACTGTATAGTCAGTTTTTATAATGTTCTCAGGTGTCTGTGCTACTGATTTTAAGGATACCAAAACCAATAATATGCTGATATGTTTGAAGATATTTTTCATCGTACTATTTAGTTTTTATAATGATATTGATTTTCAGAAAGAAGATTACCCTTGGCATCTTTTACAAACTGTAATCGTCCCGCCGCATCATAGGTATAAATTATCGTGTCTCCTTTTGGATCGGTAATTGTACTTACACCCACAAGTGGAAGATAGGTGTAGGTTGTGATCATGCAATTTGGTAGAGAAGTCCTTAAGGCATTTAAGGCTGAAATTAAAGCCGCTTCTGTTCCTGTATTGGAGAGATTCTGCAAATTTGCTACAAAAGCAGCAACCAGGCTGTAGGACGCATTTTCTATTTTAGCAATAGGCTGCGATTTATTATACCCCCAAATAATAGATACGGGAGTTCCATTTTCAAGAGCATACTCCAATACATTTCCATTTCCAACCGTAACCCCGTTTAAAACATCAGAATCATATAGACTAAAATTTATCTTTCTATTGGCAGCATTAAAAGGAAAAGTTTCAACGACACCTTTTGAGGAATGAATTTCTTTAGGCAAAAGTGCATTTCCTGTAGTAAGACTTTGTTCGTATTTTGTTATAGATTCAGAAGTTTGCACGTTGTTTAAAAAAGTCTCTGTTTTAATAGGTCTCTCAATTTTATTCTGGGCAACCAATTTTTGCATTTCGGCAGTCTGACCTGTTGCAATCAAATCCTGCGGATAACTCAATTGGGTTCTTAAAATTTCATCTTTACTATTGGTGATCTCTGTTTTGGTTACCTCATAATGGGCAGGATTCTCATACCCATAAATTGTGATTTTTTCTGTAGTCGGGACTTCATTTATGTCATAATCTGTTTCTGTTGTTTGGGTCAGTACTTTTTTACCTTGTGAGGTTTTACTAATACCATAATAAAACAGATACGAATGATAATCACTACCTTGATTATAGGGTAAAGCAAAACTTTGCGGATAATCTCCTGGAAACCTTTGGTCTGCCTCCGAAAAATTATTCAAAACAATATTATAAGGTAATGTTGTTTTTTTAAGAACAGCATACTTATTAACAGTGCTTTTTATGATTTTAAAAGTATTTGGTGTATCGCCAGTTTTATAAACAGCTGTTCTTAATAAGGAGCCTTGATTCCATAGCTCATTTTTAAAGAACACAAATGAAAAATAAGATAAGTTTGAACCAATATGAAAAGCGTTTGGATTGGTAGTTCCATCGGCATTAAAAAACGGACTTTTAAAGAAAACCGGACTGCTGGATACATCATTATCTAACATACGTTCAGAAGAAATATTTTCATAATAATACTCTGTTTTTCCATTAGGAACATTATTCAAACCAGAGTTTTCTGTTTCAATTATTTTCCCATAGGATATAGCAGGTGACCCTCCTGTATTATTATCGAAAAGGGACGTCGTGGAAAAAATCGGTAAAGAAGCCCCCGTAGTATTGATTCCGTCGAAAACATAGCGAACAAAGCTTCCATTCCCTTCCTTAATTAATGGATTCTCCTGTTCATATGAATATTGCTTTGCTGCAACAGGATTTATATTTTTTCCGTCATATGATTTGATAGATTTTATACGTAATCCCCCAATGAATTTAGGTACCAAAGTGGTAACTGAACCACTATTTTCCTCCCAACTTGCCGTTATATAAGTAATCGGACATCCACTAGCCCCTACATTTCCTGTACGGTACTCGTATGCCCCTAGAGTATGAGTCCCAGATCCAAAATTTACTACCATACTTCCTCCACCCGAAGGATAACCTGACCCCACTGGAGCAGGTCTGAAATACGTATTTGAATCATAGGTCACTTTAGTATTTGGCCCATGTTCCTGAGTTGCATTTGTGAAACCATACGTTATCTTTCCGCTTCCACCAATATAAGTCGAAGATGGAGTGAAAGTTTTTATTTGTGATGATGGACCCGAATCATAGGTACAACCACTACCATACGCCCTTGCCGTTTCAGATCGATAAGTTATAGTAGGGGTTGTAACAAATTCATTGTATCGGTTACTTTCAAATTCAAAGACAGAGTACCCCCCTTCCGGATAATTAATTCTTTGTAAAATACCAGACTTCATTAAATTTTCATTCGAGCTCCTATTACCATTTCCTACATAAGTATCAGGACTTGCAGGCTCAGAATATACTAATCGCTTAATATAAGTTGGAGGGGAAAGATTTCCACTATTGTCGTTAATGTATCCCCAATAATCTTTCTTTGTTGTACCTCTAAGAGGCAAGGTTGTCCCTTCATATTCAAAAGAATGTTTTGTGTTTAGAACATTATTGGTAAGTTGAGTTAATTTTAGTGACTTATTTCTACTGGCAATATTTCTTGCAGAGGTATACGAATAAGGAACATTATCGCTGAGAGTAGGAGGCTGCGAAGTTGTATTCCCACCACTTCTTAGGTAATAATCATAGGCAAAACCATATTCCTGCACTACTGTTTTTGTACTTCCTTTTATACTAAATACACTAATTTTATCAAGCTTTAAATCGTCTGCTAAGTCCAACCTGTTTCGCGAAGCAGTAAATTCAACGCTACCATTATTAAAATTGATAGCGGTCAAAAATAGCTTATTAGATATCGTTGGATTAGGAAAAACAGATTGCAACGCAAGAAGATAATTAGGTACTCTATTGTCTGCTAATTGTTCTCCAATTACAACCGGATAATCTAATGTGTTTTCTTGTAGTTGTTGGTATTTAAAAGATATTACACCATTGGTACTAGAATCATTAGGTGGAATAATTTCTGTTAGATACCATGTTAAATTATAATCTGGTCTATAGGTACCCGAATTATTACGAATAGTTTCTGTTGCATCATAACCATCAAGCGCCTTTCCAAAACGATAAACAGTTCCGTCTGCTTTAGTTATTTCTAATGTATGTGTTTTTGAAAATAATTGATTATTGGTTTCTGACGTTTTAACAATTGTATTTTGCAAATCTCTAAAGATGGCTTTGTTATTTACAAAGTAAAAAGTTCCAGATAAACCAGGTGCATTAACAATAAATTCATCATATGCTGTATCAACTTCACCAACTCTATAAGGATTATATTGCTTGTACAATAAATTGTAATTTTCTGCTGTAAAAGTCAGATTTTGCAGATCTGGGACAGGAGTACCGTTATCAACAATTCCTTTTACATTTCGAACTACAGCACCACCTGCGTTTAAATTCCATCCTAGTCCTACCCAGGAAGCAAGCTCATCCAGTTGTATTCCTGCACTATTATAACTAAGCGCAATTGGAACTTTTAATTCTTTTGTTTTAATAGTGTAAAGCGGAATACTGATGTCTATTTTTCCTGTTGAATAATCCACAGGAAACAAGCCTTGTTTAGCAAATGAAGCCGCGTTTGGGCTTACCGGGAAATAATTGGGTAAGTCTTTTGTGGCTTGCGCCAGTAATGAACTTGTAACTAAAACCGAAAAGAAGAATACTCTTAATAAAATAGATTTAAGCATAAGACATATAATAAATTATAAATTGTTTGTTTTTTTATTAGGAATTACAAGAATAACTAAAAAATAAGGATTTTTGAACTATTCATTTTATTAAATATTAACAAAGTTATTCTTCCTTGTTAGTATTTTGTTAAGTAACTTTTTACAATCAAAACTCTAATAATGTGATCAGTGATTAGTGATACAATATTCTTATTTAAATCTAAACAGATAAAACTTACAAAAAACAAACAAATCAATATTCGACAGCATTAATGCAATAATCGTATCTAAAAACATAACAACCGCGAGTATTGCAAAAACTTCCCTCCGATAAAATCGAAATTTTGAAACAAGATGAGGAAGCAAAATTCCTCTGTAGAAATCAAAAAAAATGCGCAACGATCTTTGATCATTGCGCATTATAAAACTTTTACCCAATATCGGGTTTAAAGAAAGTAACTACCAGCCCTTCACCGCTCCGCCTTTAAATTCACGAACAGCGGCCTGTTCTACTTCAGCAGATTGGAAAGCCTGTACAAATTGTTTTATTTTTTCTTCTTTTTTATTGTCATCGCGGCTTACGATTAAGTTAACATAAGGTGAATCTTTATCTTCTACAAACAAAGCATCACGTGCCGGAACCAATCCTGCCTGCGAAGCAAAAGTATTATTGATAATTGCAATGGCAACATTCTGATCGTCTAAAGCACGTGGCAATTGTGGCGCTTCCAATTCTAATATTTTTAAGTTCTTCGGATTCTCCTTGATATCTGTCACTTTAGGCAATAAACCAACGTTCGGACGAAGTTTCAGTAACCCGTTTTTCTCCAAAAGCAACAAAGAACGACCTCCGTTTGTCGGGTCATTCGGAATAATAATGGTGCTTTCGTTTTTCAATTCCGCAAGACTTTTGATCTTTTTAGAATAAGCCGCTATTGGGTAAATAAAGGTCTTTGCAATAATGGCCAGTTTGTATCCGCGTTGTTTCGATTGCTCGTCCAGATATGGTTTGTGCTGAAAAGCATTAACGTCAATATCCCCCTGACTCAAAGCTTCGTTCGGAATCACATAATCGTTAAAAGAAACCAGTTCTACTTCAAGACCGTATTTGTCTTTGGCAACTTTTTGAGCAGCTTGCGCCACCACATATTCCGGACCGGCAGCTACACCAACTTTAATATGGTGTGGGTCGTTAGTTTTACTTTTTCCGCAATTGGTCACAACAATTGATAATGCCACAATTCCTGCTGTTTTTAAAAAATTTATTTTAGTGCTCATTCTTTTTATTTTTTACTATTTACTTTTTACATTTTACATCTCACATAATTCACTATCTGTGATCAAATCGCTTAGACAATGCGTCACCTGCAAACTGAATCAGGAATACCAGAACTACCAGCAAAGCCAATACCGAGTTCATTGTTACAGCATCATAACCAATATAACCGTACTGATATCCCACCTGTCCTAATCCTCCTGCTCCAACAGCTCCACCCATTGCAGAATATCCTACAAGTGTGATTAAAGTAATCGATGCCGCATTAATTAAAGAAGGTAAAGCTTCCGGAAGCAATACTTTAAATACAATTTGCAAAGGCGTAGCACCCAAGGCACGTGCTGCTTCGATTAATCCTGAAGGAAGTCCCAAAAGACTATTTTCTACCAATCGTGCAATAAATGGGGCCGCCCCAATACTAAGTGGAACCAATGCAGCACTTACACCAATAGAAGTTCCTACTAACCCACGGGTAAACGGAATCATCCATACAATTAAGATGATAAACGGAATCGAACGAAAAACATTAACCAAAACCGATAAAAAGCGATTCAATACCGGCTGTTCTAAAATTTGATTTTTTCGTGTCAAAAAAAGTAAAACACCCGTTGGAAGTCCCAGCAAAAAGCCAAAAAAACCGGATACAAAAGTCATCACTATCGTTTCCCAGGTACCTTTCAATAATAATTCAATAATGGATTCAGACATAACCTATGATTTCTGTTTTAATATGTTTTGAAATAAAATACTGGATCGCAGCATCGTAATTTTCGCGTTTACCCGACAATTCAATCAGCATCACACCAAAATTAACTTCTCCTGCCTGATCCATTTGCGCGCTGACAATCTTAAAATTCGTATCAAACAAACGCGAAACCTCCGAAATAACAGGCTCGTTAACCGATTTCCCCGTCATTTCAAGTCTAAGTAACGGATTCAATCCCTCACCATCTTCCTTTTGCAGTCTGTCCTGATAGACCTGCGGAACATCAAGATGCAACGACGAAGCAATAAATTCTTTTGTCAGTTCGTGCTTCGGATCTGCAAAAATTTCCCCGACACTTCCCTGCTCTATTAATTTTCCATGACTAATTACCGCTACTTCATCACAAATCGATTTCACCACTTCCATTTGGTGTGTAATGAGCAGGACCGTAATGTTCAAACGTCGATTAATATCTTTCAGTAAGTTTAAAATTGATCTTGTAGTTGCAGGATCCAGTGCACTAGTAGCCTCATCGCATAATAGTACTTTCGGATTATTGGCCAGCGTTCGCGCAATCGCAACTCTTTGTTTCTGACCACCCGAAAGACTGGCGGGATAATCGTTTGCCTTTTCTTTTAAGCCTACCAATTCCAATAATTCTAAAACACGAACCTTGATTTCTGATTTTGAAGCACCCACAAGTTCCAGCGGAAAAGCTACATTTTCAAAAACCGTACGCGATGAAAGTAAATTAAAATGCTGAAAAATCATTCCAATTTGCCTTCTTTCAATTGCCAGCTGGGCGTTTGATAATAACATTAGTGATTTTCCATCCACAATAATTTCTCCCGAAGTGGGTCTTTCCAATAAATTCACACATCGAATTAAGGTGCTTTTTCCCGCTCCCGACGTTCCTATTACTCCAAAGATTTTCCCTGGTGGAACGCTAAGCGAAACATCCGACAAAGCCGAAACTACGCGGTCTTTCTGATGGAAATTCTTAGTGACATTTTTTAATTCAATCATTTCGTAATTCAAGTTTAAAAACAAAAAAGCCTCTCAAAAAAATCATGAAAGGCTTCTTAAATAAATAATATCATTTTATATACAAGCCAGATCAATTAACCTCATAACAGCATCACAACACATCATCATGTTGCTGTTATCATAGTTCATATTCTGGTCCTTTTTTCTCATTGCTGCGGCAAATTTAATGAGTTATTTTTAATTTTAAAGCATAAATAGGTAAAACTTTTATTAACCTATCAAAATAATAGACTATGAACCTGCTCGCATGCAATTAACAAAATGATTAAACCCATAAAAACATCGACTTTAAGCATAAAAAGAGAACGAAAGAATGATCGTTGATTTCAGATCTACAAAACCTGAAAAATAGATAACATTTAAGTACTTACTAATACCAAATCAGAAATCAAAAATCTGCAATCGTTAATCTAAAATCTAAAGGCATCCAATAAAATAGCCAACTGAATACAAGGCAAACCCGATCGATTGCTCCAGGCATGATTCGTCCCTCTTTGCACCACTATATCCCCAGCCTGTAATAATGTTTCACCTTCATCAACAATCAGATAAATTTCTCCCGAAAGGATAACGATGTAATCCAGCGTATCCGTTTGATGCATTAAAGGATGCGGTTCTCCTTCAGCTGCCACAATACCCAGAGAAGCATCCGGCGGAATCTGAACATAACGAAAGTAACTTCCGTTTTGAGGCGTATGAGGAAAAGCCGTATTCTCAATAACCTTTTCCTCACTTAAGCGAACAGGCATACTATCCGTTGACCAGATATCGGATATGATAAGTCCCGGAAAATGTTCTGAAACATTAGACACCAGAGCATCCTTTTCAATTATCGATTTGCCTTCTCGTATTCCTGTAACGATCCTTCTCGGAATTGTTTTCATAGTGGGTTGATTTGCATGATTAATTTCTTTCCATTTGTTCTGTTTTCGCGAAGTACAGCGTGTGCTTTTAAAACTGTTACAACATCTAAATTGCCCATTACTTCAATATTAGGCGGTGCAATTAACTGCTGTTCCAACAGGGAAGCCAGCTGCTCCAGTCCATTTTTATAATAATCATATCTTTTTTCAAGACCGTAGGCATAGTTTGAAATATTGAGAATCGTTGCACCCTTATTAAAAAGCACTTCACGCGATTCCGAAGTCAAAAAATTGGTTACATCTGCATAAACGCCATTTGTTTTTAGCAATCGGGCTGCTGTAAGAGCGATAGCATTACCCACTAAATCAACTACAAAATCAAACTTCTGATTGTTATGGAGCATCAAAGCCGTTTCGTAAACATCGTCTTCTTTATAATTAATGATTTGTTTTTTAGTCAAACCAATTGCAAGTAATGCTTCTACACTATTTTCATTTCCGGCCGTAACTATAACATTTTGATATCCTTTTGCTAAAAGCAGTTTTATGAACATTGCGCCTACTCCACCTGCTGCTCCGGTTACGAATATAAAATCTGTGGTTTGAGCTTGCATACGATTCAAACATTGTAGCGCAGTAAGTCCTGCCGAAGGAATTGCAGTTGCCTGTTCAAACGAAACATTCTTAGGTAAGTGCATCAAAATCTCCGAAGGAATACAAATAAACTCGGCATAGGTCCCATTTGATCCCATACTGCCCGAACCGCAAAAAACGGCATCCCCAATTGCAAAATCTGTAACGTTCTTTCCAATGTCCGTTACGATCCCCGAAAACTCCCGTCCTAATACCGGCGAATGCACTAATTTACGTTCCATAACATTTTCGGTCATCTGATAATCGATTGGATTAAAACCCGCAGCGGCAATTTTTACCTGAACCTGATTTTCGGATGGCAGTGGAGTACTGATTTCCTCCAACCGGAATTCTCCTTTTTGATCTAAAACAATTGCTTTCATTTTTATACATTTATCCTACGAAATTAGTATACAAATGACTTATTTTTGCTACTAGTTAACTCCGGGTAACCGGTTACTTAAGAGAAACTAGTATGGCAAAAATTAAGGATAACGGAACGCTTCGGGAAGCCAATTGCTCAGAAGAATTAATGGCAATGCGCGATAGTCTCGATGTACTGGGTGGAAAATGGAAACTGATGATTTTACGTTTTCTAACCAACCGTACCCATCAGATTATTCATTTTAAAAAAATGCAGCGCGAAATCGAAGGTATATCGGCCAAAATGTTAAGCAAGGAACTAAAAGAACTCGAAACTAATTTGCTTATTTCCAGAACTGAACAGCAAACCAAGCCCGCTATGGTCGTATACGCTGTTACAGAATATGGAAAATCTGTGCTGCCAGTTACCGAAACTCTGGTGCAATGGGGTTTAAATCACCGTGAAAAAATAATTGAGACCATAAGTAAATAAAACCAACGCAGTATTTGTAGTTTGTTTGAAGGCGTTATAAAAAGAGCACATAGAAACATCGATACTGTACCTCTGTTTCTATGTGCTAATTCTATTTTATGAATCAGAATTACTACAGACTATCACAAGACAGCACTTGCTTATTCTAATTCCAACTAAAGTTTATTTTTTATCAATTTTATACAACTTACCGCCATCCGTAACCGCATACAAAGCACCATCATTTCCTTGGGTAATATCTCTGAATCGTTGATTTTCTGACACCAATAGTCTTTCTTCACCCACAACTTTATTATTGTCTATGGCAAGACGAACAATATGCATTCCGCTTAAAGCCCCAATAAAAAGATTATTCTGCCATTCCGGAACCCGATTCCCCGTGTAAAATGTCATACCACTTGGCGAAACTACCGGATCCCAATAATAAACCGGCTGTTCCATACCCTCCTGCTGTTGAATTCCGGCTCCTATTTTATCTCCTCCATATTCAATTCCGTATGTAATGGTAGGCCATCCGTAATTTGCTCCAGCCTTTAAACGGTTGATTTCATCACCTCCACGTGGGCCATGTTCCGACAGCCAAATTTCTCCACTAACCGGGTGAAGTGCCAGTCCCTGTGGATTTCTGTGTCCGTAGGAATACAATTCAGCTAATGCTCCGGCCTGAGTAAAAACAGGGTTTCCGGATGCTGCCTGCCCTTCTTTTGTAATTCTCACCACCTTACCAAGGCCTGAGGTAAGAGATTGCGCCAAAGGTCTTGTCTCTAAAACTGAACGTTCGCCGGTACTCACCACCAAATTCCCTGTTTTATCAAATAAAATACGCCCACCGTAATGAAGAGTGCTTGCATTGGCTGGTTTTGCTCTATAAATAACTGTGACCCCTTCGATTGTTTTTTCATTGGCAGATAATTTTCCTTTGGCTACCGCTGTGTTGTTTCCTCCTCCTGTTGCTTCCGAGAAAACCCAGTAAATCATTCGATTGGTTGCAAATTCAGGATCGAAACACAATCCTAGCAAACCTCCCTGCCCTCCGGCATTAACCGCAGGAATACCCGTAATCGGATCACTCACTACTCCCGCAGTACTAACAATACGCATAGTACCTGTTTTTTGCGTAATCAGCAAACGGCCGTCCGGAAGACTTTTAACGCCCCACGGACTTGTAAGCGCACTCGTAATAACCTTTGCCTCATAAGGCGTGTTTGTTTGAACACCATTCGTACGGGTTTGTCCCGCAAAAGCAGGTTTGTAAGTCGTATTGGCAGGATTCCCCTCGACAGGATTTGTAATAGTGCCCGGATCGGTTACAACTTCTTTGTCATTTGAACAGCTCAGAAAAGTGAACAAAAGTCCCGAAAGAACCGCAATAGATTTTGTATTTTTCATAAGAAATAGATTTAGTTAAAAAAGGTTTGGGGGTAATTGTATCAAATATCTACAATTCAAATCAAGAAACTTTATATAATTCACCCGAAAAGTTATACAATTATATTGTTAAAGCTTTCCAATTAAAATCGAACTACATCTCAACATAATAAACTGAAAAGCAATACTTCACCCCCTGAAATCGCTTTGTTTTACCGGCATCAGCCCAACAATTAAATCTTAAAAAAGGGTTAATAATGGTCGATTCTACAATTATTCTTTTATTTTTGCAATCATCAGATGATGTGATACATACATGAAAACTCTTATCCAAAAAAAATCGCTTGCAGAAGAAGTTGCTTCAAAAATTCAGGAGCAAATTACCTTGGGTCATTATAAAATTAATGAAAAATTACCCATTGAGGCTGAGTTGATGAAAAGTTTTGGTGTTGGTCGTTCCTCCATACGAGAAGCCATGAAAATCGTTGCCAACTCGGGCTTTTTGCGCATTCAGCAAGGTGTGGGTACTTTTGTAGAACAACTTACGAGCAATCGCGAACCAATGGATCAGCGTATCATGCGTGCCAATGTTCAGGATCTTGATGAAGTCAGACAAATACTGGAAATGAAAATTGCTGAAAAAGCGGCCATTAACAGAACGAATGACGATATCGCAGCTATGCAGGAACATTTACACAACAGATTGATTGCCGCTAAACAAGGTAATTTAGAAGAATGTGTTGAAGCCGACATTCAATTTCATATTGCTATTGCCAAAGCTTCAAAAAATGAAATTCTTGCCGACTTGTACAAATCAGCATCCGTACATCTTAAAAAAGGTTTTTTACATCTTTATACCGACACTAAAATATTCGAGGAAACGTCGGCTGTACACCATCAACTTTTAGAAAATATTATTGCACAGGACCCTAAAAAAGCATGGAATACTGTTGCAAAAATTATCGGACATATCAATTACTAATTTTTTACTCATAATCATCAGATGATCTGATCTATTATTCCTTATGAAAACAGAAACTACTTTTACCAATACACTAGCCGGATCGAAGCAATTGGCCCAGCAAACCGTTTTCTCAATTTTGTTTACCATCAGTTTTACGCATTTTATCAACGATATGCTTCAGGCTGTTATCCCTGCGGTATATCCTATTTTAAAAACAAAATTCAGTCTGACCTTTACCGAGGTAGGTCTTATCACGCTGACCTATCAGCTTACCGCCTCTATCCTGCAGCCTTTTATTGGTTTTTATACCGACAAAAAACCACGTCCCTATTCCTTAGCAATTGGTATGGGGTTTACTCTTGTGGGTCTGGCAGCAGTAGCCGTAGCTTCGAGTTTTGTTAATATTTTACTTGCCGTAAGCTTAATTGGTATCGGCTCCTCTATATTTCATCCTGAATCTTCACGTGTTGCCCATTTGGCTTCGGGAGGAAAAAAAGGTCTTGCCCAATCGATTTTTCAACTGGGAGGAAATGCCGGAAGTGCCATCGGACCTTTGCTGGCTGCTATAATCGTGGTTCCCTACGGACAGTTTAACATTATCTGGTTTTGCTTAGCGGCGATTGTGGGTATTGTAATCCTTTCCGGTATTGCCAAATGGTACCAGGAACATTTGAATCTTAAAGCTTTAAACAAATCAGCTGTTACAGAAGAAAAACCTCATTCGCTTTCCAGACAAAAAGTTATATTCTCCTTAGGGATTTTACTGGTTCTGATCTTTTCCAAGTACTTTTATATGGCCAGTATGACCAGTTATTATACTTTTTACCTGATTGATAAATTTCACTTGTCTGTTCAGGAATCACAAATTTATCTTTTTGCTTTTCTTGGTGCGGTAGCCGCAGGAACGCTGTTTGGCGGAGCATTAGGAGACCGTTTTGGGCGAAAATATATTATCTGGATTTCTATTTTAGGAGTGGCACCTTTCACGCTATTATTGCCTTATGTTTCGCTTTTCTGGACTGGAATTTTATCGGTAATTATTGGTTTAATTATCTCGTCCGCATTCTCAGCTATTCTGGTTTACGCGACAGAACTTGTTCCGGGTAAAGTAGGTTTAATTGCCGGGCTTTTCTTTGGACTGGCCTTTGGTATGGGTGGATTAGGTTCTGCTGTACTGGGAAAATTAGCCGATACTACAAGCATCGAATATGTTTTTAAAATTTGTGCTTTTTTACCCCTGATAGGAGTTTTGACCAGTTTACTTCCCAACATTGAAGGAAAAAAAGGAAAACAGTAGTTTATTGGCGATAAGTCACTAAGAACCGACACAACTTACTGTTATTTTTTACCACAGCATAAAAGGATTTGATGGATTTTTTATAATTCTCAAAATCTTTTAAGCTGTGGTTTTCTTTTTGTGAAAAATCCGGTTCTCAATCCTTAAAAAAAGATTAAAATTGGAGTTTCTTCAGCAAATACATTGCTTTACTAATATTAATTTTTACATTTGCGTTATTTTTAACTATTCTAAATAGATTGTTCTTCGCAAGCTGTTTCAGTAGTATACCAAAACTAATTTATTTTAGAAAAAATAGTAAATCTTTAAATATGAAAAAGAATTTCTTTATCTCTTTCGCATTGGTCGCTTCCTTATTTGTAAGTGCTCAGCAAAAAAACATATTATTAGAGCAATCTTTTTGGAAAACAGTACCGGATGTCAATGCGGTTAAAGCTGAAATTGCAAAAGGGAACAGTCCCGTAGCACCCAATGCCAATGCTTTTGACGCTACGGTTATTGCAATCAACAACGATGCTCCTATAGCCAGTATAAAATTCTTATTGGACCAACCTGGTAATACAGTAACTAAATTGACTCACGACAACCGTATTTACCTGCACTGGGCTGCTTATAGAGGAAATCTTGAATTGGTAAATTACCTTATTGCTAAAGGCTCAGACATTAACCTTAAAGACAGCCACGCTACTACTCCAATTGCTTTTGCTGCTTCAAACGGTCAGACCAATACTGCTTTATACGATGCTTTTTTCAAAGCCGGAATTGATCCGAAGAAAAAATATGCTGATGGTTCCAACCTGTTGCTAATGGCTGTTGCAGCTGATAAAGATCTTGTTTTAACCGATTATTTAGTAGCTAAAGGACTGTCTCTAAAAGATGTTGACGCTAATGGAAGTACTGCTTTTGACTATGCTGCAAGAACAGGAAACATTGCACTTTTGAAAAAACTTTTAGACCGAAAAGTAAAACCTACTGACAATGCGCTTCTAATCGCAGCACAGGGATCACGCAGAGAAACTAATACTCTTGAAACGTATAAATATTTAGTAGAAGAAGTAAAGTTAAAAGCTACTGCTACCGGTAAGTCGGGAGAAAATGTACTGCATTTATTGGCAAACAAACCAAATCAGGGTGAAATAATCGCTTATTTCTTAGCCAAAGGTGTTGATGCCAACAAAATCGACAAAGACGGAAATACTCCGTTAATGATCGCTGCCGGAGCAAGAGAAACTGTTGCCTTAGACAAATTATTACCGGTATCAAAAAACATCAACTTACAAAATACTAAAGGCGAGTCGGCATTGACATTTGCAGTAAAATCAGGAACTCCTGAAGCAGTTGCAACCTTATTAAGCAAAGGTGCCGATGTAAATGTAAAAGATAAAGACGGAAACAATCTGGGTATTTACTTAGTACAATCTTACCGTCCGGCAGGCCGTGATGCCAATGCTGCTCAGGATCCATTTGAAGCAAAAGCAAAATTACTTCAGGAAAAAGGACTTAATTTAGCTGCTGCTCAAAAAGACGGAAGCACGCTGTATCACTCTGCTATTGCAAAAAACGACTTGGCTTTAGTAAAAAAATTAGCTTCTTTAGACATTGATGTTAATGCTAAAAATAAAGATGGTTTAACAGCTTTACACAAAGCAGCTATGGTTGCCAAAGACGATTCAATCTTAAAATACCTTCTTTCAATTGGTGCTAAAAAAGACATCAACACTGAGTTTGACGAAACTGCTTATGCTTTGGCAAAAGAAAACGAGTCGTTAACTAAAAACAACATCTCGGTTGATTTTTTAAAATAATCGCTAGAAACATCGAAATTCCAAATTTCAAATTCCAAATTCCAAAAATATAAAGATCTAAGATCTGAAAAAAGTAATAATTCATATGAAATCAATATTTAAAATAGCGCTTACAGCTGCGTTAATCTGCTTAATCTCTTACCAATCTACAGCACAAAGTAAGTACAAATGTATGCTTCAAATGGCTAATTATATGGGAGAAGGCGCTTACATCGTTGTTTCGCTTATCAATCCAAAAGGAGAATACGAGAAAACCCTTTATTTAATGGGTGACGATAAAAAATGGTACAAATCATTGAAAGAGTGGAATAAGTTTCAAACTGCAAAACCTGCTGATATTAGTGCTAAAACCGGAGCTTCTGTTACCGGTGGAGACCGCAGCGTTACCACAATTGAAATCGAAGATTCTAAAATAAACAAAGGATATAAACTAAGATTTGAATCGGCAGTAGAAGATCAGAAGTACTATGTAAGCGATTTAGAAATTCCGCTTACTACTGAAGGATTGGCTGACAAAACTGAGGGAAAAGGTTATATCAGATATGTGAGATTAAACAAAATTTAATTGTAGCAGTCACAAATCGGGCGAAAGCAAACAGGCGAAGCAATCGCACGAACTAACTCTAATTAAATTCTTTGAAAAAAAGATAACCACAGATTCAAAAGGGCTGAACAAATTAAAATTCCTTTTAATCTGTGGTAAAAAAAACGCTTACATTTGATTACACTATAGATTACACCTCCATGACTCTTTCTTTTTGGCGTTACGCACACCTGGCTCTTGCTTTATGCTCTTCTTTATTTTTGATCCTCGCTTCGGCAACAGGTACTATTCTTGCTGTTGATGCAATGCAGGAAAAAACACTTCCCTACCGTGCCGAAAATTTTGATGCTATAACGCTGGAAGAAGCCTTAACCGTTCTCAAAAAGAATTATTCTGAAATCACAACCGTCAGTATTGATCACAATCAGTTTGTAACCGTGCAGGCTATTGATGAAGACGGCAATGACATTAATGCTTATATTGATCCTAAAACCGGTAAACAACTAGGAACACCCCTGAAAAAAAGCGAATTTATTCAATGGGTGACCGGATTCCATCGTTCTTTGTTTCTTCATGAAACAGGACGATTTTTTGTTGGTATCATTTCCTTTTTACTCGTTTTAATTGCAATCTCGGGCTTTGCTTTGGTACTAAACCGACAAAGAGGCATTCGTAACTTTTTCTCTAAAGTAGTCAAGGAATATTTCGCACAATATTACCACGTAGTTTTAGGAAGACTGGCTTTAATCCCAATTCTGATTATTGCACTTACCGGAACTTATTTATCGCTCGAAAAATTTAATTTTTTCATGGATAAAAAAGATTCCGAAAAGGTTAAAATGGTCAAAGCTGATATTACCAAAGAAGAAAAAGGAACCTCTGTTTTCAAAAAAACACTTTTAGCGGATGTCAACAAAATTGAATTTCCTTTTACAGACGATCCTGAGGAATATTACATCATTGATTTAAAAGACCGCGAAATTGAAGTCAATCAGGTTACAGGGGCTATTGTTACGAAAAAACTATCTCCCGTGACCGCTCAATTGTCTGATTTAAGTCTTGATCTGCATACCGGAAGGGCTAATGGAATCTGGGCTTTTATACTTGCGATTGCCAGTATCAACATTCTCTTTTTTATCTATTCTGGTTTTGCTATTACCTTAAAAAGAAGGTCCAGCCGAATTAAAAATAAATACAAAGCCACCGAAAGTGAATTTATACTTTTGGTTGGTTCAGAAAACGGAAGTTCTTTGCGATTTGCCAATGCTGTACTCAAACAATTGATTGATCAGGGTAAAAAAGCGTTTGTTACCGAAATGAACAGTTATACCATTTTTCCAAAGGCAGAACATCTTATTGTCTTCTCCTCTACTCACGGATTAGGTGATGCTCCTTCTAACGCAAATAAATTTATATCGCTTGTAAAAAAGCATCCGCAGCAGCAAAAAATCACGTATTCAATCGTTGGATTTGGTTCAAAAGCCTATCCTGATTTTTGTGGTTTTGCCTTTGAAATAGACAAACAGCTCGAAAATCAAAATTGGACGGAACGTTTTCTGGAAGTACAGACTGTTAATGATAAATCGGCAGTTGAATTTGTAAACTGGATCAGGTTGTGGAGTGCTAAAATGGGAATTCCGTTGTCGACCACACCTTCTTTGTACAATCATGTACCAAAAGGCCTGCAAAAATTGATGGTTTTAGACAAAACACTTATTTCCGAAACCGAGCAAACTTTCCTGATTACATTACGTGTCAATAGCAGAGTTAAATTTACTTCGGGAGACTTACTGGCTATTTATCCGGCAAACGACAGCAGGGAACGCCTCTACTCGATCGGAAGTCATTCCGGAAACATCCAATTAGTGGTGAAATTACATGCACACGGATTGGGTTCTGGTTTTCTAAACGCACTGGTTCCCGGAAATGTAATCAAAGCCAGAATCATCAACAACAAGGTTTTTCATTTTCCTAAAAAAGCGCCTCAGGTTGCTCTTATTTCAAACGGAACGGGTATTGCCCCTTTCCTTGGAATGATCGAACAAAACAAAACGAAGACAGAAACACGCTTGTATTCAGGATTCCGAATGGAAACCGAAACCGTTTCAGGATATAAAAAATTTACGACTGAAATGATTCAGAAGCAAAAGCTGCAAAGTTTTCATCTCGCATTGTCCCGCGAAAATGAGCACTTTTATGTGATGGATCTGATCAAACGCGATGCCGATTTTTTCATTAATTTACTGCAGCAAGGCGGTGTAATTATGATTTGCGGCTCACTTGCCATGCAACAGGATGTCGAATCGATTCTGGACCAATTGTGTCTGGAAAGAAATGTAAAGAATCTTTCAGAATACAAGAAAAATGGTCAATTACTAAGCGATTGTTACTAATGAAATACTACTTTTAATTCATCGCAAGGTCAACTTTATGCTACTGCAAAACATAAAAAAATAAACTTCAATGTCTAACAAAAAAGCAATCCGTACTTCCTTTTTACTGCTACTGGTACTATTTTGCAGCCTAAACACTACTGCTCAGGTGTTGCGAAAAAGAACCACACTGCTTATGGGGGGACGTTTTGACATTTCGATTGTGGCTAAAGATTCGCTTACCGCAGAACAGAATATCGATGCGGTAATTGCCGAAATTACAAGAATAGAAAACCTTATCTCCGACTGGAAGCCCGATTCTCAGGTTTCTCAAGTCAATCAAAATGCGGGAATCCGACCTGTAAAAGTAGATCGTGAAGTTTTTGAACTCACACAAAGAGCCATACAATTTTCGGAAGCGACCCAAGGCGGCTTTGATGTAAGTTTTGCCGCTATGGACAGAATCTGGAAGTTTGACGGATCAATGACTGAAATGCCTTCTCCCGACGCCATCAAAAAATCAGTAGAAAAAGTAGGCTATAAAAACATTATTCTCGACAGCGTACAATCGACTATATTTCTCAAATTAAAAGGAATGAAGATTGGTTTTGGCGCGTTGGGCGAAGGTTATGCAACCGATAAATGCCGAAATATGATGCTTGAAAAAGGCATTAAAGCCGGAATTGTAAACGGCTCAGGCGACATGACTGCCTGGGGAAGACAACCCAACGGTAAAGACTGGAACATCGGAATGACCAATCCTTTTCACCCTGATACGCTGTTTGCAGTGGTTCCGTTAAACAATGGCGCTGTGACCACTTCCGGAAGCTACGAGAAGTTTGTTGTTTTTGATGGCAAGCGTTATTCTCATATCATTAATCCCGCAACCGGATATCCTGCTACCGGTTTATGCAGTGTTTCCGTATTTGGACCTAATGCCGAAACCGCAAATGGTTTAAGCACCTCGCTTATGGTTTTAGGACAAAAAGATGGTCTGCTTTTATTAAAAAAATACCCCGACTACAGCTGTGTGATGATTACAGATAATGGCAAAGTAGTCAAATCCAAAAACTTTAAAATCAAAAAATTCAAGGCAAAACTTTAATCTGTTGCGAGTTTTTTTTCACGCAGATTTTTGTTTCTCGCAAAGTCGCGAAGACGCTAAGATTTTTCTCTGTAAAGCTTTTAAAACTTTGCGCCTTTGCGTCTCTGCGAGAGTTTTTATTACTCATAAAATTTCAGGAAAGAAAAATCAGGACTTAGCATCGCTATTTCGTTAACCGCCGTCTCGAGTTGTGCTTGTGTTGCATAAACAAACATCTGTTGTTCGTAATCGCTAATAGCAGTTTCTATTGTTTCAAATGTTCCATTGGTCAGATTATCTGATAAAATTAAGGCATCTAATAATCCAATATTTGCTCCCTGGCCCGCAAATGGCGGCATGATATGCGCGGCATCTCCGATGAGTGTTATAGGTAAAAGGCGATCTTTTTTCCAATCACAATCCAAGGCTATTTTTCGCGTGGGCCATAAAATAAAAGAAGATGAGGCTTGAAATAACTCCTTGTAAGATTCATCCCATTCCGAAAATCGGTTTAAGAGGTATTTGCGAATTTCATGCGTACTCTGAAATGCTTTCTCTATTTTGACAGCTCCTTCAGGGCTTTTAAAAATGACATTATAACTCAAAACTTTACCATTCTTTGGATTCGCCACCAACAAACCTTCTTTTCCTGCAGTCATGAGTATGGTACCGTTGCAGAGCTGACTAAACTTTTCGCAAGTCGTTTCAGGGCAAAGCACCTCGCCTTGTATCATAAGTGTTCCGGTATATTCCATTTTGGCTGCTGTAATAAATTCTCTGGCACCAGACATTCCGCCATTTGCTCCAATTACAAAATCGGCAATAACACTTGTTCCATTTTCAAATTCCAAAAGCCATTTTCCGTTAACTACTTTAAGGTTCGTAAACTTACTGTCCCAGACTACCGTATCGTTTTTCAGACTATTAAGCAATAGTAGTCTTAAATCGTTTCTGTTAATTTCAGGATTGTCATAACGTTCTTCTGGCGTTATTGTTTTAGAGAACAAAATATTACCTTGTCGATCTGCTACAGTTCTCCCCATTGGTATAGCCGCATCAAAATAAACATCCAGTAATCCTGCCTTTTTTAAGGCTTCCTGTCCCGAACCTTTATGCAAATCAAGTGTCCCGCCCGAAATTCTGGTTTGCGCATTTGCATCTCTTTCATAAACCGTAACTTCAACACCGTTTTGCTGTAATAATTTTGCCATGGTAAGACCAACTGGCCCCGCACCTATAATGGCTACTTTTTTATCTTTCAATAACATAATTTTACATTCTAAATTAGAAAGACAAAATTCTGCAATACGACAGTTTCAGGATTGTATAAATGCGACAAAATCATTGTTTATCGTCTGTTGCTTTGCTTTTCGTGCAAATACAGCGGGTGTAGTACCGCTGTAACGTTTAAATTCCCGACTAAGATGCGACTGATCAGTGTAACCCAGTTCCTGAGCCAAACCTGCAATATTCAAATTCGGTTCATGCCATAATCGATTGCGTACCTGTTCAAAACGCATTAAACCTGAAACATCTTTAACCGTGTAACCAGATGATTGTTTAAAGTTTCTTTCCAAAGTACGAACGGTAGTATGAGACGCAGCTGCTATCTGGCTTACGGGCATATTTCCTCCCCCGGCTGTCATTGCTGTTCCGGCTTTAAACAACAAACTATCTTCACTACTTTGCAATTGCTTTTTCAAAAAATAATCTTCGACTTTGGCAATTGCCTCTTCTATTTGATGCAAACGAATCAGATCGCACAAAACTGACTGAAGTTCGGCAATAGGATGAGTAAAAACCTGTACTCCATTCTTTCCTTTTGCAGCAGATAATCCGAGCATATCAAAAATCGTCCACGGATAACACCTTATACCAATAATTTCAAATGAATCGATCGAATTGAAAACAGCAGGCTGGTTGAGTAGTCCCATTATAAAAGGCGACGGCAAAACTTTCAAACTATCCTGATAAGAAATACTAAGTTCACTCCCAA
Organism: Flavobacterium sp. T12S277; assembly: GCF_048514875.1. Lineage (NCBI taxonomy): Bacteria > Pseudomonadati > Bacteroidota > Flavobacteriia > Flavobacteriales > Flavobacteriaceae > Flavobacterium > Flavobacterium sp. T12S277. The sequence continues at coordinate 15,832 of NZ_JBLYEG010000014.1, read as the reverse complement.
AATAAAAAATAATTTCGGCATAACCGTCCGGTACTACTTCAAAACCGGATTCCTCTTTTTTGCACTCGATCTTGTCGTACCAAAAGCATTTTATATTTCGCTGTAATTCTTCGGAAGGAACAAATTCCTGATGGTTGGTTTGAAATGAAAGCATAATTTAGAAGAAATTAGAGACAAGCGATTATTCCAGTAACAAAAATCATCTCGCAGAACTGGCCTTGTTTCCGATAATAATCAGTTTCAAAATTAAGCAATTATCAAACACCATTTTAGTATCTCATAAAAAACTACCTATCAATACTATACTACAAACCACCATAGCTCAACACTATTTTACATTGTTCAGTCTTGAGTAATTTAAAAAGTATTATTGTACAAAAAACGTTGTATTATGTCACTTCAAATTTCAAATTAATCTCAACATTAGAATTTCTAATGTAATTCTAATGATCTTCTAATTCCTTTATTTAGATTAAATATAAACAATGATTTAAGTTTGCATTCCTATTTAAGAAGTACATAAATCATGAGGTTTTTATTGTTATTATTGACGTTCATTCATTTTTCAGGTTGGTCCCAAAATGGAAATATTAAAGGAAAAGTTACTTTTGGAAACGCTGAATCTGCATTTGGTGCATCGGTTACAATAGTCGGAACTCAAAAGTTTGCCCTAGTGGGTAATGACGGTCAATTTGAAATTAAAAACGTTGCTTACGGCAATTATACCATTGAAATCACTTCACTTGAAGCGAAAACAAAAACAATAAAAGTTGTTGTAAATAGCTCTTCTGTTCCCGTAAACATCTTATTGGAAAAATCAAATGATCCAAAAGCCTTAAAAGAGGTTGTGATCAAAAAGAACTCGGTAAAAAAAGAGATCATGAACAAAGGTTTCTCCGTAAATGTCATAGAAACTAAAGAAGCAGCTACCCGAAATCTGCAAACAAATGAATTACTTGACCGCTCTGCCGGCGTAAGAATCAGACAAAACGGAGGATTAGGTTCGAGCGTTAATTATAACCTGAATGGAATGTCAGGAAACGCTATTCGAATCTTTATTGATGGAATTCCCATTTCTACCTATGGTTCATCATTCAATTTAAACAGTATTCCACCTGCATTAATCGAACGTATCGAAGTTTATAAGGGAGTTACTCCTGCTGAACTGGCCGATGACGCCTTAGGCGGAGCTATAAATGTTATCCTTAAAAAAGGTGCTCGCAATACGCTGAATGCTTCTATTTCTTATGGTTCGTTCAATACGATTCAATCTAATTTTAATACTACCTATCGCGACAAATCTGGTTTTACCCTAAAAGGATCCGGATTCTATAATTATTCTGATAATGATTATGAGGTGTGGGGAAGATTTATTTACAACATCGCACCAGATGGCCGTTACGAACCTCTAAGAGTTAAACGTTTCGAAAACCGATACAGATCATTCGGTGGAAGGTTTGAAGCCGGTTATACCAATGTTAAATGGGCTGACAACTTTTTGATTGGTGTAAATGTATCAGAAGATCACAATCAGATTCAGCACGGTCAGTATATGACCAAACCCTATAAAGGACGCTTTTCTGAAGCCGATGCTACGGCAATAAGTTTGAACTACTCTAAGAAAGGCTTTCTCTTCAAAAAACTTGATTTTTCGACCAATACGGTCTTTAGTAATACGCATGAGATGGTAAATGATACGGTCAAATGGGATTATAATTGGCATGGAGAAAAGTCTATAGGATTAAAAGGCGAACCCATATTATCCAAAACGGGTGCACAACAAAGTGGACCGACAATTAATATCATCAATAATAACATACTGAGCTCAAGAAGTATATTTACTTACAACCTGAATGAAAAGAACAGAGTTGTGTTCAGTCATTTTTTTTACACGCTAAATAAAAATCAGGACGATCTAATAAAACCTGAATTTCAAAGGGATTTTGAAGCAAAGTTCCATTTACAAAAAACAGTCACTTCATTGGCTTACGAAATGCAGGCTCTTGATTCACGACTAAGAACCAATTTCTTTGGTAAGTTTTACGAGCAAAAGGTAGACGAAAGAAAACCTCTGCTAGTAAGTCAAAATGGCCAAAACACGATAACTCAAAAGATCACTAAAAACACAACTCCATTTTTTGGATACGGACTGGCCTCTTCTTATTTCATTACACCCGAAATAATGATCACGGCATCTGCAGAGAAAGCCATCAGATTGCCCTCTGATGAAGAAATATTTGGAAGACCAGGTGAAAACATACTGGGGAACTCTGACCTAAAACCAGAGGAAAGTGACAATTTCAATGCCGGATTGCAGTTTGGCCCTTATACGATAAACCAGCACAAAATTTCAGTTGTAGCATCCGGTTTTTTAAGAAATACTAAGGACAAAATTGTTCGTATTTCCGGCGATCGTGTGAATGACGCTATACAAGCTTTACCGTTTGAAAATTTAGGAATAGCACAATCCATTGGGTACGAAGCTTCTTTTAACTATAGTTTTAAAGATCGTTTGTTTGTGTCCATGAACATGTCAAAATTCAACTCATTATTCAAAATGAAATATGATCCAAATGGCGCACAATTAGACAAATACAACAGGCAACTTCCAAATGAGCCTTTCTTTACTTTAAATGGAAATATTCAATACAACTTTAAGGAACTGATCCAAAAGAACTCACAATTAAATCTGTATTACAACTGTGGATACGTAGATCCTTTTGCGACACTTTGGATTGCTGCGCCAAACTCTGTAACACCAGCGCAGTTTTCACAGGATTTAGGACTGAGTTATGTTTTCCCAAACAAACAATTTATAGTAAGCTTTGACGCCAAAAATGTTTTCGATAAACAAGTTTTCGATAATTATGCTGTTCAAAAACCCGGACGTGCCTTTTATCTAAAACTGAATTATACTCTTAATAAATTTTAATATCTAATTTTTTTAAAACAATGAATATGAGAAAAAGTACGTTTAAACTATTTGCATGTGGTTTAGTTTTAAGCACATTGTCATTGACAACTGGTTGCAGCAGTAATGACGAAAAAAGTACTGATCCTGTAAATCCGGAAACACCAGATCGTTGGATCACTGTTTCAGGAGCATTAATGCAGGAAGCACCGGGAGACGGAAACGGAGGAACTATGGTTTATGCCGTAACTAAAAAAAATGCCAAAGACCCAAATTATTCGATCAATGTTTATGCAGACGGAATGCCTGTACAATCGAACAGAACGGCTCGTTTGCAGTCCTCTGTAGACGGAAGCACTCTTTTTAACATTACGTATACCGGAGCTAACGGTGGAGAGTTTATGACCTATAAAGTAAATGGAGCCAAAAATTTTACGCAGTCAGGTACAACAGTAAACATTTCTCAATATGCCGGAACATCACCTAGATGGAACAAACTTTTTGATGGTGACAACACAGGTGTTGCCGTAAATGTATCTACCCCTGTTATTACAACAAATCCGGACAAAACATACAAATACACCAGAGGTTTGGCTACAGTTCTTGCTTTAGATCTTAAAGGTATTCGTATCACAAACTACAATCAATACGAACTTCCATTGACTGCTCAGGAAGAAGCTCAGGGACACCACATTTTCCGTTTAGATGCTCCTACTATCAATAAAGCAGGAAATAAAGTCATTATCGGAACATGGTTGCGTAAAACAAATCCAACTACAGGACAAATCGAGTCTACATTTGATCGTTTAGGCTCTAAATCTCTTGTGGTAGATTATCCATCATTAAAGAATCCGCAAATTATTACGTCTAAAGTTGGTTTTGGAGATACAAGCGGTTTCCGTAGTTTTAATAGTTTCTTAGGAACTGATGGTAACATCTATCAGGCAACTCAAAGAGATACGAACAAAGGTTCTTATATCTTAAGAATCAACCAGGACAATCAATACGATGATTCTTTCGCTATCAGTCTTGATGCTGCATTAGGCATAAAAGGATCTTATATCGATGCATGGAGATATGCAGGAAACGGAATTGCTTATGTACTTTACACACAAACTGCAACCGGTAAACAGGGATTTGTTGCCAGAGTAGATTTGAATGCTAAAACTGTTAAAAAAGTTAAAGGTATTGCTTACGATACTGCTTTAGATTTTGGTCAATACCAAGGTTTTGTAGTTGACGGTAACGAACTTTACCTGGCCGTTACACCAGTTGGAAAAGATGGAAACATTTATGTTATCGATATTCCAACAGGAGCTGTTACCAAAGGAGCAAAACTGGTTAACAAACCAGGAAACCACTATATTGGAGTATTCTAAAAAAAGCTGCAAAAGCAGTAAAAGCACTCATAACAATTGTTATTACTTGAGTTTTTTTTTTAATTAAAACATTCCGTTTCAGATTTCTGGAACGGAATGTTTGTTTTTGTTTAAAAATGATTTCTTTTAATCACCACCACACCCTCCGCATGAAGAACCACAAGAACTTCCGCAAGAAGAAGTTCCACATGAAGAAGTCCCACATGATCCTGAACTACTAAAATTATTGGAAGAAACCGAATTTGTATTATAGTTAATCAACGGAACGAATGAACTTGCTAATATTATATTTCCATACAGAAAATAATCCCACTCCCAATTCTTTTCCTCTACTGTTGCTATCCTTGCCTTATCTTCAAAAACAGAAGGTATAATAGTTGTAAACATTAAATTCAATACCTGATTGATATAATACAAAGAAATTAATACCAAAGGAACGATCGCAAAAAGCAAAAATGTAACCGGTTTACCTCGCCAAACTCCAGTTATAAATCTGCTAAAACCAATGCTTAATAAGAATCCTAAAATAATCATCACAACGATCACCACATCTGCAAATTTTTTCGAATCAAAAATTCTGTTTCTTATTCTATAAGTTGCTTTCTGAAGCTGCTCAAAAATAGGTTTTTGCAAGGCTGTCTTGCATAATTGCTGATAAGGCATTGGCTCAAAATCTTTCATAATCTCGACAATACAGTTCTCATATCGGTTTTCAACAAAACTATCATCAATTAATTCTAATCTACCATTTGTTAAAATCTTAATTTTATGATTCACAATCAAATTATTCACCACTCCACGAACGACAGCATCCAGTTTGTTTTCTCTAAAAAACACCATCTCAAGTGCCGTAAGATTCTGTAAAATGAAGTTATTCTTAATTTCATCATATAACGAAAGAAAACTTTTTCGGACATAAAATTTCAAGAATAAAATTACAACAACAAAAAGCAAAAGATATGCTATAAGGAAATAAGGATTCTTAATTTTTATTAAAAATGAAAAGATAACCAAACACACCGGAAATGACAGAGCGGTGGTATAGATTAAAAAGTTTTTCCTAAGTTTTGAAATTTCATACCCACTTTTCTCTAAATGCAAAGAATCTAATTCATTATCATAATGCCAAATTTCAGCTAACTGCGGGCCAAAATTAACTTCATAAAGCTCCTTAGTTCTTTCTTTTGCCATTTTAAACTTAACAAAATCCGATCGATTATGAGTCGAAGGAATATGTTCTATTCTTTTTCCTAACAAATCACAAAAATCAGAATAAGAATTAGTAAAAATTAAATGTTGATGCCAAACAATATCAACAATCTCTGAAGGTGAAACCATTTCGTTACTGGTTGCAGCCAGAAAAAGAAACTTTTTATATTCAATTATGGCGCTTTGAGTAAAATGAATCGTCCAATGATTCTCTAGTGCTAATCTGGTTGAAAATCCATATTGATCATTTGGTTGATCAAAACTAAATGCTAAAGCCTTTTCCCAAAGTGTTTTACTCATAAAATCACTTATATTTTAGTTATATTTTGTCAAATTAAATGCAATATTTAACGCGACTAATCTTCAGCTAAAATAGAATTATTTCTTTCACAAAAAAACAAGCTTAAAAATTAAATCCTATATGTAATGATAAGTTCAATTAAGAAAAAAACTTATATTGACTTACATCACTTCTATTGTAAAAAAAATTAGATCGAGTTTGTGAAATTAGTGCGATTCGTGGCAAAAAATGATCACCCTAAACAATGAATTTTTTATAATGATTTTTTTATTTTTGAACTAAATCATCATTTATAAATATTTTTATTAGATTTGTGTAATCGATTACATTTAAACATTATCTTTTATTCAAATTACTTTTTAAAGTTTTCAAAAAAAGCATTAACGAATAAGGTGATTTTGTAACAATACATTCAAATTTATAATTAAATTTCAAACCAAATTCATACACATGAATGCTAACCCAAACCAACTTCTACGCATTACTCTGATACTTGTGATCCTCTGTTTCTTTCCAGATAGTTTTGCTCAGGGTAACAAGCCCTATGACACCTATAAAAACATCGAGTTTAAAATGGCAAAAGTCAGCGAGCCGTTAATACCTCAAAATACCGTAAACCTAAAAGATTTTGGAGCGGTCAATGGCGGATATGTTTTAAATACTAAAGCTTTCGCCGATGCCTATAGATGCAGTATCCAAAAAAGGAGGCGGAAAAGTAATTATCCCTCCGGGAATCTGGCTTACAGGTCCAATTATTTTAAAAAGTAATCTTGAACTTCATGCCGAAGCTGGGGCCCTTATTAAATTCTCTACCGATAAAACTTTATATCCAATTATTGAGACCAGCTTTGAAGGGCTTAACACCTGGCGCTGCCTCTCTCCTATTTATGGTAAGAACCTCGTCAATATAGCATTTACCGGAAAAGGGGTCTGGGATGGCTCGGGAGAAGCCTGGAGACAGGTTAAAAAAAACAAACTCACAGACGAACAATGGAACAAATTTGTAGCTTCGGGTGGTGTTTTAAACGAAAAGAAGGACAGTTGGTATCCTTCTGAGCAATATCTAAAAGGGGCAAAAGGTGCGGATCAAAATGTTCGCCACGATCTAAAAACCAAGGAAGAATTTGAAGCCATTCACGATTTTCTACGCCCGGTTTTGGTAAGCATTCAAAATAGTAAAAGAGTAATGTTTGATGGCCCCGTATTTCAAAACTCTCCTGCCTGGAACCTGCATCCTCTTATGGTTGAAGATTTAATTATTAGAAATATAACTGTTCGTAACCCTTGGTTTTCTCAAAATGGTGATGGTCTTGATGTGGAATCCTGCAAAAATGTAATCATCGAAAATTCAAGTTTTGATGTGGGCGACGATGCGATCTGCATCAAATCGGGGAAAGACAAAGACGGTCGCGATCGTGCTGTTGCCTGTGAAAATATTATCGTTAAAAACAACATCGTTTATCACGGACACGGCGGTGTAACGGTGGGAAGCGAAATGTCGGGTGGCGTAAAAAATCTACATGTCTCTAATTGTACATTTATGGGAACCGATGTAGGGCTTCGTTTTAAAAGCACTCGCGGACGAGGAGGAATTGTACAAAATATTTACATCTCGGATATTTTTATGACCGATATTCCGTCACAGGCCATCTCGTTTGATTTGTACTATGGAGGAAAATCAATTGCCGAAACTTTGGCTGAAGGCGGAAATACTGTTACTACAAAAGCTGTTCCCGTAAACGAAGAAACACCACAGTTTAAAAACATTTCAATCAAAAACATCACGATTAGAGGTGCGCAACAGGCGGTATTTCTTCAAGGTTTACCCGAAATGAACCTTCAAAACATCGAAATCTCTAATTTAATCACCAAAGCCGAAAAGGGCTTTACGATTATTGATGCCAACGGAATCAAAATCAACAATGCAACATTAGACATCGAAAATAGTACCGTATTTGAAATCTACAATACCCAAAATATGTCTTTAAAAAATGTCGAATTTAATTCAGCCTCAGCAAAAGCAATTTCGATAAACGGAGAAGCGTGCCAGAATATCGAATTGGTTTCAACCCAAAAACTAGATTTATCTAAAAGAACTACTGTGGGAGAAAAAGTTTCTAAAGGTGCTGTAAAGTTTTAAGATTGTAACCAAAAAAATAGTCTAGAAAAAACCAGTCATCATAAAAAAAAAGCGCCTCATCAACTGAGGCGCTTTTCGTGTTTTTATGGCGTACTTTTTTGCTGTAGAAATCATTTCTTTACTACCGAAAAACGTGAGCTGCAATTTCAATTCCTAAAAAACATAGCTAATTCTTTTATTAGAAATTAGAATTAACTCTCATTTTCTGTTAGTTATCCTCCCGATTATCTCTCTAATTAAACCGACTGTTGCTACTGATTTTTTTGATTTAATTTTCGGCAAAAATGTGGGAAACCGTAAAGATTTAAAGAAATACTATTCTAGCTTTGCGGCGGTAAACAAAGACCAAAAAAAATCAAAATAACTTATGAAAAAATGCTACTTACTACTCTTACAAGCCTCCTTATTTACGACTTCAAAAATTCCTGATTGGGAAAAATCGGCTACAACAATTCCTAATCAAAAAGGCTTTATAGCATTGCCCTCATAGTTTAAGATTCTAATAAAACCATCGCACACAAATTAATAAAACCTGCTACTTTAGGTGGTTCCGGAAGAAATTCGGGACAAAATCGGCTGTAGCGGAATCTCCAAAATCAATAAAAAAAGAAACTAAAAAAAATGCATCATCTAAAAATAAAAAGCGCTCTGCTTTTTCTGTTCTTTTCCTTTCAAATAATCGGGCAGAATAATGGTCAATCGTCTGTTCCTAACATCATACCACCGTCTCCTACCGCCTATGAACTGGGTAGATACGGACAGACTGATGTTGGAACTTTTACCGGTACTCCCAATATTAGTGTACCAATTTACACTTATAAAACGAAGAATATAGCTATTCCCATTGCGCTAAACTACAATTCCAATGGTATAGAAGTAGACCAGATGGAAACCAATGTGGGATTGGGATGGAACCTAAATACAGGAGGGATTATCAATAGAGTAGTTAGAGGCCAAGCCGATGAAAAACGAACAGTTGAGATCACCAGCGAAAGAAATTGCTCTGCAGATAGCTTTTTAACGTACATGCATAATAACCAACATCAGGACTTGCAGCCTGATTTGTATTCCTATAATTTTCAGGGATACTCCGGACAATTTGTTTTTGACAACAATGGTAAGGCTGTAATGATCCCACAAAACAATTTAAAACTTGAGAGGCTTCAAATTATTGGTAAATCTGGTTTTAAGATCACTACAGAAAATGGAGTCCAATATTTTTTTTCTGATGAAGAACATAGTACTTGGCAGAGTGTTGAAGTGCCTGAAAATGTTGTAACCGGTTGGTATCTTACTCAAATTGTTCACCCCGAAGGAGATATTGTTAATTTCACCTATAAAAGTTCTAATTATTATTTTGTTTCCAACATTAGCGAATCATTTACTGTTAAACAATATGAAGACGCTTGCTCGTCTGTACTACCCACGACTGAACGTACTCAAAATGGCTTAAGCATTATGGGGAAAATGATAGAAAGTATCAGTAGTCCTAATAATCCACAGTATGGTAGTGTTTCTTTCCAATATACCGCAAATCCAAATACAATTGGTAGTTATTTAATAAATGGTATAAAAGTGCTTGATGCAGGAGGACTAAAAACAATCGAAAAAGCTGATTTTAATTATCTTTTCACCGCCAATAAAAGAATTTTTCTAAAAGAATGTATTTTTAACGATCCCTCAAAAAAATATAGTTTTGAATATGAAATGCCTAATGATTTAGTGGAAAGATTATCCGATCAGAGAGATTTATGGGGTTTTTATAACGGCCAATGGGGTACTTACCCAGACCCTATTATTCATAAAGACCTATATCCAAAAAGCGATTATATAAAAAACATCTTTAAAAACAGATCGTGTGGAGATAAGCACCCTTATATCAAATATGCAAAAAAAGGAATTTTAAAAAGAATCATATATCCTACAAAAGGATATAACGAATTTGAATACGAATCCAATTCTATATGGGAAAAGGTAACAAGTCAGTGCGAAATTCATGCGGAAAACAAATCTTTTGAAAACCCAGAATATAGCAGAGAGCAGCAGACTGAGACCTATATATTTGAAAACAAAACTGATTATGATACCGAAATACAGGCCAACGTTTTCTATAATGACTATCAGCTTACAAATGGTACGTTTCCGATAGGAGAATTATGGCTAACTATAAAAATAGAAAATTTAACTAACCCACACCTCAATATTCCACCTATTACTGCGAGTGAACATAATAAACCCATAATAGTACCTTTCACCTTTATCAAAGATAATACATACAAAATAACTGCTACTTTCTCTCCTGAACCTAAAACCACAGGGCGTATAAATTTTACCTATTGTAAGGGTGGTGGAATCGAATCTATGGCTAACGTAGCAGTAGGTGGATTGAGAATTCAAAAAATTACCTCTTTTGATACCGAGACCAATACCACTGAAACCAAACACTATTATTATGGAAAAAAGGGGGCTCTTGATGTATCCACAGGTATAAAAGGAGTTAAGATAAATCTATTGCAAGATTTTGAGGTCAGAAGTATGTGTTCTGTTGCCGTCCCTGGTGGAGGCTTTGCAACTCTAGAAGTAAAAAGTATATTTCTAAAAGCAACTTCTACGAGCTCCCTTCCTCTTTACAATACAAAAGGAAATAATAGTACAACGTACGAATATGTAACAGTGAGTTATGGTGGTACCAATTTTGAGAATGGTGGCGAAGAACTCCTTTACTATACATCGCAGGATTACATGCCCTTCTCCTGTTTGGGAAGTAATCTTAATTATGCACCCTGGACCAATGCAAGTTGGGACAATGGCTTATTGCATAGAAAAACAATTTTTAATAGAAATTTAACCGATCTAAACATAACAGAATACCAATATAAACTAGAAAATCAATATACAAAGGAAGTACCGGGAATAGCATACGAGGCTAAGTATTTTCAGCATTACCATTATCCAGATCCTAATTTTAAAAATATTGAACATTTAAATATTAATTTATATTCAAGCAACTCTTATTGGTTTTACCTCGAATCTGAGTCAAATACGCAAAATGACGCTGAAGGTAAAAACCCAGTAACCACTTTAACGAAGTATAAATACAATAGTCCCTCTCATTTAAAATTGAGTTCACAAACGGTTACAAATTCTTTAAATGAAGAACTGGAAACGAAGTATTTTTACCCACAAGACTCGGAAATGGCTAATGAACCTTTCCGAAATGAGTTAATCGCCAAAAACATGGTTGGGAAAGTTCTCGATACTCAAACGCTGAAAAAAGGCGCAAAACTATCCGAACAGAAAACAGTTTATGACAGAAGTGCGGCGACAAATAATTTATTATTGCCAAGGTTTGTATATGCCAATAAAGGATCGGATGCTATTGATTTAAACTCCGATAAAAAAGTTACGTACAATCAGTACGATGAAAAAGGTAATATTGTTCAATACACCTTAGAGGCTGGTACACCAGTGTCGATTATCTGGGGGTATAACAAAAGCCAACCCATTGCCAAAATAGAGAATGCAGCTTATGCACAGCTAGAGGCTTTGCCTGATTTTGGTGCAGGTTTTACGATTGCAACAAGTTTGTCAGCAACACAGGAAAGTAGCTTGCGAAACAATCTGCCAAATGCCATGGTGACCACCTACACCTATACCCCGCTTGTGGGAATAAGCAGTGTAACCGATCCTAAAGGAATCACTTCTTATTATCAATACGATTCTTTTGGAAGATTACAATATGTAAAAGATCAGAGTTTATTTGTATTGCAAAAATATTGCTACAACTATAAAGGACAGCTAGCCGATTGCGGTACACTTAAGGAGTCAAATCCCGCTTTATATAAAAATTCGACTCAAAGCAAAGCCTTCACTCGTGACAACTGTGCTTCGGGTGGTACGCCAGCGACTGTTTTGTATACTGTTGCTGCCGGAACACACAGTTCTGAGATTTCTCAGGCTGATGCCGATGCTAAAGCATGGAGGCAAATTAATGCCAACGGACAGGCATTTGCCAATAATGATCAAAATGCGAAATGTACCTTCTGGAATACGGCGCAAAGCAGACAGTTTACCCGTAACAACTGTGCTGCCGGAGGTTTCCCACAGAGTGCCTGGTATACTGTTGCTGCCGGAACGTACCCTTCAAACGAGTCCCAAGCTGCGGCCGATGATGAGGCTTTGAAAATAGTCATGGCTAATGGACAGGCATTTGCTAATAATGACAGTAATGCAAAATGTATTTTTAAAAGTGCCGCTATAGCCTCTCAGAATTTTCAAAAGACCAACTGTACTGTTGGTGGAGCGGGTTCTTATGTACCCTACAGCCTGGCGTATGGCGCAGCTCAATCAGAAACATCACAGGCGGAAGCTGATGAGCGTGCCTGGAAAAAATTCCAAGCAGAAGGTTTAGCCAATGCTAATGCTCAGGGCGACTGTACTTTTAGAAGCATTGCTATGAGTGGTTCCTTCCAAAAAAACAGCTGTACTGGTGGTGCAATTGGTTCTTATGAGAACTATTCTTTATCAGAGGGAGCGGTAATTTTAAAAACTTCTCAGGCACACGTAGACAGTGAGGCAGTAAAAAAACTAAATACCGAAGGACAAGCCAACGCCAATGCTAAAGGTCAATGTGTATTCTATAACGAGTATGCACAACGTTATATCAGAAGATCCTATTGCCCACCGGGAATGAATGGAACAGAAGTACTCTATAGCGTACCTGCAAAAACATACAGTTCGCTACTCTCTCAAGCCGATGCCAATCGACAAGCCGAAGATGATATAAGAAACCTAGGACAAGGTTATGCCGATCGAACCGGACAATGTAACGAAGGTGCCATAGAAGAAAAATAACCAAAACCAGAACTTAGCAATTGGTGTAAAACGCTCCGAAATTTGTTTTACACCAATGGTATTAAAGTAAAAGAGCCAGATCGAGTGCCTTTTTTATAATAATGCTTAGCCTGAAATAAAAAACCATAAAGAAGTATGAATTCTCAAAACATAACTTGTATTTTCATAAAAAAATACATTCCTATAGTTATTCTCATGTTAGTGACAAGTTCGGGGCTTAGGGCCCAGACTTTCAGTCCTGACAATTTTGTCTCGACCGCAGCACCTAAAAAACCGGTTACCGAAGCCAAGTTTGATAGCCTAACCAAAAACGACATCAATCAAACTGTTACTTATTTTGACGGATTAGGCCGTCCGATACAGACCATTGCCATTGGTCAGGGGGCAGACGGACAGAATATTGTAACTCCAATGAAGTATGATGCCTTTGGTAGACAAGACAAAGATTATTTACCCTACCCTGTTGTCAATTTAACCAATAATCATCCAAAAATTGATGCTGATGTAGCCATAAGCGAAGCAAAGCTGTTCTACAATAAAGATAAATATCAGTACACAGCCAATCCTTTTTCGGAAAAAGAGTTTGAATTCTCGCCTTTAAACCGTGTTCAAAAACAAGCCGCTCCGGGAACCTCCTGGAAAATGGGCAGTGGTAATGAAATCAAAATCGTTTCTACGGCCAGTACTGCTGCTGATGCCGTTAAGGTCTACAAAGCCAATACGAGCTGGCAAGCCGGTTTAGGACTGTATGATATTAGTCTTTCAGAAGCAGGGATTTATAATGTCTCGGGAGCTTTGTATAAAACCATTACCTACGACGAAAACTCGGGTGCAAACCCAAGCGAAAATGCCGGTTCTACCGTAGAATTTAAAAACAAAGAAGGACAAATCATTCTTAAAAGAACCTACGACTCCCGAAACCCGCACAATACTTATTATGTGTATGACGATTACGGGAACCTGACCTACGTGATTCCTCCAAAAGCGGCAGATCTTATAGGCACGACAACCAATACAGAAGCGAATTTAACCTCTACAGCTACAGTATCTGTTGAAGCTCCTCTGCACTTAACCGCTTCAAATTCTATTACATTACTTCCTGGATTCCATGCTAAGGCAGGAAGTACTTTCAGTGCCATTATTAGTGATGGAACTCAGGGAGTTTTAGATAATCTCTGTTACCAGTACAAATACGACAAACGCAATCGTCTGGTAGAGAAAAAACTACCGGGTAAACAATGGGAGTTCATTGTGTACGACAAACTCGACAGACTTGTTGCCACAGGACCTGCCAACTCTCCTTTCACAGATAGTACAGGATCTGGTTGGATGATTACCAAATACGATGCTTTTAACCGACCTGTCTACACCGGATGGATGAACACTACCGCTGCAACTGCTGCCGGAAGAACAAACTTACAGGCTGCTCAGAATAATCCTACTCTTACCGTCATTAATGAAAGTAAACAAAGCAGTGGAACTTTGGATGGCATTGCTGCTTATTACACTAATATCGTAGCGCCTGTTTCCTTCAAACTCTTAACGGTTAATTACTACGATACCTACTCCTACCCTAATGCTCCGGTAATACCTTCAGCTATTGAAAATCAATCTCTTTTAATCAATACCAAAGGATTGGCTACCGGGAGCTGGACCAGAGTATTAACTTCAAGTACCAGTACCGCAGGAGAAACTACTACTACATTTTATGAGCAAAAGGCCAGACCGGTGCGTACCTATACTCAAAACTATTTAGGAGGTTACACCTATACGGACAGTAAAATTGATTTCATCGGAAAAGCATTGTACACCATAACCAAACATAAACGTACTTCGGGTAGTACCGAACTTGTTACAAGAGATGAATTTACCTATTCTGCTCAGGACCGTTTGCTGACCCAGACCCACCAGATTAATGGCGGACCAATTGAAGTAATTGCCAATAATACCTATAACGAACTTGGGCAGCTCAGCTCGAAAAAAGTAGGAAACAATATCCAGAACATCAACTTCGCCTATAATGTACGTGGCTGGCTGACCGATATTAACAATACAGCGGCATTACAACAAGAAACAGATCCAAAAGATTTATTTGCATTTAAGATCAATTATGATAAAACGACTTCAGGAATTTCAGGAGTAAAAGGTTTGTACAATGGGAATATTTCCGAAACCTATTGGGCTACCAACTTGGACAATGGGACTGTACGTTCATACGGTTACAAATACGACAACCTGAGCAGGCTCAAAGAAGGAATTTTCCAAAAAGAAGCGATAACCACCAATGCCTATAATGAAATTTTGTCGTATGATAAAAATGGAAATATTATGGGGCTTAGTCGTACTGGAAGCAGTGAGAGTGCCACAGCTATAGACGCTTTGGTATATACCTATGCCAATAACAACACCGCCAACCAACTGATGAAAGTTACGGACTCCAGTCGTAAAGATTTAGGTTTTATAGACGGGGCTAACACAGGCGATGATTATACCTATGATCTTAACGGGAATATGGTCTCTGATGCCAATAAAAATATCACTTCTATCACTTACAACCATTTAAATTTACCTACAAAAATTACCTTTGCCACCACCGGAAATATTGTGTACATTTACAACGCTGCGGGACAAAAACTGCAAAAAATTGTAAACGAAACAGGAAAAACAACTGTAACAACGGATTATCTGGGCGGTTATCAATATGATAATAGTGTTTTAAAGTTTTTCCCAACAGCAGAAGGGTATGTAGAGCCTTCAGGAAATTCTTATCAATACATTTATCAATACAAAGATCATTTAGGCAACGTTCGTTTGAGCTATGACAAAACACTTGCCATTAAGGAAGAAAACAATTACTACCCGTTTGGGTTAAAACATAATGGTTATAACCCAGTTAAAATTGGTGTAGAGAATAAGTATAAGTATCAGGGTCAGGAACGCCAAGACGAGCTGGGACTGAACTGGGACAGCTTTAAGTGGAGAAATTACGACATGGCTATTGGGAGATTCATGTCAATTGACCCTTTAGCAGAAAAATA